>NZ_VOOR01000251.1 GCF_007993045.1 Phaeodactylibacter luteus
CAGTCGCAGGCATCCCCAGTGCCATCCCCATCGGTGTCCTCCTGACCGGGATTGAAGGTATCCGGGCAGTTGTCTTCGCAGGCCGGCACGCCGTCACCGTCAGCATCAAAGCCCTCGTCCACGGAGCCGTTGCAGTTGTCGTCTGCCCCGTTGCAGGATTCTACCGCGCCGGGGTTCACCGAGCTGTCGCTGTCGTCGCAGTCCCCGCTGTTGAGCACATAGCCCGGGGGCGCAGTACAGGAGCTTACGGATACCGCAGCAGCTCCGTAGCCATCGCCATCCGTATCCGCGTACCAGAGCTGTTC
>NZ_VOOR01000252.1 GCF_007993045.1 Phaeodactylibacter luteus
TTCTACCAGCCCATTCTCTTGCGCAGCGTCCTTCCAGGTTCCAATGCCTGGCGTGAGCGACAACTGCTCAAGCGCGACGGTATACACTGAGATCGTAACGACGACAGAAGAGGAAGAGCTTAACCAGTTCGGGCTGCCGACCGGCAACATCATTATCGACACGGTAGTGGTACGCCAGATCCCTGCAAACGCAAGCCGCTTTGTAGCGGGCATTCCTTTCGGCAATCACATGTTCCGCTATGTAGCCACAGACGAGTGCGGCAACACGAGCGAGCTGTACTGCGCGTTCGAGGTGATAGAC
>NZ_VOOR01000253.1 GCF_007993045.1 Phaeodactylibacter luteus
GAGCACTACGATGAGCGGATAGAAAAATGGTTTGAAGACTCGCCTAGTGCCGTATACACTGACTTGTCTATGAACCCTTCAATGCGCGGATGGGGAGCTTACAATACTCATCGAGGGTACAATCAGCTTGATAACACGCTGGTTTTCCGTGGTGAGGTTTTATACCTCGATGAGGTGATGAAAGCAATCAATGAGTTGTTAGACAAGTGCAAGCCGTATTCTTTCCATGGGAGGTAGTTGCGACTTATGGTGAAAGTTATTTTATTCATCGCCTTTCAATCTGACTTTAAGTAAATCTTTA
>NZ_VOOR01000254.1 GCF_007993045.1 Phaeodactylibacter luteus
ACCAGAAGGGCCGAAGTACGCTTCCAGCACTTTCTGCCGGTTTTCAGGGCCCAGCTTATTGAGCAGGTAGGCCGAAGCTTCTGTGAAGGAACCGCCAATGCCTGTTATCGTCTGAAAACGCTCTTCAGGGCGTAGCGTCAAGCGCTTATCGGGCTCGGCCTCCCCTCCTGCTTCTTTCTGGCCCAGCTTGCTGCCAGCGGCAGACGTCTCGTATATCTCAAGTTCCATAACGTTTTCCTTTGGGGCACAGCTGTTGAGGGCAAAGCACAGCAGCAGGCCAGCCGGGAGCAAACGGGGGGC
>NZ_VOOR01000255.1 GCF_007993045.1 Phaeodactylibacter luteus
GCCAGAAGGGCCGAAGTACGCTTCCAGCACTTTCTGCCGGTTTTCAGGGCTAAGCTCATTGAGCAGGTAGGCCGAAGCTTCTGTGAAGGAACCGCCAATGCCTGTTATCGTCTGAAAACGCTCTTCAGGGCGTAGCGTCAAGCGCTTATCGGGCTCGGCCTCCCCTCCTGCTTCTTTCAGGCCTAGTTTGCTGCCAGCGGCAGACGTCTCGTATATCTCAAGTCCCATAGCGTTTTCCTTTGGGGCACAGCTGTGGAGGGCAAAGCACAGCAGCAGGCCAGCCGGGAGCAGCCGGGGGGG
>NZ_VOOR01000256.1 GCF_007993045.1 Phaeodactylibacter luteus
AAACGTATTTTAGTCGAATTTTGATTAAAAAAATAAGTCAATTAAGACCATTCAATAAAATGCCAATCATAAGGTTGACTTTTTTATCTAAGTTATTGAATTTCTTTTTAATAAAAACTTCCATTTCCAAGCCCCTTACTGCTGTGAGAAAAATATCCGCTATCAGTTGAGCATTTTCTCCGTTTAATTTATCTCCATGGATGCTTCCAGAAGCTACGCCATGTTTTAAAATAGAGGTAATCAATGCCAATTCTTTATCATCATACAAGAATCGCATTTTTTTAAAATAATTATTA
>NZ_VOOR01000257.1 GCF_007993045.1 Phaeodactylibacter luteus
TGTTCCGGCCGACTTTACGGCTGACCTGACCAACACGGTTGTGGTAACGAACCCGGAAGACCCGACCCCGGACTGTCCGGAATGTACGGACGGGCCGGATACACCGGACGAGGTATCGGATATCACCACGGTGAAGACGAACGGTACCACTACCTACGTGCCCGGCACAACGGTGCCTTACACCATCACGGTGACGAACAACGGGCCGAGCGCTGCGAGCAGCGTAACGGTAGCGGACACCGCGCCTGTAGGCACAACGATCAGCAGCTGGACGGCGGTAGTAACT
>NZ_VOOR01000258.1 GCF_007993045.1 Phaeodactylibacter luteus
AGCGTAAGTGAAGCCGAAGTTCTCTTCTGCTGCTACGCCGCTCACGATGTCCACCAGTTCTACTGCGCTGCTCAGCGTCAGGGTCGCCTGGTAGCCTTCGATGTTGGCAAGGCCCGCTGCGGTCACTGCCACGCTGTACTCGTTGCCCGCCGTCAGGCTGGCTTCTGCTACGTTCAGCGCGAAAGTGCCAGTGGCACGCTCCTCAACGCCTGCGAAGCTGTTAGGCTGTGCGTCGCCGTTCACGTCGCCGATCTTGACGGCTACGAAGTTGGCGCCTGCAATGCC
>NZ_VOOR01000259.1 GCF_007993045.1 Phaeodactylibacter luteus
GTTCAGCGTCAGCATGCCGTTCATCGGGCCGGCGACCAGCGTGATCAGGGTATCTGGGCCGTCTACATCTATATCGTTCAACGATACATCGCCCATCAAAGGCATATCCTCTGCGCCCATGAAAGTATCGTTGTTGGCTATCGGCGCATCGTTTACCGCGTTCACCGTGATGTCTACCGATGCCGTATCGCACAGCTCGGGCGTGCCCCCATCACAGTAGGAGTACTCAAAGATGTCCATGCCGTTGAAGTCCGGGTCCGGGGTATAAGTGAACGTGCCGTCCAG
>NZ_VOOR01000026.1 GCF_007993045.1 Phaeodactylibacter luteus
GTGTAGGCTGTAAAAAAGTAGGTCGTAAAAGGTCGTCTTATTATCTCATGACTATACCTCAAAGTTAGAAAAAAAATATATACAGCCAAGGAGCTTTTGAGGCGGAAAGCGGGCTGTGGCTCAATGCGAGATTTGTATATTTATTTTTGTTAATTATAAAAATCACCTTAGTAGAGGGTTAGTGTTTTTTTTCTGTGTTGGTTCAATACTGAGGAACCTAAAAAAATTATAAGCCTTTGCTGATTGAAGCCCTTCATCGGGATTTCGGGCTCAGCGGTCAATTGTTTACTTTTGCAAATCCTAGCGGCAAGGAGCACTTTCAATATTTAGCCGGAAGGCTGGCTTACGCGGCCTATAGCGCTTTTTTCTGCTTTAGGGGCGGGGCCGTATTGGCAATTATTATCAGACCATCAGCGATGAACCAACCGGAAATATACTTTCATGTAGGCTTGGGAAAAGTAGCTTCGACCTACCTGCAGCACCGATTCTTCCCCAAGTTGAAGCACATATATTACATACCGACTAACCGATACCGGAAATCTTTGGACATCATCGGGAAGGGTAAATACGGGCGGTACTTTGTGTCTAGGGAGTTTGATCAGCAGCTGGAGGAGGAGGTACGCTGGTTTTCCAGCCGTTACCCACAGGCTCGCCCTATCATCATTTTCCGCCGTCACGACAGCTGGATTGCCTCACAATACCGCAGGTATGTGAAGAATGGCGGATACCTGTCGTTCCGTGAGTTTTTTGATGTTGAAGAAGATACCGGGCTATGGAAACGGGAGCATGTGACTTTTTATCGCAACCTGGAGCATTTGGAGCACTACTTCGAGGGGAAACCGTTGGTGCTGTTTTATGATGAGCTCAGAGCGGACCCCTGGGCGTTTTTCGATAAGATAGCGCAGTACGCAGGATCGGGATACGACCGCAATGATGTTTCTTTGGCTAAGGTGCATACTTCCTACAACGAGAAGCAGCTCAAGGCCATCCGCAAAATCGCGCCCCGCCTTTTCGACCCCCGGAACGCCAAGCCAAATACTCGTACCCTTTGGGGCTGGCTGCAGCGCCGGGGGCAGATGTTGAAAAGCTATGCCATACTCTATCCTGCCAAACTGATACCAGCATCTTGGTTGCCCGATGAGCCCCTGATCCCACAAGAAGAATTGGACAAGGTCAGGGCTTATTTTGAAGGAGACTGGGCCCGGTGCAAGGCTTATGCTGAGGAAAATAACCCCAAACCGGAAGAGGCGCCCCTATGAAGCCGGAGGATTTGCAGTACATCCTCTCCATGGCGGGGGCATTGCCTTTGCTTCCTGTAATGGCTTGGCAAGGCAAGCAGGTCAAATCCAGTGTGCCTAAGCTTGCGGCGGCCAAGGGGTTTTCCGGGCTAAGCCCAGGCGCTCTAGGCAAGCTTAGGCTCCTTGTTTTGGGAGAGAGCACAATGGCCGGCCTTGGTGTGGAATGGCATCAGGATGGGTTTGCAGGCGGCCTGGCTGAGCAAGTTGCACAAATATACGGGCAGGAAGTGCACTGGGAGGTCGTTGCGAAAAGCGGGTATACGGTGCGGGAGGTGAACGATCGCCTGCTGCCTGGCCTGCCCAAGGGCACTTTTGAGCTTATCGTCATTGGATTGGGCGGTAATGATATTTTTGAATTTACCCCTCCGTGGCAATGGCGGGCAGGCTGCAGGCAGCTCATACAAGGGCTTCGTCAGCACTCTCCTGAAGCCTTTATCGTGTTTATTCAAATGCCACCGGTCCGTTTTTTCCCAGCTTTCCCCCGCCTGATCAAATGGTATGCTGGCTTGCAGGCCGACCGCCTGAGCACAGCTTTGCAGCGCACGGTCAAAGGCTGGCAACGCGTCTTTTTTATATCGGAGCCGATCACCTTGCAGGCCTGGTCAGCCCGTTACGGGCTGGAGGGCGGCACCTCCCGCTTTTTCAGCGATGGCGTACACCCATCTGCCCTCACTTACCGCCTTTGGGCAAAAGACACTGCGGCTTTCCTTCAGGGAAAGCTCCCTCCCCCTGCTCAATAAAAAAGGCAGGAGCGTTGCTGCTCCTGCCAGAAGAGGTTTCGTCTGCATATTGAAACCGTAAACCAAACTTTTTTTCATTCCTCTAGGGGCCAAGCCTTTCTGGGCGTAAGCCAAAATGCCGCAGGTGCTAAGGCTTTTCGGGCTCTAACCTGGCTTTGGCCTAGCGCTGCGCAGGGGTGTAAGCCCGATAGGGCCGAGCGGGCAGCGAGCCCCGTAGCATAGCGGCACCTGCCTTTTGGCAGGGGCAGGCCCCCTCAAAAAAACGGCAATCTGTTTTGTGCCCGTCTTTCTCCACAGCCTAATAGCTGTTCTCATCCAGTTGTACTTTGCCCCGGAAGGTCCAGAACACAAAGGCTGTGTAGGAGAGCACCAGAGGGGTGCCCACCGCTGCGAATGTGAGCATAATGCCCAATGATTTTTCGCTGGAGGCAGCGTTGTACACAGTCAGGTTGTAGGCCTCATCAACGGTAGAGAGCAGCATATCTGGGTAAAGCTCAATGGCTACCACAATAAGGAGGAGGCTCATAGTAAGGGCAGAAAAAATGAAGCCCCCCCTGTAGCTGCGCTTGGAGATCAGCCTTGGGATATTGGCAATGCTCAAAAAAGCCAGGACAGGGATGACAAAAAGCCAGGGCAGCTCCTTGAACCGGTCTGTGAGGTGGGGGATGTAAATAAGGGTGTAAAGCGTGGCCAGCGCGAAAGTGACAATGAAGAAGATCATGCTCCGCTTGGCGAGTATGGAGAGCTTGGCGTACAGCCGCCCTTCCGTTTTCATGAGCAGGTAGAGCGCCCCGTGCATAGTGAAAAGCGCAAGCGTGGTAAGGCCAACGAGCAAAGCATAGGGGTTGAGGAAAGTCAGCCAGCTGCCCTCGAACTCACCGCTCGGGCCGAGCTCGATCCCCAAGAGCACATTGCCCAGGACAACGCCCAAGAGGAATGCCAGCATGGTACTGGCGATCGAGTAGTTGACATCCCACATCTGCCGCCACCATTTCATTTTCTCTTTGCTCCGGAACTCAATGGAGACAGCCCGGAAAATGAGGAAGGCCAGGAACAGCATAAATGGGATATACATAGCGGAAAAGAGGGTCGCGTATACATTAGGGAAGCCAGCAAAAAGCGCGCCCCCGGCAATGACGAGCCAGACCTCGTTGCCGTCCCATACCGGGCCGATGGCATTGAGTGCGATACGCCGGCTTTGCTCTTTTTTGAAAAATAAGTGAAGCGCTCCTGCGCCCAGGTCAAACCCATCTAGTATGGCGTAGCCGCTGAACAGCGCCCCGATCACGAGGAACCAAAGGGTAGGGTAGTCTATACCTAAAAAAGTGGCCATATTGATTTTGCTTTTTTCGTTTTCAAATTGAATGGGCGCTCAGCAGGCTGGCATTGCCCCATCCTGTCCAACCCGTTCTGACGGCCTACGTCCACTGCCCGGCGGCGGCGGCCATCCCTTCCTGACGCGAACGGTGGTCTTCCATAGGGCTGTCGTCTGGCCCATGCTTGATCTTCTTGTTCAGCAGGTAGACAAAGAGGGCAAATAGCAAGGCGTAGATGGCAAAGAACAAGATCAAAGAAAACAAGACTTGGTTGGCGGTCACCGCCTTGGACAGCGCATCGCTCGTGCGCAGCAGGCCATAAACGACCCATGGCTGCCGCCCCATTTCTGCTGCAAACCAGCCGAACTGATTGGCGAGGTTGGGCATGAGCACTGCGAAGACGAAAATCCATAGCAGCCATCGCTGTTCGAATAAGGTGCCTTTCCACCAAAAGTACAACCCGAGCAGGCTGAGCCCGATCATGGCCATGCCAAAAGCCACCATGAAATGGTAAAACTGGAAGATTGCGTTCAGTGCTGTCGGGCGTTCGTCTTCAGGAAAGGAATTCAGCCCTCTGACCGGTGTTTCAAAGTCGTAGTTCAGCAGGAAGGTGAGCCCGCCAGGAATGCCAATGCCCGTTACTTCCTGAGTGTTTTTGTCTACCCAGCCCATGAGGTACATGTCGGCTACAGCGAGGGAGTCGAAGTGGCCCTCCAGGGCTGCCAGTTTTGCAGGCTGATTTTCAGCTACCCCTTCTGCAGAGTGGTGCCCCGTGAAAAGCTGGCCAAGGGAGAAGACCGCAGCGACCACCAGCGCAATTTTAAAAGCTTGTTTGGAGACCTCTACGTGGCGGTTGCGCAACAGGTAATAGGCGTGTACGCTCAAGACCAGAAAAGCCCCTGCCAGAAAAGCCCCTAGCCAGACGTGCGTGAGCCGGTCAATGCTTGAGGGGTTGAATACCATGGCCCAGAAATCTATAATCTCGGCACGTGCATCCATGCCTTCCCCCACGATGTGGTAGCCAGCCGGGGTCTGTTGCCAGGAGTTGGCCACTACAATCCATACGGCACTAAACATAGAGCCCAGCCATACGCCTAGCGTAGCGATAAAGTGTACGCGTGGGCTCACGCGGTTCCACCCAAACAACAGTACGCCCAAGAAGCCGCTCTCCAGTGCAAAAGCAAAAATGCCCTCAGCGGCAAGCGCACTGCCGAACACGTCGCCGACATAGCGGGAGTACGTCGCCCAGTTGGTGCCAAATTCAAACTCCATGACAATGCCTGTCGCCACGCCAATCCCGAATGTGAGCGCGAATATCTTCGTCCAAAACCGGGCAAGGCGGTGGTAGGATTCATTTTTGGTACGCAGGTAAAGGCCCTCCAAAATGACCATGATCAAGCCCAGCCCAATGCTCAGGGGCGGGTAGATGTAGTGGAAAGCGACCGTGAAGGCAAATTGTATTCTGGCTAGGATTTCGACGTCCATGATGTCAGATTTTATGCAGCTATAGTTGTTTAGCCGCTGTGGTTTTGATGAATGCTTTTGCGAAATTGTTCTGGGCTGAGCCCTTCGTACTTTTTGAAGAACCGGCCGAAGTAGGAGTTGTCGTCAAAATTGAGGGAGGCGCCAATCTCCGCTACTGTCCGCCCATCGTGCAACAGCAGGCGCTTGGCTTCCAGCATGACCCGCTCGCGGATGAGCTCGCCAGCTGATTTGCCCACGACCCTGCTGCAGATCGCGTTGAGGTAGTTGGGGGTCAGCAGCAGCAGCTGCGCATAATCGCGCACCAGTCGTTTCTCCCGGAACTGCTCCTCTATCAGCTGCTCAAAGCGCCTTACGATCAGCACCGCCGTCCGGTCGTTAGCTGGTAGGCTGGCTTGTGCACGCTCAAAATAAAACCGCTTGCACTGGTAGAGCAAGATATTTAAAAAAGAACGGAGTGTCTTCAGGTAATCCTCCTCTTTGGCATGGTATTCTTTCAGCATAGCTTCCAGCAAATAGCCAAAGGAAGCTGCTTGCGGAGCAGAGAGGTCAATATAAGGCAGGAAGTGGCTGGTATTGAAAAAAGGGAATTCCCGGAGGTTGTTGTTATTGTACCGCTCGGTGAAGAAGGCAGGAGTGAAGAAAATCAGGTGCCCTTCCAGCCCATCATGCGAACCCCAAGCGTGCACCTGCCCAGGGTACATCAGGAAAAAGCGGCCCGGCAGTACATCGTGATGCGCAAAATCGATCAGCTGCTGCCCTTGCCCCCGGCACACGTACATAAGCATGTAATAGTTGTGCCGGTGCACATGGCTGCCCATTGCGCTTTCTTGCAAAAAATCTTCAAGCCTGCACATATCGAACTGCTGCCCGTCTTGCGCAAAAGCGTTGCAACGGAGCTCTTCGATATTTAAAGTTCGCAGGCTTTGCATATAAGGCATGTGTTGCCCCGTACAGGGGGAGCCGCGGCTCGTGGCTCCCCCTGGTACAGGAAATTGGCTATTGCTCGGGCTTGCAGCCCTGGACAATTTTGTCCTATTGCTTTTGCCTTACAAAGGTACCAGAAGCAGGCTGCTGAGCGTTAGGGCTTTTTGCATGGATTATGGTACTTTTTACATGTGGGTTGCCTTTAGGGGGCAGGAGGCGCTTGGCTGCGCTGCTGCAGTTCTGCTGCAATAGCTTCCCCAACTCGGTCGAGGTGGCCCTGCCCTTTGAAAAACCGGTGCACAAAGTATAGCCCTCCAAAAAATGCCAGAAAAGAGAACGGGAAAAATGCCAGCGCGATAAGGCTGAGATAGGGCAGCCCCAAAAGCCGCAGCCCAAGCCAAGCTAGCAGCCACAAAGGGGATAAGGCGATGAGGCGGACGAAAAAGCGCTGCACCTGGTGAAAAAGCGTATTTTTAACTTCCCATTGCCCGCGCAGGCGAAGCAGTTGTGCCGTGGAATAAAGCTCAGGGCCTACAGCTTCCAATTCGGAGAGCTCGTCAGCAGCGTCCGCTTCCAGCGACTTCAGCAGGTGGTCTATATCCCGGAATGCCATAGGTGGTGTTTTTTCGTTTTTGAAAGCCCTGTGCTATGAATCAAATGATATGAACCTTCGAGACTTTGCCTCTTCTTTGCGCCGAGGCCGGGGCCCATCAGAAAATGACCTTGGTTTCGGTTCTGAACTGACTTCCGGCCAAAGCCGGCTGATCAACCCAGATGGCTCTTACAATATCTTGCGCAAGGGGGCATCTTCTTTCCGGCCTTATCAGGCATTGGTGGAGATGAGCTGGCCCCGTTTCTTTGCGGTTATCATCAGCTTTTACATTCTGGTAAATGCGGTTTTCGCAGGCTTGTTCATGCTCATCGGGCTTGAGCACCTCAATGGCGCACAGACCGATGGCACTTGGGCCGGTGATTTTGCTGCAGCCTTTTTCTTTAGCGTGCAGACCTTCACCACGGTCGGCTATGGTGCAGTGAGCCCTGCCGGCACAGCAGCTAATATTTTGGCGGCAGCAGGGGCGTTGGTCGGGCTGATGGGGTTTGCCTTGGCTACCGGGCTGTTCTTCTCCCGCTTTGCCAAGCCCAAAGCCAATATCCGCTTCAGCGAAAAGGCGACCATCCGCCCTTACAAGGATACGGGCTACCAAAGCTTCCAATTCCAGATTGTCAATGAGCGCAACAACAAAGTGATCAACCTTTCCGCCAAAGTGACGATGTCCTGGGTGGAAAAGGGGCCTGAAGGGCACAAGGCCCGGCGTTTTGCCTTCCTGCCCCTTGAGCGGGACGAGGTCTTCCTTTTCCCGCTCAATTGGGTCATTGTGCATATCATTGATGAGGAGAGCCCGCTTTGGGGCAAAGAC
Organism: Phaeodactylibacter luteus; assembly: GCF_007993045.1. Lineage (GTDB taxonomy): Bacteria > Bacteroidota > Bacteroidia > Chitinophagales > Saprospiraceae > Phaeodactylibacter > Phaeodactylibacter luteus. Next base: position 7,182 of record NZ_VOOR01000026.1, read on the forward strand.
AAAGAAACCCTGCAAGAGATGGAGCCGGAATTCCTGGCCCTCTTGCAGGGTTTTGATGAAACTTTCGCCCAAGATGTCCACGCCAACAGTAGCTACCTGAGCCGTGATGTCGTATGGGGGCAACAATTCGAGCGCATGTACTGGCCCGAAGAGGGCTATACTGTGCTCGACCTTAGCCGCCTCGATGAGCTCAAAGGTTTAGGCGAAGCTTAAGCGTGGTTGGTCTGTAGTACGTACTTCTCAAACCGCTGCGGGTCTTTTTGGTCAAATTTATCGATCGCCGTCTGTATGTGCATGAAGAAGTTGCCTTCTCCCAGTTTTTCACTGAAGTGTGCTTTGCGGAGGGTATCGCGCAGCGGGCCTTTAACGCTGGTCATGTAAAATTCAATGCCTTGCGCTTTCAGCTCATCGGCAAGCTCCTCAAGGGCATGTACTCCGCTGCTGTCAATGCTGTTGATGCTGTTGGCATCGAGTATGAACAGTTTGAGGCTGTCTTTGCGCTTTTCTACTTCTGCTTCGATGGCCTCCTTGAAGAAGTTGACGTTGGCGAAGTAAAGGCGGGCGTCGAACCGCATGATCAGGACATCGTCCCGCTGTTCCAAATTGTCGAAGCGGTTGATGTTCTTGAAATGGGCTTCCCCAGGGATTTTCCCGAGCACTGCAAAGTGGGGCAATGTGGTACGGAAAATGACCACGCCAAGGGAAAGGGCTACGCCGATAAGGATGCCCTGCTCGATACCAAGCGACAGTGTGCCGATGAAAGTAGCGATCAGCATCCAAAAGTCTGCCCGGTCTGTTGCCCAAAGGTGGCGGGCTTCCTTGATGTCGATCAGGCCAAAAACGGCAACCATGATCACAGAGGCCAGGATCGCCTTAGGAAGGTAGTAGAACAGTGGCGTGAGGAAGAGCAGGGTGAGCCCGATCAGTAGCGCACTGATGATAGCTGCCAGCCCTGTTTTAGCGCCGGCCTGATCATTGACCGCTGTACGGCTGAACCCACCGGTAGTAGGGTAGGATTGGAAAAATGAGCCTACGATATTGGCCGCCCCCAGCCCGATGAGCTCTTGATTGGCCGAAACTTTGTAGTCTTTGTGCTTGGCCTGAATGGCTTTCGCCACAGCAATGCTCTCCATAAAACTGACCAGTGCGATGGTCAGCGCAATAGGCAGCAAGGCAGAGAAATCTGCTCCGCTAAAAGAAGGGATGACAAAAGAAGGCAGCCCGTCGGGCACCGTGCCTACAATTTTCACGCCCTGCTCTGTGAGGCCAAGGCCATACACGGCCAAGATGCCGAAAACAACCGCAAGCAGCGGCCCAGGGATCGCTTTGTTGATTTTCTTTACCCCCTTGATGAGCAAAATGCCGCCTATGCCTACAGCAAAAGTCGCCCAGTTGATATCCGAGGCTTTTTCGATGGCCTGCAGCAGAATCTCGTGCACATGGTGGCTGCGGGCTATGTCTACCCCCAAAAGGTGTTTGAGCTGTGAAAGCCCGATGATCAGCGCCGCTGCTGAAGTGAAGCCGCTAATGACAGGGTGGGAGAGGAAGTTGACGAGGAAGCCGAGCCGGAAAGCGCCAAGCAAAAATTGTATGGCGCCAACAAAGAGCGCTAGCGTTATGGCCAGCATGATGTAAGTCTCTGTACCTCCTTCTGCCAAGGTGCCGATGCCTGCTGCCGTCAGCAGGGAGACCATGGCCACCGGCCCAACTGCCAGCTGACGGGAAGTGCCCAGCAAGGCATAAATCAATAGGGGGATGGTCGATGCGTAAAGCCCATAGATAGGAGGGAGCCCGGCGATCATTGCATAGGCCATGCCCTGTGGGATCAGCATGACGCCTACGGTCAGCCCTGCAGACAAATCTCCCTGAAGGTTTGACCGTTTGTAGTTAGGGAGCCACTCCAAGACAGGCAGGTAGTTCTTTATTTGCATGGTTCGAATCTTTGTAGTGATGAAGGTTTGGGGGTTGCTGGGCCCGGAAACGCCGGCAGGTGGAATATCGGCATTTCCGGGCTTTCAATCAACGCTACAAAGGTGGGGCTATTTGTATGCCCCGGCAGTGACGAACATCACAATATGAGCGCAGTGCCCCTAGAACAATTCTATCCGGTTGCGGCCCAGCTCCAGCTCCCCATCGTTTTCCAGCTTCTTGAGCAGGCGGGAGATCGCTTCCCGGGAGGCATTGAGGTCGTATGCAATTTCCTGGTGGGTGGCGTGAAGGGTCCGGCTGTTGTTGGCCTCTGCCTTTTTCTCCAGGTAGTCCATCAGGCGCTCATCCATTTTCTTAAAGGCGATGCTGTCAATGGTGCGCACCAGCTCCAGCATCCTTTTATCGTAGGAGGTCATGACGAAGTTTTTCCAACTCGGGTAGCGCCCCATCCACTCGTCCATATAACGGGTAGGGATGCCGATAAGGGTCGTATCTTCTTCTGCCACCGTGCGGATTTCGCTCCGCTTGTCCATCATACAGCAGGTAAAGGACATCGAGCAGGTCTCCCCAGGCTGAAGGTAATAGAGGAAGAGCTCATTGCCCTCATCGTCTTCCCGGGACACCTTGATGCTGCCGCTGATGATCAACGGCACAATCTTGACGTAGGAGCCGAAGTCCATGATCAGCTCGCCTGCGTTGAACTGCATGATATTGCCTACCTCTGCAATCTCTTCCTGTAGCTTGCGCTCCGCTATCTGAGGGTAGTGCTGCCTGATGAGCGCCAGTACTTCACTTTTGGCATTGTCCGTAATCATAGTCCAGGTTTATTGGCTGTTTGGCGATAGCTGCCCCTCTATCCGCTTTAAGCGTTCTTCCAGTTGGAGCAGCTTTTCTAGTATGATGATATGGGTCTTCTTGGCGTCAATCCCCACTGGGCTGCTGTCGCTATGTATCTCTTTAGCGATGGCATCAAAGGTGGCTTTTTCGACTTTCAGGCTTTCCATGTGGTATCGTTTTTTGATGTGATGTGATGGCGAGGGCAGTTTGATCCAGAGCTCCAAACATGCCCCCTAAGCTGGTTTTTGCGCAAGGAGGCGCACGACCTCTGCCTCGCCCTTGTGATAGGCTCCTTCGCTCAGCAAGGTCTTTTCTTGTGCCAAGACGTGGGGCACAAGGCCCGCAAAGTCCTGTTCAATAGTTTGGAGGGAGTACAGCATATCCAGTTTTTTTGGCCCCCCTGAAGATAAAGGCAGTTGTTTGAGGTCGAAGGCTTCGAGCAGGATGTAGCCGCCCGGCTTCAGTGCCTGCATACAGGTTTGATGGAAGGTGGCCCGGACCTCAGGTGGGAGGTGGACGTAAAGCAGCCCGATCAGGTCGTACTGGTTTTCGCCGAAGTCAAAAGCTTCGGCAGCGCTCACCTCATAATCTACGTTGACGCCCAGCTCTCCGTAGAGCTGCTCGGCTTTGGCTTTCGCCGCTCTGCTATAGTCAAATGCCCTGACCCGCCACCCCAAGGAAGCTGCATAGGCAGAGTTGCGGCCCTCGCCTTCGGCGGGGAATAGGGCTTTCCCGGCGCCCAGTTGTGGCAGTTGTTCTGCCAAAAAAGCATTTGGCGCTTTGCCGTATATGTACTCAGGCTCCTGGTACCTTTCGTCCCAAAATTGTTTCATGAATTGGTAGCTTTTGCGCCCCAAGGCCTTTAAGCTGCCTTGGGAGATTATTGTCTTAGTTGGGTCAGTTACCCTGTTTTTTGCCTTTGAAAAGCCAGGCGCAATCCAGGCTGCCAGTTTTTTGGCCTGCCCAGCCTGTTTTTCGGTATGGGGCCTCCCCCTGCCGGCAGGCAGGGGGCGCTATGTTCCGGGGCTCGCTATCCGCTCGGCCCTAACGGGCTTGCAACCCCTCCACAGCGCTAGTCCGATGCCATTGCAAAGGCTATACCGGCCTCCTTTTTTAGAGCGTGTTGGGATTTTGGCCTTCTAGTCGAGAGCTAGCAAATTTTTGATTAGCCGAGGCCCGAAAACCGGAGTTTAGCCAAGTCCCGCTTTTTATGCACAAAAGCGGGAAGGGGTTTCGGGGCGAAGTATAAGCGAAAAAGTGTCCCGTTGTCTAGCGGGATAGACCACCGATTACTAAAATCCCAACACGCTCTTACAGCCGCAACCCCTGTTGGCGAAGCTGTCTGCTAAAGGCCGAAGCCTTGAGGCTCAATCCATAAGCCCTTCCCTTTTTAATGCAGCTTGCCCCCCAACGAGGTAAGCGAGCTGAAGAAAACCGGCGCGGGCCATTTTCTGAACCGCGAGTAGCGCCCTCCTGCCCCCATCGTCATAGATGAAGTAGGGGCGCATAACGTCCATGCTGTCCAAGGCCACATCAAAATCATCATCCAGATAATCCAGATGCTCAGCCCCTTCTAAGGGAGGGGCGTCCGATAGCTCCTTGGCTGTGCGCACATCAAGCAGCACCGCATCTTGCGTGAGCGCCAGCTCCACGAGGAAAAGATCTGCTGATAGGGCCCGGTAGGGGAGCATGGACAATATTTTTAAAGAAAATCAAAAATAGGGTCAATTATTCATATGTACAAGCCAAAATATAGCCCATTGCTATCTGGGCTAGGGGGGCGTCAGCCTGGGTCACATATTGCACTGGCAGTTCTCCAAGCATTCGATAATTAGAGAAACATCCCTTTCCTTAAGGGAATAGAGCATGCTGCGGCCGTCCCGTTTTACGGCAAGAATGCCTTTAAGGCGCATATTCTGTAGGTGGTGGGAGGTCAGTGACTGCTCGCTCCCCAGCTTTTCGCAAATGTCAGAGACCGAGAGTTCTGGGTACTGTTCCAAGAGGTGGACAATGCCCAGGCGTAGGGGGTGGGCCACTGTTTTTAAGATAAAGGCAATCCGTTCTAGCTTTTCAGCATCGGCTTGGGAGAGGGTTCCGCTTTTGGCTTCCATAACTTGCAAAGTATGATTATATGTTCATGGAAACGTAAAAAAACGCAAGAGGTTGTAGGAAAATTGATTTTTCTACAGGGTAAGTAGGGAAATAACACTTTTCCTAGCTTACTTTTTGCCTTTCAGGAACTTTTTGAAACGGCTCGACAGCCCGGTGGGCTCAGGGATGTGCAATTGCCGGATGGCGCTCGTCTGGCCAAGGCTGATCCATGCATTGTAGCGCCCAGGCTTCAAGCGTGAAATATTGAGCGATTCTTTATGAGGGCCCGGGGTGAGCTGGGCCTTTTGGTGAAGATAGGAGCGGCCTTTTTCGTCCAGAAGGTCAATGCTCAGCAGGGCTGCCTCGGCGCAAAAACAGTGGAGGATAGCCTTAGGGGCAGAACCCTCTGTCAGAATGGACAAAGTACCAATCTTTGTTTCCGGAACTTTTTTCATGCGTATGTGTGTGTAGTTGTCTACTTTTTGTATTTGTGCAATTGGGCTGTGCTACGTTTTTCCCAGTACAGTACGCATTAACAGCGCATGATGATGAGCTGTCATGGATAAACGGAGCTAAAGGCACTTTGGGATGTCCTATTGTGCGGGAGGGCATCATTCCGGTGCGCTTTAATGTTTGTTTGGAGCACTTGAGGGTGCCCGATTTGTAGGTTTGAGTAGCTTAGGAGTGCAGGCAAAGCACCATACTTAGGAGCTTCAAACGTTCTGGCTGGCAAGCTTGCCAGCCCTGCATCCGCTAGTTTGGGCCCCACAGTTCCTGTTTCGGGCAAGGGGCTGTGGGCCGTCAGAGCGCTATGTTTGAAAGGCTGGCTTAATTGGCCTGGGTACGTTTGTAAGCAAGGAGGGGCGTAAGGGGAAAACGGCATATCCCTCCTCAGTTCCACAAATATAGGTTTTTTCCAGCAATGGTGGCAGTGGTTTTCAAATTGTATTGTGTGCTTGCCGGGCAGGGCGGAACTTGGCCAGCCCGGCAGCCTTATGGCCAGCAGTGTTCGTCAGGCTCTTATGCCTCAATGCTGCTGCGTGGATTTGGAGCATGAAAAAAGCCCCACTGGTATTCCGGTGGGGCTTTCGTGCCCAGAACAGGATTCGAACCTGCACATCCATAAGGACACTACCCCCTCAAGGTAGCGCGTCTACCAATTTCGCCATCTGGGCAAGGTAAGAATAGGCCGAAGCCCTATGCCTTTCTTTCAAAAGCGTGGCAAAGATACGGTATTTGCCAGGACTTTAGCAAGCAAAAAGATGAAAAAATCCTAGCCTCGTTTCAAAGCGGCATCCCGGAGGCGCTGAAGGAATGGGGAAGCGAAGATGAAATCCTGTAGCGTTGCGTTGTCGCTCTCCAGCACATCTTCATTGGTGCCCCGCCAGGCGAGCTTGCCCTGATAAAGGAGCACAATATTGTCTCCGATCTCCATCACTGAGTTCATATCGTGGGTATTGATAATGGTTGTGATGTTCTTTTCTATAGTGATATCGCGGATCAGCTCGTCAATGACAATAGAGGTTTTGGGGTCGAGCCCGGAGTTGGGCTCATCGCAGAACAGGTATTTGGGGTCCAAGACTATGGCCCGGGCAATGCCTACCCGCTTCTGCATGCCCCCGCTGATCTCGGAAGGGAAATTGGCGTTTGCCCCTTCAAGGTTGACCCGCTCTAGGCATTTGTCTACTTGCTGCCGTTTTTCTTTAAGGGTCAACGTGGAGAACATATCCAAAGGGAAACGGATGTTCTCTTCTACCGTCATGGAGTCGAAAAGCGCAGAAGCCTGAAAGAGCATGCCCACTTCCATCCGGATGTTCCGCATTTGCTTGCGGTCTAGCGCGAAGAAGTCGGTATCGTCGTACCACACTTTGCCGCTAGTAGGCTCTAGCAGGCCGACCAAAAGCTTAAGCAGCACCGTCTTGCCGGCCCCACTGCGCCCAATGATGAGGTTGGTCTTGCCTTTGTAAAATTCAGTGGTAATCCCCTTTAGGACTTCCGTCTCATCAAATGATTTGAAAATGTCTTCTGTACGGATCATATCATTGCTAGCTAGTCAGTACGACGGCCAGGAGGTAATCGGCCACCAAAATTAGGATGTCACTAAATACGACAGCATTGGTGCTGGCCTGCCCGAGCTCAATGCTGCCCCCCCGCACGTGGTACCCTTGGTAAGCGGGCACTGTAGTCAGGATAAAGGAAAAGACAAGGGCTTTGATAAACATCATGGTCACATTGAAGGGGTCGAAAAAAGAGCGCAGCCCCTTTATGTAATCTGCGTCGGCCATTACCCCTGTTGGCACACTGGCCAGATAGCCGCCAATGATGCTGATGAAGGCGCCTACGGCTACAAGCATAGGGATGACAATCAGGGCCGCAATGACTTTGGGCATGATGAGGTAGGCGGCTGTATTGACGCCCATGATCTCCATCGCATCGATGTGCTCCTTTTGGCGCATCCCGCCAATTTCGGCCGCAATATTTGACCCGACCTTGCCTGCCAGGACCAAACAGGTGAAGGTGGGGGCGAGCTCAATGATGGTCATATCCCGCACTACGTAGCCGATGTAATACACCGGCACCAGGGTGCCGTCTAGTTGATAGGAGAATTGTACCGCGGTCACGGCCCCGATGAAAATCGCAATGAGGCAAACGATAAATAGGGATCCGATCCCGATGTCGTTCATCTGCCGCATCGTCTCCTTATAATACATGGATGCCCGCTCTGGCTTGGAGAATGCGGACCCGAGCATGATGACGTAGCGCCCAAAATGGTGGAATAAGTTCTTGAATAACATACGCGTTTCTGTTCCTTCAGTCTGATTTGCAGGCCAGTGGCCGGGCCTTGCATGTGCCGGCAATACCTTGCGCGCCCGCCTCTCCGGGCAGGCTGTGCCCCGCAAAGGTAGCCAAGCCCTGCCAAACTGCCCGGAGAACGGGTTTATTATTTTATAGCGGGCTGAAGCCTATGGGCGATAGGCATTCTAGGGCTGTCTAAACTCAACCCCTAGGCTATTCGTTTCTCTGATATGAAAAACAGACCTTACGTATTCATTACAGGGGCGACGAAAGGGATCGGGCGGGCCTTGGCGCAGCGCTTTGCGCTTGAAGGGGCTCACCTTGCGCTCAGCGCACGCACCCCCAAAGACTTGGAAGCCTTGAAAGCGGGCCTTTTAAAGGGCGGTGCAACCGGGGAGGTTCACCTTTTCCCTGCAGACCTCAGCCAAAAGGCAGAGGCTGTTGCCCTCGCTGCAGCCGTGAGCGCGGCCTTCCCCCACCTTGATGTGCTGGTCAACAACGCCGGGCTTTTCCGGCCAGGCCAAGTGCTCGGGGAGGCAGAGGAAGCTATGGAGCAGATGCTGGCGGTCAACTTGCTGGCGCCGTATTATCTTTCGCGGGGGCTGCTGCCGCGGATGCGCCGGGGCAGTCATCTCTTCAACGTCGCTTCCGTAGCGGGCCGGGAGGGTTATGTTGGAAAAGGTTCTTATGGGGTATCCAAAGCGGCCCTGTTGTCATTGACCAACACCCTCAGGCATGAGCTGCGAGAAGCGGGCGTAAGGGTGACAGCTGTGCTCCCCGGCCCTACCTGGTCGGCTTCTTGGGAGGGCGCAGACCTGCCGGCGCAGCGGCTGCTGCAGGCGAGCGAGGTGGCAGCCTCTATTTGGCAGGCTTGGGCGATGCCGCCCAATGCCGTAATCGAAGAAATTGTCATACGCCCCCAACTGGGCGATTTGTGAAGCGGCAGGGCGGGCAGCCCTGCCGTGTTAAAATAAGAACGATGAAAAACATCATTATCACAGGTGCGAGCCGTGGCATAGGCAGGGATACCGCCCTGCAACTGGCAAAGGAGGGGCACCGGGTGCTGGCCATCTCAAGGAATGAGGGGGCGCTGCGTGCTTTGGAAGCAGAAGCCGGGGGGCAACTGCAGGCCCTGCCTTTTGATCTGACGAGCACGGATTGCCGGGCAGTGGTGGCGGCGGCTGATAGCTGGGGGCATGTAGATGCTGTGGTCAACAACGCGGGCTACCTGCTCAATAAGCCGTTTCACGAGACTACCGGTGCGGACTGGGAAAAAATAATGGGGGTCAATTTTTATGGCCCGGCCCGGCTGTTGCAAATGCTGCGCCCGTACCTTCAGGCAGCGCCTCGTGCGCACGTGGTCAATATAGGCAGCATGGGCGGTTATCAGGGCAGCTCGAAGTTCCCGGGGCTGCTGGCTTACAGTGTGAGCAAAGGGGCCCTGGCAGTCTTGACGGAGTGCCTGGCAGAGGAGTGGAAACAGGAAGGGGTGGCGGTAAACTGCTTAGCATTGGGCGCAGTACAGACGGAGATGCTGGCGGCTGCTTTCCCTGGCATGCAGGCTCCGGTGAGCAGTGAGGACATGGGCGGGTTCTTGTCCTATTTCACTTTGCATGGGCATCAGTTTTTTAATGGCAAAGTGCTGCCGGTGTCGGTCTCCACGCCTTGATGTTTATGGCCGCAAACCAGATTGTCATTTTTCGGCCTGCCCCCTTCGCAAGGATTGGGGCCTGCCCCTGCCAAAAGGCAGGTGCCGCTATGCTCCGGGGCTCGCTCTTCGCTCGGCCCTGTCGGGCTTACACCCCTGCGCAGCGCTAGGCCAATGCCAGGCTAGTGCCTTAAGCCCGAAAAGCACAAACGCCTGCGATATTTTGGTTCACGCCCATGTTTATTCAGCAAAAAACGTGTGTATGCAGATTGCAGTCGAAGTTTCGTTGTACCCGTTCCGGCCTGATTACGAAGGCCCTATCTTGAAATTCATCGGCCGGCTGAAAGCCGTGGAAGGGCTGAGGGTGGAGGTCAATACGATGAGCACGCAAGTTTTTGGGGCTTTTGACCAGGTCATGCCTGCAATACAGGGAGCGATCAGGGAGGTATTCATAGAGGAGCACACTGCGGTGCTTGCGATGAAAGTGCTGCAAGTGAACGGGGGGGCACAGCCTATGCCTTAGGGCACTGCCTGGCTGCGTGAGCGCTGCGGAGGGGCTTGGCCGTCAGGCTGTCAACCCCGTAGCATAGCGGCCCCCTCTGCCGGGCAATAATGAGGCGGGGGCACGCCCAAAAGCGCAACCTCTTCTGTATCTTGGTGGGATGAGCATCCGGAAAATCAAGTCTTGGGGCGCCAATTTGGGGCCGGGTATTGTTGTGGCTGCCACAGGCGTGGGGGCCGGAGATCTTATTGCGGCTTCTGTAGCCGGCGCACGTTATGGCACGATAGTGCTGTGGGCTGCGGTAGTGGGCGGCTTGCTCAAGCTTGCGCTGAACGAAGGGGTCGCAAGGTGGCAGCTGGCTACTGGGGAGACGGTGCTCGAGGGCTGGTGCCGGCGTTTGCCGCGAGGGGTGGCTTATTACTTTGGGGGGTATCTATTGCTTTGGGCGTTTGTGGTGGCTGGGGCCCTTATGGCTGCTTGCGGGCTGGCTGCGCATACGGTGCTCCCTTTGTTGGAGGACGAGCGGCTAGGGGTATTGTTTTGGGGCGCTATTCAATCGTTTGCAGCGGCTGGGCTGGTTTGGGCAGGGCGGTATGCCCTGATCGAGCAGGTCATGAAAGGGCTGATAGCTTTCATGTTTGTGGTGGTCGTGGGCAGTGCGGTTGTCCTGGCTCCGGGCTGGCGGGCTGTGGCAGAAGGGATATTTTGGCCACGCATGCCAGAAGGGGATGGTGCCGTCTGGCTGGTTTTGGGGCTTATAGGCGGGGTAGGGGGCAGCGTGACCTTGCTGAGCTATGCCTACTGGTTAAAGGAGAAGGGCTGGTCGGGCAGTGGGGCTTTGGGCACGGCACGGGTAGATTTGGGCACGGCCTATCTATTGACGAGCGTGTTCGGTGCAGCGCTTATCGTCATCGCTGCTGGCGCGAAGGCGGCAGAAGTGGAGGGCTATGGCATGATTGTGAGCTTGGCTGGGCAGCTGGAGCAGGCGGCTGGCCAATGGGGGTACTGGGCTTTCCTGCTAGGCTTTTGGGGGGCGGTTTTTAGCTCTATGTTGGGGGTGTGGGATGGAGTGCCCTACCTTTTTGCAGATTTCCTGGCTGCGATGCGGCCAGCCCGTAGAGCAGTAGCCTTGCGGCGGTCCCCGGAGTACAAAATGGCCTTGCTCTACCTTGCACTGCCGCCATTGCTGCTGTTGCTGTTCGGCAAACCCGCATGGATCGGGGTAGTGTATGCGGTTACAGGTGCTTTTTTTATGCCATTCCTTGCGGCGCTGCTGCTGTATATGAACAACCGGAAGGACTGGCTGGGCCCTTTGTGCAATGGCTGGGCAGCCAACCTTGGGCTGTTGTCGGCTTTGCTGTTGTTCCTGGCGCTTTTCCTTTCAAAACTATTGTTATGAAAACAGAAGACATTGAACGTTACCGGGCGGAGACGCCCGGTGTTGGGCACCGCATCCACTTGAACAATGCTGGCGCGGCTTTGATGCCGGCCCCTGTGCTGGCTGCTGCGCAGGCCCATCTGCAGCTGGAAGCGGAGATAGGGGGGTATGAAGCGGCAGCGCAACAGCGAGCGGAAGCCAGGCGGTTTTATGGCGCAGTCGGCCAATTGCTGAACGTGCCCGCGCAGCGGGTGGCCTGGTCGGGCAGTGCTACCCAAGCCTACAATACGGCGCTCTCTGCCCTACCTTGGGAAAAAGGGGATGTGCTGGTGACCACAGCGGATGATTATGTGTCCAATCAGATCGCCTTTCTACAGCTAGGCCGCCGTTATGGGGTAAAGGTGTTGCGGGCGGGGCGGTTGCCAGGGGGAGGGGTAGACCCCGCGCAGGTGGAGGAACTGGCAAGTAAGCATAAGGCTAAGGCAGTGGCAGTGACGCATGTGCCTACGAATTCCGGGCTGGTGCAGGATGTCGTTGCGGTGGGGCAGGTGTGCAGGGCGTTGGGCGTTTGGTATTTGGTAGATGCCTGCCAGTCGGTAGGGCAAATGCCGGTTGATGCGGAGGAGATAGGCTGCGATTTTCTGTCGGCTACATTCCGGAAGTTCCTCCGTGGGCCGAGAGGAGCTGGCTTCCTTTGTGTTTCTGGCCGGGCACTGGAGGCTGGGCTTGAGCCGCTGTTCATGGATTTGCACAGCGCGTCCTGGGAAGCTGCTGACGAGTATGCGGCCCGTTCTTCTGCGGCCAGGTTTGAAACGTGGGAGCGGCCGCATGCCTTGGTGCTCGCCGCTGCCTGTGCAGCTGAGTATGCGCTTGCGGTGGGGCTGGAGGCTATTCAGCAGCGCTGTGGGGAGCTGGCTTCCCGCTTAAGGCATGAGCTGTCGTCATGGCCGGGGGTGAAGGTCCTGGACGAGGGGCCTTCACCTTGCGCGATCGTTACGGTGGCGCTGCCAAATGTAGCGCCCGGGCAGATCATCCCGGGCCTGAACCAGCAGGGCGTCAATGCTTCTGTCTCTTACCGCTCAGGCGCGGTCATCGATTTTGAACGGAAAGGGGTGGAGTGGGCATTGCGCCTGTCCCCTCATTATTACAATACGGAAGCAGAGTTATATCGGGCTTTGGAGGTATTGAAGGGGCTTATTGAAAAAGGGTAGGGCTGCCACATCGGATTATTTTTTTTGAAAAAAGCCTAAATGATTTTGTTTGCAACAAAAATTTGTTTTAAATTGCACCTGTTATTCATGTTTTTGTTTGCATTGGCTGCGGTTGTGTAGCCCAATTTAACCCTGAGAATTATGATCCGAGAAGACAGGTGGGAGTTGAATGAGCGGTTTATCAAGGTTTTTAAAATCTTGGAAGACCGCGGAGAGATTGTAAAGAATGACCGCAACGGCAAAGGGATGGGCGATTTTGCCGAGCGCATCTTGGGCAACCGCGCCTATGGCCACATTATCCGCGCCTTCCTCAATGCTGATGATAAACGCTGCATCGACTACCGGCATGCTCGTGCGCTTTGTCATGAGTATGGCGTGAACGAATCTTATATGTTAGATGGGGAGGGTGAGCCTTTTGGCCTGGAGATACCTAAGTATGATCAGGTCATGGAAGATGCCCCTGCCTTGAAAGGCAATATCCTTTTTACGACAACGGAGGCTTTTGCGGGGACTACGCTTGGCACAAGCAGCTTCGCAAGTGAGCAGAATACTTTTTTTAGCATACCTGGGCTGAATGGCGCTAGCTTAGTGGCTTTCCCGATCAACGGCAACAGTATGGAGCCGGTGATCTTAGATGGGGATATGGTCATTTGCCGGGAAATCAGTGGTGTGCATGAGATCAGGGACAATAAAATATATGCAGTCAAAAACAATGGGCAGCTTTGGGTGAAGTATGTACAGCGCGTGGCCGATAGCCGGGGGCGGGTCAATCAGTTGAAACTGATATCAGCTAACCACTTGGAGCATGATCCTTTTGTAGAAGAGGTGGGCGAATATACCCGGCTGTATGAGGTGGTCCGCCGCATAAGCGATTTATAGTCTGGCGACCCAAGATTTTGTTGTGTGTCCTGCTTTGTGGTTTCGGCTCGGTAGCCGGAGGGATAGCAGCGTCATGGTTTTCACACCACGCAGTAGACGCGGAGCGAAATCCTAAGTTGTCACTTGAATAAGCGTAAGCAGTACAGCTAAAAGGCTGTGGCAGCGCCTTTCTTAGAGTAAATGGGCTTGTTTTTTTGTTGAAACATATTGATGGAGCCGGTTGGTGTCTTGCAGCGTTGGGTTATGCCTGTCAAGCAGGGCGCAAACCAAATTATCGTTTTTTTTTGGGGCCTGCCCCTGCTGCAAAGATGAGGGCCTGCTCCTTCCGTAAAGATGGGGTCTGTCCCTGCCATTGGGCAGGTGCCGCTATGCTGCGGAGCTCGCTATCCGCTCAGCCCTAACGGGCTTGCACCCTTCCGCAGCGCTAGGCCAGTTCGAGCCTAAAGCTCGAAAAGGATAAACGCCTACGATATTTTGGTTCACGTTCATCAAGCTTTTGTTTGATGGTTTAGTCAGGTGAGCAAGTTATAACTGCCTGCCCCTTCTTTTGATAAGAATTTTAATATCCTGCTGTTTTTTGTTGAACTCCCGGACTGGCAAGTCGCGGGAGTTTTTTGCTTTTACGAGCAGGGTATGCTATATGCTGAAGCGGGCGGTTTTTATTTTGGTTTATGCTGATTAAGGTGTGTATTATTTTGTATTTTGCTGTAATGTTAGGGTTAATTAATGTAAATTTTGTATGTTTCTGAATGGCCTTTTTCACTAGCTCTGCATCTCGTCCTCACCTTCGTAGCTAGACGAAGAAAGGGAATTAAAGGGGTCTTTTCTGAAGTCGAGGTTCCGGGCGTTCTTTAGATCTGGCAAAAAATACTCATCCATATCCCATACAGAACTTATCTTGATAAACTTTATTGAAATTGCTCCTTTGAAATATGTCTGCACTAGATATTATCCGCCCCCGCTTCCAACAGGAAGTGCTCTGCTCTGCGGAGCAGCTGATCGAACGTTTTCGGACCTACCTAAAGTCCCCTCCGGAGGGGGTAGATGGGGTGGTGCTCGGAGATCACGTGGTCCTTCGCATCCCTGTTGGGGAGCAGCACTATTGGTCGCCACAGCTGAGCCTGACTTTTGAGCAGCAGGAGGAGCAAACATTGATCCGTGGCCTTTATGGCCCTCGCTCATCGGTTTGGCTAATGTTTGTGTTTTTATACTCGACCTTGGGCGCTATCAGCCTGTTCGTCAGTATCACAGGTTTTTCTCAGCTGAGTTTGGGCATAGCTGCGCCGGTACTATGGGTTTTGCCGGTAGCGGGCGTTCTGGCGCTGCTGTTGTTTTTTTCTGCGAAGGCAGGGGAAAGGCTAGGGCGTGCAGAGATGCACCGGTTGAGGGGATGCCTGTTGGACATATTGGCAGAGGTGCCCTGTCGGGAAGCTATTGGCAAGGTATTGTGAAGAAAACAATTCAATAAAAGTGAAGGACGATTTGAAAGGGCTGCGGTCGCGCATCCCTCAGCTTGGCCGTGTAGACTGGATAGGCATACGGCCGGGGAAAAGGGCACAGGTAGAAGCCCGTGGGGCCGTCCGAGTAACGGCAGAGGGCGGGCTGGAGGAGGATCACTACAGCCGTAAGGGAGGCAAGCGCCAAGTGACCTTGATTCAGGCAGAGCATCTGAGCACGATCGGGAAGCTGTTGGGGCAAGGCCCTGTAGACCCGGCCCTTACGCGGCGCAACCTGGTTGTTTCCGGCATTAACCTGCTGGCCCTCAAAGGGCGGGCGATCCGCATTGGAGAGGAGGTGGAGCTGCAGATTACAGGAGACTGCCACCCCTGCTCGAGGATGGAAGAGAACCTTGGGGATGGCGGGTATAGTGCTATGAGAGGCCTCGGCGGGCTTACTGCTCAGGTTGTGAGAGGAGGGCTGCTCAGGGAGGGGGATGCGGTCAGTGTGTGTTAAAGGGGCTGTGGCCAGGATAGGCTTTGCAGTGGATTATTGTATCTTTGGGAAGCTCGCCCATTGTGAGTGATCGCAGCATTGCGGTACAAGCCGGGCGATAATCCCAAGGACATGAACTTAATCAGGCGCATTTTTTGGATCTGCAGCGTTGGGCTATTGAGCCTGCCGGCCATGTGGGCCCAGCCATGTGGGCTCACGGATACGCTTCTTATCGGGCAAAATCAAAGCCCTTCTTTTCCATTTGAGGTTTACGATATTTTCAACGACGATCTGTCCGGTGCAGGGCAGGGGCTTTGTGGGGTGGATATCGCCTTTGCCCATCAGTACGTGGATAACCTTGAGCTTACTTTGGTAAGCCCCTCAGGGCAGAGTGTTCAGTTGATCGGGCCGAACACAGATCAGCAGTTTGAATTTACTTTCGGGAGCATTTGGCGCATCCGTTTTGTGCCTTGTGGAGAGCTGGCAGCGCCCGACGCAGGCTCCCTTCAGCAGTGGGATAATGAGCAGACCGGCAATTTCGCATCTTTAGGGCTGTACAATGGCAGTTACTACCCCTATCAGGGCTGCTTGGAGGATTTTGATACGGGCCCAGTCAATGGTACGTGGACGATTCAAGTGGGCAATCTCCCTTCAGCCTATGCAGGGGCCATTATTGGGTTTCAGCTGGCCTTTTGCGACCCGCGGGGCCTGGATTGCTGTTTTGCCGTTCCGGGAGAGCTGTCAGGCCCGGATATCCTAGCTTGCGAAGGGGACAGCATCCTATCCGGAGCGCCCGAGGTCGTGTTTGCTGGCGCCCCTGCCGATACAATCGAATATGGCTATACCTTCCTTATCGGGCAGGACGGGGTGCTGCAGGCCGTCGATGCTCTACCGGACATGAGCGCGTATCCGCCGGGGCGCTATGAGGTCTGTGGGCTGAGCTATCTGCTTGCAGATTCCCTTTTGCTGCCGGTGCCCGATGGCACGCTTACCTTAGACAGCATCCGGAACGATACAGAAGGGCTGACGCCTTCGTTTTGTGGGGCCATTACCCCACAGTGCCGTCAGGTGGAAATAGCAGAGCCGCCTGCTCTGGTTGCGCTTGCCGACACCATTTGCCGTGGAGCGCAATATGCGGTAGGGGACAGCCTCTTTTCAGAAACAGGGTTCTATGAAGTTAGGCTAACGGGCTATGGAGGTTGCGATAGCTTAGTCGCACTGGACTTGGCTGTGCTCGAGCCCATAGAGCGGGCGCTTGCCCCGGTGATCTGTTTTGGCGACGCTTTTGCTGTAGGGGACAGCCTTTATACTGAAACAGGTTTTTATACCGATACCCTGACTGCGGCCTCAGGCTGCGACAGCATAGTGTCGCTCAACCTGGTTGTAAGGCAGCCCATCCAAATGGACACAGCCCTGGCCCTTTGTGCCGGCGAGGGCTTCCTTTTAGGCGATAGCCTGCTGACGGCTTCAGGCACCTATACCGATACATTAATAGCGGCAAGTGGCTGTGATAGCATCATTCATGTAAACCTTACCGTGCTGGGCGCTTTGGTTGAGGTAGATGCTCCGGATACGCTCACTTGCGGTTTTCCTGTGGCCACCCTGAATAGCACAGTTTTGGCACCTGAAGGTACCGTAGCGCTGCAATGGGTTGGGCCAGAGGGCATCTTAGGGAGTGCGCCCCAACAGGAAGCCAATACAGCCGGCTTGTATGTTTTGACGGCCACCGTGAGTGAGGGCGATCGGGCCTGCCTGTTCGCCGACACCGTACAGGTGCCATTGGATACCCTAAAGCCATCGGCAGATGCGGGGCCGTCCGGCATATTGACTTGCGCTGCTGGCAGCCTGCTTCTGGGCGGTACAGGGACAAGTATGGGCAATGATTATGCTTACCTTTGGGGCAGTGCAGACGGGGCATTCGAGACCCCACCTTTTGAGCCTCAGGTTACCGTAAGCCAAGCGGGCACTTATGTGTTGAGTGTCATTGATGTAGACAGCAGATGTGAAGCAGCAGATACCGTTGTCATAACTGCAGACCAAAGCATACCAATGGCAGTGGCAGGCCCTGGCGGTTTTATAACCTGTGATGACCCTGTACTTTCCTTGAACGGGACAGGGAGCACAACTGGTGCCGATATCGTTTACAGTTGGACCTCTGCCGATGGGCACCCTATTGAGCAGCCGGCATCCCTTATGCCAGTGGTGGCATTTCCTGGCACTTATCAGTTACGGGTATTGGATACGGCTTCCCAATGTGCCGACTCCACTGAAGTGACCGTAGGGCTGGATACCTTGAGCCCGCGCTTGCTCATCAATGCTGATACAGTATTGACCTGTTTGCAGGACACCCTAGTGTTGGAGGGTAATGTGCTCAGCAGTGGCGGCCCTGCAGCTTTTAGTTGGGAAGCCTTCAATGGCGGTGCGATTTCTGGGGCGGACACGCTTTCTTTCATTGAGGTTGCCGCTCCTGGGAGCTACCAGGCTATACTGGAAGATTCGGCCAATGGCTGCCGGGATACCGCCCTCATCGATATTATTCAGGATACTACCGTGCTGGACCTGTCCATAGCCCCCCCGGATACCCTGACTTGCAGCCGGGCAATGGTGTTGCTGCAAGGTACGGCCTCCACCGCTAGTACCGATATTGTTTATGCGTGGACAGGCCCTGCAGGAGGGCTTGTTGGGGATGCTGCAATGCTGGAAGCAGAAGCAGCACGGCCCGGTGCCTATCAGTTGATGGGCGTCGATACCACCAACGGCTGTTTTGCTATTGCCGCTGTGGAAGTTTTTCAAGACACCCTTTCCCCGGTAGCCGACGCCGGGCCTGATCGATTGTTGACCTGCACCGTCAGTTCGGTCACGCTTTCCGGCCCGGGCACGTCCATTGGGCCTGGATTGGACTACGATTGGATAGAAGTAATAGGTACGGGCTTGGTCTCTACCGCTGGCCCGGAGGCTATGGTCAACAGCCCGGGGGAATATTTGCTTTTAGTGACTAATGTGGCTAATGGCTGTCAGGATACTTCTTTTGTAGCTGTTGGCCAGGATACGATATCCCCGGCAACTACGCTCCCTCTTCCGGATACCCTTTCCTGTACAGCGCGCTCGGTTGCTCTTGAGCTGCAGGGTGGGCAGCCACAGTATATTTATGATTGGGAAGGGAGCGGGGGCAGCGGCACGCCAGGATACGAGGTAGAGGTGCCGGGGATGTACAGCGTCTTGGTCACGGACACCATCAATGGCTGTGCCCAAGAGCTTCAGGCCCATGTTTTGCAGGATACCCTCGCGCCGATAGCTGATGCCGGGCCAGCAGATACCCTGACCTGTAATGAGCCATTGCTCAGCCTAGGGGGCGGTGCTTCTTCAATGGGGGATGGCTTCTCGTTCTTTTGGGCTAACAGTGCTGGTGATACGCTTGCCTTTGGCGGGCAGCTGAATTTAGAAGTCGGGACGGCAGGGCAGTACATACTGCGTGTTTACAATATCGCAAACGGCTGCGAGGCTATAGACTCAGTCCAAATTGCCGATCGTACAGCCCCGCCCCCTGTTGAGGCCGGCCCGGATCAAGAACTCACCTGTTCGGTTTCGGAAGTGGCGCTAGGTGTGCCACAGGAGGGCTATACCTTTCAATGGACTGGGCCTTGCCTTTCAGGTGTCGGGGCAGCGAGCCAGGTCATTGCAGGTTGTGAAGGTGTTTACATTTTGACTGTGACCGATACGCTAAGCGGCTGTCAGGCGATAGATTCGGTGCAGGTAACGCGCGATTCGCTAGTCCCAAATGCTGTTTTGCCGGATACGGTATCCCTTTCCTGCTCAACCGGGCTGGCTACATTAGACGGGAGCACCTCAGCGGGCGAGCAGTTCGCCTGGTTCTTTGGCGGGGCGTTGCAGCCTGGTAACGAGCTGATAAGGGAAGTCAGTGCCCCTGGCCCCTATATGCTGATTGCAGACGACAGCAATGGGGCTTGCCCGGATACGGCTATTGCCGAAGTCGTCATTGATTGTATTCCTGACGTTGTGATAGCCACGGCGGATACCATAACCTGTGAGGTGTTGTCTGTCAGTTTGCAGGCTATCCCCTTAGACAGTGCGCCCATGTATACATTTGCTTGGTCGGGGCCCAACCCTGAGGTCTGTTTTTTATCTGGGCAAGGGTCTGCCAATGTGGAAGTGCGCTGCCCTGGAGAGTATCAGGTAATCGTAGAAAACCCGCTTTTTGGCTTATCGGATACGGCCTCTGTGGTTGTAGCTGTCGATTCTTTAGCCCCTTTAGCGGAGGCTGGCCCTGGTGTTCTGCTTACTTGTGACAACCCTGTCGCTGTTTTGGATGCTAGTGGCTCGGAACAGGGGGCTGGCATTGGTTATACCTGGACCAAGCTAGACGACGAGAGCTTTGTCCGCGACAGTTTCAGTATACTAGTGAATGATGCAGCGACCTATTTCCTCACGGTCCGCGACAGCGCTAATGGCTGTTTCGCTGAAGACTTGGTCAGCGTACAGCGCGGCGATGATTTGCCTGACATTACTTTCAGCTCGCCAATCATCCCATGCCTAGTGGACACTTTTGAGCTTACGGCTTTTGTCCTCCCGCAAGGGCAGCCTTATGACTTCAGCTGGGCAGGTGATGAAATCATTGGCAGTACGGACGGCGCCTCGGTGCTTTTGGACACGGCAGGTATGGTCCGGTTGACTGTGACGAATACAGACACGGACTGTTCTAGTTACCGCGATCTGGCCGTTGTGCAGCAAGAGTGTGGCCCCTGCATTGAAGTGCTTGGCGCAGATAACCTGACTTGCATAGCAGATAGCATTGTGCTGCGGGGGCAGTTTTGTGAGCCCTGCGAAGGCTGTACGCTTAGCTGGTCGACTCCAGATGGCGTCATATTGTCAGGTGAGGATGAGCTTGAGGCTTGGATTGGGGCTCCTGGCACGTACGCCCTAACCGCTACCGATACGTTGGGTTTTTCGGCCACCGCCAGTTTGGAGGTCATTGCAGATAATAACCCGCCCTTGGCCAATGCAGGGCCTGATCAGGTGCTGACCTGCGAAACGGTTGAGGTTACCCTGTCGGGCCAGGGCCAGGGCAGTGTCAACTTGGTGTATCAGTGGGAACGGCTGAGCGGGGCTGTACAAGGTGGAGGGGTAAGCCCAGAGTTGGCCGTGAGCATTGCGGATACCTTCCGCCTTACAGTAATGGATACATTAACTGGCTGCGCTTCGGTAGACGAGGTTTTGGTGCGGGCCGATACCCTAAGGCCTGTGGCCAGCGCGGGCAGCATGGCCACCATTACTTGTGCCGCTTCAACGGTAGCCCTGGATGGCAGTGGTTCTGCATTTGGCAACAACATACAATACGAATGGGCTGGGCCTGCTGGCGCAAATGTGGTCGGGCCAACAACTTTCAATCCTTCCGTCAATACGCCGGGCTGGTATACTATCCGGGTTACAGATATAGACAATGGCTGTTTTGCCATAGACAGTGTGCAGGTAGAAGTATCTGATGATTTGCCGGAGGCCGGCTTCATCTCTGATACAGTGCTCACTTGTGCCAATACGGTATTGCTGGTTGAGGCGCCTGTAGAGCTGCTGCCCGGCCAGGTATCCTGTTGGTTCCGGCTCAACAGCAGTGGCCAGCCGACTGGCCCTTGCGTAGGCACACCTTTTATTGATGTTGGGCTGCCAGGTGTATACAGGTTTGAAGTGACCGATACTGCATCCGACTGCACCAATGGCGTCAACTTCACAGTAGGCGAGGATTTGCTCCCCCCCGACGTGCATCTTCCGGATGCAGCCTTGTTCCCCTGTTCAGCAGATAGTTTGCTGTTGGAGGCAGGGGCAGATGTGCCTGCTTCCTTCGTTTGGGCTAGCTTGGAGGGGGGCAATATTATTCCACAAGGTGCTGCAGCGGTTGTCTTTGGGCCGGGCGGCTTTCAGGTATCCGCAACCGCTTTGGACAATGGTTGCACTTCAGTAGACACTATTAATGTTGCAGCAGACGACAGAGTCCCTGTCGTGGATGCCGGGGCAGATACCGTATCCACTTGCGCTTCCCCAAACGTCCGCCTGTCTGGTAGCTGGTCGGCAGAAAGTGGGCAGGTAGCGTTGAGCTGGGAAGCGATGCCGGGCAGTATTTTGGAAGGCGGCAACACAGCAACGCCCTTGGCTGATGGGCCGGGCACTTACATTTTCAGGGTAACGGACCCGTTGAGCGGCTGTGTTGCTGAAGACACCGTAGCAGTAGCCGATGGCCGGTTTTTCCCTCAGGCAACTATCAGCCTGCCATCGCTTACGCTCAACTGCTTTGCGGATACACTGCTTGCGGATGGCCAGGCTTCCACTACGGAAGGCCCCGAGGGCTTATTGTTCGAATGGCGGAGGGGGGCTTTCGATGTTGTCGGGAACAACGCAGCTCAATTGATTGCTGCTCCGGGCGGATATCGATTGTTGGTCACAGATGTGGCATCAGGCTGCAGGGATACTGCACAGGTGGCGGTCGGCAGTGACTTTGCTCCGCCATCAGTAGATTTGCCGGGCCCGTTGTCCATCAACTGCCAGGAAGATTCGGTAATCCTACAGCCTCTAGTGGGGTTGCCAGCGGATAGCTTTACCTACAGGTGGACGGCCCCCGAGGGGGGCGTCATTGCCGGGGCCCCTTTGTTTTTGGCGGCTGAACAGCCAGGGGTATATCAGCTTGAAGTGACAAGCCTGCAGAACGGCTGTGATGTGCAAGCGGAGGTGCTGGTTATTGACAACCGTGAGCTTCCAGCAATCAACCTTCTCCCGCCGGATAGCCTTACTTGTGGGCGGCCCACGGTTTTGATGGATGCAACGGGGTCTGCTATCGGGCCGGGCATCACTTACAACTGGGCCGCCGGTGAAGGTGGGGAGGTCATCAGTGGGGCAGCAAGCCTTCAGGCGGAGGCAGGAGCTTCTGCCTGGTACTATCTGACGGTAGCCAACACTGCTAATGGTTGCATTAACGTGGACAGTGTTTTTGTCAGTGCTTCGGAGGTGCTGCTCGATTCTGTGGCTTGGTCTTTTAGCCTGCCGGGCTGTACAGAGGGCGGGCGGATAGCATTGGATACGGTATTTGGGGGTACGCCACCTTTCCTCTCAGCCTTGAATGGAGGGGCATTCCGCCTGGCCACGGTGTATGAGGGGCTGTCCTCGGGCACCTTTGAGGTGGTGCTTGAAGATGCGAATGGCTGCCGTTCTGAGCAGACCTTGGTGTTGCCCATGCCCGATGTAGTGCAAGTGGATGCCGGTGATGACCTGACGATAGAAAAAGGGGAGGAGGTAACCCTTGAGGCTGCGGCTAGCAGCGGGCTGCCTATTGTGGCGGTAGCATGGTGGCCTGAAGAAAACGGCGGTAGCGACAGCTTGTCTTACCTGGTAGCGCCTGCGCTTAGCACGCTTTACCGGGTGACAGTCACCGATGAGGGCGGTTGTACAGCCTTTGATGAGGTCTGGGTGCGCATTCAAGAAGCGGATGGCGTTTATTTCCCCAATGTCTTTTCCCCAAACGGAGACGGGCAGAATGATTTGTTCTTCCCATATGGCAGCCTGCTCGTAGAAGAGGTGCTAGTGTTCCGGGTGTATGATCGTTGGGGAAATCTTCTGCATGAAGCTGCAGGTGGCCAAGCCAATGACCCCGCTATGGGGTGGGATGGTACTTTTAACGGCCAGGAAATGGATGCTGCCGTATATGTCTGGCAGGCTGAGATCCGCCTGAAGAGTGGGGAGGTGCTACCTTATTCAGGCAGCATTACACTACTGCGCTGATCGCACAAAGAAAGGGGGCAGCACGGTGCAGGTGCTGTCCCCTTTGTGTGTTTGGGCATAGCCGCTTATGCCAGGTTTTTCACCAAGGCGACTACTCCAGTGATGATGTTTTGGATGCCAATAGCCATAACCAAAAAGCCCATGATGCGGCTTAGCGCTTGCAGCCCCGCTACACCGAGTACTTTTTGGAGATAAGGGGACGAGCGGAGGATCAGGAAGACGATCAGCCCCATGATGGTTATAACGCCTGCAATGGCCAGCTTAGGCTCCCAGCTTTCTTGCTCAGCCTGTATGCTGATGAGGTAAGAGATGGAACCGGGGCCGGAGAGGAGCGGCATGGCCAGAGGGGAAAAAGAAATATCATCTTTGGTCAGGGCTTCCTGCTTTACTTTTTTATCTACCGCTCGGCCTTCTGCAAATTTACCGCTGAGCAGAGAAAAGCCTGAGGTCAGGATGACGAGCCCGCCCGCAATGCGCATGGCATTAAGGCTGATGCCAAAAAATGTCAGTATCAGGGACCCCGCAAAAAAGAAGGCCAGCAGGATCAAAGTGAAGTACAAGCTAGTGTGCAGGGCAGTCTGCTGCCGCTCCCCTTTGGTGTAGTGCGGCGTCATCGCCAAAAAAACTGGTACGGCGCCAAGCGGGTTGACCAAGGAGAACAAGGAAGCCAATACAGCCAGAGATAGTTCGAACATGGTATTTGCCTTTTAGAGGAATTGACTTTCGGTAATTGATTATTCTGTCAGCAGGGTTTGTTTTTGCCTGTTTTAGAATAAGATTCTGTCTCTATAAAAAGGAGAATACATCGCCAGCTGTTCAAAGGTTCCTCAGGCTTGCATTTTTTCGACATAAATCAGCCGAAGCTGAAACCGGGGCACAAAAAAGGGGAGCAAAATCATTGCTCCCCGAGAAAAACACCTAAAACCCATATTCTTGACGCGGAATTGAAGCCGCGCAGTTGATAAGTTACGATTTACAAAGGTTGGGCCAATCAGTACGCCAAATAAATGTTGAACTGATTAGCCACAACTACCATTCCCCTTGTAAGATAATACGGAAATTGAACCGCTTTTGGTTTCCCGTATGTTCGTCTTTATGACGGCGAACAGTTGCTGTGGTCACATGCCCGGTTAGTTTTTTTTGAAACGGATGGGCAGCCTTGCAAATCAAATTGTCATAATAACACAACCATTCCATTGAACGGTAGTACAAAAGTATAATTTAGCTGGGAGAAAACCTGTGATTTTTATCACAATTTTCAGTTGGGCCCCACAAAAAATGGTTAAACACTGATGGAAAAATTTAGCAGCCCTCAAAAAATGGTACATGCAGCGTGGCACCTGCTTTTTAAGGCAGCAGCCACCCGGAAGGGCCCGTACCAGACTCCTGTCGCCGCAACACTGGGCGCGCACACAGCTGAACAGCGTGTGGTCGTGCTCAGAGAAGTATCGATTGCGCAAAGGCGGCTTACTTTTTTCACAGACGCCCGCTCTGCGAAAGTGGAAGCGCTGCAAGAACAAGGAGCGCTTTCCTGGCTTTTTTGGGACAGCCGGAAAAAGATACAGATGCGGATGTCAGGAGCCGTAGCACTAAACCTCCAAAACGAGCACGCCCGGGCATATTGGGAAAAGTTGCCGGTGCAAGGCCGGAGCAGTTATGCTGGCCTGCAGCCGCCCGGCACTCCGTTGCTGCATCAAGGCAGCACTCTTCCAGAATATTGGACGGCGGGCATGAGCCTGGAAATGACAGAGCCTGCTTTCGCAAACTTTATGGTGGTGCAGTGCCAGATTGAAAAGGGGGACCTGCTGCACCTTCACCCTGAGGGGCATCAGCGGGCCGTGTTCTCTTATGAGGGAGAAGAGCTGAGGGCTATTTGGGCCGCACCCTGATACAGGCCCTCCGCTGCCTTAGCTCAACAAAAAACAGGCACCCCAAGTACTGAGGTGCCTGTTTTACAGCCCTCAAAGGGCGATATGCTTTTTTATCTGGGCTGGTCCAGCCTGATTTTTGCGGTCAGCTCTTGATCGTCCCGAAGTACACGGACTTCAACCTCCTCTCCGGGCTGGAATTTTTCTAAAGCCAGGATGAGGTCACTGTTGGATTCAATGGCTTCGCCTCCTAGTTGGGTGATGATATCTCCCAAGATGATAGAGCCCGAGCGGTCGCGCAAGGTCGGGCGTATGCCTGCCCGTTCTGCAGCCCCATTTTCAATGACGTCAATGACGAGCGCCCCTTTTAGGCCAAGGCGTTCTACAATCTGAGGGCGCGCCAGTTCTACCCCCAAGGAAGGGCGCTTGATCTCGCCATAGTCGATCAGCTCAGGCACGACCCACCGGACCACGTCTACAGGAATGGAGAAGCCAATGCCTGCGGAGGCCCCGGAAGGGCTGTAGATGGCCGTATTGACGCCGATCAGCCGGCCGGAGCTATCGAGAAGGGGGCCGCCGGAATTGCCGGGGTTGATGGCTGCATCAGTTTGTATAGCGTCCCGGATAGGGATGCCGGCTACCGATTCTATTTCGCGCCCCAGCGCACTGACAATACCCGTGGTCAGTGTTTGGTCGAGCCCAAAAGGGTTGCCAATAGCATAAACAGACTGCCCGACCCTGAGGTCGTCAGAAGTGCCTACAGGTATGGGCTGTAGGACGGAAGCAGGGGCTTCGATCTTGAGCACGGCCAAGTCCTTCTCCGGGGCGACGCCCACGGGCACAGCCTGCCAGGTGCTGCGGTCAGCAAGGGTGACAGTGGCCCGGTCTGCTCCTTGTATCACGTGGTAGTTGGTGATGATGTGCCCTTTTGCATCCCAGACGAAGCCGGAGCCACTGCCCCGGGGGATTTCGGTAATGTTGCGGCTGAAGTAGTCGCGCCTGACATTGGTCGTGGTGATATAGCAGACGGAAGGTGCTGCTTCCTCAAAGAGCCGGATGTTAGAACGCTCCTGAGGGGTTAGCCCAGCGCCCGCTTCAGGCTCCCGGCTGCTGCCCGGTTGGCTTACCGGTTGAGGGGCAGGTTGCTCAGGGATTGAGGGTTCAGCTGTTGGTGAAGGCATCGCCCGGTTGGTCCAGGCAGCGCCCGCGAGAAAACCAGCCCCCAAGAGGGCCAGCCATAGGAAGATTCGGAATTGGTTCGCCATATTCGGTATTCAGTTTTGCAGCTGATGAATTGACTCGATGCGTTGGGGGCATTGTAGGGTTAAAATGGCTCTTTCTTTTCCTGCGCTATGCTTTTTCCAGCCACTGAACTTAGGCTAAGCTCCTAAAAAAGCCGGCGCGTGGTTGAAAACGGCTCATTTTCCTACTATACCGGCCCGGTTCATTGAGTCGAATGATTATGGGAGGTTTAGCATATTTATGCAGTTTTAAGGTCATTTTTGGAATTTGATCCTGTTGCAAATCAATATTTTATGAACTTAGCTTCCTCACTGTCTTGTCATTTAGCCCGCTAAAATCAAATTTAGGGGCTTCGCCAAGGCGCCTTGCCGGCCATACTGGCGCGGCAGGTAGGCATAAATTCTTGATTTTCATGGCGAAGCCACCCCAGGTAAGCGCTAAGTTTTGCGCTTTTTCTTTTTAGCAGCAGGGAACAGGATGTTGTTCAAAATCAAGCGGTAGCCAGGCGAATTGGGGTGCAGGCTGAGGTCGGTCTCCGGGTCTTGAACATAGTGGCGGTAATCTTCGGGGTCGTGCCCACCGTAAAAAGTAAAGAACCCTTGCCCATATTCGCTGTGGATGTAGCGGGCTTCCCGGGCCGGCTTGGTTTCTCCAAGTATGAGGACGTTAGATTTGATGACGGGGTTGCGGAATGCGGTGGTCTGCCCCATAAAGCCTTTAACGGTACGGGTATGGTTTTGGGTCAGCATGGTGGGCACAGGGTCCCACTTGGCTGAAAAGTCAAAGAGGGTGAAATAGTCTTGGTCTGACTTTACCATAGCATCTCTGCCCCTGAAATGGTCGATATTGGAATATTCGTATTCCAGAGGGTTGCGCTCCAGCTGAAAATCCTCAAAGGCAAAGGTCTTTGAATAATCCAGCTTTTCCTGGGCATTGGGGTCAACGGGGTCGCCATCGTACATTTCGGCACAAATGTCTACGCCCTCTGCCGCCAGCGCAATATCATAAGTGTCAGTAGCTGAGCACATTGCGAACATAAAACCGCCCCCGACCACATATTCTTTAATTTTTTTGACGACGGATAGCTTGAGCTGTGACACTTTGGCAAACCCAAGGGTAGCTGCAAGCTCTTCCATTTTCCGCTGGTTTTCCCGGTACCAGGGCTGGTTGTGGTAGTTGCGGTAAAAGCGGCCGTACTGCCCGGTAAAATCCTCGTGGTGGAGGTGCAGCCAATCGTATTTCACCAGCTCGTCCCCGATCACCTCTGTATCGTACACCGTTTCGTAAGGTATTTCTGCATAAGTGAGCACCATGGTGACGGCATCGTCCCAAGGCTGTATTTTCTCGCCCCGGGCGTTCTGGTCAGGCGTATAGACGGCAATTTTGGGCGCCTTTTCCAATTTCATGGCTTCCATGTTGACTTCCGGGTCGGCGATTTCATCGAGGATAGCGTTGAACTGGCCGTCTGCCAGCACTTCGTATGAGACTCCACGGGTGAGGCACTCTTTTTCAAAAACCCTGGAGTAGGGGAAGGCAAAGCTGCCGCCCCGGTAGTTGAGCAGCCACCAAGCTTCCACTTCATTGTTGAGCACCCAGTAGGTGATCCCATAAGCCTTGAGGTGGTCTTTTTGGCCTTCGGGGTCCATGGGGAGCAGTATGTAGGAAGCCTGCAAGTGCAAGGCACAGGCCATTAGGATTAAAACAGGGAGGACTTTCTTCATCATATTCTGCAGTTTCAATTTTGGGCAGGAATGGAGCCTGCTATAGTTGGACAACAACAATTCAGGGCCTTTGGATGTATAAACCCGTATGGAATGCAGACAGCTGCCCCGTCAGCCTTTCGCCAAGCCCTATAATTAAATCCAAATGCCTGCAGATTGTGATGCAAGCCTATGGCTTTAACAAAATACTAACACAGGCAGGGGGAGGCTTGGGCAAAAATCCGTTATTATTGTGTGTTTTGCCGGGGGCGGCCTTTGCTGCCCGGCAGGCCTGCAAAATCAAATACCTGAATGGACAATATCAGTTTTCAATATCCAGCTTGGTACTTGCTCCTGTGCCTGGCGTGCGGAGCCCTATATGCTGCCTTATTGTACCTCCGCCCGGGGGCGTTGAAGGATCAGCCGGCGCGCCTGCGGCTGGGGTTGGCCGTACTCCGCTTTTTGGCGGTCAGCCTCATTGCGGTGCTTTTGCTCGAGCCCTTGCTCCGGCGTATAGCCACTGAGGTGCAAAAGCCGGTCATCGTGCTGGCCCGGGATGCTTCTGAATCGGTAGGGAATGCACTGGGCGATGAAAAATCCAGCTTTCTGGAGCGTTGGGAGCGCCTTGCTGAAGGCTTGTCGGAAGACTTTGAGGTCAAGCCTTATTCTTTTGGGGAGGGCGTCAGGCCCGGTTTGGATACGGCTTTCTCCGATAAAGAGACAGACATAGCTGAGGCCCTCGCAGGCATTTACAGCTTGTACAGTGGGCAGAACCTGGGCGCGGTCGTTTTGGCTTCCGATGGCATCTACAACAAAGGCAGCAACCCATTGTATGCGGTTTCTGGGCTTAATGCTCCGCTCTACAGTGTGGCCCTTGGAGATACTACCCCTCAACGGGATTTGCTGGTAAAGCGGGTTTTTCACAATCGCATTGTTTATCTGGGCGACCGCTTCAGCATACAAGTGGATGTACTTGCAGAAAACGCTAATGGCGCACGGTCTACGCTTCGTGTCTATCAGGTGAGCGAGGGCGGGCAGCGCCTGCTTAAGGAAGAGGCTGTGGTTGTAAACAGCAACCGCTTTTTTGAAACCCGGGAGTTTATTTTGGATGCCCCTGCCGCCGGGGTGCAGCGCTACCGGGTTGAGCTGGCACGGATAGAGGGGGAGTCCAACCCTGTGAACAACCGGCAGGAGATTTTCATAGACGTGCTGGATGCCCGGCAGAAGATATTAGTGCTGGCGAATGCGCCCCACCCAGATGTCACCGCTTTTAAACAGGCTTTGGTGGGCAATAAAAACTACGAAGTGACGACGGCTTATGCCAATGATTTTTCAGAACGCATAGAAGCTTTTGATTTTGTGGTTTTGCACAATCTGCCCAGTGCCCGGTTTGACTTGGGGCCTATATTTCAAAGTTTGCAGGAAAAGAGCATCCCCCACTTGTTCGTGGCTGGCTCACAAGTCAACTTCAGCCGCTTCAACGAACGGCAGGGCCTGGTGTCTATAAACAACCGGGGGGGATCGGTCAATCAGGTTCAGGGCTATTGGGCAGATGGCTTCGGCTTGTTCAAGATCAGCGATGAGCTGCGCAGTGCGCTCCCTGGGTTTTCGCCCCTTACAGCAGTTTTCGGGGAGTTTACCCCAGGTGCTGCGGGGGCCCCGCTCTTGCTGCAGCGCATCGGCAAAATCGATACCGACTACCCGCTTCTGGCAATGGGGGAGGAAAATGGGGTCAAAAAGGGGGTGCTCTGTGCAGAGGGTGTATGGAAATGGCGGCTTTTTGACTACCTGCAGCACCAGAACCATGATTTGTTTGACGAGCTGATCGGCAAAATGGTGCAGTACCTGAGCGTAAAAGATGACAAGCGCCGGTTCAGAGTGAACCTGCCGGAGAATATCTTTGATGAGAACGAGCCGGTAGCCTTTGATGCAGAGTTGTACAACCGCAGCTTCGAGTTGATCAACGAGCCGGAGGCAGCGCTGACAGTTGAAGAGGAAGGGGGGAAGTCCTATGATTTCACCTTCAACCGCTCTGGCAGCACTTACCGCTTGAATGCGGGGGTGCTCCCTGTGGGCAATTATAATTTCCTGGCTACAACTTCCTTTGGCGGGGAGCGGTTCGAATACCAAGGCCGCTTCAGTATTCAGCCGGTACAACTGGAGAGCTTTGAGACCACTGCTGACCACGGCGCATTGGCTCTGTTGAGCGAGAAGTATGGAGGGGAGCTCTTGTACCCGGATGGGATAGCAGGGCTGCCTGAAAAAATCCGTTCCCGGGAAACCGTAAAGCCGGTGATTTACGAGACAGCTCTTACCCATCCTGCCCTAAACTTTAAGTGGCTGTTCGGGCTCATTCTGCTGCTGCTCGGGGCTGAATGGGCCATCCGCCGCTACAAGGGGGCTTACTAGGAAAGGGATGCGCGCTGCCCGCCAAAGTGGGGCGTTTGGGCCTTCTTGCCTTTGCACAGGCATCGGCCTAGCGCTGCGAAGGGGTGGGAAGCCCGGTAGGGCCGAGCGAAGAGCGAGCCCCGTAGCATAGCGGCACCTGCCCGCTGGCAGGGGCAGGCCCCTATCCTTACGGAGGGGGCAGGCCAAAAAGAGCAATAATTCGGTTTGCGCCCAAAAACAGTGGGCTGCAACATTAGGAAGCTGATTTATGCGCCACTCTGGGTTTGACTGGAGGGGCGTTTGTTTTTACATTAGACTTCATGCGCGTGGGGCATTGTAGGGTTAAAGGCCGCTCTCTTTCCCATGCTATGCCTTTTTCGAGCTACTTCGCTTAGGATAAGCTCTTGGAAAAAGCCGGCGCGTGGTTGAAAAGGGTACATTTTCCCAACGATACTGGCCCGGTGCCTCAAGTCTATGGTGCACGTGCTATTCGTCATATAGATTGCCCAAATGTTATTTTTTGTTTAAGAGCCCAACGTGTACTGGATTTTGTTCGTCTATTCTTATAAAATTGCAGTGTTGGTTGAAGTTTTGTCAAAAGCCAAGGGTTAGCAGGAAGTCATCATCGTTTTACTGCTAGCACATCGGACAAAAAGTATGGTGCCTGCGAAATCAAACAGCCCCAACACCTAATCCCGAGGCCCCTTAACAGGGATGCCCCACCTAAAACCCATTAGTATGAAAACTTATATCCTTTTGCTTTGGATAAGCCTGGCAGTTTTTACGTCGGTTTCCGCACAGCCCTTCAAGCCGCACGTTCGTGCCTATGCTGGCATGGGGCTTTTCCCCACCTATCTCAAAGATCATAGCAAAATGAAATTCATCCCGCTCACTGCAGGGGTGGATTGCCACCTTTCCCGTCACTTCAGCCTCGGGCTGAGTGCAGCACATTCTGTGACTGAGTCGGGGCTGCAGCAGTTCCGTCCTGGCTTTCAGGCTCAATGGGACAACCACTTCACTGTGGTTGCGCTCCGGTTCAGCGGGCAGAGCCGGATGCTAGCTGAGCGCTGGCAGGTTTATGGCGGCATGTTGGCTGGGCTGACGATGACACGGATAGCCATGATAGAGGGGGAGGTAGAAAAGCTGAGGGAAGAGCGCGGTATAGATCAGCAGGCTGTGAACCCGCTTTATACCGCCTTTTTAGGCGCGCGTTATGACTTCAATCCCAGGGTTGGCGGCTATTTAGAGCTTGGGCTCGGTGCATCTGTGCTCACTATGGGCGCGAGCATGCGTATCGGCAAGCTCCCCAAACGCAGATAGATGCACCAATCTGCCTGCCGGGAGGCCGCAAAGAGGGGATAGGGGAGCCGTTGCAACGCATTGTCAGTATGACAGGCAGCTACCAAGTCATATCATCGGCAGACCTGGGCCCCTTGCCATAAGCACGGGGGTTGACAGAAGGCGTGTCAGGGCGGTTGTAATTGTACTCTTCTTCCTCTTCTTCAGGCTCTGCGAAGCTGTTGGCTTCGTACTCTTCGTGCCTGCGGGTATATTCGTCGTAATCGTAGTCGGGCATAAGGTTCTCCTTCACATGGTTGATGGCTTCTTCCAAGTGTTCGAGGAAACGATTGAAGTCTTCTTTGTAGATAAAAATCTTGTGCCGTTCTTGGCCTTCCCCGTTGAATTTCCGGGTGCTCTCCGTAAGGGTGAGGTAGAAATCGTCTCCCTTGGTACGCCTGACATCAAAGAAATAAGTCCGGCGTTTTCCAGCTTTCATTTTCAGGGAGTACTCACTTTCAAACTTCCTTGGGTTATGCCCTTTTTCCACGCTAAACAAGGTTTTATGGTCAATGTCCGACTAAGCTGGCCTGTGAAAGCTCATATCCTATGGCGACAGGTGCTCTGCAAAAGAAAATTCACCCTGCAAATGTAAAGATTTACAGCTTATTTCAAAAAGCTGCGCAAAACAGTAATTAAAAAACAGCAGGCTTGGCAGGGGGCAAATGAAAGTAGGTCAGCTTATTCTTCAGTAGTGACCTCTTCCAAGCGCTGCTTTTCAACCAAATCTGCATAATATCCTCCTTTCTGTAAGAGCTCTTCGTGCGTGCCCATTTCTGCAATCTGCCCATCTTCCAATACCAGGATCTGGTCAAACTCCAATAGCGAATAGATCCGGTGTGTAATGATGATGGCGGTCTTATCCGCAAGAGCGCCAGACAAATAGCCCAGAATCTGCTGTTCTGTTTTGGTATCTACAGCTGAGAGGCAGTCGTCCAGAAGTACAATATCTGGCTGTTTGAGGAAAGCCCGAGCAATAGAGACCCGTTGTTTTTGTCCGCCGGAAAGCGTGACCCCTCTTTCGCCCACCATAGTCTCAAACCCATTGGGCAAGTCCATGATGTCGTCATATACAGCAGCATACCTGGCATACTGCCTGACTTCCTCCTCTTCAGCATCCCGCCGCCCAAAAGCGATATTGCTGGCGATGGTATCAGAAAAGAGGAAAACGTCCTGAGGTACGTAGCCCACCGCCCGGCGCAGCTGATACAGGTCGTGGTCTCGTATATCCTTGCCGTCTACTCGGACTTTGCCCGAGCTTGCATCGTACATGCGCACCAAGAGGTCGGCGATAGTGGTCTTGCCGGAGCCTGTTTTCCCAATAATGGCCATTTTCTGCCCTGGCTTCAGCGCGAAGGAAACGTCCTTGAGCGCTTGCGTACCGGTATCCGGATAGGTGAAGGAGACCTGATCGAACTCAATGCTGCCACGGATAGGCTCGCCCGGTGTGCCCAGATTGGCGATTTCGGGTTCGAGTTGCAAGAATTCGTTGATCCGTTTCTGAGAAGCTGCTGCCTGTTGGATGATCGAAGCGATCCATCCGATAGCCGTTACGGGCCAGGTAAGCATATTCACATAGATGACGAACTCTGCGATATTGCCTGGGGTAATCGCTCCACTGACCACCTTGAGCCCGCCCACATATACCGTGATGACCGTGCTGGCCCCGATCAGCAGGATCATGAGGGGGTAGAAAAAAGCATCTACCCTGGCCAGGCCCAGGGCTTTGTCCCGGTAAATGTCGCTCTCTTTTTTGAAAAAGCGGAGCATAGGCTTCTCCTGTACATAAGATTTGACCACCCGGATGCCAGAATAAATTTCCTGGGCATTGGTGTTGAGCCGGGCCAGCTGCCGCTGAATGACCTCGCTTTTGCGGTTGATGAGGTTGCTGACATAATAGATGGACACAGACAGTATGGGCAAAGGGGCCAGAGAGTACAGCGTGAGCTCTAAGCTCACACTGACCATAGAGTAAATGACCAGGATGAAAAGAGACACGAGGTTGATGCCATAAAGCACTGCCGGGCCGAGGTACATCCTCACTTTGGAAACATCTTCTGTAATACGGGACATCATATCCCCGGTATTGTTCCGCTTGTAGAAAGAAAGGCTGAGGGCTTCGTACTGCGCAAAAATCTCCTTGCGCATATCATACTCGATCAAGCGGGACATGACGATGATCGTCTGCCTCATAAAGTACATGAAAATGCCCATCAGCAGTGCTAAGATCAGCACCAAAACCCCAAAGAAAAGCAGCGATTGCCCCAAGATGCTGTAAAGCTCTGGCTGAAGGTCAAATCCGTTCAGCATACCGTACAAACCGATGTTCTCAACGACAAGGTCAAGGGCTTCCCGGATCATTTGGGGCTGCAGCACCCGGAAGTAGTTGGACAGGGACACAAAGAGGATCCCGAGTAAAAGGTGCCCCTTGTACCGGAAAAAGAACTTATTCAGATAGGCGAGTTGCTTCACGTGTGGGTCGCTTCAGTCAGGTTCAGGAAAAATATCCTTTCACAAAATTAAACCGCTTCCGGAAAGGTTTGGGCGCAGCCAGATTTTTTCATGCAGGAAATGCCTGTAGGGGAGGGGGTTGAGCGGGAAGCTCAAGCCATTCCACAGCCGTTTTGCACTTTCTTAAAACCCATGTGCCATAGATTGGTTGACCTCTCGGGCCTATTCTGCTTCATCTTTAGTGTTTAGCCATCGTTTTCTGCTCAAAGCCAGCACTCCGAATAAAGCCGCACCTGCACCCGCAATAGGCAGCCATGGCAAACCTGCAGGTGGCGGGGCTACAGCTTTTCCGTAAGGGGTAAGGCCAGCCCAGTAGTAGGGCGATTTCTTGAAGCCAGGAATGCTGTTGTCTTCCAGGTAGCCCCGCTTGGCAGAGGATAGCGCCCGGGCAAGATCCTGGCCCCGAGCCAGCTCCTTATAAAAGCGGGCGATAATGAGGCTAGTGCTTTGGTCGTTCAGGTTCCAAAGGCTGGCCAGGACACTGTGAGCGCCTGCGTACACGAAACCGCGCCCTAGCCCGAGCACGCCCTCTCCCTGTGCAAGGGCGCCTACCTGGCTTTGGCAGGCGCTCAGGACAACCAGCTTGGAGGAAGTGCGCAGCTGGTAAAGCTGGCTTAGGGTGACGAGGGTGTCTGCTAGGGCAAAGTAGGGCTCTCCGCCGGTAGGGCTAGAGGCTGTATGCGTCGCAAGATGGAGGATTTGTGCATCCGGCAGGGCCTCCTTCAGCCATAGATAGCAGGCCTGCTGCCCGTCTGCCCGCAGAGCGGGGTATTGGCGTGCAATGGCTTCTGCTTCGGCGGCGGTATGAGGAAGTGCTGCCCATTCCCCTTTTGCTTTTCGGCTAAAAGGGGTGCCTACATAAAACTTGCCCTCGGGCATTATTGTAGGCTTCCGCATCAATAGCGCGCCGGAAAAGCCGTACCTGATGATATGAGTCTTGGCCAGGTAGGGGGCATTGGGCAGCGCTCTGCTGCCGGGGGCTGTGATCAGTGCGTCGAATGGCAGGTAGGAGAGTGGCCCAGAGGGTATAATGGTGATCAGGGGCTCCCCGTTTAGGGGTACTGGGCCAAGCAGCTTTTGGAATAGGCGGTAGGCAGCCTCCTGATACCCTTCGGGGTCATTGGCAATTTGGCTGCTTTGCGCAAAATAGCGGGAAAAGTTAGCTATTGCCGGTTGGATAGTGCCGAGCTCGCCCAAGTCGTGTATAGACGCTGAAGTGGGGCTGGCCGCAAGGGCATAAAGGCGTTTTGTGCCATATAGGAAGTGGACCAAGATACCATCTTCCGGGCGGAGATACTGTTGTTGTAGCTCGCTCAAAGAGGGCGGCCGTTGGCTGTCTGTCCATTGTTCATACTGTGGGTACTGTTGGCTGATGGTGTCCTTGAGCTGTTGCAAGGCGGTTTCTTGTTGTAATGCGGACTGTAGAAGGGCGGCCTTTTGCTGCCCGGAAAGGGATTTGGCCTCTTTCTGTTTTTGGGCAATCCCTTGCTCTAGCTTCAGCTCCCGTTTGAGCAGGCCTGCAGGGAGCCTTTGGGCTTCTCGCGAGCGTGCCAAGGCATCTTGCAGGACAGCCGCTTTGCTCTTCTCCATAAAGTAGAAGCCCGTCTCGGGGTCATTCAGTTCAAAGCAGACTTTGAGGCCAAGCTCATACAGCCTGAGGGCTTCCTTTCGCCAAAAGAGTTTTGTAGTTTCATCAGATACCCGGAAGCGCATTTCATCGGCAAGATAGTCGGCGGCAAGCAAGAAAGACAGGGCCCGTTCCAGTTGCTGCCGATCTTGGCTCAGGGCTTCCGCATAATCATAGAGATAGACTGCCAGATCGACGGGAGCTCCAGATGCAGCAAGCTGCTGTTGTACCTCAGGCGTAAGCTGTGCATGGTGCAGCAGAAGCGGGGCGAGGGTGGCCACTGCCGCTTCAAAGGCTTGATTGGCCCCAAGCGGCGTACCGTAGTTTTTTTCCCAGACCCCAAGGGTGTTGTAGGCCTGTGCTATGCTTACCGGTTTGCCCGAGCGAGTGGCATGGCCAAGTGCCTGTTTCAGGTACTGCAGTGCTTCTTTGCCGGAGCCCTGCCGTATTGTGGCAAGCCCGCACAAGTTGCCTGCTTTGGCCGCTGCAGGCCAGTCTTCAAGCGCTTCCAGCTTTTGCAGGGCCTGCCGTGCTTCCTGTGCAGCTTGGCTGTAGCCGCCCTGCTCATAGTAGGCCTTTCCGAGATTGAGCAGGGAGCTGGCTTCGTTGATGCCTCCGCTGCCCTGATAATAGGCCCGCGCCATCTGCAAAGGTGGGATGGCTTGTTCATACGACTGCAGCTCACTGTAGGCAAGCCCCAAATTGATGGCTGCCGCTGCTTGGGACCCTTCTTCCCCAGGCTGTGTATCTTCTATCACAAACTCCAATTGCCGAGCCGCCCGCTGATAGTCGCCGGCATCGATGCAGACCCCAGCGAGCTTGATCAGGGTGTTGCGGTACTTGTTGCGCTTGCCCAGCTTGCCCTGTATTTGGGCGGAAGCCTCTAAAGCTTCCATGGCGGCAGGATAGTTTTCGGCTTTATCATAAAAGAAGCCCAAGTTGAAAAGGGAGCTGCCCAGGTCTTCATCAGCCTGGCCTTTGCTGGCTTCCCGGCGGTATTCGATCGCCCGCTTGGTCCACTCGATCGCTTGGCCGGCTTCCCCTGCCCCATAAGCTTTTTTCCCCATCTCGTGCATGAGCAGCCCTTTTTCTTCGGGGCTGAAACTCGGGCACTGCTCCACAGAGTCTGCATAGCTTAGCTGGGCTTCCATAGGGAGGCGCTCCAGTGCCTGCGCAATGGTTAACCGGGGGCAAAGCTGTGCCCATGCAGGGCCGGGAAGTGCCAAGGCAGGCAGGCAGGCTAAAGCCCAGATTAGGTGACGTTTCATGCACGCTTCTTTTGGTTGACAACGGGCCGGGCATAAAGCTGGGCGGCCATGCTGTACTCGTTTTTTGGGCTTAGGTGCTATCTAAAACGGAGCAGCAGCACAGGGGGCTAACGCTACAGCGTCGGGCGCAAACCAGATTGTCGTTTTTTTCCTGCCCCCGCACAATGTGATGGGGCCTGCCCCTGCCGTGAGGGCAGGTGCCGCTATGCTACGGGGCTCGCTGCCCGCTCGGCCCCTCGCCCTGCAGGCGTCGGGTCTGGCCTTCAGCCACCCCTCCGCAGCGCTAGGCCAACGCTAGGCTATAAATAGACGCAATCGGCATTTGGGTTTACGCCCACAGCGTCCAATAGGTGCCTGATCAAAATACTCCGAATCCATGGGTTTGCCAAATCATGGGCCGGGGCTTCTCGCACTGAGCACAGCAGAAGCTCCGGAAATAGCTAAATTATACCTTGGCAAACCAAGATTTCTCTGCGTGTCTACTGCGTGGTGGACAATAGACTTGATGCGCCGGGCCGGCGCGTGATTGAGAACAGCTCCTTTTCCCTACGGCACGGGCCCAGCGCATCAAGCTTATTGTGTTTTGATGATCCGGGCAGACCAGCGCTGGCCGGGCAGCTGCACGCTGAGCACGTAAAGCCCTGCGGGCAAGCCCGATAAGTCAAACTGCTCGGTGGTAGTGGCATTGCCAGGCAGCAGCAGGCTGCGGGCCACCACCCGGCCGAAAGCGTCAAAAAGGAAGATTTCTCCTGCTTCTTTTGCAGGCCCAGCCTCGAGGTATACCATGGCCTGTGCCGGGTTGGGATAAGCGCGGAGCTGAAGCTCCGGCACGTCCGTTTCTTGCTGGCCGACCAGGCAGATTTGGGGCATGTCCAGTTTTCGGCCGTTGGCGGCAAAAGGGGCTAAGGCAGAGACGGGCATAGCGTTGTCCAAGATAATACCCCGTACAGCCTGGGCGTCTGCGGCAGGGCCCATAGCGCAGTAGATGAGCGCGGCCGCAGCAGCCACTTGGGGGGTGCTCATAGAGGTGCCCGATTTCAGCCCGGTCATGCCCATAGGCAGATAGCTGTCGATATCCCTTCCTGGCGCAGCAATATCGACCAATCCAGGGCTGAAGTTAGAAAATATGGAGCGGGTGCAAACAGAGTCTGTCTCCCCTTCGGGCATCCATTCCCAAGCGCCTACAGCGATTTGGTTGGGCGCATCGAAACAGGCAGGGTAAAGGGCAAGAGTGTCGAGGTTGAGGCTGTCGTTCCCTGCCGCAGATACGATAAGCGTTTGTTGGGCTGCTGCGTCGTCTACGGCATTGCGCAAGATTGTGCTTGAGCTACCGTAGAAGCCCCAACTGTCGTTGATGACCTGTGCGCCGTCTTCCAGTGCCTGATAGGTGGCGCAGGCTACTTGGAAAAGAGAAGATACCCCACGGCTATCGTGAGATTTATAGGGCAGGATATGGAAGTTGCAACCGGCACAGGAGGCGGTATCCAAAGTACGGGCAATGATCCCGGCCACATGGGTGCCGTGCCCGTGGTTGTCCATGGGGTTGTTGCGTGGGAGCAGGGTAGTAGAGAAGTCCACTCCAATAGGGTCATCAGGGTAGCAGTTGTCGTCGTCGTCCCCTTCATTCAGCTCATCCGGTTTGCGGAAGATGTAACCGCCCAGGCCTTCGTGCTGATAGTCTACCCCGGTATCGATAACGGCGATACGCACGGCATCGGCGGGGGCAGGGGGGATGCCATTCAGGTCTTGATCGGTCAGGGGCATATTTTCGGCAGGGGCCTGATCGAGCAGCTGCGAGATGGTGACATAGTTGGGGTCAACTCCTTGCAGCGGGACTTCGGCCGTAGCCCCTTTCACCCGCTCAAGAATCCCGATGCTAGGCCCGTTCGGCACAGGGTTGCCATTGGCGTCAAAAGCAAGGCTGTCGCCCAATGTCCAGAGCTCTAGCTGGTTGCAGACGCAAGAGTCCTTTAGCACTGCTCCGTATTGGTTGCGCAGGCGTATTTTAGTGGTATCGGGCGTGCCAGGAACGAATTGTGCCACGACTTCCCGGGTAAAATAGGGCCAGTCCAGAGAATCCGTCTGAAAAGGGTAGCCCAAGGCAGCGAGCGTATCCCCGTAGTGGATCGGGTTGGTTTCTGGATAGGGGAAAGATGCGTGCAGCTCTACATCATCAATAATCCAAAAGTAGCCATTGCCCTCGTAGACAAATTCAAGCTGAATGTTGCTATTGGCTGCTATAGTTGTGATATCGATGACCTGTACATCGTTCGGGCTGGTCTCCACCTGAGGCTGTAGCCCTTGGTTGATATTGAAAGACTGAGCACTCCCGGTAGAGAGGTTGGTCACAGTCACGAATAGAATGGCTTGGAGGTGCCGGTAGTACTGATTGAACTTAAGGTAGACCGTATTGTGCCCCGACAGGTTGATGGCAGGGGAGGCCGCCCGGTCAAAGCCTTGGCCTATAGCCAAGGCCCCGCCCCCAGAATCGGAACCGATAGGGGGGCGGCCGTTCCAGAGGGTAGGGTCTAGCGATTCGGCCGTGCCGTCTGCTGTGAAGAACCAGCTGTTGTTGGGGATATCCAGCCAGGTGTCGGCTTGAGACTGGCTGTCAAAGGTAAACGATGCCAAAGGGGCTTGCCCCCAGGCAGTGGCTGCCCAGCAAAAGGCAAAGAATAACATCAGGCGATGCTTCATGGTGTTTTTGGTTTTTTGAACGAAAGGGGCTGTCCAGGCTGCTTGTTGCAGCACCTAGTGCCTTAAGCCATAAATCCTTGACACCCCAAGTTTCGTTATTTTCCGTCTACTCTTCGTTAAAGAACCGCTCCTTTAGCTCGGGCTAAAGTCGCGAACCTTAGCCTTGATTAGCCGGAAAATAACTTCAACTTAAGTATCAGAGATTTATGACTTAAGGCACTAGGGCAGCGAACCGTTCGCTCGTAGGGGTATAGAAAAAAGGTGAAGGCGCAGCAGCTGACTGGCGCTAAGGCAGCGCTTTCAGCAGCTCTTGTGCACGGGTAAAGAGGTAATCGTCTTCTTTGGGGATTTCGGCAAGGGCAGCGCGCGCTTGTTCATATCCCTCTGTTTTCAGGTAGCTGAGCGCCAAGTACCAATGCCCATAGTTTTTGTAAACAGAAGAGCCGTTGGCCAGCTCTTGGAAGAGGCTGCGGGCTTCTGCAGTCCGCTCGGTCTCCATCGCGCAAATGGCTTGTGCAAATTGGGACTGAGGCGAGCCGGGCACCTCCTTCAACAAAGCGTAGGCCCGTTCGTAATCTCCCTGGTTGAATGCCGTTTCTGCTGCTGCCAGAGCAGGGGCTTCATTGCTGCGCTCGGTTAAGGAAATGGGCTCGTGCGTGGCGTATTCAGCGTAAAGCTGCTGCCCGGACTTGGGGGCGAATGGGTTGAAAACGAGCAAAACCAATGCAATAACGGCGGCTGCAGCAAGGGCGGCTACCCACCACCGCTGCCCTATTGGGCGGACTTTAGCCTCAGAGGGGGCATTGCCGTGCTCTAGGCTATCACCGCCGAAATATTGCTTTCCCAGCAGGCCCATTTGAGCGGCAAGTGCATCCTTTTGGCTTTCAAATTTCAGGTAGCGCTGCATGGCTTCCCTTTCCCTAAGTGCTGCAGCAAGGTCCGGTTCTGTAGCAAGCCGTTCGGCGAAGGCTGTTTTTTCCCTTTCTGCCAGGGTGCCGTCCAAGTATTGTTCGATAAGTAGGTAGTCATCCGCTTGCATAGGCTAAATCTTTGCTGATTGGAACAAATGTCGCCATCGTTCAATGCAGGCGTTTTTCCTCCGGTACACGGTGTTGGCGTTAGTCATCTCAAGGGCCTCGGCTACTTCCTGAGAAGTGGCTCCGGCGCTCAGCAAGCGGAGGAGCTTTTGGCATAATGGGCTGAGCTGTTGGAAGGCCTTATCCAGCTTTTGTTGCCGGATGGCTTCTTCTTCCACAGCTTCCAAATCGTTTTGAACGATGTTCTCATGTGGCAATTGCACGGCCTGCGCTTTTCTTACCTCTGCCTCCCGGTTATTTTTCCGTAGGCGGTTCAGCCATTTGTTCCTGCAAATACTGAACAGCAGTGCCCCGATAGGGCAGGTCAGGACAAAACTTTCGTCCTGTGCTTTTTGGCAGAGCGCTATCACCCCCTCTTGGAAAACATCTTCTGCATCCGCTATGCTCCCACTGTTCTGCACCACCCAGCTGGCTACAGTACGGGCTTGACTGCCGTATAGCTCCTCTAGTTTGGAGTAGTCGCCAGCGCGGAACGCGAGCAGGTATTGGTGGTCGGGGTGTTGGTTCATCGTAGTATAAAGATAATCGTTCTGAACAGAAAACGTAGGTAGGAGTGGTAAGAAATCCTATCGGGCTGCAATACAGATAAGATTGGCGCGCCTTATGCCAAGCTTTGCGCTTACGAATATCCTGATTGGTGGCAGGCCTACTGTTTAACAGGGCTATTGCCACAGCAGGCTGAGCGCATGTTTGGAGTTCGCTCCTATTGCAGATCAATGCTTTATGAACAGGGCTTGCTCGCTAAATTTCCCTTTAGCCTGCTAGGCCCAAGTTTGGCGGCTTCGGCAGGGCCCCGCTGGCACAGTAGGTGGGTATAAAACATTGATTTTCAAAGTAGAAGAGCTCCAGGCAGGTGCTTCGGGAGTGCAGGGCCGTAAGGTGCCCGGCTTTTTAGAAAACCAAAACCAAGAATGATGAACCGTATTAAACTAGCTGTTTTTTTACTTTTATTGCCTTTCGCAGGGCTTTGGGCCCAAGCCGATTGGCAGCCCTTTACCGCCCTGATCCAATCAGGGCAGCCCGGTAATGGCTTTGGCTACGATCTGGCGCTCAGCGCAGATGGAGAAACCCTTGTTGTTGGCGCGCCTTTCCATCAAGTGGGCACCGACCGCCCTGGAGCGGTCTTTGTGTACAGAAAGCCTCCGGGGGAAGAAGCGTGGCAGCAGTTTGGGGCAGAGCTGTCTGGATCTGTAGATAGCGACCGAATGGGCTATGCTGTGGCAGTAAACAATGACGGAAGCGTCATCGCGGCGAGCCTTCCTTTTTTCGATAACCCCACAGGGGAATGGGGCAAAATCCGGGTTTTCGAATGGCAGGGCGGTGCCTGGCAGCAAAGAGGGGCCGACATTGAAACACTTGGCGGCTTTGAGTTTGGCTGGGATATTGCGCTAAATGCTACGGGCAGCCGGGTATCAGCCACCTGCTTGTCTGGCACAGATGTGGTGTATGAGTGGGATGGCACAAATTGGCAATTGCTGGGGCCAGGCTTTAGCCCTCAAGGCGATTTCAACCCTTATTCTACTGCCCTCAGCGATGATGGCAACCGTATAGCCTTTGGCTCTCCAAATAAAGCGGGGCTTTCAGAAGAGGTAGGCTCTGTTTATGCTTATGAATGGAACGGCAGCACGTGGGCCCCTATGGGCAGCCCGGTATTGGATAGCCTGAAATACCGGGATTATGGCCTTGCGGTAGACCTCAATTACTTGGGCAATGCCTTAGCTGTAGGGGCTCCTAAGCTAAGAGACGAGAGCAATAGCATACGCGGCGGCGTTGAAGTATTTGAATATGTGCCCGGCGCCGGCTGGTCGCAAAAAGGGGGCACGATATATGGATTGGACGCCTATGATGAGTTTGGCACCGATGTGAAGATCTCCTGGGATGGCAATATTGTTTTTGCAGGCGCACCGCGGCAGAGCAGCAGCCGGGGCGCCGGAGCTGCATTTGAGTGGAACGGCAGCAGCTGGGAAGCCCGTGGCACTGCTGTGGTAGGGGCCATGATAAACTCAAGAGCGGGGCAGGCCATAGCTATGGATGCCAATGGCACCGTTGCGGCTTTGGCCGTTGAGGAGGAAGCTGTTCAGGTATTCAACTGGAGCACGGTGTCTGCCGTAAAGCACGCTACCTTTTTGAACTGTAGCATTTACCCCAATCCTGCTACGGATTGGCTGGTAGTGGATGTCCCGGAATCAGTAGGGCCGTTTGTGGCCTCGCTGGCTGATGAGGCCGGCCGGGTCGTCTTTCAAGCGCATGGTAAGGGGGGCGAAAGCCTTCGCTTTGAACTTGCTGGCCTTAAAGGGGCTTACTGGGTAGTGGTCGATGCTGAAGGCAAGCGGGGCGTAGAGCTGCTAATTGTTGAATAAGCTTGATGAGACAGGGCCTAAACGGTGGGCAATCAAAATTTTAGCTCCATGATGGCATCGGCCTAGCGCTGCGGAGGGGTATAAGCCCGGTAGGGCCGAGCGGGCAGCGAGCCCCGCAGCATAGCGGCACCTGCCCGCGGGCACATCCTTGCGGCAGGGGCAGGCCCCTGAGGACAGCTCATTGCCCCACTGTACTGGCCTGGTGCAGCAAGCCAAATGAAAGGGCTGCTTGAGCAGGGCAGAAAAAAGCCCGGCTCAGGGTAAGGATGCAGCCCTCACTGCTATATGCAGGTGATAATATCATTTTTCCAGGTTAAACCACCCCAGACGATGAACCATCTACACGCTGTTGCAGGAGCAACGGCCGTTTCTGAACCAATGGCAGCCATCTCCAGGCTGTTTAACCCCAAAACCTCAACATTATGAAAGCATTGATCGCCCTGATGGCAGGGCTATGGCTGTTGGCGTGGCCCGCTGCAGCCCAGCATGTTGCCTTGCACTGCGATGGCAACGACGATTGGGTCCGCTTGCCCCTTGGAAGTACGCCGCTGGCTGGCAACCCCGCTGCGTTTACCGTCGAAACCTGGTTTCAGGCCAATGTGACGGACAATGACTTCCACCGGTTGTTCAGCTTGGGCAGCGTAGGCACCCGCATTGAGTTTGGCACGCGGGGTACGGATCTGCGCTACTTCCTGGGCATCCCCGCTCAGAGCAGTATATTATCCAACCTGGCCACCATTGTCCCCAACGCTTGGCACCACTTGGCAATTGTCCGTAGTGGAGGGCAGATAGAAGTCTTCTTGGACTGTGTTTCGGTCGGTTCCATCCCGGTTACCGGCAACCCAAACCTGCAGGAATTCCGATTAGGGGCCTGGACTGGCGGAGCCACTACCCCTCCACAGGAATGGGAAGGGCAGCTGGATGAACTGCGTCTATGGGGCACAGCCGTATCTGCCGCTGATCTTTGTAACCGCCTCAACTGCCCGCTATCTGGCCAGGAGGCAGGGCTTATTGCTTATTGGGATTTCAACGAAACAGCGCCCGGTGGCAATAATACGGCTCTTGCCCAAGTAGCAGACCGCAGCCCCAACGGCAATGATGGGATTATTTATATAGGTGGCGATAGCCCTATTTCGCTGACGGGCAATAGCAGCAATTTTGTTGGCTCTACAGCCCCTTTGGCCTACCCTGCACTGCATGGGCTTGACCTTGAAATCCGGGACTACCCCTATCAGGCTGGCCTGTTATCTGATATCTGCAGCGGAGACCCCGCCCAATTTTGCCTGGACGATCAGGGGGCGGTGCCTGGCCCATACAGCAATGTAACAGTAGCCTGGCAATACTCGGATGATGGCGGGGCCACTTGGCTGCCGCTTGCCGGGCCAGTGTTCCAAGATTATTGTTTTCCTGTGCCGCCGGGCATTCTCACGTTGGACTGTGCGAGCAGCACGGCTGGTTTCATCGACCGGAAATACCGGGCGGTCAGTACTGCGATGGATCCGGTTTCCGGTTTGTCTTGCGCATACGAAAGCAGTGCATACGACCTTCGCATTACCTGTCCGCTCAGCCCTGCGT
The DNA here is from genome assembly GCF_007993045.1 of Phaeodactylibacter luteus. Classification (GTDB taxonomy): domain Bacteria; phylum Bacteroidota; class Bacteroidia; order Chitinophagales; family Saprospiraceae; genus Phaeodactylibacter; species Phaeodactylibacter luteus. The sequence goes on from NZ_VOOR01000026.1 coordinate 51,838, forward strand.
CGGTAGCTATTTTGCCCGGCGGCCCTTTTTGCGAGGGCGAAGCGGTCAGTTTTCAGGTCAACCTCAACTCGCCTGACCCATTTGTAAGCACTCCAGGGCCTAATGTGAGCATAGATTGGTATCTCGATGACCCTGTTGCTGGCCGGTCTTTGCTGCCGTTCAGCGGCCAATCTTCCTTCACCTTCTCCTACACAGCCCCTCAGGTAGCGTCCCCCCGGACGGTCTGCATTGAAGCGGAGGTGGCAAACGGCGCTAAGGCAGAAACGTACGAAAAGTGCTTTACAATAGACCCGGAGCCTGAGTGCGGTATTATTGAAGGCTGGCCTATTGGCATGCCAGCCAACCTCGAATTGGCCTCGCCCCTGCCGAATTTAGCCTATGAAATCTGCCCTGGCAACGATGCTACACTTGGCATAGACCCCGCCAATCCATTTAACGACTGTATCCCTCAGTGGCAGTACACATTTGATGACCCGGCGGTAGTGGCTTCCCCTGCCTGGTCGAGCATGGGGCTGTCGAATACCTTACAGAATACCAATATTTTGCCCAGCCACCTCTGGCCTTCCGGTGCTACATCTATTTTTTACCGTATCGAATGCCAGCCGCTTTCCTCCCCATCAGGCTGCGCCCCCTGCTATGGGAATATCATTGAAGTGAGGCTGAAAGCTGCCCCTATATTGCCAGTAGTAGCCGGTCCTACAGAAGTCTGTGTGGAAGGCCTTCCGGCAATCTTGGCCATTCAGAACATAGAAGCAGGTGTCATTTACACTTGGCTGCACAATGGCCTGCCCATTGCCACAGGCCCCACATCGCTCCCGGTCAATTTGGCCGGCTGTTATTGGGTAGAAGCTAGTAACGGCTGCCAGGTAGTGGAAAGCGCCCGGCATTGCGTGGATGTCTGCGAGACTATTGCCCGCCTGAGCTGCCCGCTACCGCCAAATGCCTGTGCTACGCCGGGCGAGCCGGTCACGGTTACGGCTTGCGCTTCGGAGAATACCTGCTCTGGCACGTCGGGGCTGCTCTTTGAGTGGTTTGTGGATGGGGTATCCCAAGGAGCTGCAAGCAGTGCCTGCGACTTCACACACACCCCTGCGCTCACTGGCACTGCATACAAAGTGTTGGTGACAGACCCGGCTACTGGCTGTATGGGCATAGCAGAGCAGGTGGTAGTGCCTTGTGTTCAAAACTAAATATGGCCAGCTCAGCTTGCCAGAACCCAAAAAAAGGAACCATGAAAAATATAAATTTTATTCTCCTGGCCATTTTTGCCTTTTGGCTAAGTAGGCCAGATTGCGCATTAGCGCAGTGCGACCCCAGCTGTAGCCCCACTGGAACACTGAATTTCAGTACAGGCTGGGACCCGGTAGCCAGCACTACCATTGGCCTGGGCCAGATAGACCCGCATTGGCGGCTGATGAACGTACCTCCTATATCCGGCGCAGTGCCACCTGGTGCTGCAGTGCCCACTCCTCCAGACGCCTATGCCATACCACCGTTGAACGGGTTTTGGAACGTACTGTCTGGCTCCAGGGTGTTGTCAATGACCAATCAAAACAACTTTGGGCCCAACAACCTTAACCCCGCCCAGCCCTGGCGTTTTCGGCGTTACTTCTGTTTATGCCAGGACGCAGAGGTGGTCTTGGAAGGCGATATCAAAGCTGATGACACCGGCGGGCTGGCCCTCTACAACAGCAGTGGAGTACCCATGGGGTTTTCTGCTGCGCTTGCCCCTGCCCCAAATACCAGTAATTTTAATACCGGGGTATCTTTTGCGCAAGCGCTATTCCTACCTGCGGGGGGCTACTACTTCGAGTTTGAACTGCTGAATACGAATGGGGTGGCCACTGGGTTTGCCGTAGAAGGCCTGATGACGAGTGCCAATGGGCTTGTGATCAACGATGAGCAGAGCGCTTGCTGTGCCGCAGCGGCCATAACCGGGCAGAAGCTGCTGGACCTAAATGCAAATGGTGTTTTTGACCCGGGGACAGACCAAGCTGGGCCAGGTTTTTTCTTCGACCTGATAGACCAAGCTACAGGTATGGTGATCGCTACAGCCCAAAGCGATGCTTTTGGCGAATTTGAGTTCGGCAACCTGCCTCCCGGAAACTATACCGTGCGGGAACAGGTTCAATGGGGATGGCTGTCTTTCGCGCAGTCGTACACCATCAACTTGGGCGCCAACGATGCACAGCACGTCACTTTTCTAAACCTGCCCTACACCCCAACGGTATGGCTAGACTGCACCTTCGGCGGTATACAGCCCGAGCCCGATAATGATGACGATGAGCGCGGGCTGGCCATTACTACCGATGGCGGCTTTTTTGGCAGCAATACGGTCCGGACTTTTTCAACCACCAACCTTTTGGCAGGCCCCAACCCTAATGATAAGATTGTATCCAAATCTTGGGACAATGGCTCTGGGGCGCTACAGCCTGTAGGGAAGATCAATTATTTTACTGATGTAGACCCTGGGGGGCATTTTGTGGACAATATGCACGTGCTCAATGTACCTTCTTTCTGTAACCCACAGTCCCGTTTCGCAGCGGTAGGCACGGTACGGAATGCCAGCAATTCAGATGTTTTTTATGCTGAGTTTGCGCCCAATGGCAGCATGCTATCCTATGTAGATGTTACGAGCACTCCGGGTTTTGAGCGGGAGCATGTCAATGATTTCATCAGCCTTTCCTCTGGCGAGCTGATGTGGGCAGGGTATAAGATCACCCCTCCCCAAGCAGGTGGCGCAAGGCGCAGGGTGATGGTCTCTAAGTTTGACAACTGCAATGGGCCTTCTTTTCAGCACCGGGAGTACGAAATACAGACCGCTGCAGGCGTACAGCAAGCGGAAGCCGCTTCAGTCATAGAGCTGATAGCCCCTTTGCCAGGCCAGCCCAACGCCAAGTATGTGGTAACAGGGCAAGCTGGCCGTGAAGTGTTCCTGTTGTTTTTAGGTGCCAACCTCAACCCCGTGGGCTCTGCATTGACCTACGATGTGGACAGCAACCCTTCTACGAGCGAAGGGGGTGTCCGGATCAGGCGGAATGGGGATGACCTATTTATCGTGGGGAATGGAGCTGATTTTACGGGCATACTCGGATCATCCGACGAGCGGATTTTTTTGCTAAAGCTCCGTTTCCAAGGGCAGCAGGGGATTCCTCAGGCCTCTGCCTACCTGTACAATTTGCCAGGCCTAGGCGAGCAGGTTGTGGATATGGAGCTCAATAGTTCGGGCGAGCTCATACTGACCGGTGTCTGTGATTTTGCCGACCCATTGGGGGTGAGCGGTAACCCTGAGACACAACAGACCTTCCTTATGGCATTGGACGAATTCGGCAATCAGCTGTGGGGCAAAAAGGTCGCTTTTAGCGAAGGCTCAGCGCCTACTGACCTGCATCTGTCACAACTGTTGGACGAGATCAACGTGACAGGCTCCTGCTGGGTCAATGAATTTGGGGGCACACCATTCCCTTTCAATTCTCGCCGTTTTGATGAGCTGACTATCCGTGCAAGCCGTTATGGGGAGCTGATCTACAATACTGGCTGCACAGAACCGCTAGCCGCACAAGTGGTTTCGCCTACCCCTTTCCCACAAGACTTCCTGGCCACGGCCATCACGCCAAGCTACAGTTTTGTGCCGGGCACACAGGTATCTGGCGATTATTTTGTGGAAAGGATGCCCTGTGCTATTGGCAATGGCGGGGATGTCGAATGTGATAGCCTCCTGCTGACAGCACAGCAATTGGCGGATACCTCTGGCAATTGTTGCTATAGCTTACAGTACCAGAACAATTCGCCTGCGCCAGTATATGAGCTCTGTGTAAGGATAGGCGGAGGTTCTTCTGCTACCTTTGTGAACGTCTCTGCAGTTCCGGGCCTTATTGCCTCCCTTGCCTCAAGCGGGCGGGAGATCAATATCCGCAGCAGCGCTACTACAGCACTGCCAGCCGGGGCGCTCGCGGGTGCAGTAGGGTTCTGCCTGTCAGGGGCTAGTGCGGCCACGCTCAACTACCTGTGGAAAGATGTGAATGGCAATGTCATTTGTGAGCAGGCGGAAACTGTGGAATGCTCCAACTGTACCGCTGACTTCACCTGGTCTTCCGACTGTTGCGGGCTGCAGCTCGCTGGCAGTGCAACGGGTACTGGCCCCTATCTATATGAGTGGGACTTCCTTTGCGATGGCACCATAGACGCCACCGGTGCAACGGTTGCCCTTTCCAACCTGCCTGTAGGGCCCAATGTGCTTTGCCTGGCCGTTACGGATGCCTCCGGATGTACGGCCACCGTCCAACAAACCGTGACAGTAGCTGGCGACGATACGCCCCCGGTCATCAATTGCCCAGCTGATATCACCCTGCCTACGGACCCCGGAGCGTGCTTCGCCAGCTATACCTTTCCGCCACTGACAGCTACAGATGACTGTGATGAGGAGCTGACCGTCAGCTGCTTCCTGACCGGGGCTACTACAACGCCCATTGCGCCAGTCACTGCCCTGAACAAAGGAGTGACCACCGTTAATTGTGCAACAGAGGACGATAAGGGGAACCTTGGCACCTGCACGTACATCATCACTGTGGAGGACAACGAGCCGCCAACCATTACCTGCCCTGCGCCTCCGCCTGTAGTGACGGTGCCTGCTTGCGATGGTGGGGCTGTGGCCAGTTTCGGGCAGCCCGTATTTGGCGATAACTGCCCAATGGCATCCATCTCATCTTCTCACCAAAGCGGGGGCTTCTTCCCCTGTGGCACCACTACGGTCACCTATACCGCAACGGATATGGCAGGCAATGAGACAGCCTGCTCTTTCCCTGTACAAGTAGATTGCAGCTGTGCAGAGGCAGGAGGACAAATATTGGAATGTACGGATGTAGACAATCAGTACCTGTTTACGGCCCAGGTCAATGTGCTGAACAATGCCGGCGCAGGAAATTGTACCATAGATCTGTTAAGCGGCAACCCTGCTGTCATCATCAACAGCGGCAGCGTCACCATAACGGGCACCTACCCCAACTTTACGGTCACGGCATTGGTCGACATAGCCGGGCCGCCTGTGCCACAAGTGGTATCCCTGCAGGTAGTGGTCAGCTGCGTTTGCGATAGCGGCGAAGTGTCTGAGTGTACTTTCCCGCTAAATACTGCGGTGCCCTGTTGCAAGCAAATATTTATTGACCCCGACGAAGTATGCAAAACAGGAGGGGCTGTGCAAGTGCCCTTAGGCGGCTGCAGCAGCCTGTACGACGTACAGCAAGTGCGTTGGTATGTAGCGGATGCGCCTTGCCCGGCAGTGCCCTTTGGCACCCCACCTATCTTGGTCACGAACAGCTGCTCAGACCTGACCTTGCTGCCGCAGTATCACGATACCGATGTCTGTGTATATGCAGAGGTAGACATGGGGCCCGCAGCGGGAGCCTGTACCACTTTGCGCACAGCGCCTGTAGTCATTAGCCTCTGTGAAGGGGTAGGGTGTACCCTTCCTGGGGATGAATTCTGCTACACCGGTACGCCGATAACGCCTTCCCTCCTGACGGCCAGTCTCCCTCCGACGGATTGTGCGTATACCATCCAATGGTACGACAACAACGGGCCGATACCGGGCGAGACCGGGCCTACCTATCAGCCAGGCCCGATCAGTTTGCCCGCTGGCAGTACAGCCTGCTTTGTAGATTTCACCTACCGGGCTGTGATTTCCAGTGTCTGTGGCGATCAGGAATGCAGCGCTACCATCCGTTTGTACAATGAAGATGCGCCCGATGGGGCCCTCGCTCTGTTGCCACCGGATACTAACCCCCTCTGCTATGGCGAAGATGCAGTATTGGCCTATGAGCCGGCCTGTGCCGGGGAGCCCGAAAGGTGGACTTGGCACAAACGCACCGCTACTACGGCCTATGCGCCTATCACTACAAATGGTGACCGTAGCCCGGTTTACTATACCAACCGCCTTTATGAGGATACTTGGATCAAGGTTATCAAACAGAATGGGATATGTCCGGAAGATGAGGTAGAGCTCATGCTGGATATCATAGACCCCCTCGTGGTCAATAGCTTTTCCGCAGATTACTTTACAGTTTGTGCGCCCACAACAGTGGAACTGCAAGTCGATTTTCAGCCTTCTTTCCAGCCAGGAGATGGCTGTGACTATGCCATTACGTGGTACCGGGATGGCAACCCGATTGGCTCCTCCAATCAGTTGGGCAGCCCTGCAAACTTTACGTACACCCCTGCAGACGGTATCGTTAGTGGCTATTACTACGCTGTGGTAGAAAGCAGCTGCTGCCCGCAACGGGTGAAGTCGCCCGTAGTGGTGAAAGACCCTCCTATGGAGGTGCTTGTGGCAGGGCCTTGCTTCCGTTGCAATTGCGACACCGTCAATTTGGAAGGCATTGTCCGCTTCCCGATCCCAGGCTTTAGCTGCACTTATCAATGGTATGATAATGGTGTGCCTATTGCGGGCGAGACGGGGGCACAGCTCACCGTTGACCCCATTTTAGACGGGCCGTTCACCTTTGAGGTGACCTGTACGGATGGGGCAACCACCTGTGTGCAGTCTGAGGATTTTGTATTGATGCAGTGCGGCTCCAAGGAGGAGTGCACAGCCCCCTTCTGCGAGGGCAACCTGGTACAGAATGGCGATTTTGAGCAGGGCACGGCCAGTGGCAGCGATGAGGATATAGCCAACGCGCTGCATTGGGGCGGTATATGGGGAAATGCCGGGGCCGGCTTCAGCAGTGCCGACTTGTACAGCGATGTTGCACTGCCGCCATTTGCCTCTCCGCTCCCCCTTTCTCAGGGGCAGTTCGCTGGGTTTTGGTCAAGGATTCAAGGGGGAGATGCCTTCCGGGAAGGGGTGCTCAACGAGCTGAATGCCACCATCATGCCCAATACCGGCGTATACGAGCTAACCTTTAAGATAGCCTGTCTGTTTACGCCGCCCGGGCCCGCTTCTATGAGCATTTATGTAGCCAATGGCGGTATCAATGGTGGAGCGCCCCTTCTTGATGGGGTTACGCCTACTAACGACAACCTGTTTGCGGACAGCTGGGAAATTGTAGCGCACCCGCTGACGACGAGCTGCGACAATAACTTCCAGGCCTACACCTACACGATGGATACGAACGACCCTGCATTTCCACCTTCAGGCATCAATGCCATTTTCTTTACCCGGACTGATGGTGTACAGCCTGGAGCCTACGTAGCTTTGGACGATGTCTGCCTGCGCAGCATTTGCTGTCAGGATGAGCAGGCTTTTGACACTGCCCTTAATGCGTTCCAGATCGTGCAAAATGGCAATGAGAGCCAGGTTGCGGTCAATCATACTGATTTGAATGGCTGCTACAAAGTAGCAATTGATTGGGGCGATGGTCAGACCGATATCATCTGGCCAGACTTTGCTGTCAATGCAACCCATAATTATGGTTTTTCGGGCGATTACGACCTGCAAATCACGCTGGAAGAGTACGGCAGCGATGGGCTTGTCTGTTTTGATGGCATTTTCAACGGCGGCTCAGTTACAGGGGCAAGCCGATTGGAAAGCGGCAACGAAGTACGGCTATTCCCGAACCCGGCGAGCGAGGAGGTACAGTTGGCCTGGGATGATCAAGGCGCTTTCAGCCAGCTCTTGTTGCGAGATGTGACGGGGGCCCGGCTTTGGGCAGAAAGCATTCCTGCAGGTGCAGTACAAATGGCCCTTGACCTACGGGAGCTGCCGAGCGGCGTGTACTGGGTACAGCTGTTCACGCCTGAAGGCCGCCTAGTCGTCAGGAAAGTCATCAAACAATAACATCTGAGCATAGCCTGGCTCTGGTGCCCTAGGGCCAGGCTATCAAAATCAGTAGGCGTGAACCAAAACGTCGCAGTCTTTTATGCTTTTCGGGCTTTATAGCTTGGCATCGGCCTAGCGCTGCGAAGGGGTGGCTGAAGGCCAGACCCGACGCCTGTAGGGCGAGGGGCCGAGCGGATAGCGAGCCCCGCAGCATAGCGGCACCTGCCCGCGGGCACATCCTTGCGGCAGGGGCAGGCCCCTATCCTTGCGGAAGGGGCAGGCCCCATCACATGGTGCAGGAGCAAGCCAAAAAAGCGACAATCTGGGGTGCGCCCAAATCAGGGATATGGAAAACCACGCTGCCTTTTCGATCGAGGCCACTAAAGATGACGATGCCGCTCTTATGCTGGCTGTCATAGATGAACACGGCAAGGTGCTCTGGGAGATTACAGGCGCCTATGCCACCCCGGGCATTTACAAAGCCTGGAAGCGTTTACCCTGGATCATCCGCGCTTTCCTGACACTGATAGTGTTCATCTTTGGCGGAGAGATAGAACTGGGAGGGGGAGCGCCCCGGCAGATCAAGCGGTGGGTATTGACGGATGCGAGCGGTAGAGAGGCTGCGGTATACCAAAGAGTGCACCGGGGGGTGAAAGCATTCCATGGCAAGAAGCTGATCGGGAAGATGATGTTTAAATCGCGGAAGTTCATTTGTGATTACGATGTGGAATTCCAGGGAAGGGCTTTGGGCAAAGTAGTGCCTTTGGGCATTGCGCACCAAAAGTTCGAAATCAGGGATGGGACAGAGGTGGTCGGCAGGGCGGAGAAGCTCCACTACGGACAGCCGGGCCGGAAGGATATGCAGCTGCGCCTGTCTCAACGCCATTTTGCGGCAGCGGATATGCCCGGGCTGCTGGGTATTATCCTGTTATGATGCCCATTGTAGATTGATTGTGAGGAGCAGCCTGTTGCGGCATGGAGCCTGGCTTCAGCTTGCAGGAGCTGCTTATTGAGCCCCTTTCCTTGGATATACTCCCTTCGGGCACAAAAAGTGATTTTTGACGTTTTATTTTTGCGCCTTACGGCGTTAAAAATGCTCACCGGCCTCACCGTGGGGCCCCTTTTCCCCACGCTTCGTGTAGGCTACGCCTGCGCTTTTTGCCTTGCAGGGCACAAAAATAAAAAATCGTCAAAATTTCACCTCTCGTGACCGAGGAGAGTATAATTTCCGGGTCAGGGGCTTTTTTTTTCTAGACAGGTTTAGCCCTTGTGGGCATTGCACTTATCTTTGGGCGTGTACGAATCCCTTACCACCAACACACCAAATAAACCAAGAATTATGAGCCGTATAGTGACCCTGGACGAATTCATCATCCGACGCCAAAAAGATTTCCCCTTTGCCAGTGGGGAGCTTACGGGCCTGCTCAGAGACATTGGGGTGGCGGCCAAAATCGTGAACCGGGAGGTCAATAAAGCCGGCCTGGTCAGCATTTTGGGCGAAGCCCGGACCGAAAATGCAACAGGAGACACCGTACAGAAGCTCGATCTTTACGCCAACGAAAAGCTGATCGACTGCCTGAAGAACAGCGGGGAATGCTGTGGCATTGCTTCCGAAGAGCTCGAAGACTTCATCCCCATTCAGTCGGTAGCATCCAAAACATCCAAATACGTCGTTGTCTTTGACCCCCTCGACGGCTCTTCCAATATCGACGTCAACGTATCCGTGGGCACTATTTTTGGCATATACCGGCGGCAAAGCCCTGAAGACGGCCCGGTACAGCTTGATGACTTCCTGCAAAAGGGGCTCGACTTAGTGGCAGCAGGCTATGTGCTCTATGGTACGTCTACCCTGCTTGTGTACACTACAGGGCGGGGCGTCAACGGTTTTACGCTTGACCCCACGATCGGGGAGTTTTGCCTGAGCCATACCGACATTCAGATCCCGGACCGGGGCAACTACTACTCTGTCAATCAGGGCTACTACCTGAAGTTTGATGTGGAAATGCGCCGTTATATCGACCACTGCTCAGACCTCAACCTGCGGTTGCGCTATATCGGCAGTATGGTATCGGACATCCACCGCATTCTTTTCCAGGGCGGTATTTTCCTTTACCCCAATACGCGCAAGTACCCGCAAGGCAAGCTCCGCCTCGTTTATGAGTGCAACCCGCTGGCCTATATCGTGGAGCAGGCTGGCGGCAAAGCCATCACTTGTCAGCTGGAGCGCATACTGGAGCTCCCGGTCAGCCACTTGCACCAACGAGCTACTATTGCTATTGGCTCGCCGGGCATGGTAGATGAAATGAAGGCCTTTGTAGAGCGTTACAGTGCTGCCCCTACCTTTGGCGGGTAGCACACGGGTTTGCGGTGTTGCCGGAATGCCTGTATATTGATGGGCTGTTAGCCGAGGTACGGTACTGGCTATACTGCTGTACGGTACAGGCTCTTTTCCTCAAAATGCCTTTGCTATATGCCTCCTCAACGCGGAATGGAACTGTCCTCTTCTTATCAGGAAGGCGGCCCTGCTCAGGGCCGCAACCACCTCCTGATCATTGGGATAGACGACTACCTGCACTGGCCCCGCCTGCACAATGCAGTGCGCGACGCCCGTACTTTCGCCGAGGCCCTCTGCAGGCATTATCAGTTTGAGGAAGCGGATGTGTTAAAGCTTTTCAACGAGGAAGCCACGGAGGGCGGTATCTATCAGGCTATCCGAGAGCTGAAGCGGCGGGTAGGCCCCAACGATAGCCTCATCGTTTACTTCTCTGGGCACGGCCACTACGACCGCGAGTTTGATGAAGGCTATTGGGTGCCTTACAATGGCGGCCGTGACGCCGAGGAGACCTACATCTCCAATGCCAATATCCTCAAGCGCATCAATGCGCTTGACGGGCACCACATCTTATTGATCGTGGACTCCTGCTTTTCGGGCTCCCTGCTCACCACTACCCGTAGCGCACAGGTAGACGAGCACTTCCCTTCCCGCAGGGTGTTGTGCTCCGGCAGGCTGGAAGCTGTATCCGACGGTGCGCCTGGCACCCACAGCCCTTTTGCACACCTGCTGATCGCCCGCTTGCGCGAGAATACAGCACCCGCCCTCGATACCACCACCCTCATTCAGCACATCAAAGCCCATATCGGCAAACAGTCGAAGCAGGCACCGGTAGACGGGAGGCTGCAGCACTCTGCCGACCGTGGCGGGGAGTTTATGTTCCACCTCAAGGTGGGCGAGGCCGATTACTGGGCGCGCATCAGCCAACAGGGGGGCATAGAAGGGTACGAACAGTACCTGAATACTTACCCGCAGGGAAAGTATGCAGCTGAAGCTGCCCGGCAGCTCTTGCTGCTGCGCGAGGATGCGGTCTGGGCCCGGGCCCGGCAGAACCACAATGAGCTGGCTTACCGGAATTACCTGCGGCAGTACGCAGGTACTGGCAAATACCTGCAAGCGGCGGAGGAACAGCTACAGGGCTTGGAAGCACAGCAGGAGGAAAGGCGAAAGGTATTGGAAAAGCTGGCACAGCAGGATGCTGAGCGGGAGGGGATTCAGCAAAAATTCCAACAGCTGGTTGATGAAGCGGAAGGGCTTTTCCAGCAAGAGCAGCTGGAGCCCGCAAGGGGCCGTTACCGGGAAAGCTTGCAGTACTATATGGATGGCTTCACCCCCTCGTATAGCTATATCGAAGAGCAGATCAACCTGTGTGCCAACGGGCTGGCTTTTTTACAGCACATCCAAAAGGGCAGGGAGGCAATGGGCAGGGGCAATCACCGCCTGGCCTTGCAGTACTTTCAGGAAGCTGCCCGACATGGCGACGACCCCAAACTGGAAGACCTGATCCGGGTATGCCGCCAAAAGCTTGGGCAACAGCAGGCCCGCCCGGAGCCGGAAAATCAACAGCAGGCGCGCGCATCTTCTTCAAGGGGGGCTGATGGCGCTAATGCTGCTAAAACTGGCCGGCTGATCCTTAAAATGATGGGGTGGGGCATAGGGGCCATAATCGTGCTGGCCCTCATCGGCATTTATTGGCCGGGAGAGGACCCCGCTTACCCTCCTGCAGCGTATACACCGCCGGGACAGGAAGCGCAGGGCCTGGGCGGCAGCCCCACCGAGGCTTTGCCTTCGTCCTACACAGCGCTGGTGGTCGGCAGCTGGAGCTTGGAGGATATCCTCATCAATGGCCAGCCTTACAGCTATGTCACCGGCGACTTTCTAAACTGGGAGCAGTACGGCTACACTTTTTATGCCAACGGGGCCGCCCTTTCCCGTACCCCTCAGGGCAATGAGCAACAGACTTACCGCATACAAGGGGATTACATCTACGTGCACTCGCCAATATGGGGCGGCAGCCCTGGCCTCATCCGGCAGCTCGACCGCCACCATATGAAGCTGTTGTTTTATATCCCCGATGGCATGGGCGGTACAATGGCCTATGAAGTCAGTTTCACCCGTTGATGCCCGATAGGGAGGGGCCTCCCCTCGCCTGAGGGCTCGGGGCCGCTATGCTTCGGGGCTCGCTTTTCGCTCGGCCCTGACGGGCTTGCCACCCCTCCGCAGCGCTAGTCCGGTGCCCATGTAGGGGCACACCACGGTTCAAGGGCCTGCTTGCAGCTTGTCCCTATTGCCGATCAATGTTTGATGAACCTGGATCACCCACTATTTTTCATTGAGCCCGCTAAACGCCAATTCAAGGGCTTAGCCAGAACCCTGCTGGCCAGCAGGCTGGCATAAGCCCTTGGTTGTTATGGCAAAACCGCTCCAGGCAAGCGTTAAGGACAGCACTCTTTTCCCCTTGCGCGCTCAATAATCCCTGAAGACCCGGTCTGCATTCCGGTTGAAGTTGTCCATGACATCTGTACCGCCGAAAGGGTCATTGCCCATCCGCTCGCCGGCCGGGGCATTGCGGTAGAGCTCTCTGAGCCAGCCCGGGTTGTTGCGCTCGCCTATAGCCGTGGAGTGCAGCAGCACAAAATCGCCCGGCGCCAGGGAAGGGTTGTAGAAAACGAATTTGACATTGTTCTGGTTGGTGGAAGGGAACTCATAGTAAGTCCAGACCTCGTAGGGTGGGGCAGAAGGCTCTGTGTCCCTCATTTCCGTATCATCAGGCTGGCCATATTTGAGGTAGTAATAGCCGCGGTCGGTTTCAAAACCATGGCGGAACCCAGAGTCGTAGAGGCCGTCTACCGCGCGGGCGACTTCCATGTACTTATCGTAAGCAAACTGAGGGTTGTTGGGCGATTGTTTGGCCCAATAGCTGAAGAGATAGCGGCGCTGCCCCTCCAAGTCTCCTTTTTTGATCAGGGTATTGACCGGCTCCACATCCGCTTGCGGCATGCGGGGCGTCAGGGCACGCAAGCTGTACTCAAGGGCTTCTTCATCCAGTGCCTGTACAAACTCTTCAGCTAGGTTGACCTCTACCAAATCGAGGGGCTTGTCTTCCAGGAAAGGGTTGCTGCGCTGGAAGAAGACCGATTTCCGGCTCAGCAGCTCCCGGCTGCGGTTGCGGGCTTCTACCGTAAGGGTGTAATTGCCGGAAGGCAGCTCCGTAATATCCATACCGATCAGCAGGGGGACCACTGCAGCCGGCTTCTGCCGTTTGTGCCCCGCCATAACAGGCTTAGGCTCTCCGTCAACCACCCGCTCTATGGCATAGCTGATGAGGAAATCTTCGCCAACCAAGCTGTCGGTATGGTAGATCTCATTGTAGAACAGCAGGCGGCTGGCGTGCCGGCTGTAAAAATTGTAAGGCAGGGGCTCCATCAGCAGGCCGTTTTTGACAAATGGGCTATTGTTGCCCTCTTCTGCCCGGTCGTAGCTGGCCAAGAGCTGCAGCCCCGATTGCCCCACCTGTTCTTCCGGGAAAGCGATTTGTATAGCTGTGCTGTATTCTTTGGCGTTGCCTTCCTCATTGAGGTCCTTTACCGCCACGACCAGCTGGTACTCCCCTTGCGGAAGCGCAAAGCGCTTGAGGTCCAGGAAGTCTATCCGGTTCTGGGTGAGGGGGCTGTTCAGGGCGTATTTGTCAAACTTGACGATCTCTTCCCCCTGCTTAAAGAGGATGACCACTTCCACACTGGCCTGGTAGAGGCTGTCCGGCATCTCTTTGAAAGCGACCGTCTGCCCTGAGATGTGCAGGTAGACCTCCACGTAAGGCTGCGCCTTGGGGTTGAAAAATGCGGCAAAGGAGACGCTGGCGTCAATGGCTTTGGCCTGGAAGCCCAAAAAAGTACAGGCGGCAAGGGTGAGTATCCAATGTTTCATACAGGTATGATTTCATTAAGGGATTTTCTTTAAAACGGAATATAGGGGGCAAGCGCATGATCGGAGCTCGTTCCTGTTGCAAAACAACGATTATGAACCTGATTTGCTCACTAAATTTTTGTTTAGCCCGCTAAGCTCAAATTCAGCGGCTTTGCCAGAGCCCTGCCGGCCATGCTTGCACAGCAGTCAGGCATTTTCCATAACGAGACTGCTCCAGGCAAGCGCAAAGGGCTGCAACCTCCTTCAAATAGCCTTATACTAAAGATAGCGGATTTTGCACACAATTGCTGCACAGGCGTTGCCAATCTGCAGTTTGGTTGTGCAAACGGCAATGGCCAGCTCGTTAAGCAGCTAACAAGAAGTGATCTGGCGTACGATCTTTTCAGAGTCCCGGTATATCGAAAGCAGTAGCCCCCCCGGCATATAGTTGTCGAAGCCTGGGAAATAAAGGCCTTTCCAGGGGCCTCGCCCGATGCAGCTGTCGGGGAGCCCATCCGCATTAAGGTGGCCGCTTTTGTAATTTGGCAGGAAGTGGTCGAGCCCTGCACGGTAGCCTGTGGCGAGTATGACGGCAGTGAAGGGCTGCTCCTGCCCATCTTCGAACAGCACGGCATTGGGGGTGAAAGCGGTAATGCCAGGGCGCACTTTGATTTTGCCAGCCTTGATTGCCGCCACCGTCCCGAGGTCGATGACAGGAGTGCGGCCGGCCTCCCGCAGTTGCCGGGCAGGGGCTACACTGGCTTTGGGCAGCCCGTACCGGCTTAGGTCGCCGAAAGCCAGCCATTGCACCTTGTTGCCGATCCAATCGCCTATGGCATCTGGCAGGCGGGCGAGCTTCAGGGCGGTCTCTTGCGTAGCCCGGCCCAGGAAATCACGGGGTACGATATTCACAGGGCTGCGCACTGCCAAGGTCACAGGGATGTGGTGTTCGGCCAGATCGAGGGCAATTTCTGCGCCAGTATTCCCCATGCCCACTACCAATACTTCATCATCGGCAAATGGGGCTGGGGTGTGGTATTCCCGGCTGTGGAGGATACGCCCGGTGAAGTCTTCCTGATCCTCGAACCAAGGCGTATAAGGGATGCGGTTGACCCCTGTGGCCAAGACCAAATGGGCGGCGTGGTATACCTTATGCCCGCTGCAGTATGCTGCCCATCCGCCAGGCATGGGCTCAATGTGCTGTAGGGCAGTGCCGAACTCTGGCACAAGGCCGAGCTCTTCAGCGTAGGACTCATAATAGGCCACGAGCATATCCCGTGGCACGTACTTGGGGTAGCTGTCTGGGAAAGGCCGGAAGGGGAGGTGGCTGTATGTTTTCACCGTATGCAAGTGCAGCCGGCCGTAGTGGTGGTGCCACCGGTGGGCGATCTCATGGCTCTGTTCTATAAGGTGGAAAGGCTGCCCCGCTGCCTTCAGCCTGGCCGCAACGGCCAGCCCTGCAGGCCCAGCCCCCACAATGAGTGTGCCTACCGCTTTGCCCATCCCTCCAGTCTTTGTATGCCCTCCCTGAGCAGCCCGGGAACGGGCGCTTTGCTGCCCTGCCGATAGTCATAAGTCACCATGACGGCATTGGCAATGGCTACCAATCGCTGATGCCGCTGACTGAACATACGGCAGTGCATGGCGAACCGGTCTTCCGAAAGCTCGGTCACCTGTATGCCCAAGTCTATGGTATCCGGATAGATCACAGGGAAGAGGTACTTGCAGTCTTGCTTGGCGAGGATGACACCCGGCAGTCCGGTGCCTTCTAGCACTATCGGGTAGCTCAAGTGGCTGAGATAAGCCACACGGGCATGCTCAAACCACTTGAGGTAAACGACGTTGTTGACGTGGCCCGCGGCGTCCATCTCGCCCCACTGCACCTCGATCTGCGCTTGTACCGGGAAAGCTCCGGCTGAGCTAAGCGGGTGTTCCATTGCTTTAGCGTTCTAGTTCGTATTCCATGAAATCAGCCCAGGCACGTAAATCGTTTACTACCCGCCGTAGCGCAGGCTGTTTGGGCTGTAGGGCCGTAAGTGCAGCGGTATAGCGGTTGCCCTTTGCGTCCTCGCAGCCCATCAATGGTATGCCGGAGCGAAACCCTAAGCATACGCCTACGGTCACTTTAGTTTTTTCCATGCTGTGAGGGCGTGGGCTGTCCATTACCGCTTTGAAGGGCAATGGGAGGTACTCTTCGAAATAATCCAGCCAGCGCTCTTCTACGCTGCCTGTGGGCGGCAGCAAGATGCTGAGGAGCCTTTCGTGCTGCGCTTTGGGCAGGATTTTTAGCCCATGTAAGTAGAGCAGCGTTTCATAGATCGCTTGCTCTTCTGCTTCACTGACCTTTCTTCCGGGTGTTGTTTTTGCCAGGAACCCTTCCTCTATGTCTATCAGTACGTTGAAATTTGGCCCGGTTTCAGTGATGTAGCTGGGGTCTATTTTGGAAAGGCTAGAGGCAGAGAGGCGGATGTAGTAAAGAGCTTCTTCGGTCTCTGCGTCGAGCAATGCCTTTGTGACTGTGCCTTTGAAGCCCTTGAAGTCTTGATAGGCCCCTGTCTCCCAATTGGTGATGATTTCAAAAGTAGATTTTAGCTTAACGGTAGTGCCCACAGGGAAGGCAGGCGAGGGGTTGGTGATATATAGCTCGTCGTCCTCGTCTTCGTCCTCTTCGTCCTCTTCTTCAAATAGGAGGTTGAACAGGTCGTATGGGTCTTCCGGTTGTGCCTGGAAAAATTTGAATAGAGTGTCAGAAATCACCCCTTCCTTATCGGTAAGGGCTAGGGCGTCTGCCATAATTTTTATGGGCTCCAATTCGCTTTTCAGCATTTGGATCTCGGGCAGTTCTTCGAATGTCATCCCACGCTTTTTCAGGTGCCTGCTGTCGGAGATCAGGTAGCCCAAGTCGCTCTCGCGGATGTTCTTGAGCTCTTGGCTCAACCGTTTTTTTTGTTGCTCGAGCATAGAGAGCTGCAGTTCCAGCTGCCGGATTTGGCTGTCGAGGGCATCTGTGCTGTGTGCTTCTTCATCTGAAGCAGGCCCTGCATCCTGCCAAAGCATCTCGAGCTCTAACAGCGTCTGTGCATCTCCAGCTTTGTAGGCTTCGTTGATCTGCTGTTGCAGGCGGTGGAACTCCTGCTCTTCGGCTTTGCTGCGGGCCCGGTCCGGATGGAACTGCTTGGAAAGCTTGAGGAAGGTTTTGCGGATGTCTTTTTGGGCTTCTTTTTCGGGTGCCACATACAGCTCTGCGAAGGGGTCATGGTTTTGTGCCTGTTCCTGCTCTCCCATTTCTTCGAAAAAAGCCTGCTCCCTTTCTTCTGCTTCCTGAATGACCCTTTCGCCCCCGGACACATCATCCAAGATTTCCAAGCATATCTGCTTTAGGAAAGCTTTGTCTTCACCTTTGAACCGGCGGTCTTTTATCAGCTTTTGAGCGAGCCTTTTGATTTTTCCGGTATGCTCGGTCAGCTCGGCATGAAGGTTGCCCATTACGGTTGAGACCTGCCGCTGCATATCGGTAAGCAGTGTTTTGTTGTTCTCCAAGCGGGTCTTGAGCGACTTTATGGTTGTCCTCACCTTTTTCAGGTCGGCCTCGAGCTGCTGTATCTGGTTTTCCTTAGCACGGGTCTCCGGGCTTTTGTCTATTTGCATGTCTTCATATCAATTTTGGGAGAGCCAAGTTATCTAAAAAATGCTCAATCAGAAAAGATGAGGCAGAGGTTAAATAACAAAAAGGACATTGTGCTTTTGTGGTAATTGTTTATCTTATGGGCGGAAAAAAATCAGCACAATTTGGAAAGGGGAAAAAACAAGCCGCCACAGTCCTGCGCCCCCCGCCGGTGGGATATGCTCAAGCAGCAGCTGAACAACCTTTCTCCTGAAGCTTTCCGCGAAAAGCTGCAGGGCGGCGGCCTGCTGCTCGATGTACGCCGGCCAGAGGAGTTCGCGCAGGGGCATCTGCCTGGCGCCATCAATATCGATTACCTCTCCTTCGATTTGTGGGAGCAGCTCCGGGCATTGCCGAGAGACAAGCCCATATTGGTCTACTGCCAAACGGAGCGGCGGGCGCTTAGGGTTTGTATGCTGTTGCAAAACGGGGGCTTCCCTGAGGTGCACAACCTCGATCTGGGGCTGAATGCCTGGCTCAAAACCTTTGGCCGCCTGGCCGGCAGCTGACTTTCGGCCAGGCAGCTTGTTGCCTTGGTGCAGGGCGGCCCCCCTTTCTGTGGCTTGCCTTTTTTGCGGATGGGCTGGAAGCCAAAATACCGCTCGTTTTGGGCACTTGCTATGGCAGCGGACTAGTGCCTCAAGCCATAAATCCTTGCCACCCCAAGTTTCGTTATTTTCCGCCTACTCTTCGTTAAAGAACCGCTCCTTTAGCTCGGGCTAAAGTCGCGAACCTTCGCCTTGATTAGCCGGAAAATAACTTCAACTTAAGTATCAGAGATTTATGACTTAAGGCACTAGCGCTGCGGAGGGGTGGCAAGCCCGATAGGGCCGAGCGGAAAGCGAGCCCCGCAGCATAGCGGCCCCGAGCCCTCAGGCGAGGGGAGGCCCCTAAAACATCCGTGGGGGCTTGTAATGTGGCCCAGTTTCTTCAGCCTGTTGATATTTATCACCCTGCAGGCATGATGAAGGTCAGTGTGCGGCGGGGAAAACCCCCTTTACTTTGTACCTGTAACCGAAAGGAAGCGAGCTGAACTGCTCAGCCCTTGTAGATCAAAAACCAAATCATACTTTTTGTCATGCAGTCTAAATTCAACAACCGCTGTCCGTGAAGGCTTTTTTTTGGCTTAAAACATGAACTAATGTTCATATTTCAATTTAAAAACTTCACCTCTCCACAATCTCGACTATCATGAAAGTAGAACAAATTTATACCGGATGTCTGGCAGAAGCCGCATACTATATCGAAAGCAAAGGCGAAGCCGTGATCATCGACCCCCTGCGCGAAACCGACCCTTACATTCAGCGCGCTGAATCGGACGGGGCGCGGATCAAGTACGTGCTGGAGACCCACTTCCACGCCGATTTCGTATCGGGCCACCTCGACTTGGCGAACAAGACTGGGGCCACTATCGTTTTTGGCCCTACAGCCAAGCCCAACTTTGATGCCCACATCGCCACAGATGGGGAGGTACTGAAAGTAGGGGATGTGACCATCAAGGTGCTGCACACTCCCGGCCACACTATGGAGTCTTCCACGTTCCTGCTCTACAACGAAGAGGGCCAAGAGTACGCCATCTTCACGGGCGATACCTTGTTCCTTGGCGATGTCGGCCGCCCCGACTTGGCTGTGAAGACGGACTTGACGCGCGAAGACCTGGCCGGCCACCTTTACGACAGCCTTCATGGCAAGATCATGCCTTTGTCCGATGATGTCATTGTATACCCTGGCCACGGTGCGGGCTCTGCCTGCGGCAAGAAGATGAGCTCTGAGACTTGGGGCTACCTGGGCGACCAGAAAAAGACCAACTATGCCCTGCAGCCCATGTCCCGCGAGGAGTTTGTCAAGGAAGTGACAGATGGCCTGGTGGCCCCTCCGCAGTACTTCCCCAAGAACGCCGTCATGAACAAGATGGGCTATGCTTCCATCGACGACGTGCTGGCCAAGGGCCTCAATGGGCTCAGCGTGCGCGCTTTCAAAGCGGCTTGGGCAGAAGAGGAAGCGTTGGTCATTGATACCCGTCATCAGGACGACTTTGCGAAAGGGTTCATCCCTGGCACCATTTTCATTGGCATAGACGACAACTTCGCGATGTGGGTAGGCGCACTCATTACCGACCTGCAGCAGCCTATCTTGATTGTGGCTGATGAGGGGCGCGAGAAAGAGGTGGTCACCCGCCTGGCCCGCGTTGGCTACGACAATCCTATCGGTTTCCTCAAAGGCGGTTTTGAAGCCTGGGCAGAAGCCGGGGAAGATGTGGACCGCATGGAAGAGATCTCTGCGGAAAGCCTGGCCTCCAAATACGAAGCGGAAGGCGTGAATATCCTGGATGTTCGCAAATCCAGCGAATACAACGCACAGCATGTCATTGGCGCACAAAACTTCCCGCTCGACTTTATCAATCAGAACATGAGCGAGGTGAGCCGAGACAAGCGCTACTTCCTGCACTGTGCAGGCGGTTACCGCTCTATGATCGCTGCGTCCATCCTGAAGTCGCGCGGCTATAACAACTTGGTCAACATCCAAGGCGGCTTCAAAGCGGTGGTGGAGACGGCCCTGCCGATGACGGAGTTCGAAGAGCAGATTACAGAGCTCTAGTGCCTCAAGGCATAAACCCTTGCCACCCCAAGTTTCGTTCTTTTCCGCCTACTCTTCGTTAAAGAACCGCTCCTTTAGCTCGGGCTAAAGTCGCGAACCTTCGCCTTGATTAGCCGGCAAATAACATCAACTTAAGTATCAGAGATTTATGACTTAAGGCACTAGGGTTTTGGAATTAGCATAGTATTGTTCGATTTTCACTGTATGATGAAGCAAGGGCGCCCTGTTCAAACGGGGCGCCCTTCTGCTTGTTAGAGCGTGTTTGGACTTTAGCAACCGGTCTGTCCCGCTAAGCTAGCGGGACACTTTTTCGCTTATACTTCGCCCCGAAACTTTGGCTAAGCTCCGGTTTTCGGGCCTCTGCTAATCAAAAAGGGCTATTTTTCGACTAGAAGACCAAAACCCCAACACGCTTTTAGTGCGCTTGGGCTGGGGCTGGCCGCTTGGGGCTTTTGCTACAAAAACGATCAGGGCAGGAGGAAAAGCCTGCCTTGCAGTGAGCCAAATGATTGGTGGTTTGTTTATCTTTACGCCGCAATTAAATTGGTAAACTATGGAGAATTTCCTCGCTTTTTTTGAAACCATGCCCGCTTGGCAAAAGTTAGCCTGGGTCTTTGCCTGCCTTTCCATCAGCTGGCTTTTGGAAGGGGCCGCCCCTCTCGTCAGCTTGAATTACAAAAAGTGGAAACACGCTAGTGTCAACTTGGTCTTCCTTTCGACCTCCCTTGTCATCAACCTCCTTTTTACTTTCGCCACTGCAGGAGTGTTCATTTGGGCAGCACAGGCCGAATTTGGGCTGCTCTACTGGATCAGCCTGCCTGTTTGGGCTGAGCTCCTGCTGGCAGTCATGTTGCTGGACTTTCTGGCACAGTACGTTGCTCATTATCTGCTGCACAAGGTGAAGTGGATGTGGAAATTCCACCTGGTCCACCACAGCGACACCAAAGTGGACGCTACGACGGGCACCCGCCACCACCCCGGCGATTATGTGATACGGGAGGTGTTCGCCCTGGCCGGTGTGGTCTTGTTCGGCATCCCCCTGGCCTATTACCTGTTTTATCGTATCGCTACGATACTGTTCACTTACCTTACGCATGCGAATATCACTGTGCCCCAATGGCTGGACAAGCCCTTGAGCTTGCTGTTTATCACGCCCAATATGCACAAGTTCCATCATCATTTTGAGCGCCCTTGGACAGACTCCAACTTTGGCAATATCTTTTCCCTTTGGGACCGTGCTTTTGGCACATTTGTTTATGACGACCCCCGCAAGGTCCGCTATGGGGTGGATGTGCTAGAGGACAGCTTGGACGAAAACCTGGCTTATCAGTTCAAAGTGCCCTTTGACAAAAGGGTGAAAACGGATTACTGACAGGGCATTGCGGATGCCAAACAAAGCCGGCCCCCAAGCGGTTAATGGAAGTATGAAAACATTACCATTCACCAATCAAGACCAGATGCCGGCCATTGGGCTGGGCACTTGGAAGTCTAAGCCGGGGGAAGTCCGCGATGCGGTTTACACGGCCATCGAAGCCGGCTACCGGCATATCGACTGCGCTCCTATTTATGGGAATGAAAAAGAAGTGGGGGAGGGGATCAGCAAGGCTATAGCTGATGGCCATGCCAAGCGCGAAGAGCTTTGGGTCACCTCCAAGCTTTGGAATTCTGCCCACCGCCGGAATGCTGTTTTGCCGGCTTTGCAGCAGACCCTCGCCGATTTGGGGCTGGAATACCTTGATCTTTACCTGATCCACTGGCCCGTTGCCCACAAAGACGGCGTGGTCAATCCTGCTAGCGGTAACGATTTTCTCAGCTTGGAGCAGCTGCCCATCTCAGAAACCTGGGAAGGTATGGAGGAGGCTGCCGGGCAGGGGCTTGCCCGCCACATTGGGGTATCCAATTTCCACTTGGGCCGGGTACAGGAGCTGGTCAATGGCAGCCGCATACCACCTGAAATGAACCAAGTGGAGCTCCACCCATTCCTGCCGCAGCAGCAATTGCTGGAGGGCTGCAGAAAGCTGGGCGTCCATCTGACGGCTTATTCCCCTTTGGGCTCTGGCGACCGGGCTACGGGCATGAAAGCGGCCGATGAGCCTTCCCTGCTCAGCCATACGCTGGTCAAAGAGATAGCCGAAATGCGGGGGGCGACGCCCGGGCAGGTGCTTATCCAATGGGCGGTACAGCGTGGCACTGCCGTTATCCCTAAGTCGGTCAACCCAGGGCGGATAAGGGAGAACCTCGCTGCTGCACAGGTGGGGCTGCAGCCTGAGGATGTAAAGCTCCTGGATCAGATCGGGCAGGCGTACCGTTTCATAGACGGGACGTTCTGGACGCGCGAAGGCAGCCCCTATACCTTGAAGGATCTTTGGGGCGAGTAGCCGGATTTTGTTATTTTGCCAGTATCCTAAACCACCAATCCAATTGAAGTAATGAGGTACGCATACGCACTCCTGTTCTTTTTGCTGTCCTTTATGGCGGCCGGGGCTCAGCCCGTAGAGCTGACTATTGCCAAGGAACGTTTGGCGAGCGAAGGGCTCAAGGCGGTTATGGTCAGCAATCAGTACGGTGTACTGCGCTATTTCGCTTTCGCCAAATCGTTGGAGCGGGACTCCAATTTTACCTTCAGCGTCCGCAGGCGGATCGGGGAACAGCTGGCCCTGACTTTCGTCAAT
The DNA here is from genome assembly GCF_007993045.1 of Phaeodactylibacter luteus. Lineage (GTDB taxonomy): Bacteria > Bacteroidota > Bacteroidia > Chitinophagales > Saprospiraceae > Phaeodactylibacter > Phaeodactylibacter luteus. The sequence continues at coordinate 74,763 of NZ_VOOR01000026.1, forward strand.
GAGGTGGAGGATGGAGGGTACTACAGCTTCCGCAATACGACCTATGCTAATCTGCAAGACGGAGCGGTCATTGGGCAGCCATCGCCCTTTATGACAGATGCAACGACCTATCGGCCAGTGGAAGTCAACATAGCAGGCGTAGAGGGCGTGGAGGAGTTTACCATGTTCGGCCCGCAAGGGCGGCGCCCAGAGTACAGGGTCAATAAGGGCATACTGCGGATTAGGGGCTTTCAAGCCGACTCTACGGGTTTGTTCATGGCGATGCGCTTCCCTGGCGAGCAGCGTTTCCGCCACTTCGTGAGCAATATGACCGCCGACAATCAGTTCAGCCTCTCTACAGAAGGGCTGGGGGAGGCGGTACTCAGGGGGCGTATGGGCCTGCCGGCCAAAGCCGAATGGAAGGGTACAATACGGGGCTGGAAAAATGGGCAGCCATTTTACCTCTACAACAGTGCTCAACAATCTCGAGGCGCCACCGATACGGTGGATTATCTGTTGCCGGGCGGCGTGAACTTCGATTCCATTACTTATTTTCTGGCTGGGCTGGAAGATGCCGGTATGGCTTTTTATGGCTCAGCTGCGGCTAACCTGCCTTCGCACATTGATGGGTTCCCGTTCGAGCCTGGTTTTGAGTCTGTGGAAAGCAAGGGGTTCCGTTTTTCCACGGCTGCAGAAAAAGGCGGCTTTTTCGCCATTTCCTACTACTATAGTATGGGCGAGGGCAAGCCTCTTCCCTCTTGGCATATCTGGGGGGAGCTGCCCAAAGAAGGGGACGTGGATTTTATACTGCCTGACCTCCCCGTGGAGCTCTATGAAATGCTCCCTGAGCTGGAGGAGGTGGCCCGGCCTATTGCGGTCGACAAAAACAGCTTCCGGCTTTCGCGCGAACCGTCCGGCTATCAGTTTGGCTTGGCCCCTGCTGCTTTGGAAGACTTGGCTTTCCGCCTGCACAATGGCCTTCAGGCCCGCCGGAGCCTCAAAATGCTTGTAGAGCAATAAGGGCGTAAACCAAAATGCCGCAGGCGTTCATCCTTTTCGGGCTCTAGTGCCTCAAGCCATAAATCCTTGCCACCCCAAGTTTCATTCTTTTCCGCCAACTCTTCGTTAAAGAACCGCTCCTTTAGCTCGGGCTAAAGTCGCGAACCTTCGCCTTGATTTGCCGGAAAACAACTTCAACTTAAGTATCAGAGATTTATGGCTTAAGGCACTAGCCTGGCATTGGCCTAGCGCTGCGAAGGGGTGGCAAGCCCGTCAGGGCCGAGCGGACAGCGAGCCCCGTAGCATAGCGGCACCTGCCCTCAGGCAGGGGCAGGCCCCTATCCCGCGAAGCAAGCTGGGCAGTCCAAAGAAAAAACGAGAATCTGGTTGGCGCCCGGACAATAACCGCTCTCCTCGGCAGTAAAGCTGCGCCCCCGAGCTCTACTGTTTTGCCCGGCATTTGCTGTTGCTGTGCGCTCGTCTAGAAGGTTTTGGCAACGGCCTGCTCAACTACTTTGCAGGTCAAGGTGTTACCTTGGGTCGAACATTGCCCTGCAAAAGGCAGCAAACAACCTTTTATGCCAACATCCGATACTACTGTGAATACGCCCGTTTTCCGCGAAGTGCCTAGCGACCCCATTGGGGTAAAAGTGGCCACCTTGCGCAACGGCCTAACCGTTTACCTGTCGGTAAATGACAATGAGCCAAGGGTTTATACCAATATTGTAGTCCGGTCAGGCTCTAAGCAAGACCCTGCTGATGCAACTGGGCTGGCCCACTACATGGAGCATATGCTCTTCAAGGGCACTAGCCGCATTGGTGCCCTCGATTGGGAGCAGGAGTCGGTATACCTCGAAAAAATTGCCGACCTGTACGAGGCGCACCGGCAAACTCAGGAAGCGGAAGAGCGCAGCCGCATCTATGCGGAAATCGACCGCCTATCCAATGAGGCGGCCCGCCTTGTGGCCCCCAATGAGTACGACCTGCTTGCGGGCGCTATCGGCGCCAAGCATACCAACGCCTATACCTGGGTAGATCAGACCGTTTATGTCAATGATGTGCCGGCCAATGAACTGGAGCGGTGGATGAAGCTGGAGTCCGAGCGCTTCCGGATGATGGCCTTGCGCTTGTTCCACACCGAGCTGGAAACGGTATACGAGGAGTTCAACATTGGCCAGGACCAGGATGCCCGCAAAGTGAACCGGGCCATCAGGGAGGTGCTGTTCCCCACTCACCCTTACGGCACGCAGACGACCATAGGCACTGCCAGCCATTTGCGCAACCCTTCGCAACGGAAAATACAAGAATACTTCCGCACTTATTATGTGCCCAATAATATGGCGCTGATCCTTTCCGGAGATTTTGACCCCGAAGAGGTCATGGCCTTGGCCGAGCGCTATTTCGGCAGTTTTGAGCCTGCAGCCCTCCCTCCGTTCTCTTTTGATGCTCAGCCTCAGCCCGAGGCTCCGGTATACCGGGAAGTGTACGGGCAGGAAGCCGCTTTTGTAGACATTGCCTGGCGCTTGGAAGGGGCTGCTACTGACGACCCCATGATGCTCACCCTCGTGCAGAGCCTGCTGAGCAACTACCAAGCTGGCCTGATGGACCTCAACCTCAATCAGCGGCAGCAGGTCTTGGATGCGAGCGCATGGGCTTGGTATTATCAAGACTTTTCCGTGCTGGGCCTGGCTGCCCGCCCGCGCGAAGGGCAAAGCATGGAAGCGGTAGAACAGCTGCTGCTGGGAGAGGTCGAGCGGCTGAAGAAGGGCGAATTCGACGCTTGGATGATAGAAGCTGCTGTCAAAGACCTGCGCCTGCGGGAAGTCAAGAGCTTTGAGCAGAACCGGGGGCGGGTGGATATGATGTCGCAGGCCTTCATCCTGGGCATAGACTGGGCCCGTATGACCAACCGCTACGACTGGTGGGCAGCGGTTTCCAAGGAAGACATCATGGCGTTTGCCCGTGAGCGCTTGGGCGCCAACCGGGTGGTGGTTTATAAAAAAGAGGGCGAAGACCCTAATGTGCTCAAAGTAGAAAAGCCGGCCATCACTTCTGTGGAATTGCAGCGCGGGCAGCTTTCAGCGTATGCCCAAGAATTCCTCTCAGCAGAGCCCGAGCCGATCGCCCCGGTCTTTGCCGATTTCCCCGCCCATATCCATCGGCAGGAGCTGCAGCCCGGGCTTGAGCTGGCTTGTGTACGGAATACAGAAAACGAGCTTTTCCGCCTTGATTACGTTTATGAAATCAATAAGCAGTGCGACCCCCGTTTGGCCATGGCCTTGGGCTATTTGCCCTACCTTGGCACTTCCCGCTACAGCGCAGCGGAGCTGCAGCGGCAGTTCTTCCGACTGGGCTTGTCTTTTGACGTGCACGTCAATGATGACTATACTTATCTGACGGTGAGCGGGCTGAGCGAATCTATGGAGGAAGGGATGCACCTGATGGAGCATGTCCTGATGGACGTACAGCCCGACGAATCAGCCCTGCAAAATATGATAGGGGATATTCTGAAGCGCCGGGCGGACGCCAAACAGAACCGCAATTTCGTATTGCGGCGCGCGCTGGGCAGCTATGCCCGTTATGGGGCCGACTCTCCCTTTCAGAACCGCGTACCTGAAGCTCAGCTGAGGCAGCTGCAGGCCGATGAGCTCATCAGCCTGCTGAAATCCTTGCAGGGCTATAAGCATACCGTACACTATTACGGGCCCGAGGCAGCAGAGCAGGTGGCCAAGTGGGTGGGGCAGATCCATCATAGGGCTTCAGCCTTGAAGGAGGTACCCCGAGCGCGGTCCTTCAAGCAGCTGCCGACTCTTCAAAATGAAGTGCTCTTTGTAGACTTCCCCATTGTACAGGCTGATGTGATGCTCATTTCTCGTGGCACCCCGCGTTTTGACCTTGGGGAGTTTCAGCTGAGCGAGTGGTACAACGAATATTTCGGCTACGGCCTGTCTTCGGTGGTCTTTCAAGAGATCCGGGAATCCCGTGCGCTGGCTTACTCTGCTTTTGCCTACTACAGCTCTCCCGACCGGGCCGATCAGGCGCATTACCTGCAAGCCTACCTTGGCACACAGCCCGATAAGCTGGTCGAAGCCATACCTGCCCTCAGCGGTATACTGAAGGATATGCCGGTGGTGCCGGGGCAGGCAGAGCACGCTCGGCTGTCCATCCTCCGCCGTATCGAGAGCGAGCGCATCACCAAAGGGCGGTACTTTTGGGAAGCCTTGTCTGCTCAGCGGCTTGGGCTGGAAGAAGACCCTCGGTCTGGGCTATATCAGCGGCTGTCGGCCGCCGCACTGCCCGACTTGGAAGCGTTTCATGCCGCCCATGTTGCGGGCCGGTCGTTCAGATACGCTGTTTTGGGCAGCAAAGAGCGGATGCCAATGGCCGAGCTCGCCAAGATCGGCCCTGTGCACGAGCTCAGCCTGGACGAAGTATTTGGGTATTGAGGCGGGCAATCTTTTGCTCGTGCTTCGCCTCGAAAACCCTCATTTGACTCAGGCTCAACGCTGTTTCCCGGGTTTTTTATAACTCCAAAAATGGCTGGGGCCGTTACCGGGTTGCCTTTTTGGGGGCCTGCCCCTGCCGAGAGGCAGGCGCCGCTATGCTACGGGGCTCGCTGTCCGCTCGGCCCCTCGCCCTTCAGGCGTCGGGTCTGGCCTTCGGCCCCCCCTGCGCAGCGCTAGTGCCTTAAGCCATAAATCCTTGACACCCCAAGTTTCGTACTTTTCCGCCTACTCTTCGTTAAAGAACCGCTCCTTTAGCTCGGGCTAAAGTCGCGAACCTTCGCCTTGATTAGCCGGAAAATAACTTCAACTTAAGTATCAGAGATTTATGACTTAAGGCACTAGGCCGGCGCCAAGGGATAGCACTTCCCCACCGAGCCGCCGCCTTGGCCCACCGCCGGGCTGTGTTTTTCTATTGGCATGCAGGCAGCATTGTGGCCTTTTTTGTATATTGTACCATTGTCTGGGCTACAGCATGGCGCGCCGGGCCCTGCAAGCAGGTAGGCTCAGCCTAGGGCAAAGTGGGAAAAAGAACGACAAATTGGGGGGAAAGTGCGTGTATTAGCGAGTTACAGGGCATAAAAAATAAAAGAATGGGACATTGGGGACCGGCAATATTTTCAAATGACACGAGTGCAGATATTAAAGATGAATTCAATTCGCTCTTTAATAAGGAAACCCCAATTGATAAAATAAAAGAACAAATAATAAGCTCTTTCAAAGAGGGCGAAAATTTGGAGGAAAATACAGATTTATGGTTGTCGTTAAGTTTTTTGATGTGGCAAGTAGGCTATGAAGATGATGAAGTCAAGAAAAAAGCATTTAAAATTATTGATAACGGAATAGACTTAAAAGTTTGGAAGGAATCTGACGCTGACAAACAAACACTTAGTAAAAGACGAAAAAAATTAAGTGAACTTAGAGATAAAATTTCAAATCATAACCCTCAACCTCGTAAGCCCAGAATTAGAAAGCCACCAAAGTCTAAATTCAATAAAGGTGATTGCTATGCCTACCCTTTAAAAAATGGAAATTATACAGGCATTGTTATTTTAGAAGAAATTTTAGACCCAGAATATTACTTTGTACTGATTGCTCAAACAAATGTCAATTTGAATAGATTGCCAACATTGGATGAAATAATAGAATCGGACATTCTAATAGAACAACCTCATCAAGGATTGAATTCAAATCACCGTAAATCAATAAGTAGTTATACGAACTCTAAGTACAAGGAGATTGTCAAAACATTTGAAAAAATCGGTACAGTTGAAATAAAAGATGATTTCTCTAAGAACTACTTGAGTTTTGGAGCTGCTCCTTGGAACTTTTTAGTTGACCGAGCAAACGAATATTTAGTTGATGGAAAAGAATCTCCCAAAGTGAAATGGAAAACAAAAAACTATATAAAGATGAAAAATACGCAAAAGAAGAATTCAATTTGGAATATATTTAAAAAGAAGAAAAAATAGAATACGCCCTGTAACAAAGTGTACCTGTCCATCCCGCCTAAACGGCGGCACGGCAGGTACACAGACCGTTAGCGGGCAATTTGGTGAAATCGAATAAAATTATATGTTTAAATAACTGGTAATCAAGTTTCAGTTGGTTAATTAAGGATTGTTGATATAGAGACCTAACTGGAATTCAACTAAATTGATCTGAAAACCTTATCTTGTTAGAACCGATTTATGGGAACTCTGAATAACAGAGAAATGTACTGATAAAAAAGATAGAAGATGGAATACATTTTTGAGAGAATAACTGTAGATGACGAACTGTGCAATGGTAAACCTACGATAAGAGGATTGAGGGTTACGGCTCAGACGATTTTGGAGTTTCTATTTAATGGGAGTACAGAAGAAGAAATACTAGAGCAATATCCGGTTCTGGTCAAAGAAGATATAGAAGCATGCAAGAAGTTTGCCTTAGAAATGATGAATAAAAATTACCGGATAAAAGATATAGCAGCCTGATAGAAAGATATGCCGAAATATTTGATAGATGTAAATTTGCCCTACTATTTTGGGTTATGGAATAGCGAAGAATATGTACATCAAATTGACATTGATGCTGCAATGAAGGATAAGGAAATATGGGATTATGCGAAAGAGCATGAATTAACGATAATTACAAAAGATAGCGATTTTTCAAACCGGATAATGTTTAAAGAGCCTCCACCAAAAGTAATCCATATCCGATTTGGCAATATGAGCATGAAAGAATTCCATAAAACGGTAAAAGAAGCATGGGTTGGAGTTATTGAAATGAACAAGGATTACAAATTGGTAAATGTGTACAAAGATAAGATAGAAGGAATCAAGTAAATAAACTGCCTGCAACAATAGCTACATGCCATGCCGGTGAAAATCTTCGAGAGGAAAATTGAGATGGAAAAGCCGCTGCGCTAGTATTTGTAAAATGAGACGAAAATGGTAAATTTAGAGTCCGGCACGTCACGTAGCCGGGCCGTTGGGTGCCATATGTAAAAAACCAGCAATTCTCAATTTGATAAATTATCCCTGTGCGCCCAATGATTTCGTACCTTTCACTGATGAAAAAAAGAAGACAAGAGGGCTTGGGGCCTGGGAGTTTTGACAGGCTCTATAGAGAGGTGCTGGCCCCATTGTTCAAGAGCATGGCCGATGTCCGTGCGAGCAATACGAGCTACAGTATGAGCGATGCGCTGAAGTGCGGGTTTGCGATCTTCTCGCTGAAGTGCGCATCCTTGTTCGCGTTCCGTCAGCGCAGCCAGGCAGAGGACAGCAATCTCGGCACGGTCTATGA
>NZ_VOOR01000260.1 GCF_007993045.1 Phaeodactylibacter luteus
ATCCAGCTGTACTATCGCGTTCTGGCATATGGCCGTTGGCGCTACGTTGTCCTCTACCATGACCGTCGCGGTGCACATGCTGACGTTGCTGTTCTCGTCTGTCACCGTCAGCGTCACTGTGTTCATGCCCACCTCAGCGCAGCCGAAAGCGGCCACATCCAGCATCAGGCTCGCTATGCCGCAGGCGTCTGTAGAGCCGTTGTCTATATCCGATGCCGTGATGCTGCCCATGCCGTCCGCATCCAGCTGTACTACCGCGTTCTGGCATATGGCCGTTGGCGCTA
>NZ_VOOR01000261.1 GCF_007993045.1 Phaeodactylibacter luteus
GCTCACTGTCAATCCAGAGATGAAAAGAAGATGCATTTCCATTTCAACACCTCCTTGACGGCGGTTGGAGTAGCCAAGGCCGCCCACTACCTGGACCAGGATGTAGAACTAAGAAATGGATTTTCTTTAGCTAACGTAAAGACCTCGTATTTCAATGAACTGATACTGGATTTATTTTTATCCAACTTCGAAATCGACCCAGAACTGGAAAAAAATAAATCTGCCTTGCAAAGGCTATTGAATTTCGGCAAGATTGCCGCTTAAAAAATTACCGAACTATTGA
>NZ_VOOR01000262.1 GCF_007993045.1 Phaeodactylibacter luteus
TCGAAGCTGTGGTCGCCCAGTGGGAACACGCCTGAGATGGTGTAGTCTGGGTAGCTGCCTGAAAGCACGCTCGCTGGGAGCTGCGTCAGGTTGCCTGAGTTGAATGGGTTCAGGAACACCTTGATCGTCAGGTCCTCTGGAGTACAGTTCTCGTCGATGCTGAATGGGTAAGTCACCGTCGCATCACAGTCTACGTTGTCCAGTGAGCAGAATGGGTCTGCCTGTGTGAAGCTGATCTCAGGTGCGATGTCGTCGTATACCTTGATGATCTGCGTGTACT
>NZ_VOOR01000263.1 GCF_007993045.1 Phaeodactylibacter luteus
GCAGGTGCTTTTCAATGAACTTGGAAGGGGAAGATAGGGTTTTTTGGGGGAGATTGGAGCGGGTATACGGCCAGTAAATACGAACGCGACGAGATGCCCCCTCGATCGAGGCGGCTAAAAAACTGGCGAAGATTTTGGATGCTGCCGTGGGCTACCTGCTTGGCGAGACCGACAGGGCGGACTTGTTCAAAGGCCCTGCTATGTTACAGCGGCTACAGGATATTTTAAACCTGCCTTCCAAAGAAAAAGAGTGCCTGCTGATGACCGTGGACCATTTTAT
>NZ_VOOR01000264.1 GCF_007993045.1 Phaeodactylibacter luteus
TCTGAGCGTATCAGAGCCTGTATTCGGCCCTCATATCCTGACGTTCGACTACGAGAACCTGGCTACTTCCTACGAAGACAGCCCGCTGATCGACGTGTGCCCAGGCACCTTCAAGTTCCAGCGTGAGTGGACGGTATTCGACTGGTGCAACCCAGGCACTACTGATACATACACCCAGTACATCAAAGTAGGGGATACAGATGCGCCAGTACTGTCCTGCCCAGCAGGCACGCCATTGGTATACTCTACCAGCCCATTCTCTTGCGCAGCGTCA
>NZ_VOOR01000265.1 GCF_007993045.1 Phaeodactylibacter luteus
GCTGAGCGTATCAGAGCCTGTATTCGGCCCTCATATCCTGACGTTCGACTACGAGAACCTGGCTACTTCTTACGAAGACAGCCCGCTGATCGACGTGTGCCCAGGCACCTTCAAGTTCCAGCGTGAGTGGACGGTATTCGACTGGTGCAACCCAGGCACTACTGATACATACACCCAGTATATCAAAGTAGGGGATACAGATGCGCCAGTACTGACCTGCCCAGCAGGCACGCCATTGGTATATTCTACCAGCCCATTCTCTTGCGCAGCGTCC
>NZ_VOOR01000266.1 GCF_007993045.1 Phaeodactylibacter luteus
GCCTTTCGGGCGGCCAGCTCTTTGAGCTGCTGCCAGGTGCGCCCCCCGCCCGCATCGACTTCCCGATGGTATATGCCTTCCTTTAGCCGGATTACGAAGTATAAGCCGCTATCAGACAAGTACTTGAACCACTCTTCGCCGACATATTCCCGGTCTGCAAGCAAGACCATGCCAGCCATTTGGTACTGCTTCATCGCCCTGCGGAGCATGCCCATGCGCTCTTCCTGTGAGGAATGCCCCGCCTTGCACAGGTCTTCCCACCACACCGGGAT
>NZ_VOOR01000267.1 GCF_007993045.1 Phaeodactylibacter luteus
GCTCTCCCCTGCCATGGCAGCGACAATAGCGCCCCCGTTGTCCAGCAGCGCAAGCTCGCCGCCTGTACAGTCGTCAGGAAGCCGGAAAGTGAAGAACACTATCGTATCCCCAGGGCTGCTCGTAAAATTGCCCCCTGAGCCGGGCAGGTACTGCACCGATAGGATATCATTGCCCTGAAGGTCTGCAGGGTCGCCAGGATAGTTCGCTGCGCTGATCCGCTGCGCCCGCCATACCCCTGTAATGGAGTTGGTGCCTGGCGGCAGGATGG
>NZ_VOOR01000268.1 GCF_007993045.1 Phaeodactylibacter luteus
GAGTGCAATAAATACTTTAAAACCTTTAGGAAAAGGGTCGACTGGAAGGACTGTTGCAAATAATCTTACAGAGCAATTAGCTATGCAAGAGATAATGAAAAAACCAATGTTGGGTCAAATCATTAAAAAATCATTGAGTGACCCACGTTGGTTAGGATGGTCAAAGATGTCAAATAAAACAGCCCACGGAGTAGAAATACATTTTAATGCGTTTTGGGAGAATGGGGTAATTAAAGCTATTGACGATTTTAAATTTATAGGACAATAA
>NZ_VOOR01000269.1 GCF_007993045.1 Phaeodactylibacter luteus
GGGCCGAGGCGATAGTTGGGGAAGTTGGGGACGGAGCCTGCATTGAAGGTGGGCAACTCTAGGCCACGTTGTTCTATACGGCAATCCGGGCAGGGCGCATCAGGATTGTGGATGACGTGCATATAGCGAGTACCAAAACCTCCGCAAATATAGATTTTACCATCTGGGCCGCGTTGGGAGGAGTGGAAAGTGGTCGGGTTAAAATCAATAAAACCATCGTATTCGGCTATTAAGGTGCGGCTTGAAAGAATATCTGCTGCCCAAAG
>NZ_VOOR01000027.1 GCF_007993045.1 Phaeodactylibacter luteus
ATTTGATAAACCGTCCCTTCGCGCCTTATGATTCCGTCCCTCTCGCTGACGGAAAAGAAGACAAGGTGCCTTGGAGACCGGGCGATTTTACAGGCAGTGCTGCGCGAGCTTAAGACCAGGATACAGGATGCGAGATACGATGTTAGCACCCGCCTCAGGAGGCTTTTGTCGAGGACCTGCATTTGGGCGATCCCTACCAAATCATGCAGCGAAACTTCCAGCACAGCCCGCAGTTTGGTGTCCGCTTCTGTGGAGGGCAGCATCTTGCTACCCCCCCCCAAAAAAAATTCTCTTGCGCGCTACCAAGTTGGGCGTAAACCAAATTATCGCAGGCGTTTATGTTTTCCGGGCTCTAGTGGTCTGTCAAGTGTTAATTTATGGGTTGAGTGGGAGCGAATTTTGAGGCTAATCAAGGCGGATGTTCCCGCGCATAGCAGCGCTACGTAAGGGGTTGTCCAACGAAGAGTAGACTCAAAAGTCGCCGCAGGCAACCCCTAGTTTTAGCCTTGACAGACCACTAGTGCCTCAAGCCATAAATCCTTGCCACCCCAAGTTTCGTTCTTTTCCGCCTACTCTTCGTTAAAGAACCGCTCCTTTAGCTCGGGCTAAAGTCGCCAACCTTCGCCTTGATTAGCCGGAAAATAACTTCAACTTAAGTATCATAGATTTATGACTTAAGGTACTTGCCTGGCATTGGCCTAGCGCTGCGCAGGGGTGGCCGAAGGCCAGACCCGACGCCCGTAGGGCGAGGGGCCGAGCGGACAGCGAGCCCCGGAGCATAGCGGCACCTGCCATCGGGCAGGGGCAGGCCCCCCCTATAAAAAAAACGACCATCTGGTTTTCACCCTCCTTCTTTGTCCTGGTTGGCTGGGTTTTTGATTGTCGCAGGCCAAGGCTGTAGCTACAGCCCAACTTTTCTTCCTGGGCTGTTCATGTGCAAAGCTTTCCTGTTCCAGATGATCCCGGCGTGTAGGGCAAGCCTGGCTATAACCCCTCTGAGCAGCTCCACCTAAAAAAGGAATGCCGGATTAGGGCTTCTAACTTTTTCTGTTTTCAATTATTTTAATCGTTTCATTTCCAAGCCCAGCACTTCAGCCGTCTTTAGCCGGATTCATCTACTTTGCCATTTGTGCCCAAGCGATTGACCGGGCTCAGCGATTGCTCGAAGGACATTTTGAAGATACGGACCATCCTTGCACTTGGAAATCAATATCCCCGGCCTTTTCCTGCAAAGGCTTATCTGTTGATGTTCCCTCCCTCCCTTCAACCGCCCCACCCCCAATCTTCGTACCTTGTAAGCATGAAACAGCTGATATGCACAATCGCCGTTTGGGCCTTCGGCTGCCTGCCCCTCAACGGGCAAGCCGATACGTTGCAGGGCAGTAGCGGCAGGGCGGTGGCACTGCCTTTGGCCTTCCTGACGCCGGAAACGAGCTGGGGCTTCGGGGCAGCAGGCATTTACACCTTCCGCCTGCCGGGCGAGCCGCCTAGCTCCCGCCCTTCTCAGCTGCAGCTGGGCGGGGCCTATACCTTGGAGAAACAGCTGCTGCTTTATCTGCCATTCCAGTTTTTCAAGCACGAGGAGCGGTCCAACCTCTATGGCGAGCTGGGCTATTACCGCTACACCTACTACTTCTATGGTGTGGGCAACGCTTATCCGGATTATGAGGGGGAGCTGTTCGATTTGGAATTCCCCCGGGTGCGCCTGGCCGCTGTGCGCAGGCCCGGAAGCAGTGCCTGGTACTTGGGCGGGCAGTATTGGCTCGACCGCATGAAGGTGTCTGGGCTAGAGCCGCAGGGGTTGTTGTTCAATGTCAATGTGCCTGGAAAGGAGGGCGGGCTGCTGTCGGCTGCCGGGCTTGTCGCCCTGTTGGACCATAGGGATAATGTTTTTTACCCCTCCGCAGGGGGGTACCTGGAGCTCAGCTCCCTTCACAGCATGGCGGCCATTGGCAGCGATTTTGATTTCTCTAAATTCACGCTCGACGGGCGCAAGTATTGGAGCCGCGACGGGCAGCACGTAGTGGCCCTGAACGCTTACCTGGAGTGGAACACAGGTACGCCGCCCTTTACCCACTTGGGCTTCATCGGGGGCACACGCCGGATGAGGGGGTATTACGAAGGTCGCTTCCGCGACCGGCAGCTGGCTATTTTTCAGGCCGCATACCGTTTCCCGCTCATTTGGCGGTTCAAAGCGGTTATATTCGCGGGCCTGGGGAATGTGGCCCACGATTGGGGCAGCATGGCCTTGGGCAATACCCGCTGGGCGGTAGGCGCTGGGCTGCGCTTCCTGCTATTGAAAGAGGAGCGGGCACATGTTAGGTTAGACTACGGCATAGGGCAGAACAGTAGTGGCGTCTATATCACAGTGGGCGAAGCTTTCTGATTCAGGCTCTACAGAAAATATGATGCACAATGAAAGTAAGCGTAATCATCCCTACCTTGAACGAGGCAAAAAACATCGGCAAGCTGCTGGGCTTCCTTAGGCAGAACAGTGCCCCGGAGCTGGCCGAAATATTGGTCGTAGATGCAGGGAGCACCGACAACACCGCAGAGGTGGTGCGGGCGGCCGGTGGAACGCTGCTCTCTCCGGGAGTCAGGGGGAGGGCCCGGCAGATGAACTTTGGCGCAAGCGCTGCCAAAGGGGACGTGCTCTACTTTGTACACGCCGATACCCTGCCGCCGGCTACCTACCTGGAGGATATCCGGCGGGCCCGGGAGGAGGGCTTCCCTTTGGGGTCGTATCAGTCTGCCTACGACACCCGCAGCCTGCTCTTGAAGATCAATGCTTTCTTCACCCGCTTCGATTTTCTATGGTGCCGGGGCGGGGATCAGACTTTGTTTGTAGACCGGCCTGTTTTTGAGGCCCTGAACGGATACCGCGAAGATTACTGTATCATGGAGGAGTACGATTTTATCGTGCGGGCCAGGCGGGAACATCCTTTCAAGATCATGGACAAAGCGGCGCTGATCTCGGCCCGAAAGTACGAAGAGAACTCCTATATACGGGTACAGCTGGCCAATTTGGTCGTGTTCAATATGTACCGGCTGGGCTATTCGCAGGAGCGCCTGGCCAATACCTACACCAAGCTGTTGAAATATCGTTAACTTTGCCGCCCAACTAACGAGTTTTTTCCATGCTCTATTCGTTTGTGCGGCCCATAGCAGCGCTTGGGCTCCGGGCTTTTTACCGAAAAATCCAGCTGGTGCACACCGAGCGGGTGCCCACTGGCAAGCCGGTCATCCTGGCTTGCAATCACCCTACTGCTTTTATCGAGCCCTGCCTCTTGGCTTGTTTTATGGGCAGGCCCCTCTACTTTTTGGTAAGGGGCAACCTCTTCCAGAAGAAAATTTACGATGCGCTGCTGCGCAGCCTCAATATGCTGCCCATCTTCCGGCTGAAAGATGGGGGGTACGGCAAATTGAAGAACAACTTTGATACCTTTTCTGCGGTCTTTGACGCCCTGAAGCGCAACCGGACGGTGATGATCTTGTCGGAGGGCAGCACTATCCAATGCAAGCGGCTGAGGCCGTTGCAGAAAGGGACCGCCCGCTTAGCCCTTGGCGCACTGGAGGAGGCCGGGCTGGAGGAGGTCTACGTCGTGCCGGTAGGGGTGAATTTTGCTTATGCCGAGCGCCCCCGCTCCGAAGTGATGATCGAATTTGGCGAGCCGCTGAAGGCCTCAGATTATCTGGCCGCTTTCCGCGAAAGCGCCAATCAGGGCATCGTAGACCTGACCACCGACCTGAAGCCTGCTATGGAGTCTTGCCTGGTCAACCTTCCAGGGGAAGGGGATGAAGCGCTGGGCGAGCCTTTTCTCCAAATGGCGCGCAGCGAGCACCCACAGCCCATTTGGCCGGTGGTCTCTGGAAGCCCCGGCCGCCTCGAGCTCGAAAAGGCTGTGGCAGACAAGATCGCCGCTTTGCCCCAAAGCGCCAAACCGGCCTTGCAGAAGGCGGCAGACGATTACCTCGAGCACCTCGGGCAGTTCGGGCTTACGGACGAGGCCTTGTACCGAAGGGGGGAAAAAATCGCAGGCTGGCCTTTGGCCCTCGGCGCACCCTTGTTCTGGCCGTTGTACAGCGTACATGCTCTACTGACGCGCCCGGGCAAACAGATCTCCGAAAACAAGGTGAAAACCCATGAGTTCATCATGCCGGTCCGCTGGGCGGTCAACTTGGGCACTTACTTAGCAGGCACGGTGGTGATGGGCATAGCTGCGGCCATCGCCGGTTCTTGGGCGGTCTTGGGCTGTTGGGCAGCCTTCCTCCTGTTGGGCTACCTCAGCCTGTTCTATATGGAGCACTTGCAGCGCTACCGCCTCAATAAGCGTGCCCGGCAGGTGCCGCAGAGCCAGTTGGAGCAATTGCTGGGCCGCAGGGCAGCCCTTAAGCAGCTGCTGCAAAAGGCAGAAGTGGGGGTGAAGTAGGAGCTTTTGGCTTGCCGCCAAAAAGGGAAGCCCCGGCAGCGTACAGCTGCCGGGGCTTCCTGATAAGTGTCACTTTGTCTTAGGGCCAGTCCTGTTTAGAAACGGTGGCTCAGCCCTAGGCCAAAGGAACGGCCAGGGTTGATGCTGTTGAAGATCTCGGGCGTAGCCTCAAAAGACTGATAGAAGCTCTCCACCCGGTCGTTCAGGATGTTGGACACCTTGAAATCGATGGAGGTATTCTGGTTTTTGCCGATCTTTTTGTTGAGGCTGAAATTCAGGGCGTGGAAGGGCTCGTAGTAAATATCTGAGTATAGCCCGACACCTACAATCTGTAGGGTTTCGCCTTTTACATTGTAGAACAGGCCGGCATCCCAGCCTTTGTCGCGGTTGGTGTAGGTGAGGCCTGCGTTCACCACATAAGGGGCCTGCCCAGCCATTTGGCGGGTGTTCTCGACGGTTTCGCCTGTCCGCTCGAAGTTTTTGCGGGCATTGAACTCGGTCGCGGTCATGTCGATGCGGGATTCCACGAAAGTGACGTTGCCGCTCAGCCCGAAGTCGCTCAGGGCCTCGCTCACGAAGTTCATGCTCTTGCGGAACTCGAGCTCTACCCCGTACAGCTGCCCGTCGCCTACGTTTCGGGGCTGAAACTCTGTGCTCGTCTGCTGCTCAGGTATGCGCACGAGTTCGATCGGGTTGTCGAATTGTTTGTAGAACGCGCTGACGGAGAAGAGCTGCCCGCCTTCCATGAAGAGCTCCCAGCGCAGGTCGAGGTTGTTGATGCGCGTCTCGGAGAGGTTGCCGTCCCAAGAGCCAGCATATTCAAAAAGGCTTCCGTTGAAAATACGGTTGGTGATGGGGTCAATGATCTGCGCAAAGGACAGCTCCTTGAAGGAAGGCCGTGCGATGGTGCGGGAGTAAGCGGCGCGGAGGTTCTGCTGTTCGCTCAGGCTGTAGATGAAGTTGGCCGAAGGGAAGAAATCCAGGGCATCGAGTACTTTTTCGTTGTCCAGGTTATTGCCTTCGAGGATGTCCCCGCTCGCAAAGCGCTGATCGCGGCCGGTGTGGCGCTGCACGTAGTTCTCTGCACGTACCCCAATGATGGCCTTCAGGTTGGGCAGGGGGTCGAATTCATTGGACACGTAAACCGCTGTATTGTTGACGTTGGACTCGTACGCGTTCGGGTTGGGCGTGTTGTTGCCCGACTGGTAGTAAATGCGGTTGCCATTGGGGAAAATATTGCCCTCGGTCAGCACTTCTGAAGGCGTGGGGTTTGGCCAGTCCTGACCTCCGAAAAACTGAATATCAAAGAACAGGATCTCGTAATCCCGCTGCTTATAGGTGTGGCTTGCGCCAAACTTCAGCTTGGCATCTTCCCCTTTGAATTTATATTTCTTGGTGATGTCGAACTTGGCCACTGCGTTGACCTCGCTCAGGGAGCGCCAGATGCGGGAAGGGTTGCCGCCTGCGCCTGCTATGAAAGAGGTGTCCACCGCAGTTTGGGTGAAAGCCGTCTTGCGGATATCAGGGTCATCGGAAGTAGAGAAAGTAGGGGAGAGGCGCCAGTCGATCTCCCAGCCGGAAGCGCCCAGCACGTGCGTGCCGTTCAGGAGGAAGTTGGTCAGGGAGCGCTCATTGTACTCGAGGTTGTCCGACTCGGCAATGTAGCCGGACTGCCCGACAGCCTCCCCGTCGTTGTCGATGCGGAACTGAGCGGCACGGCTTTCGCCATTCTGCAAGCGCATAGCGGTAAGGCGGAACTTGGAATACTGCGTTTTGTAGGCCAGCCCGCCAAGCGCGCCCACGAGGAAGTTGCGCTCGCCCATCTGCCCTTCTTGGATGGTAGCATAGCGCAGGTCTGTGCGGTCGGGGTCTGAAAACCGCTGAAACTCCCCATAAGTCACTTCGTCGTAGTACTTGTAGTCGGTCTTATAGCTGAGGGAGAAGATGTAGCCCAGCTTGTTGTCGGATTGGCCAACGCTCACCTGATTGCCCAAAGAGAGGCCAGCGCTGAAATCGAGCAGGCTGCTTTGCCGCTGAGCGCCCAGTGTGGGGTTGAACTCCTGAATGAAGTCAGTGACTTCCTGCTGTGAGGCCCCGCTGATCGGGGTAGGGATGTTCTCAGCACGCGCCCCCTGAGGCAGCGCGCGGGTGCCGTCGTCGTAGCCTAGGAAGTCGGTATTGCCACCTTCGTAGCCCAGGTAGTCGTCGTTGAAGTGCATATCCGGGTTGAAGGAAGTGCTGACAGAGAGGTTGAAAATCTTTTCATCAGGGAAAGCCTTCGTCTCCACATTGAGCAGGCCGCCGGTGAAATCAGCAGGCATGTCGGCTGTGAAGTTTTTGCTGACGACGATATTGTCGATGAGGTTGGTCGGGAAGATGTCCATCTGCAGGGTGTTCCGGTCGGGGTCCAGCCCAGGGATATCCACGTTGTTGAGGGTCGTTTTGGAATAGCGGTCGCCCAAGCCACGGACGTAGATGTACTTGCCGCCTTCAATAGAAACGCCCGTTACCCGCTTGGCCGCTTCCACGGCAGTAGCGTCGCCGGTCAGTTGCATACGTGCAGAAGAGATGCCGTCGAGCATGGCAGGCGCTTTCTTTTTGATGGTCATCAGAGCGGCTTCTGTAGTACGGATGGCCTTGGCCGTCACCACCACCTGCTCCAGTTCCAGGCCGGCTTCTACCAGGCGCAGCTCATTGAGCAGCGTCACTTCGCCTGCCGTAACAACCACCTCTTCGATGGCCATGTCCTGAAAGCCGATGTAAGAAATGTTAAGCGTATAAGTGCCCGGCGCTACCTCCAGGCTGAAGGCGCCGTCGAGGTCGGTCACTGTGCCCTTGGAGGTATCTTTGATGAGAATGTTGGCCCCAATGACGGTGAAGCCGCTCTCATCCTCAATGACAGTGCCGCGGATGGTACCGGTTTGTGCAAATACAGTGGTGCAGAAAAGTGCCAGTACTGCAAGTAGAAAAAGCCTCATTTTGACATTTATTTAGGCGGATAAAAAACAGCAAGAAGGCTCAACCGGATGGGTATTTCCAGATTAAGCCTTCATGCCTTTGTAATAGGATGACGGGAGAAGAGCAGCAGGCTGCCCTTCTTCCCAGTTGTTTTTTACAGGTTGTCCAGACCACCTGCCTGTGCAGCCCAAGTCCAGCCCAGAACAGATACGTCAGCTTTTGGAGAAGTACCTGCAGTTACACCAGCAGGGACAGCGCCGTTTACGTAGTCCGCAAGTGTAGCAGCGTCAACATCGAACTCGATGCCTTCGAAAGTTACGCCAGCTGCAGTTACGCGGTTGATTTTCTGGCCTTCCATGATGCCAGTGAAGAAGAGGTTCTTCAGGGCAACGATAGAGTTGTCGTCTACGTTGATCAGGTCTTCAGATACGCGGTCAGCAGTAGAAGCGATGATAGAGCCATTCTGAATGGTGTGGCCAGCTTCCAAAGAACCTTCAGGGCCGTCCAGCTCAAAGCAGTGGCCAGTTGGGGTTACCACCACGAAGTTGTCCAGTGTGCCAGCCCAAGATTGGTCAGTGTCGATAGCATCGTCGCCAGCGTTCCACACTACAACGTTGCTTACGTTTACTGTGCCGCCGAACCACTCAACACCGTCGTCCTGATTAGCTACCACCTCGACGTGCTCGATGGTCGTGCCATTGCCAACGCCGCCCAGGGTCAGGCCATTGATTTCGTTGCCAGCACCGATGTTGGTGCCACCGTGGCGGATAGAAATGTAGCGGATAACGCCAGAGTTGTCTCCCGGCTCGTTGCCGCCGTACAGGCCGTTGGCATCAGAAGTAGGGATGCCCTCGATCTGAACTTCGCTCAAATCGCCGTTGTTGTTAGAAGCTGAGATAGGCGCTTTGCCCAGAACGATGATACCGCCCCACAGGCCGTTTACGTCGCTGTCTAGGTTGGGGCTTCCGAAGTTGCCAGCAGCAACGTCTTCGCCAGTGATCTCATCTGCAACAGAAGTGAAGATGATCGGCAGTTCAGCAGTGCCCTCTGCCATCAGCATCCCACCACGTGCAACCAGCAGTGCAGTAGCGTTGGCGCCAGTGCCAGCCTGCCCTTTGATTACCGTACCGGGCTCGATAGTCAGGGTAACACCATCCAGGACAGTGATGCGGCCGCCAAGGATGTAGGTCTTGTCAGCTGTCCAAGTTGTGTTCTCAGAAATGTTGCTGGTCAGCAGCACAGTAGATTCCTCCGCGCCGATGTTGATCACAGCAGTTGCTTCGTCAGACTGCCCCTCAGAGTCAGTCACCGTCAGGGTGATGGAAGCTGCGCCGGCAGTAGTGCCTGCGTCATAGTTGATGGTTACGGAGCTGCCGTCTACTGTTCCTGAAGCGTTGGCAACCGTAACGCCTGTACCAGAAGCCTGGTAGCTGGCAGTAAGGTCCGCGTCTATAGAAACGGTGAATACGACAGACTGCCCTGTCGCGCCAGCCTCAACGTTGGCTACAGCGGAAGGAGCAGATACCATAGGTGCGTCGAACATAGCGCCTTCGTCGTCGCAAGACGTAGCGAAGAGTACAAATGCACCAAGCAGAAAGACAAGTGACTTAAAGTTCATAAACCTAAACTTTTTTGTTGCTTTAAAAAGATGCTGCAAAAGTCGCTGCCTATTGATAACCGCAAATTAATACCGGGTTAAGTTATTGTTAAGTTGACAAAAAGCAGGGCAGGGATGGAGTGTATGGGTTTAAAATATTGAAAATTAAGCATTTATACCTGGTGTATTGGCCGGGGTTCGGCTGTCGGGCTTCAGGTTGAGCCCCTATTGGCAAACTTAATATTGGCTTAACATGCAGTGCCGTGGTACTTTCTAATTTTGCCTTTCCCGGCAAAGGGCCGGCAAACGCACAACCTGCAATACATGGATCCTTCCTTACTGTTTATGTGGCTGGGCTTTATACTCGCCGGCTATTCTGTCGTGGGCAACGATAGCATTCAGACCCTCGGTACCTTCCTCTCTTCCAATGAGGAGCGTTCCTGGTACGTCCTTTGGCTCTTTGCGGGCGGCATACTGACTGCCACCCTGGTGTACGGCTGGGCGACCCACGGGGGGGATGTGTCTTACGGCCGCCTCGATAAGTACCCGCTGCCGCAACCGTTTGCCTGGTACTACCTCCTGCCCCCCCTCGTCTTGATGACCCTCACCCGTACGGGCATACCGGTGAGCACTTCTTTCTTGATCCTCACCTTTTTCAACGAGAAGAACCTGGTGGACATGACGACCAAATCCCTGTTGGGCTATGTGGTCGCCTTTGGCGCTGCCATCCTTATCTATATGGCGATCACGAAAACAGTGGAGAAGCGGTTCATCGAGTCGGAAGTCAGCCCGCGCGACCGGAAGATATGGGTGCCCTTGCAATGGATATCAACGGGGTTCCTTTGGTCGCAGTGGCTGATCCAAGACTTCGCTAACATTTACGTTTATCTGCCCCGGGGCACAAGCCAATCCACCCTTATCGTTTCCCTGCTTATCCTGCTTATCCTGCTGGCCTACATCTTTTACAGCAAAGGGGGGGCGATACAGAAGATCGTGAAAGCTAAAACCAACACCATCGATATCCGCTCGGCCACCATCATAGACGCGACCTACGGCATCATCCTCTACTTCTTCAAGGAGCTCAGCAATATCCCTATGAGCACCACCTGGGTCTTTATTGGCCTATTGGCCGGCCGGGAGATCGCCCTGCGCTATCAGCTCGACAAGAAGTTCTCCGGGCCGGTGTTCCGTATGGTCCTGGCCGATTTGGCCAAAGTAGCCTTCGGCCTTGTGGTGAGCATCGTTCTGGTGTTCATCATCAAGTTCCTGGCAGCTTAGCCTTCTGTGCTTCTGCAAAAGGGCAAAAGCGGGGCCTACCCCTGCCTGACGGCAGGGGTCGCTATGCTGCGGGGCTCGCTGCCCGCTCGGCCCTAACGGGCTTACACCCCTCCGCAGCGCTAGTCCAATGCCATCAGGCCGGTTAGGGCTTGTCAGGCTAAAGCATAATAGGTGGCCAAGCTAAAGCCCGCAGGATTTGGGTTTGTGCCCAGCTAAACACTGGTTTCCAGATTCCGGCAGCCCCAAAGTAGCCCGTCTTCGGGCAGAATACAAAATCCCGGCAAGCGCTAGCTGAATCCACCTCGTTTTAGGTATATTTACTGCCGCAAATGGAAAAAGGACGCGTCATAACCGGACCCCGGCGCTTTGCGCTGATCATAGAGCGGCTCTGTCAGCAACTGATAGAGCAGCACGGGCAGTTTGAAGAGGCCTGCCTGATTGGCATACAGCCAAGAGGGGCTTTTTTGGCCAACCGCCTGCATGCCCGCTTGTCGGAAATCCTCGGTATTCCGGACTTGGCCTATGGCCGGCTGGACATCACTTTTTATAGGGACGACTTCCGGACCCGGGAAAAACCCTTGGCGGCCAGCAAGACAGAAATTGATTTTCTGGTAGAAGATAAAAAGGTCATCCTGGTAGACGATGTCCTTTATACCGGGCGCACCGTACAGGCCGCACTGACCGCGCTCAACCACTACGGCCGCCCGGCCAAGGTAGAGCTCGTCAGCATGGTAGACCGCCGCTTCAACCGCCACCTGCCTATTCAGGCCGATTACGTGGGCCTGACCGTAGATGCCCTCGACAAAGCCTTCGTCAGGGTAGAGTGGAAAGAGCAGCACGAAGAAGACCAAATCCTCATTTTTGCGGATAAATCCGAAGCCCGGCAGCCTGCAGCACCGGGCCCGGCCGATAGCGAATCATTCTCATCTTAACTAAACGCAGGGATGGCCACCGTACAACAGCTGAGTACCAAACACGTCCTGGGGATCAAATACCTCACTGAAGCGGATATCCGCCTCATCTTCGAAACCGCACAGAGCTTCAAAGAGGTCATCAACCGCCCCATCAAAAAGGTCCCTTCCCTGAGGGATGTCACCGTGGCTAACTTGTTTTTCGAAAACTCCACCCGCACGCGCATCTCCTTTGAGCTGGCCGAAAAGCGGCTTTCTGCCGATGTGGTGAATTTTTCTGCTTCCTCTTCCTCTGTGAAAAAAGGGGAGACCCTGCTCGATACCGTCAATAACATCCTGGCCATGAAGGTCGATATGGTCGTGATGCGGCACCCGGCGCCCGGGGCTCATCACTTTCTGGCCAAGCATATCGATGCCAATATCATCAATGCCGGAGACGGCACCCACGAGCACCCGACACAGGCCCTCCTCGATGCTTTTTCCATGCAGGAAAAAGTGGGCGATCTGGCCGGCAAGCACATCGCGATCTTTGGAGACATCCTACATTCGCGGGTGGCGCTCAGCAATATCTTCTGCCTGAATAAATTGGGGGCTAAGGTCAGGGTCTGTGGCCCGCCTACCCTCATCCCCAAGCACATCCGCTCGCTCGGGGTGGATGTGTCTCATGATGTCTGGGATACCCTCCAATGGTGCGATGTCGCGAATATCCTCCGCATTCAGCTGGAACGGCAAGACATCAAATACTTCCCTTCCCTGCGGGAGTATGGCCAGTATTTTGGCATCAACCGCGCACTGCTCGATAGCCTGGGCAAGCCCATTGTGGTGATGCACCCCGGGCCCATCAACCGGGGCGTAGAGATCGCCAGCGATGTAGCGGATTCCGGGCACTCCATCATCCTTCAGCAAGTGGAAAACGGTGTCGCTGTACGCATGGCCGTCCTCTACCTGCTGGCCGCTGCCCGTTGATCGCATAGGCCGGCACGCCCCCGTGTTTTTGGAAATTTTCAGCCACTGCCTGCCTTGCTCTTTCCTGACTGAGCCTAATTTGGTATATTAAAGGTGTTGAATGCCTGATATGCACTACCCCAAACGTCGGGCAGGTGCTGCTCAACCTGCTGAGTACAACACGCTCTAAAAGGCCTGCTCCACAGAAGAGGGCCTTCCTATTGCTTGGCAGTGTTGCTCCCTGTATTTCTTTTTCTGGCTAATTAAACACATGTTATGAGATACGCCCTTGCCGCCTTTACTTTGCTATGCGCCCTCGCCATCCACTGCCCATTGCAAGCCCAGTGCGACCGCCTGATCGATGAAGACCGCATCATCAATGACATCCATCTGCTCCGGACCGCCACGCAGACCCTCGTCGTGCGTGGCAATTATTCTTACAGTATAGACCTTCGCAGCGACCGGCAGGGCGTGACCGCTAAGCTTTATTCTAAAGCCGGCGTGGAGTTCAACCAGGATGACGAAGTGATCTTGCTGTCTGTAGCGGGCGAGCGCCGGCGTTTCCGTTTTATCGAAATGGGGGAGGTCGTGCGGGAAGGGGTAGCCCCGGTCTATCAGAATGTGCTGCAGCTTGATGTAGCTTCCATTGATTGGATGTGGGAAAATGAGATTGAAGTCATTTACATCCACAACAAGATCATCAATCAGATGCGGAAGTTCACCATCAACCAAAGCCGGCGGGCAGAATTCAAGCTGCTGGTAGGCTGTTTCCGAGAGCGCCTCGACCCCAACCGTGTCCAAGACGTAAAGCTGCAGGATGCTGTCGTGGAAGTCAAGCCGGCTGCCGGGGGCGATGCGCCTTCCCCTGCCGCCAAGCCTGCCGCTTCCACCCCGCCCCCATCTGTGTCGGGAGACCCTGAAGTGGGGGCGCTCCGGGAAGAGCTCGCTTCGCTCAAACAGCGGCTCAAAGCCGAGATAGACGCAGAAAAAGCTAAAGCGGATGCCATTAAGTCGAGGTTGAACGAGGAAGTGGCCATTGCCAGAGAACAGGCGGCCGTGCAGAAGAAACAGTACGCCGATGAGGTCGTCGCAGCTCGGGAAGCTGCACAGGAAGAGGTCAAAAATGCCCGGCAGCAGGCTGCGGAAGAGGTCCAATCTGCCCGGCAGCAGGCGGGCACGGAAATGGAGAAGATCAGTTTGGACGTACAGGAAGCCCGGCAGCGGGCCAGCCAGGCTATTGAAGCGGCACAGCTGGAGTCGGCCAAGGAAGTGGCTGCTATCCGGGAAAAAGCCGCAGCGGAAATGAAAGCCGTGCAAGAAAAGCTGGACCTTGCCCGCTTGGAGTATGCGGATGAGATCGCTTCTGCCCGGGAGAATTCAGCGGCCGAGCTGCAGCGCATACGGGAAGAGACGGCGCAGATGATCGCCAAAGCCCGGGAGGAGGCCAAAGTGGAGCGCAGCCGTACCCTAGATGAAGTCGTGAGCACTAAAAACACAGCCGCTGAGCAGATCCTGTCCATTCAGGAGGAGACGGCCGAAGAGGTGGCCCGGATGAGGGAGAATACCGTGCTGGAAAAGGAGAAACTGGCTTTCGAGCTGGCGGAAGCCCGCCGCAAGGTTGCCGAAGAGCGGGCCCTGCTGGAGGAAAATGCTGCGTCAGAAATTGCTGACCTTAAAGAGAATGCGGCCCGCGAACGGGAGGCGGCGGCTACAGAGGTGGCCGAAGCCCGCCGCCGGGCTTCTGAGCAGATCGGGAACCTCAAGGAGCAGGTCCTTACCGAGCAGGCCAAAGCAGATGATGAAGTCGCTTCCGCCCGCGCTGAGTCTGCCGAGGAAGTGGCCGCTGCCCGGCAAAAAGCCGTACAGACGATTGCACAGATCGAAGCGGAAGAGGCTGCCCGGGTAGCCGCGGCCCGGGAGGAGTCAAAAGCGGAACAGGCCGCCATAGCTGGCCAGATCACCGCTGCGCGCGAAAAGGCTGCCGCCGAGCTGAAACGCCTTGAGGAAGAGCTGAAAGCGGCTGTAGCCAAAGCCCGGGAGGAAAAAGAAAAAGCACGGGCACAGGCTGCTGCAGAAGTGGCCACCGCGCGTGAAAAAGCAGAGGCGGAAATCGCCCGGGCACGGCAGGTGGCTGAAGAGCAGGTAAAGGCGGCCAACACAACTGCAGCCACTGCTGAGGAGACTTACGCCCAAGAGGTGGCCGCTGCCCGGGAAGCGGCCGCTGCCCGGAAAAAGCAGATAGAAGCGGAGGCCGCCGCCGCGGTCAAAGCAGCTAAGGAGCGGGAAGCAGAGGTGTCGAATATGACAGCAGAGGAAATTGCACAGGCCCGCACCAAGGCTGCGGCCGAGCTGACAGCCCTGCGCGAACAAGCGGCCCGGGACATCGCAGCTTCAAAGGAAATGGTGAACCAAACCAAACAGGCTGCCGCCAACGAGGCCGCCGAGGCCCGCCGGCAGGCTGCTGAACAGGTGGCCAAAGCCCAACAGGAAGAGGCCACGGCTATTCAGGCGGCCCGGGAGCGTGGGGCAGAGGAGCGGCAGCGCTTAGCTGCCGAGGTAGCTGCCGCCAAAGAAAAAGCAGGCGCTGAGATCGCTTTGGCCAACGAAGAGGCCGCAGCGGCGGTCAAAGCCGCACGGGAAAGGGCTGCCCACGAACAGGAGGCCTTGTCTATACAGGTTTTGGAAGCCCGCAAAAAGGCCACAGACGATATCGCAGCGGCCAGGGAGAAAGCCGCCCACGAAGTAGGCCAGGCGAAAAAACGGTCCTCTGAAGAGATCGCTGCCGCACAGGCACAGGCACAGGCCCGCAAACAGGAGATCATGGAGCAGGTGGCTTCCGCAGAGCAGCAGGCCCGGCAGCAAATTGCCGCTGCAAGGCAGGATGCCCAACAGGAGGTCGCCACGGCCCGCGAAGAGGCGGCCAAGAAAAAAGCGGCTTACCTGGCCGAGGCAGAGGCGGCCAGGAAGCAGTCCCTGGCAGAAATCAATCAGGCCAAACAGGAAGCCTCAGATGCCATTTACCAGGCCCGGCAGCAGGCCGTGGCGCAAGTTACCGCCGTGAAAGAGGAAACCGCTAAGAAAATACGCGAAGAGCAGGATGCCCTGAAGTCGGCTTTGGATGAAATGGCACAAGCCATGAAGCAGGAGCGGGAAAAACTGGGCCAGGCAAAAACTGAGCGCAAAGCTGCTGAGGATGAACTGGCCAAGCTCCGGGACGAAATCAGCAAGTTGAAGCGCGAAGCTGAAAAACTGAAAACCGCATCTGGCGAAAACTAAACGATACGTTAAGGAAGGGCGGATTTTTCTTTCTCATTGCAGAATATTCGGATATTAGTTGCTGCCCCGCTCGCCTGCTGCCTCGCAGCAGGCGCCCTGCAACCTTGAGCGGGGACGGGATGTTTCAAATGTTGCTTGCCCACTTTGGCTGCCGGGCAAGAGCAGCTATAGGGCAATTGCCCCAAATACAGCAAATAATGACATATAAAATCAAGTTAATGTTAGGTAGCATGAACGCATTTCGGCTGATATTCACCGCAGTTTTCCTGTCCTGTTCTTCTTGGGCTTCCGCTCAGCAGGGGTACGAAATTGAAGTGGATCTGAAAGGGTACGCTGAGGATGTCCTTTACCTAGGGTACCATTATGGCAACAAACAGTACCTGCTCGATACGGTGGAGGCGGATGCCCCCGGCCATTTCGTCTTTAAAGGGGAGGAGCCCCTTGAAGGGGGGGTATACCTTGTGGTAATGGCTCCGGACAACAATTACCTGCAGCTGTTGGTCACTGCTGAGGAGCAGCGGTTCAGCTTTTCCGCGGAAGCGGCCAACCCTACTGCAACGATGGCTTTTGAAGGCGCAGCGGACAATCAGCTTTTCTACGATTATATGCGCTTCCTGGATCAGCAGAAGCCCAAAGCGGAGGAGCTGTCCAAAGCCTTGGAGGCTACTGAGAACGAAAAGAAAAAAGCTAAAATCGAAGCAGAGCGGGAAGCTTTGGATGCAGAGGTCACAGCCTACCAAAACAACCTCCTGGCCAAGTACCCCAAGACGCTGACCGCGGCTATCGTAAGGGCCAATATGCCGCTCGATGTGCCTGAGTTTGAAGGCACAGATGAAGAAAAACAGCTCAAGGGCTGGCGCTATACCCAAAAGCATTATTTCGATAATATCGACCTTACTGACCCGCGCATGCTCCGCACCCCTTTCCTTTTTCAGCGGGTAGACTACTTTGTCAATAAATTGCAGGTGCAGCACCCCGATACTATGGCGCAGGCGGTCGATTATGTCTTGAAAGAAATGAAGCCGGCAGAGGAAAGCTATAAATTTTTCCTCATCCACTTCCTCAATGAGGCAGCCCGGTCCAAATTGGTGGGCATGGATGCGCTGTACGTGCACTTGGTCGAAAAGTATTATGCCACAGGCAAAGCAGATTGGACAGAGGAGGAGCAGCTCAAAAAAATCGTAGACAATGCTAGGGCGCTCAAGCCGCTGCTGATCGGCAAAATTGCTCCGGACGTGCAGCTGCAAGACCGGGACGGCAAAGCCTATTCCCTCCACGATATCGATTCGGAGTATACTATCCTCTACTTTTGGCGCTACGATTGTGGGCACTGCAAGAAATCCACTCCCCACATGAAGGCGTTTTACGAAAAGTACAAGGACAAGGGCGTGAAGTTGGTAGCGGTGTGTACTAAGTTCACGGACGAGGTGCCGGGCTGCTGGGAATACATAGATGAAAAGGAGATTGGCGATTGGCTACATCTGGTAGACCCCTACCACCGCAGCCGCTACATGACACAGTACAACATCAAGTCTACGCCTCAGCTGTTTATCCTGGACCGCAACAAGGAGATCATCTCCAAGCGGATCGGGGCCGAACAACTGGAAGAGGTGATGGACCGGATTATCGAAATGAAGGCACAGGAAGAGCAATCTTTGGAAAATAAGTAACCGAAGTCTGGGCTTGGGTGTTCCTACTAGCATGAACCAATACCCAATGTGATATGGACGCCAATCTGCTGGCATCGTTTGAGGCGGCTTCCTCCTCCTCCAACGATGCCCTTATTTTATCTCTCCTTGCCACTGTTGCAGGGCTGGCTGGCATGCTGGCTATGCTGTTGAGGAAGCCTGCCCCCGGGCAGCGCAATCAAAACCTCATGCTGGCCATGCTGCTGTTCTTTGTCTTTCTCATCGGGGCGAGCACCGCCTTCTTTTCCTGGATGCGGCAGGCCAAACTTGGCCCGGTGGAGATTTATGCGGACCGGGTGGAAACGCCTTATGGCGTAGCCCCTTATAGCCGTATCCGCAATGCTGAAATCATCTCAGATCAGCAGCAGTCGCCTTTCTCTACGCTTTCGCGCGAAGGCACACGCATATTGGCCATTATGGAGTATGATGGCAAGACTCACGCTTTGTCAGAAGAAGATTATCCGATAGGGGAGGTGCTGGCTCGGCTGCGGGAAGCGGTTAAGGCCTACAGGGAGCAGGAGGAGAAGGAGCAATAGGCAATGGCATGGCATTGGGCATAGGCCGGAATGCCCACGGCTTTCGTGCCAAGAGGGCGGCGGGCTAGCGCTGCGGAGGGGTGGGAAGCCCGTTAGGGCCGAGCGGACAGCGAGCCCCGCAGCATAGCGACCCCTGCGGTCAAGCAGGGGTAGACCCCCTCCCTTTATGCAGGGTCATCACATTGTGCAGGGGCAGGCCCAAAAATCGAGGGCCTGATCGTTGCGCGGGCTTATTCTTGGATGCTGACTTTCCGGCGGATGACGTCGGTGAAAGAGCGGAGCTCAACCGTGTAGGAGCCGGGGCCGAAAGGCTTGAAGTCGATTTCGTAAATGGTATCTACTGGCAGGTCAAATACTTTTTCCCGCAGCACTTCTTCCCCGTTGTCGCGCGTGATGATGATGTCGTTCAGGTTGACGCTAAGGGTAGCAAAGTCAACGTAGCACAGCTGGTTCTCCTCATCTGCATAAAGCGACCAATTGTCAGAGTCGAGGTTGAGGAGGCTGCTGCTGCCGCCGGGTTGGGCTGCGGCTAGGCTGGCGGTTTGAGCAAATAGGGCGGAGGCGCCCAAGGTAAGCCCAAAGCAAAGGGCAAAAGCGGTTAGCTTGCGAAGCATAAAAAACTGTTTTTACCTAGAAGGTTTAAAGCCGCTTTCTTTTCTTGCGGCGCTCAAAGATAGTAAATCAGCAGTGGGCTGAGAAGGCAATTTGCCGACATAGCAGGGGGTTTTTTGCTTGTGCTCTGGGGGTGCGGTACAAAAACAAAGCTAGGTGGGGCTGCGCCAAATTCTCTTTGGGTTATTCGGAAAATCGTCCCAAATGTTTCAAGCCAAGGAAAAATCAGGTTGTTAAAGTTGTGTTAAAGCGCATTGAGGGGGCAGCGTTTTGTGGCAGGGCGGAAAGTGTCGCAGATAAGCTGGCAGGGTCAACAAGCGGCTGTGTAGGGCTATGCCCCTGCGGAGCAGATAGCCACTCGACAATCACGGGATTTGGGTTGGCGGGCCATAGCGTTCATCAGCGCGCTTGCCTCAGCACGTCCACGATATTGGGGTAAACCGTCAGGCCTTTTTGGTTGAGGAAGGCCCCGATAGGCTGCCATACGGCCTGCTCGATGTCTTCTTCGGCCTGAGGCGTAAGCGCTTGTTCTGGGGCAGACATACGGTACCAATAAGTGGGTTTCAAGACGCGCCCGTCCTTTTTGTGCCGGTAGGTATGGTAGGTCGTGGCAATGAGCTCGTGCAGGCTCACTTGTTTGAGCCCGGTCTCTTCCTGTACCTCACGTACCGCTGCTTCCTCTGGAGATTCCCCCGGGTCGATTTTGCCTTTCGGCAGATCCCAACTGCCCCTGCGGAAAATCAGCAGCGCTTCGCCCTTATCATTGAAGACGAGGCCCCCGGCTGCGGGGATGACATTGAACTGTGAGCAGAAGTCGCGGAACAGCTGCTCAGCATCTTTGGCATAAAGCGTCACCTGATCAAAGCGGGCGTTCTTTTCGAGCAGGTCCATATAGCTCAGCACGCTGCGTGGGTTGCCAGTGTAGCGGGTAGCCATATGGCGGGGGTTGCTGTCGGGCTGAAAGCCGTCTTCCGGGAAGGCGCTAAGCAGCAGTGGGGTACCGTTGATGTAGATTTTGTACATTTGCCGAAAATTGACTGTCACGTATGGATTTAGCAGCGACTATCGCCAGCCATCTTCTGCAAATTAATGCAATTAAGCTGAGTCCGCAAAAGCCCTTTACCTGGGCAAGCGGAATACAATCTCCCATTTATTGCGACAACCGCATTGCGCTGTCTTTCCCGGAGGTCCGAAAAGCCATTATCGATGGGTTTGTAGCGGAGAGCAAGGCATTGGAGCCTTTTGATGTGGTAGCAGGTGTGGCAACGGCGGGCATCCCCCACGGCGCCCTGCTTGCAGACGCATTGGAGCTGCCGTTCATCTATGTGCGCTCCAAGCCTAAAGGACATGGGCGGCAAAATCAGATAGAAGGGCTGGTGAAAGAAGGGGCGCGTGCCTTGGTGGTAGAAGACTTGATCAGTACAGGGGGCAGCGCGGTGAAAGCTGTAGATGCGCTGCGGGAAGCCGGTATAACGGCCGCCGGCGTGCTGGCCATTTTTACTTACGGCTTTCCGGAAGCGGAAGCCGCTTTCCAAAAAGCGGGCTGCCCGTTCCGTGCCTTGAGCAATTACGACGCCCTGCTCAGTCAGGCAGCAGCTACCGCTTACATCAAAGAAGAAGAGGTCGCCGCTTTGTCAGCTTGGCGGAAATCGCCCAAAACCTGGGCGGCCGGGGAATAATCCGGATAGCTGCCTTTCCGATTAATTTTTATATTAGCAACTTGCACAGTACCCCTTTACCGGGCAAACCAAAAGCATAGCATGTCCATCATCAACAAGAAATCAGAAAGTTTCCTGCGCGCTTACCTCAACAATGCCTCGCCCACAGGGTTTGAGGCCCCGGGGCAGCAGCTATGGCTGGAATACATCAAGCCTTATATCGCCGAATGGCACCTTGATAACTATGGTACCGTCTACGGTGTGATCAATCCTGGACAGGAGTTCAAAGTCGTTATCGAGGGGCATGCCGATGAGATCTCTTGGTTTGTGCATTACATTACCGAAGATGGCTTCATCAACGTCATCCGGAATGGCGGCTCTGACCACATGATCGCTCCATCTAAGCGGGTAAACATCCACACCAAGCAAGGGCTGGTCCGGGGTGTTTTTGGCTGGCCGGCCATTCATACCCGGCATGGCGAGAATGCCAAGCTTGCCCCCAAGACGGACAACATCTTTATCGATGTAGGCGCGGCTAGCAAGGAGGAGGTCCTGGGTATGGGCATCCACGTTGGCTGTGTGATCACCTACGATGACGAAATGGAGGTGCTCAACGACCGTTACTACGTGGGCCGGGCCTTGGACAACCGCATGGGCGGGTTCTGCATCGCTGAGGTGGCGCGCCTGCTGCATGAGAATAAAGTAGCGCTGCCGTATTCCCTTTATATCGTCAATTCCGTTCAGGAAGAGGTAGGGCTGCGCGGGGCAGAGATGATCACGCAGGCCATCAAGCCCAATGTCGCGATTGTGACCGATGTGACGCACGATACCCACACGCCCCTCGTCAGCCCCAAGCTGCATGGGGATGTGAAGTCGGGCAAAGGTCCTTCTGTCACTTATGCGCCTGCTGTGCACAATAAGCTGCTCAATCTTATCATCGATACAGCTGAAGCCAAAGAGATACCACTGCAGCGCGAAGCTTCTTCCCGCCGCACGGGCACAGATACGGACGCCTTCGCTTACTCCAATGGCGGGGTGCCGAGCGCACTGATCTCACTGCCGCTCCGGTACATGCACACGACAGTAGAAATGGCCCATAAAGAAGACGTGGAGGCGGTTATCCGGCTGATTTACGAGGTGCTGCAAAAGATAGAGGACGGGCACAATTTCAAGTATTTTTAATCTTTTGCGGGCACTCCTCAAAGCGCTGCTCGACCTGCTGTTGTACAGCAACATCTGGATAGCTGTGGCAGCAGTGGCTATGGCTGCTCAGACACAGCTGCTGCTGGCCGGCCGTTTTATGCCTACTCCCCTCATCGGGTTCATTTTTTTTGCGACCCTGTTCCTCTACGCCGCCCACCGTATTGTAGGGCTTGCGCGCTCCCGCCCCTTCACTGCTGACGGGCGGTATGCCGTCATTGCCCGTTTCCGCAGCCACATCGTATTTTATGCCCTGATTGCGGGGCTCTGTGCAGGCATTTTTGCCCTTCGGTTGCCTCTTCGGCTGCTAGGCTGGTCTGCAGCGCCCTGCCTGGTTGCAGCTCTTTACGTTGCGCCAGTATGGAGAGGGCTCCGCCTGCGCGACCTGCCCTTCGTCAAAATTTTTTTGATCGCCCTGGCCTGGAGCTGGATCACGGTAGCCCTCCCGGCGGTAGAAGCCGGGCTGTCCTATGCTTGGCCTGCCCATCTTATGGTTTTGGAGCGGGCCGCCTTTATTTTTGCTATTACCCTGCCTTTTGACATACGCGATATGAAGGTAGACGCTTACAATGGGGTGAAGACGCTGCCTTCCGCGCTAGGTGCCCGTGCCAGCCAAAGGCTGGCCGGCCTTGCCTTGTTGTTGATGTTTGCCCTGGCTGCCCTCAACTACTACCTCAATGCGTACAGCCTCGGGCAGTTCGCTGCCCTCACCGCTTCGGCAGCCTTGTCTGGCGTGCTGGTTTTTTATGCAGAGGAAGGGCGGCCGGACTACTATTATACCGGCCTGCTCGATGGGATGATGGTGGTGCAGTTCGTTTTTATAGCTTTGGCGGGTTAAAAAAAAATCGCCCGGCTGTAAGATACATAGCCGGGCGTATTTTGTGAATGATGTAGTGTGGTATAGGGAAAGCGTTAAGCAGGCTCACCCCTCTTTGTTGGCTGCTCTTGCCGGGTTAAGCGGCCCGTATGGCATCAGCCGTTGATTTTGATGTAGTTGTAGTTGGTATGGTTTTCTCAAAGCATGGCATTCAGGTAGCCGGGGCTACTGCTCGAATTTGGCGAGCTTGTTGGGGTAGTCGATCGTGACGCTGAAGTACTGCAGGGCGTTGCCGCCAAGTGCGCCTTCCACATCCGAACCGCACATGCGGGAGTAATACTGCACATAGTTGGCATCTGGGCGGGAGCAGAACCAAACCGGCCCTGCTTTCTGCCCGGCAATAGTTACCTGCGGCACTTCGATCATGCGCACGTTGCCGAGCTCCGCATCCGCCTGTTCGATCACACGCCAGTCAGGGTGGAGCTGTTCCCACTGTTCAAAGATGGATTCGATGATGAAGGAGGCTGCAATGACCTCCTCCCCAGTCTCTCCGAGGATAGCTGCTGCCGTTTTGGCCGGGCGCATCCGTGCCCCAGAGTCGAGTATGACGGGGATGGGCATGCCATCTACCTCTATGAAGATACGGGGCAGGCTAGAGATGCGGTTGCCGCTTGCACTTTCCTTAAAATCTACAGGGATGGTATTGGCTTCAAGCGGGCTGAGCGCAGGGGCGTGGCAGGTCAGCATTTCCGAGCGGTAGTCGAAGTTCCAGCAGAACTGCCCAAACCAAGATTGGCCCAGCATGCCGTGCACGTCTTTTTCGAGGTTGGCCTGCCCATCGGGCAGCACTAGCGCAGAGTTGCGCTTGAGGGTAGGCAAGGCGCCGGTCTCGAGCACTTCGTTGATTTTTACGAATTGGTTGCCGTTGTCATCGGCTACAGAAGGCAGTGCGTGCTCCTGCATAGCCGATTCGCAGACAAATGCGCCGCCTGTAGTGTTGGCCAGGAACTGAAGGGTCCCGCCGGCAGAGGGGATTTGGGTGTAAATGAGCTGATTGCGGAACTCGACGTCGAGCTCGAATGCAGCGTCCTGCGCTGCCCCAGCTAAAGTGAAGAGCATCAGCGCGAGTGCGGTGAAGTTGAATTTGCTTGCCATTTGCTTTTTCTTTTTAAGTGTTTCATGAAAGTAGCGGGGGGCGTCTTACACTTAAGAGAATATCAAAAGGCGTGCCAATTTTTTGATGAGCCAGGCTGGACATTCTTTATCTTTTGATAAACAAAGAGTTAAGGTAGCTCTTTGTTGCAATGGGGGCAGGTGTGCCGGTGCGCGGCCTCTTCTTTTTTTCCAATCTCTTCCGAAAAGCCAGATGCGAGTATGCCTGTAGGCAAGGCAAAAAGCCCGATGCCGATGACTGCGATGATGCCGCCTAGCACGCGCCCTGCATTTGTGATGGGGTAAACGTCGCCATAGCCCACCGTGGTCAGGGTGGCGATGCCCCACCACATGGTATGGGGGATGCTGGAGAACGCTTCAGGCTGTGCTTCGTGCTCGGCGTAATACATAAGGGTGGAGGCCAGCAGCAGTAGGAAAAAAGTAAAAGTCATAGAGATGAATAGCTCTTCCCTTTTTTCCTTCAGCACTTTGTTGATAGCGGTAAGCGCCCGGGTGTAACGGTTGATCTTAAATAGGCGCAGCAGCCGGAAGATCCGCATCATCCGCACTATCCTCAGGTCTACCCCCAGCAGGGGCAGATAAAAGGGCAGCACCGCGAGCAGGTCAATGATGGCCAGTGGGGTCAGCATATAGCGCAGGTTGCCCCCGATGGGCTTTTCAAAAGCAGGGTTTTCATTGGCAGACCAAACCCGCAGCAGGTACTCCAAACTGAAAACGGCAACGGAAAAAGCCTCAAAGGCCAGGAAGCAGGCTTTATATTCGGCCCATAAAGAGGCCACAGATTCTAGGATAATGGCCAGGACATTCAGTGAGATCAGGGAGATGAGGAACACATCCACCCACCAGCTGAGGTCCCCCCGGCGCTGAGAAACATTCAGGATTTGGTATACACGTTTTTTCATAGCGGCCACAATTAATAAGGGTCTACATCGGTATTGACACGCACGCTGCTCAGCCCCTGCGCCAGGGAGAGGTTGTCTGTAGCCTCCCGGACGATAGCTTTCACTTTCTGCAAGTTTTTAGCGCCATGCGGTATTTTGATCATGAAATCGAGCAGGTAGTAGCCCCTCACCCGGGCAACGGTGGGCAGGGCAGGCCCCATGACCCACTGGCCGAGGGCTTTCTTCAGCCATTTCTCATACAGCCTTGCCGCCTCATTGACCCGCTCCGGTTTGGTGTGCTTGAGGGTGATCCGGATAAGCCGCAAATAGGGCGGGTAGTGGAATTCCTGCCGCTCCATCATCTCGCGGGCGAAAAAGCCGGCGTAATCCCCGTTCAGCACTTCCTGCAGTACAGGGTGGCTTGTATTAAAGCCCTGAATTAGGACTTCGCCCTGCCTGTGTTTCCGCCCGGCCCGCCCGGCTACTTGCATCATCAGCTGGAAAGCCCGCTCCCCGGCCCGGAAGTCGGGGTACTGCAGCAGCTGATCGGCGCTCAGTACGCCCACCAAAGCGACTTTCTCGAAGTCGAGCCCCTTTGTGACCATTTGGGTGCCCACAAGGATGTCTAGCCGGCCTTCCTCAAAGTCGTTGATGAGCCTTGCGTGCGCGTGCTTCCCCTTGACCGTGTCCAAATCCATACGGGCGATACGGGCTTCCGGGAGGTATACTTTGAGCTCGTCCTCAATTTTCTCGGTGCCAAACCCCTGCAGGGCTAATTTTTTATCCCCACATGCCGGGCAGGCCGGAGGCAAAGCTGCCTGATACCCGCAGTAGTGGCAGCGGAGGTTGTTGTGGAATTTGTGATAGGTAAGGCTGACATCACAGTGTATGCACTCGGCGTGCCAGCCACAGGTCGTGCAGCGGTAGACAGGGGAATGGCCCCTCCGGTTTTGGAAAAGGATGGCCTGCTCCCCTCGTCCGAGGGTCTGACGGAGGGAGCTGAGCAGCACCGAGCTGAAGTGGGACTGCAGCTTGCGCTCTTTTTGCTCCTGTTTCAGGTCTACCAATGAAATGCCAGGCAGCTTGAGCCCGCCGAAGCGCTCGCGCATTTGTACCAAAGCGTATTTGCCCTTTTGGGCGTTTTGGTAGGACTCCAGCGAAGGGGTGGCGGTGCCCAGCAGCACGCGGCTGCCGTGCAAATGGCCCAAGTACAAAGCGGTATCTCTAGCGTTGTAGCGCGGTGCCGGGTCGTATTGTTTGAAGGAGGGGTCGTGCTCTTCGTCAATGATGATGAGGCCAAGCTTCTGAAAGGGCAGGAAAAGGGAGGAGCGGGCCCCGAGCAGTACCGGCCGGCCGTTCAGGGCGCTATTCCAGAGCTCTACACGCTCGTTGTTGCTCATCCGGCTGTGGTAAATGGCGATGTCGCCCCCGAAGGTCTTTTCCAACCGGCTGATGATCTGAGTGGTGAGCGCGATTTCCGGCAGGAGGTAAAGGACTTGCTCCCCCCGGGCAATAGCCTCCTGCATGAGCTCTGTGTAAACCCTCGTTTTCCCGCTGCCGGTGACCCCATGCAGCAGTACCGGCTTTTCTGAAGCGAACGCCTGCTTGATGCCTTCCAGCGCAGTGGTTTGTTGAGCAGAGAGGTCTTGGGCATTGACCGTCTCTTCTTCGTATCCGCCCAACCGGCTGACTTCCCGGTCATAAATTTCCAGTATGCCCTTCTTTTCCATAGCCCGCAGCACGGTGCTGTCTACCTGCGCCTTGTCATAAACATCCTGTTTGCGCACAAAGTCCAGCTGCTTGGAGAGGTGGAGGTAGGCCATGAGCGCTTCCGTTTGCCGGCCAGAGCGGCTCAGTTTGTCAAAGGCTTCGTTCAAGGTGTTGGGCTGTGACGCGTACGGCTCTTGCAAGCGCACACAGCCTATCGTCTTGGGCTTATACTTCTCCTGCAGGTCCTCTTTGAGATAGATGACCCTTTTGTCGAGCATGGCCCGGATGAGGGGGTAAACGGACTTGCGCTGCAAAATGCCCCGGATATCGTCTATGGAAAGCTCTTGTTGAAGGGTCAGGGCTTCTGCGATAAGGTACTCCTGATCGTTGAGCCCCTCAAAGTCACGGTCGAACAAAGGGCTGAGCGTGACCACCGTTTCGCTGGCCAGTTTGAGGTTGGCCGGCAGGGCTGCGTTCATGACTTCCCCAAGGGTACAGAGGTAGTAATCGGCCATCCAACGCCATAGGGCGATCTGCGCTTTGGTGACGATAGGGGCTTCATCAATGACGGAGATAATGGGCTTGGTGTCATGGGCGGGCGCTTCGCTTTTCAGGCCGATGATGAGCGCACTGTACCGCTTGGATTTGCCGAACTGCACCTCCACCCGTTTTCCGAAAGCTGCTTCCTGGACAAGGGCCTCAGGCACACGGTAGGTGAAGGGCTTGGGCAGCGCGAGCGGCAATATGACTTCTACGTAAGTCGCGGTAGCACCTTCGGTATGGAAGAGCAGGGCATCAGCCATGAGTATAGTATTTGTTCGCTTTTTGGTGCAAATGCAACAGCCAGGGAGTAGGCCTGCTTGTACCATGCCCAATGCTGCCGAGGCTTTGGCCTTTCAGCGAATGTAGCCCAATTTGGGCAGTATAGTAAAGGATTGGTGGGCTTAATTTTGGGCCGTGCTCCCTATTGCCTTAGCGGGTCTGATTTTCCAGCAGCACAAAGGGTATGCCTTGTGCTGTCCACTTTTCGGCTTCTCCCCGGCTGGGCAGGACTTCAAACGCAAGAGACCCCAGCAGGAGGTCCTCGTCCCCATCTTGGTCGATGTCGGCCTTGTCCATCACTATCCACCGGCCTAAGGTAGACTGAGGGAAGGTAGAAGCCTTCATCTCCCATCCCCCCAGGTTCTCAAAAAAGACGAAGCTGGCTTCTGGCTGGCGCTCGAAATCTGGGAAAAAGGAGATGGCCGCAATGTCTATGTCCCCATCGAGGTCATAGTCGGCTGGCAGTGCGGCATATGCGCCGTGCAATGGCCAAAATTCGGCTTGCTCGAAATGGCCCTGCCCGGTATTGCGGAAAATGTAGATACCGTGGTATGGCTTCAATACCGGGGGATAATCTGCATTATCCCCGGCAGTGTAAATGATATCGTGCTGGCCGTCTGAGTCGTAGTCCATCAATTGGAAGGAGCTTGAGCCAAAAGATGGAGGCAGCCTAAGGGCCTGCTGTCGGGAAAAGTTGCCTTGGCCTTGGTTGAGGTAGAGGTCAAAGCCTTCGTCCCCCTGCCCAAAGAGCGCAAGGATATCGGGCTGCCCATCTCCGTTGAAATCTTCAATGGCAGTCTTGATCGCTCCAGGCGATGCCCGCAGGGTATGTGGGCGGAAG
This sequence comes from Phaeodactylibacter luteus, assembly GCF_007993045.1. GTDB lineage: Bacteria > Bacteroidota > Bacteroidia > Chitinophagales > Saprospiraceae > Phaeodactylibacter > Phaeodactylibacter luteus. The sequence goes on from NZ_VOOR01000027.1 coordinate 27,334, forward strand.
GTGCCGTTGGCCTGGGCTTCCCACCACGCGAGCCGGCCAGTCCATTTGGCAAATTCAGCCACAACAATATCTTCGAGCCCGTCCCCATTGAGGTCGGCAAAGGAAGCGTGCACAGGCCGCTGCAAGCTATCTATCCTTATGCGTGGCGGCTGGGCTCCATTTAAGGGGAGCTCGAGCATAAAGCCGGTAGGGGCATCGGTTGGGGAGAAGGAGCCCATGACTGTGGCCATCGCTTTGCCCTCGCTCAGGTGGAGGCTTACTGCCCCTTCTCTGACCTTGGCGCGCTGCTGAAGCCTCAGCTTGGCGTCGAACAGATATAAGGATTGGGTATGGGCATCTCCTACATAAATGCCACCGGGGGCGGCTTTTACGAGGGTAGTACTGGGCGGTGAGAGCGCGTAGTTGGGGAAGCGGGCTTGAAAAACCCGGGTGTCATCTAGCGGCAGCAGCTGGGGCGGGCCAAAGTCTTCCGGTGCATGCCTAAGGTAGTAGGCCTTTATCTTCTGCCAAGAGGCAGTGTCTATCAGTGGGGCCTCTGGGAATACCTTTGCCTGGGCAACCTTAGCCCCGCCCGGGCCGGCCTCGAGCAGGGCTTGGCGGGTGATCGTGCCCCCTTCGTATAGGCCCAGGAAATAGCCCATGCGCGGCAGCACGTACTCCTCCCAAGCCGCTTTCGGCAAGGAAGCAGGCTCCGGGAAGGCATGGCACGCTTGGCAGTGGATGCGCGCAAGGGCTTCGCCATCCGGACTGTGGCTTGGCCCCTTTGGCGGGCGGCGGCCACAGCTCCAAACGGTGAGCAATACTGCAGAACAGACTGAAAAGAGGATGAGGCGGTTCACTTTTTGCCTGCAAAAATAGCAGAGGGCGCCCAGCTTAGTGTTAACTGGCCATTAACATTCTGTATGGGGCCTGCCCCTGCCTTGCAGCAGGTGCCGCTATGCTGCGGGGCTCGCTCTTCGCTCGGCCCTATCGGGCTTCCCACCCCTCCGCAGCGCTAGGCCAATGCCATCAAGCCTGTAAAGCTAAATCCTGCGGCCTTTGGGCTTGCGCCCGATAACTTTTGGAGAGGACGGCTGTTTAATCGGTTGTACTTGCGTTCGCCCCACTGCCCGTTCGTCGGAAAAATCATGCCGTCAGGCAATCCCCATCTGCATAAAAGTTACTTTTTGCCACAAGGCATGGTCCTAATGGCAAATTGGCCCTTTCTGGCCAGTGGATTGAGCTGTAATTTTTTGACCACTAAAGGCCACGTGCCAGAAAAGGCTTAAGCGTGGAAATACGATCAAATAATTCGGTCTAGCCGCATTAGTGGTTTTGCCTGAAGGCGTCAAAAATGACCTGTTTTATAATTTAGCTTATGAGTATTTGGATAGGATTCATGGCCTTGGTTTTCTTTCTGTTAGCGCTGGACCTCGGCGTTTTCAACCGCAACCCGCATGCCATTTCGGCCAAAGAGGCTACGGGCTGGACTACCCTTTGGGTTTCCTTAGCCTTGCTGTTCGGCGTTTTTGTATACTATGCTTACGCGAATGCCTGGGTGGCCAATGAAGATGGGCTTTTGCCAAAAGAGGCGGCGCTCAAATACCTGACCGGCTATCTGGTCGAGCAGTCTCTAAGCATGGACAATATATTTGTCATTGCCATGATATTCACCTACTTCAAAGTCCCTCCCAAGTATCAGCACCGGGTGTTATTCTGGGGCATATTGGGGGCATTGGCCTTTAGGGGCATTATGATTTTCCTGGGCGTGGTGCTTATCAAAAAGTTCGCCTGGCTGACCTATGTGTTTGGGCTGTTCCTGCTGTACTCCGCCTACAAAATGTGGGCCTCCCACGAAGGGGTGCACCCCAATCAGAACCCTGTCATCAAATACGTGAGCCGCTTGTTCCCTGTGACCAAAGACTTCGAAGGCGACCGTTTCTTTGTGCGCCGCAAGCATATTTTGGCGGCTACCCCGCTCTTTATCGCGCTCCTTGTGGTAGAGACCACAGACATTATGTTCGCCTTTGACAGCATCCCGGCTATTTTCGCCATCACTACAGACCCCTTCCTGGTTTTTACTTCCAATATTTTTGCCATCCTCGGTTTGCGCTCCCTTTACTTTGTGCTGGCTTCTGTCATTGACAAGTTCAAATACCTACAGCAGGCTTTGGTCTTTATCCTCGCCTACGTTGGGGTGAAGATGCTGCTCGTGCATCAGGTCCACATCCCGGAATGGCTCTCTTTGTTGGTTATTTTTGGGTCCCTGGCAGGAGGAGTCCTTTTCTCGCTCTACCGGAAGAAGCGAGAAGACGATGCCCCCTCGCCGGCGGCAGAGGCGGAAAACCGTCAGGAGGTAAAGTAGCCTCGGGCACTGTAGCGTGAGGGCAAGCCCCCTCGCCGAAGGCCCTGTCCCTCTACCGGCGGCCTCTCGGCTTGTTCGGCTATGGGGCACAGCCAAATACCGGCATCGTGCTCCGTTCTGCCTAAAGCTGCTGGTCAATGGGTTGGGCCAAAGCCCGGTTGCGCCCCTCCCAAATGGGCTGGGCCGGGCAAGACAGGCACAGGCAGCACAGCATAAAGCATCAACCCTCCAATACATCCTTGACAACGCCCCAAATATTGAAGCCCATATCCGGCTCGACAGCCAAAACGCCTTCATTGTCCTCAAGGATGACCTCCTCTTCTTTGAGGAACAACCGCTTCAGGAGGAACTCGCCTTCAAGGAAAACAAGGGCCACATCGCGGTTGCGGGGGCTCACCTCCCGGTCCACTACTGCGATGCTGCCGGGAAGGTAGCCTGCTTCGGCCAGGTTGTCGGCACAAATCTGCACAAAGAAAGTCTGGGCCGGGTGGCGGATCAGCGCTCTGCTCAGGTCGAGCCGGATAAAGTGGTATTCCTCTCCGGGCAGGGGGAAGCTTTTCCCATCAGACGCTTCCACCTGCAGGTAGGGGGTCATATCTCGTTGCATGACTACCGGCACAGTCTGGAAATCTTCGAAAGCCATTAACTTGACCATTACAAATTGTTTTAGTGGCTACAATTTTAAAAACAAAAAATTTATAAAACAAGAATTTTGATTTTTTTTGTTTCAAATCATCCTGATTATTGCGGATAGCCGGAAAAAAGCAGAAAAAGCGCACGGTGCCCGCTATGGTCGGTCGGACTTTAATTATCTTCGGGCGACGATACTGCCGCAGGCATTGCTGCGGCACAACCTGGCAATCAAAAAACGATAACCTAGCAAAAATGGCAGAATCCAAGGTTTCTCAACGGGCAGCAGATAACATCCGCATCCTTTCCGCGGCTATGGTGGAGCAGGCCAAGTCCGGCCACCCTGGCGGGGCAATGGGCGGTGCAGATTTTATCCACATCCTTTTTTCTGAATATATGGTGTTCGACCCTTCGGACAACAGCTGGCCTTTCCGGGACCGCTTTTTTATGGACCCGGGCCACATGTCACCTATGTTGTACAGTCAGCTGCACCTGTTGGGGAATTATAGCACAGAAGACTTGCAGCATTTCCGGCAGTGGGGCAGCCCCACGCCTGGTCATCCGGAAGTAGACGTAGCCCGGGGGGTAGAAAACACATCAGGCCCTCTTGGGCAAGGGCATACCTTCGGTGTCGGGGCAGCTATTGCAGAGCGCTTCCTGGCCGCCCGTTTTGGGGAGTGGCTGGCCCACCGCACTTTCCTTTACATTTCTGACGGGGGCATTCAGGAAGAGATCGCGCAGGGCGCAGGCCGTATCGCGGGTTTTCTTGGGCTAGGCCAGGTGACCATGTTTTACGATGCCAATGACATTCAGCTTTCTACGGAGGTCTCCGAAGTCATGGATGAGGATACGGCAAAAAAATACGAAGCCTGGGGCTGGCATGTGCAGACCATAGAAGGCAACAACCACGATGCTATCCGCAGTGCATTAGATGCAGCTATTGCTGAAACCGGCCGCCCTTCTCTCATTATCGGCAAGACCGTGATGGGCAAAGGGGCGCTTACCGAGTCGGGGGAATCTTTCGAGCGTGAAGTGGAAACGCATGGGCAGCCGCTCAGCAAGGCCGGTGCTTCTTTTAGCGCTACCGTGAAGAACCTGGGCGGAGACCCTGATGCCCCCTTCGCGGTATTCCCGGAGGTCGCTGCTTACTACGAGGAAGTAAAGGCCGAGCGCAAGCAGCTGGCGCAAGAGCGCCGTGCGGCCTACGAGGCCTGGAAGGCAGAAAACCCCGAGCAGGATGCAAAGCTGCAGCGATTCCTTTCCCGCGAACTGCCAGATATTGACTGGGCAGGCATACCACAGAAGGCAGGCTCGGCTACCCGCAATGCATCAGGCATGGTATTGGCCTATCTGGCAGATCATGTGGAGAATATGATCGTCGCTTCAGCGGATTTGTCCAATAGCGATAAGACCAATAGCTTCTTGGCCAAAACAACGGCTTTTGCCAAAGGGGATTTTACCGGGGCCTTCCTGCAAGCAGGAGTATCTGAGCTGACGATGGCAGCCCTATCTGTAGGTATGGCGCTCCACGGCGGGGTCATCCCTGTTTGTGCCACCTTCTTCGTTTTCTCTGATTATATGAAGCCGGCCATCCGCCTGGCTGGGCTGATGGAGCAGCCGGTCATCTTTATCTGGACACACGACGCCTTCCGGGTAGGGGAAGATGGCCCGACACATCAGCCGGTGGAGCAGGAAGCTCAGATCCGCCTGATGGAGCAGCTGAAGAACCACTCTGGGCGCAACAGCTTCCTGGCACTGCGCCCGGCAGACGCAGATGAGACTACGGTAGCTTGGCGCATGGCCCTGGAGAATGCACATGGGCCGAGCGGCCTCATTTTATCGCGCCAGGATATTGCCAGCCTGCCAGCAAAGGGCAGCCGGTACGAAGCTGCGCAGGCTGCTGCTAAAGGCGCTTATATCGTAGAAAAAGAAACAGGCGGAGAGCCAGACCTCATCCTGGTAGCCAATGGCTCTGAGGTGGCTACGCTGGTAGAGGGCGCGGCTTTGCTGCGGCAGCGCAAAAAACTGCGTGTGCGGGTAGTCTCTGCCCCATCCGAAGGGGTTTTCCGCAATCAGCCCGAAGATTATCAGATGGATGTACTGCCCTTTGACATCCCGACATTCGGCCTGACCGCTGGCTTGCCGGTCACCCTCCGGGGCTTGGTGGGGCCTTTGGGAGAGGTCATTGGGCTGAGCCACTTCGGGCATTCTGCGCCTTTCAATGTCTTGGATGAAAAGCTGGGCTATACCCCAGAAAATGTCTACCAGAAAGCGGTGGATTTTCTGTCTGATTTTGAGTAGCATGCGCTGAGCAGGGGACAAGCCGCCCTTTGGCCAAAAATGCTGCAAAGCCGTGCCCGCTATCCTAGGGGGCACGGCTTTGCTTTTGGGCTATGCCGGATTTCAAACTTATTGAGTTGGGCGGTTTCCGTTTGAGGGGTTATCTTGTATGGGCCAGGGGCCGGACAGTGCATTGGCCTGCCCTGTTTCAGGGCAAAACGGGCCCCTGATGTATCAAGTCTACTTAACAACTGTACCAACGCTTTTCATTATGCGTATTTTGCTTACCGGTGCTACGGGGTATATTGGCCGGCGCTTGTTGCCTGTCCTGCTCGAGGCAGGGCATGAAGTCATCTGTTGCGTGCGCAGCGCCCTGAGCTTCGAAGTGCCGGAAGGCTGGGAAGCCCAGGCCTCGGTTTTTGAAGTCGATTTTCTGAAGCCTGTGGCCCACGCGAATGCGCCAAAAGAATTTGACGCAGCCTATTACCTTATCCATTCTTTGTCGGCAGCTATTGATGATTTTTCTGCCCTGGAAGAGCGGGCCGCACGCAACTTTTCTCAATATGTTTCCCATACTTCCTGCATGCAGGTCATCTACCTGACAGGGATCGTGAACAGCGAAGAGCTGTCTAGCCATTTGGAGTCGAGGCTGCAGGTAGAGCGCATACTTGACGAGGGGCCGGTCCCGCTTACTGCACTGCGGGCGGGCATCATCATCGGCTCGGGGAGTGCTTCGTTCGAGATCATCAGAGACCTGGTGGAAAAATTGCCGGTCATGGTCGCCCCTCGCTGGCTGTCTACCCGCTGCCAGCCCATTGCCATACGCGACGTCATCGCCATCCTCACCGGGGTGCTGATGAAGCCGGCTTACTTTGGGGAGAACCTGGATATAGGAGGCCCGGAAGTCCTGACTTACCGGCAGATGCTGCTTGGGTATGCCCGGGCCAGGGGGCTGAAACGGTCGGTGTTTATCGCGCCGGTCATGACCCCCCGCTTGTCTTCCTACTGGCTCTATTTTGTGACTTCTACCACTTACGAGCTGGCTGTCAACTTGGTCAACAGCATGAAAGTTGACGTCATCTGCCGGCCCAATACCCTGGGGCAGGACCTGGGCCTTACGTTCACCCCCTACGAGCAGGCTGTAGCTTTGGCTTTTGACAAAATCCAGCAGAATATGGTCGTCAGCAGTTGGAAAGACTCCTTGGTATCCAGCTCGCGGCAGGCCACCCTCAACCGCTATATCGAAGTGCCTACTTATGGCTGTTTTGTGGACGAACAGCAGGAAGCCCTTGGGGGGGCTTCTGCAGAAGCGGTATGGTCCAATATCATCCGCATTGGGGGGGAAAGGGGCTGGTACTACGGCAATGCCCTCTGGCGCTTGCGGGGCTATCTCGATAAGCTGGCCGGGGGGATTGGGCTGCGCAGGGGCCGTACCCACCCCGATCGCCTCCACCCGGGCGATGCCCTCGATTTTTGGCGGGTTTTGGTTGCTGATGAACAGCAGCAGCGGCTCTTGTTGTATGCCGAGATGAAACTGCCGGGAGAGGCTTGGCTGGAATTCCGGATCCGCAAAGGGGAAATGCTGATACAACGGGCGACTTTCCGCCCATCGGGCTTGCTAGGGCGCTTGTATTGGATGGCGGTACTGCCTTTCCACTTCTTCGTTTTCAAGGGGATGGCCCGGGCGATTGTGCAGTTCCGTGAAAAAAAATGACAACCCCGAAATCCATCCTTCTTCCTGTTTCGTAAGCTTCGGTGCCCGGCAATCTTGAGGGCGTACGCCCTTGCTCGGGCAAAACCTGCCGCCTTGGCAGGGGGTCACCTGGCTATTTTTTAATTCAAAACTGAAATGAAGCTATGAAAAAGTTGTTTGTCCTATCCGGAGCCCTTCTCCTGATGGCCTATTTTGCTGCGCCTCTGCTGGCGCAGTGCAGTGGGGCGAAAGCCCGCCTGGCCAGCTCACAGCCTGATATCGTAGGCGTAGCGATGTCCTCAAAAGCCCACACCACCCTTGTTGCAGCGGTGAAAGCAGCAGGCTTAGTGGAAACCCTTCAGGGAGAGGGGCCGTTCACCGTATTTGCGCCTACGAATGCGGCCTTTGAAGCTTTGCCAGAAGGCACGGTAGCCTACTTGCTCAAGCCCGAAAACAAAGCCAAACTGTCGGCGGTGCTGACCTATCACGTAGTGCCCGGGAAACTGACCGCTGAGAAAGTCCTGGCGGCGATCAAAGCAGGCGGTGGCACCGCAACGGTCACCACTGTAAATGGTGGAAAACTCCAGGCTATGGCCATGGACGGCGCGGTCTACCTCAAGGATGCACAGGGCAATACGTCTAAGGTGTCCCAAACCGACCTCATGGCCTCTAACGGGGTCATCCACGTTATCGACAGCGTGGTGATGCCCTAAACCATAAGGGAGGGGCAGATGCTCAACCTCAAATGCCCCGGCGCCTTATCGGGCTGGCCGGCAAGGGGGCGCTGCTGTGGAGGCGGCGCCCCCTTTGTGTATGTACGGAACGCAAAAAAATGCAGCCCATCTGCATAATTTGGCTGCAAATAGCTAATATGCATACGCTTCTAAAATCTGTAAAGCATGGTATGGACCCTTAACGAATGGCGCAGGCAGGGCTACTTTATGGAAACGGCTGCAGGGCAGGTGTTTTACCAAATGCGGGAGCATCGATCGGGGGAGGTATTGTTGTTGCTGCATGGCTTCCCCACCGCATCCTGGGACTGGCATAAGCTGTGGGGGCATTTGTCGGAGCGTTTCAGCCTTTTGGCCCCTGATTTTTTAGGGTTGGGGTATAGCGATAAGCCGTTGGCCCACGAGTATACCATAGCAGGGCAGGCGGATATGGCAGAGGCGCTTTTGGAGCACCTTGGAGTGAGCGAATACCACATCCTGGCACATGATTATGGGGATACGGTGGCTCAGGAGCTATTGGCCAGGGATGCAGAAAGAGCGGGCCCCTTGAGGGTACAGTCTGTTGTCCTGCTGAATGGGGGGCTGTTCCCAGAGGTGCATCAGCCGAGGCCTGTCCAAAAGCTGTTGTTGGGGCCATTAGGCCCTTATGTGTCCGGGTTGCTTGGGCCGCGGGCACTGCAGCGCAATTTCCGGGCCATATTTGGGCCGGGCACACAGCCGGGGGCAGGCGAGCTGTCGGACTGGTGGTCCTTGATACAGCACCAAGGAGGGGCTAGGGTGCTACATCTGCTCCTGAGGTATATGCCGGAGCGGCAGGAGCACCGTGCCCGGTGGGTTGGGGCGCTGGCAGAAGCTCCGGTTTTGGCGCGGTTCATAGTAGGCTTGGCTGACCCTATATCTGGGGCATTGATGGCGCAGCGCTACCGGGAGCTGGTGCCCGAAGCCGATGTGGTAGAGCTGCCGGGCATTGGGCACTATCCGCAAGTGGAGGCCCCAATGCAAGTATTGGAGCATGCTTTGTCCTTTTGGGATAGCCTCTAGGGGCATCAGTAGCTCACGAAAGGCATTTGCCGGCCGAATGCAGGGGATTCCACCTCTCTGAGGATGAAGGCGGCCAAGTCTGCCCGTCCGATTTTGGTGCTGGCATTCACGCCTACCCACCCCACGCGGTACTGCCCGCGCTCCGGCTTATTGGTCAGGCGGGGCGCGCGTACGATGGTCCAATTGAGCCCGCTTTGCTTCAGCACCTGATGGTGCCCCGCCGCGTCTTGGAGGAGGCTGGGCACAGCCAGTTTCATAATGCTGCGGATCAGTTTGTCCGCTAGCTTGGGCTGGTCTTTTTCTGGGTAAGGCAGGCCTCCGCCGGAAAGGGAAATGATGCGCTGTAGGCCTTCCTGTTGCATAGCTTGGACGATATGGCGGGTGCCTTGTGTTTGCAGGTGTGGCGGCGACCCCTTGACCTGTCCGAAAAGGCTGACCACGATGTCTGCCCCCTTGATGGCCTGCCGCACCTCAGCGGCCTTGAGCACATCGCCTTGAAGGATGGTGAGCCCTTGCTGCGGATGGGGTATTTTAGAAGGGGTACGGGCGAGCGCTTGAACGGTATGCCCGGCTTCGAGCGCTTTGCGAAGGAACTGCCGGCCGGTCTGCCCGCTGCCGCCGAATAGTGCGATGGTCATAAGCGTGGATTTTAAAAGGGTTGAAAATTGATTTTCTCTTCTAGTGTGCATAAAATTAGGTAGGTTTGCAGTACAGGCCTATTTTAGCAGTACTAACCTTTTTGTAAGTATGGATAAACCACCAGTGCCCGTCACTGCCCGCTGCCCTGTAAGGACAGCGCTCGAGCTATTGGGCGGAAAATGGAAGCTATTGATATTGTACCAGCTGGAGCAGAGCCCTGCCCGGCTTTCTGCCCTTAAAGCCCGCATACCCGACATCAGCGAAAAGATGTTGATACAGGAGCTGAAGGTGATGGTGGACAGCGGGCTGGTGCACCGGAAGAACTTTGGGGAAGTGCCGCCCCGGGTAGAGTACCGCCTTACGGAAAAAGGGCGCCTGGCTATGCCGGTCATAGCCGCATGCAGGGCGTTTGGGCAGGCTTATGTACGTGGGCTGCGCGAATGATGCGGAGCAGTGGCCCTTGGGGCCAGACCCGCTGATGAAGCGGGGCCGAGCAGGCTTGCGAGCTGCGCAGCGTAGTGGCCCCGGTTTACGGGGCGCGCCCTCATCCTTTGCACGGGGGGCACAAAAGTGGGGAAAGGGCAGGTTGTCCTTTGCAGTTTTGGGTATAGTCATTCACTTCCATAGATGGAGAAAAAAGTATGCAGATCAATTTAAGGGGACTGGGCTTGTTATGGTGCCTGCTGGCATTGGCTGCTTGCCAAAAAGGAGGGGGGGTGCCCCCACAGGTGGCGTATTACCACTGGAAGTCGGTGGTAGATCTATCAGCGGGCGAAGTGGAGCGGCTGAACGGCGAGGGCGTTAGGCGCTTGTATGTGAAGTATATGGATGTAGACTGGGAGGGAGGGCAGGCTGTGCCCAAGGCGCCTGTAGAATTCAGGGGGGACGCCTGGCGGGCATTTGAGATAGTGCCGACGGTGTTCATCACGAACCGGACTTTTCTGGAGGGGGCAAACCCCCGGGTGCTTGCAGGGCAGGTAGCGCGTTTTTTGTCTGAGGCCAATGAGGCCAATGGGGCAGCGCCAACGGAATACCAATTTGATTGTGACTGGAGCGGGGCGACGCGCCTGCCCTATTTTGCTTTTTTGGAGGAGGTCAGGCGCCTGCTGGGCGGGGCCGCACTTTCGGTGACCATCCGTTTGCATCAGTTGCGCTACCCTGAGCAGGCAGGGGTGCCACCGGCCGACCGCGGGGTGCTGATGTACTATAATATGGGGGATATCAGCAGCCTGGAGGAGCCCAACAGCATACTGAACAATCGTACGGGCGCGCGCTATCTGCAGGCAGGGCAGGGCTATGCTTTGCCGTTGGACTATGCCCTGCCGGTGTTCTCTTGGGTACTGGCCTATCGGCTGGGCGAGCTGAAGTTTATCCTCAATCAGGCTGAATGTGCGGCGCTAGATACGCTGGCCGGGGTTGAAAAATTGAAGGAAGGGCAATATCAGGTGGGGCAAAATACGTACTTTGGCTATCATTACCTCAATGCTGGCGACCGGCTGCGCTGTGAGTCGGCTAGCTTAGCGGCTCTGGAAGAGGCGGTCCGTCAGCTCAGCAAAATCCAAAACCAAAGTGAACAACTCATCTTTTACCACCTCGATGAAAAAGCCTTGGGCGGGTATCCGCCGGGCCTGGCGCAACACCTGGCTGAGCAGCTTGCTGGTGCTCAGTAGCGCGTGGGGGGCATTGGCCTGTGGGCCAGCCGATTATTCTTTTCACTATTTCAACCTCTTCGTGCCGGAATGGATTTTCGGGGAGGAGTACAGCCCTGCGTTTTATACCACAGATGGCTACTACAGCATCTGGTCTGAGCCGGACTACAAGCGGGCCAATCTGGAAGCTTGGAAAGCCCTCATTGGGCAGCAGGTAGAAGCGCCGGTGCTGGAGCGTATCCTTTACAACACTTACCCTGAGGGGCTGTACGATATAGAGCGGGCCGACCTGGTGCGGGAGCACTTGTACAAAGGGGGTGCCGGAGGGGCAAAGGCTGAGGCAGTGAAGCGCTATTTGTTGCTGGCCTTGGAGATGGAGCGCCTGGCAGACCGGCCAGTGGATAGCTGGGGCTATGGCGGCCAGGAGCGCATGCCGCAGCAGGAAGCGCAGCTGCTGATCGGCCGGATACAAGAAGCGATGAAAAGGGAAAAAGTGGGCGAGCTCAAAGACCGATATGCGTTTCAGCTGATCAAAGCCTACCGGTACAGCGGGCAGCCCGACCTGGCGCGGGCCGCCTACGAGCGCCACTTTGCAACCCAGGACAAGCTGGGGCTGATCGGGTATTGGGCAATGGACCACTACGCTGGCCTGCTGCTGCAGGATGGCCAGAACGGAGCCGGCTACTACCATTTCCTGAAGGTGTTCCGGGATGCCCCGAGCCGTAGGCACAGTGCTTACTACAGCCTCAATATTGGCACAGCCGCGGACTGGGATGCGACCTATAAGCGTTGCAAAAAAAAGGAGGACAAAGCATTGCTCCACTTCATCCGGGGCACCAAGGATGGGGTGCTGGCGCTGGAGGATATGCGCGCAATTTTTAGCCTGGTGGGCAACCACGAATGGCTGAAGATTGTCATGTCGAGGGAGATCAATAAGCTGGAGAGCGACAACCTGGAATACTATTCGGAACAGCCCATACAAGACCTGATGGCTAAGGCCAAGGCAGGGGAGAGCTTGCTGAAGAATGCAGACTACGATGAGTATGTAGGAGAGCTGTTGAAATTTGCGAATACGGCCCTGATCAACAACCCGGGCGATGGCTTTTGGCTGGTGGCCAAGGGCTATCTGGAATTTTTGTCGGGGCAATTGGACAATGCGGCCCTGACACTGGAAAGGGCCAAGGGGCTGGAAAAGCCTTTTTACCGCATACAGGCAGAAGTGCTGCTGGCGATACAACTGTTGCAGGCGGAGGAGCCTCTGACAGTAGCCCAAGAAAACCTGATGGCCGAGCAGGTGGTCGAAATATTTGAAGACGAACGCACACAGCTCTACACCGACCGCAACAATCAGGAGTTTATCCTTGATTTGCTGGCGGCGCGCAAGGAAGCAGACGGGGATGCGCTGCTGGCCCGGATGCTGAGGCGGGAGGAGTTCAGTACTTACCGCATCAGCCCAGAGCTGAGCCAGATAGAGGATTTGTTGGCACGGGTGGAGGCAGATGATTTCACCCTGCTCGAACTGCTTGCGCTCAAGCATTTTGTAGGCAATGCCTCCCCTTGGTACACCTTCAAAGTGGACCGGGCTACGGCTATGGGGGAGATCAGGGGGGCAGTACTGGAGGCCAAAGCCCGCGTGCTGATGAGAGACCCTGCCCGCTTGGCCGAAGCGTCAGCGATTTTTGAGGCCCTGCCTGCGTCTTTTGACTTCCCGCTCGCCCACAACCCTTTCAACAGCAGCCTGAACGATTGTGTGCACTGTGGCAGCAACACCAATGCCCGGCAGACCCGCAATGAGTTTGTGCGCAAGCTGGCGGAAATTTATGAAATCGCCATGCAGACGGGCAGTGCTACGGATTATTACCTATTGGGCAATGCCTACTACAACATGACGTATTTCGGCCCGGCTTATTATGTCATGAATTACTACCGCAGTGGGTCTTCTTTTGACGGCTTTACGGACTGTTCGGTGGCCTTAGGTTTTTATCAGGCGGCTATGGAGGCTGCCCCGGATTTGGAGTTAGGCGCCAAAGCTTGCTTTATGGCCGCAAAGGCTGAGCAGAACAACTATATCTTGCAGCGGGCGGCCAATCAGCCAGCAGATGAGTATTGGTGGGGGAAGTGGGAGATCTCTACTTGGCCAGAGAGCGAAGGCTATTATGAAGACTACCTGCAGGAAATTGCCCGGGACGGGCACCGGAGCTATTTTGAGAAGCTTACGGCCCAGTACGCAACAACGGATTTCTACAAGCAGGCGGTGCGCGAATGCAGTTACCTCTACTATTTTGTGAGCAATTGAGCCAGCGCTGATGCTGGCTCATGCCTCAAAAGTGAGCTGGCACCGCGTTACGGTTTGTAAAACAGAATAAAGCCGGGCTTACAGCATGCTGCAAGCCCGGCTTTAGATTTTAGCGCCCTAGTGCCTCAATCCATAAACCCTTGACACCCCAAGTTTTGTTCTTTTCCGCCTCCTCTTCGTTAAAGAACCGCTCCTTTAGCTCGGGCTAAAGCCGCGAACCTTCGCCTTGATTAGCCGGAAAACAACTCCAACTTAAGCATCAGAGATTGATGACTTAAGGCACTAGGGCTCGAAGGTTAGCCATCAATCTTGTTGCCGATTTCCTTCAGTGTGCTGCTGACATCAGATTTGAAGCCCTGCCAGCCTTCCTTGGCCTGCTGCCCGAGCGCTTTCATCTGCTTGTCCAGGTCTTGGCTAAATGCTTTAAGCTGATCCATTTCTTCCTGCAGCTCAGCTTTGGCCTCTTCGCTCGCATCGGCCATTTGGCCTTCCAATTCGTTCATCTTTTCTTTGATATCTTCCTTGGCCCGCTCGATTTCAACTTTCAGCTCCTCTTTATCAGAACGGAAGGCGTCAGCAACGTCGTTCCCGGCATTTTCCAGGTCCTCTTTGGCATCCTCCATGGTGTTGCTGCCGTTGTTGCAAGCAGTGAAAGCGAGGGATACGGCAAATACGAGGAGCAAGCTCCAGATGGCATTGGTTTTCATAAAATGTTGTGTTTTGGTTTGTGGAGTTGAAGGATGCGGGCATAGCGCCCTGAGCACACAATTAGCAGCTCTCCTTTTTACTCCGGTAATTTGAAAGATGACACCCTAAGAGTACGGGATGTCAAAATCACAAGTTTGATGTATCAGGTACACCGATAAAACGGGCGGTTTTGCGCAGATGTTCGTTCGTGGCAAAGATTATCCTCGGAGGGGCACAAGCCAGATTGTCGTTTTTTTGGAGCCTGCCCCCTCCGCAAGGATAGGGGCCTGCCCCTGCCCAACGGGCAGGTGCCGCTATGCTACGGGGCTCGCTGTCCGCTCGGCCCCTCGCCCTACAGGCGTCGGGTCTGGCCTTCGGCCACCCCTCCGCAGCGCTAGGCCAATGCCAGCCTAAAGTCTGAAAAGCATAAACGCCCGCGACATTTTGGTTTACGCCTCCCCGGTGCGCGCGCTGGCCTGGCCAATAAGTTAGCAGATGTATGTATATTCAGCCATCAGATCTTGATGCATCGGGCCAGTGTAGTGGTTGACATGAGCTACTTCAGACCTGTAATGCCCCCCGGCGCATCAATGCTATCAGCCAATCTATTTGACCATGAGAACTCTTGTTGCCTTCCTGAGCCTATTGTTATGCATAAGCAGCTGCGAGCCGGCTGCTGTGCCCGTTGAGGAGCCTGCACAGCCCGCTCCTGCCCCCCGCCCGCCTGCACCTGAAGTGGCGGCTGCGCTGCACGAAGCCTACCCCGCTTACCGGGAGGCTGCCATCCAAGACCGCCGTTTTAAGCACGAAGACATTGAGCCTATCATCGCTTCTCTGCCGGCACCTTTCCGGGTAAAGCCCATTGGAGAGTCTGTAGAAGGCCGGGCCATTTATGAAGTTGCCATAGGCAAGGGGGAGACCCCGGTGTTGCTGTGGTCACAAATGCATGGAGATGAGCCAACGGCTACGATGGCCCTGTTGGATATTTTCCGCTTTTTCCAGGCCTCGGGCGATGGGTTCGACAGCCTCCGCGATCAGCTTTTAGAAGAGCTCACCCTTCATTTTATCCCCATGCTGAACCCCGATGGAGCAGCGAAATATGCCCGTCGGAATGCCCTTGGGATAGACCTCAACCGCGATGCCCTACGGCTTCAGAGCCCTGAATCGGTGATTTTGAAAGCCGCGCGCGAGCGCACGCAAGCGGCATGGGGCTTCAACCTGCACGATAAAAACCGCTATTATGCAGCGGGCAGCCAACCTAAAACTGCCGCAGTCTCTTTTTTGGCGCCAGCCTTCAACCCAGAGAAAGATATTAATGAGGGCAGGGGCAATGCCATGCAGCTGATCGTCTTGATGGACGAAGTGCTGCAGGGGTACATCCCAGATCAGGTAGGGCGGTATGATGACACTTTCGAGCCTCGTGCTTTTGGGGACAATATCCAGAAATGGGGCACCAACACCATACTTATCGAGAGCGGAGGGCTGAAGGGCGACCGCGAGAAGCAGTACCTCCGGCAATTGCACTTCACCATATTGCTGACCGCTATGCAGGCTATTGCTACTGACGGGTACGAGGAATGGCCATTGGCGGGTTACGAGGACATCCCGTTCAACGACGGGGGCGCTTTCCACGATCTGCTCATCCGTGGCGCGGCATGGGAGCATGAGGGCCAAACCTATACCATCGACCTGGCCTTCCGGCAGCGGGAAGTAGGATATGGCGATTACCGCTCCTTCTATCATCGGGGAAGCATTACTGACTTAGGAGATTTATCTACTTACCATGGCTATCAGGAGCTGGAAGCCACCGGGCTGCAGGTCAGGCCGGGCAAGGTTTACCCCAAAGTGTTCCCTGCTCTTAGCAGCCTCCCCAAAAGCGGGTTGAAGAAGTGGCTGCGGCAAGGGTATACGACATTCGAAGTTGAAGGCAAAGTGGACCCTGCGCTTACAGCCGGCTGGCCTGTGGAGGTGGTGCAGGCTGGCCGTGCCACCGCCAATCGGGTGGAGCTTTATACCAACCCTTCCCTTTTGCTAATGCGGGATGGAGCCCCTGCTTTCGCCATCATCAACGGGGCGCTTTTTGCCTTGGAAGGGGAGGAGTTGGATTTGATCGATTTTTAGCCCAATACAAATGATACGGAAAAGCACCTCTTTTTTACTTCTTTTATCGGCAGCCTTATCATTGGGTGCCCAAATTGACAGACCGCCTATGGAGCCCAAAGATAGTTTGCCCTTTTCTGATATTACCAAAGTGCCAGGGCATTATCACGCTTCTGCCATGGCAGCACGGATGGTAGAGGGGCTCGGTTTTAGGTACTATTGGGCTACCGAGGGGCTGACAGAAGCGGACCTGGCCTACCGCCCCAGCCCCGATGGGCGTACCCTCGGTGAAACCCTGGAGCACCTCCTCAGCCTTTCGGAAATGGTCGCCAACAGTGCCCGGCAGGAGCCTAATGTCCGCCCCGCTGAGCCCGTTCGGCTTGGGCTGCCGGCCATGCGCGAGCGGACTTTGCGCAACCTTGAATTGGCGTGTGATACCTGGCTCAGCGCAGCAGCTGATGACATGGCAGCCTACGATATGCAATTTGAGCGCTCAGGCGCAAAATCATCGGTGCCTTTTTGGTACCTCATCAATGGCCCCGTGGCAGATGCCATCTGGCACGTAGGGCAGGTGACGGCTTTTCGGAGGGCTGCCGGCAACCCGGTCCCGCCGGGGGTGGATTGGTTCAAAGGGAAACCTCCAGGGCAATGAACAGGGCTATCGTCATAGGAGCCGGCGTTTCAGGCTTGACTACTGCCATTGTGTTGCAGGAAGCGGGCTGGCAGGTGGAAATCCGGACAGCAGCGTTGCCTGGGCAGACCAATTCTGCTGTTGCAGCAGCCATTTGGTTCCCTTACGCTGTAGAGCCGCTTGAAAAAGCCAATGCATGGAGCACGGAGACTTACCATGCCCTTAAGGCCCTGGCCGGGGAGCCGGGCACAGGTGTCAGTATGACGGATTTCCTTGTCCTTACCCGCCCAGGCCTCGACCATAGCTGGAAGGAAGGGCTGCCTAAAGGGGCCGTCCGCGCGGCCGCACCGGCAGAATTGCCTGAAGGCTACCAAATGGGCTATATCGCCCAAGTCCCTCTGGCAGAGTCTCCTGTCTATCTGCCATACCTGCAGCGCCGCTTGGAAGCTGGGGGCGGGCAGATCAAGCTACAGGAAGTGAGTACCGCCGGAGCTTTACTGGACGAGTGCAGCTTGGTGGTCAATTGCTCAGGGCTTGGCTCCCGCGAGCTCTTCAGGGATGAAGGAGTGTATCCTATCCGGGGGCAGATTTTGAGCGTGGAAAAGCCAAAGTCAGCCCGTTCAGCAGTAGATTCTATGGACAAGGGCCACCTGGCCTACCTCATCGTCCGCAGCAATGATATGATCATGGGCGGGACCGACTATGATGGCGATTACAACACCTCGCCTGTTGCGGCAGATACAGCAGAGATATTGAGCCGCTGCCGCCGCATACAGGCTGATGGGCCGCCCCCCCGTATCAACCGGGCATTGGCTGGGCTGCGGCCAGGCCGTAGCGCTATCCGTTGTGAGGCCGAGGCAGGAGCCCCCATTATCCACAACTATGGGCATGGCGGCGCAGGGGTGACGGTCAGTTGGGGCTGCGCCCGGGAAGTGCTCAGGCTCGCACAGCCGTTTGGCGGGATGGCTTAGCGGAATTGCTCATCCGTAAGGAATGCGGTGTCGGTAAGGGTTTGCAGAAAGGCAATGAGGTCGCTTTGCTCTTGCTCAGACAGCCCCAGGGGCTTAACACGAGGGTCTTGGTTGGCGTGGCCTTTCCCGCCTTGATTGTAATGTTGGACGACAGCTCGCAAATCGGCTAGGCTGCCGTCGTGCATATAGGGCGCGGTCACGCTTATATTCCGTAGTGTTGGCACCCTGAACTTGCCCATATCTTCTTCCTGTAGCGTCACCCGGTGGCGGCCCCCATCTTCATATTCCAGGTAAAGCCCATTGTTAAGGAACTGGTTTTGTGTGAAATTGAAACCGGAGTGGCAAGTGCTACATTGTGTGCGGCTGCTGAAAAATAGCATTTCGCCCCGGGCTTCAGCAGCAGAGAGGGGCGCCCCGCCTTGTTGGGCGATGTCGTATCGGCTATGCCCGCTGATCATCGTCCGCATAAAGCTCCCTAACGCACGGGTGATGGTAAAAGGGCTGGCATGCTCGCCATAGGCTTTCGCAAAAGCTGCTTCATAGGTGGGCATCGCGTTGAGGCGCTCGGCAGCGAGGAGGATGGAAAAATCCATTTCTGCATGGTCCTCAATAGGGACAATGGCCTGCAGATCGAGTTTGGTAACGCCTCCGTCCTTATTGATGCGGCTGAGGTAAGCAACGTTGGCCAGGGTGGGGGAGTTCCGGAAGCCCAGCCGCCCTTGTACGCCCGGGCTGATGGGCCGGTCATCGGCGAAAGCCAGCTCTTGGCGATGGCAGCTCTGGCAGGATATACTGGAGTCGCTGGAAAGCACAGGGTCATAAAAAAGCCGTTTGCCGAGCGCTACCCGGGCTTCTGTCAGTGCATTATCTTCCGGGATAGCCGGGGCAGGGAACCCCTCCGGCAGCTTGAGCGCAAAAGGGGTGGTGTCTTCAGGGCTAAAAGCCTCTGGTTCACAGGAGAGGAAGGCAACAGCAAGTAAGAGGGATAGGCCCAGTTTTTTTATGAACATCTGTAAGCAGCTTAGGTTAAAAGCTCCGGGAGCAGGCACATCAAAGCCCGCCCCGGAGTAAAACTGACTAGTGTAAACTAAGGGGCCGCCGCGGCGGCCCCTTAGTGTTTTTAGTGCTTCACAGCTATGGCGCTGCTGATGTTGTCGCGGACAGCAGCTGCAAGCTCCGGATTATTGCCAGTGTGGGTCACATAGTCCGTGCTCAGGTCGATGCCGTTGAACAGGCGGGCCAGGTCAAACTCGAAGTGGAGCATATTGCTGCCCGTTTCCACATCCTTGTGCACGGTGTACTCCAGGTTCTGGAGCATGGGGTTGGTGCCCAAGTGGAAAGCCATGGTCTCGTCTACCATGCCATCGCCATCGGTATCTACTTTGCCGTCTACGCGCAAGAAGCGGTAGCCGGAGTTCCAGTTCCAGTGCATAGCCGGGAATTGGACCGCGAGGGGGTCAGCAGCGTCCCGGCTGGTGAAGTCTTCCTCGGTTTGGCTGTTGGTGATGGAGTCTACCCCAACAAAAAAGCGGGCCATGTGGTAGTGCCCAGTTTTGACAGAAGCGACTTCCTGCATGCCCGATTCGGGCGTGACGAGTAGGTACTTGCCGGCTACGTCCAGCATGTCGCCTTCTTCTGGCATAAACTGAATGCCCCCTACATAGAAGTTGGCGACACTGAATTTGACGGCAGTGCCGCCAATGGTGTAAACCGTAGCCGTATCAAATGGCATACCGTCAACGGCATATTCGAACATCATGTTGAGGGCGCCTTCTTCATTGGAAGGGGTGTTTTTGTCCTCTTCACAAGCGGTGAGGGCAAGACCGAGCAGGCTAATCAGGGCGAGGGTGCGAAAGCTTGAAAATTTCATTTTGATAAACATTTAAAGGATGATCAAAGGCATTTTGCCTTTGCGTTAAAATAGTTCAATGCAAGCCTATTCAATCCGAACAGGCACCGTTGCTTTTGTCTTGTTGTTGTCATGGTCGTCAGCTTCTACCAACAGCTCGTAAGGGCCTGGGGCCATGCCATCTAGGCTGAAGTCCAGGCTGACTTCCAGGTTGAGCGTGTGCAGGTGCTGCTTGTCTACGAGGTACGGCATATTGTCCTCTAGGCTGACCAGCCAAATGAAGTAAGTATGAAGCCCCAGGTTTTCGTCAAAAACGACGTCCACGGGCAGCGCGGTACCGGTCGGGTAAAGGCTATTGGGCGCAGGGGACATGATTTTGATGTTGGGGGCTTCCACATCGAGTTGGGCATCCCGGCTGCTGCAGCTGCTCAGGAAGAGGCTTGCCATCGGAAGTGCCCAAATCCATTTTTTCATAAGAAAATGCTGTCGGTTAAGCCAGGCGGTTGATACCGCGGCCGGCTGTTAGAAAAAAACGTTGAAATGGACGGCAGCCCGTTGCCGGGCGTCCACCAGGCCGTTGTTCCAATCTTGCCGGAGCGGCAGGCTCCAGGCAATGCCCAGATTCAGGTTGCCTAAAAAGGCTTCCAGCCCTGCATTGGCCAGCCACGCCCGGCCTCCGGTCTGCGTACGGAAATACCCCCGTTCGGTGTCCAGCTCAGCGGCTTCGTACATCAGGCCAGCATTGGGCATGAGCTGTAACCGCCCATGCTGCCTCAGTGTGAAAACGCTAGCCAGGCCGGAGAAGCGGTTGCCAAAACGGTAAGTACTGGAGCTTTCCCCATTGAAGCGGGCCGTGGCATCCACATTCAGCCCCCAGCGCTCGTACCGAAGGGTATAGCTCAGGTTGGCCAGGGCATCCCAGCTGCCGGTGCCTACCTGGAAGTTGGGGTTGGCCACTTCGTTGGGGCCCGGCGTTTCAAATCTGCCCGTTGGAGCCTTTGCCCCTGCGCCTAACGAAAGCCGGTGGCGGAATAGGCTATAGGTGCTGTCAGGGCTCGACCAGAGCGCGTAGTGAGCCATAAGTGTGAGGTCGCCCAGCCCGGACACCGTTTTAGGGGTACCGTCCTCTTGCCGTAGGTGGTAGGCGTAAGGCAGTATGGCTGTAAGCTGCCATTTTCGCCCTGCTTGCCATCGCCCACGCACTTCCAAGCTGTTGAAGTACTCTGTCTGCGGGCTTGCCCCGGGCTCGAAGCTGAGGTCTGGGAAAGTACGGTACTGCTGGTGCTGCCACCAAAAACCGATGTAATGGCCTCCAAGCTGGGGCAGGAGCCCCGCATAACCGGGCGACATGCTACAGCCGCAGGCGTCGCAGGCTTTACCGTGCCCAAGGATGCCTAGAAAAAGTAGAGAAAGCAGGAACAACCGCTTCATACCGGATAGGTATTTGTCAGGTTATCGCCCCGGGGCGTGCCCCAGGACAGCTGCTGCCAAAAGCTGGCACAGCAGGCTGAAATCAAGATTGGAACAGGGCGCACAGGGAGCAGCGCTGATGGGCCTCGATAACCCTCTGCTAGCGGCAAGCGGTCTGGCCAAATGGGCTTCAGCTTGAAACTACAGGCAGAAAATCTGGCGTAGCCGTACGAATAGATCGGATGGCTGATAGCGTACAGGCAGGGAAAACTACCCCTTGGTTCTTAACCCGGTGGCCCGGGCAGTTATTGGGCGGGCAGTACTGTGCGCTGCACATAGGCGCTAAGCTCCTGGGAGAAAATCAGGCAAGCCTTGGCGGGTGGAAAATGCCCGGCCCAAGCCATTGAGGGGAAAGCATGTGGCAAACCGGCTGGAATACAGCTCGGGCAGCGGCTGCAACAGGGGCCTCGGCCGGCTGTTGAAGGAGGTAAAAAGGGGAGAGGAGCGTACGGTTTTCTTCAGGAGCAGGAGCCTGCCCTGTTGTACCCTCATCCTGCCCAATGGCATCGGCAGTGACCGTTTGAACATAGCAGCTGCCGCTGCACATCAGCTCTGGCTCGAATCGGTTGACACAGAGCTCAGCCGCGACGTAATCTTTGTTCCATTGCAGCCACAAGGACAGTGCTGGCAGGTAAGCTGCCTGCAAAGCCACTAAGGCGAACAAGAAGATGGACCAAAGAATTTTCATATCTGCAAAGGTAATGTAATTTTATCCTGCTTTGCAAGTCCATATGCATTGTCTTTGATTGCAAAAACATACTTTGTCTTATTTATCCCTTTTGCCTGAACAGGGCCACAGGCTGCAAGCTGGCCCCTGAAAAAATGATCATGCTGAACCGGACAATCTTATCTTTAATCGCTGTCTTGATGCTCGCTGCTGCCCTAAATGGCCAAAGCGCCTTCATCCGTGGAGCCGATTTATCTTACGTACAAGAAATGGAGGATTGCGGCGCCTTATTCAAGGATACAGCAGGCAACCCTGCGGACCCCTTTGAGTTGTTTGCGCAAGCAGGCTGTGATATGGTGCGCCTCCGCTTGTGGCATACCCCTGCCTGGTACGACACCCTGAATTCAGGGCAGCGCTACAGTGATTTTACAGATGTGCTGGAAGCGGCTCAGCGCTCAAAGGGCGCAGGCATGGGCGTTCTGCTGGACTACCACCTTTCCGACTTTTGGGCTGACCCGGGCCGGCAATGGGTGCCTGGCGCATGGCTGCCGGTAGTACATGATCTGCCAGCCCTGTCCGATTCTGTATACCAGCATATTTATACCACACTTATGGCTATGCATGAGGCTGGCGCACTGCCAGAGATGGTGCAGGTTGGCAATGAGACCAACCGGGGCATCCTGCTCACGCAAGAGGAGAATGATGCGGGCTGGGTACTAGACTGGCCAAGGAATGCCGCGTTGTTCCAGGCTGGGCTGCAAGCGGTCTCCGATGTGGAGTCCGAAACCGGTCAAGACATCCGCAAGGCTATCCACATTGCCGGGCCGACCAATGTGGGCTGGCTGATGGAAGGCTTTGCCGCCAATGACGTTACCGGCTTTGAGGTCATCGGGCTGTCGTATTATTGGCAGTGGCATCAGCCGACCACCATAGCGCAGACGGGGAGCATCATTTCCAGCTTGGTGGCAGATTATCCCGGAAAGGAGGTGATGATTTTTGAAACGGGCTATCCCTGGACGATGGACTGGGCAGACGGCGCCTCCAATATCCTCACGGATACGCACCCGGATTATGCCCCGGCCAGCCCTGATGCACAGCGGCGGTGGCTGGAAGACCTGTCAGACGCGGTTGCTGCCAACGGTGGGAGCGGGGTTTTTTACTGGGAGCCCGCTTGGGTATCTACTGCTTGCTCCACGCCTTGGGGGCAAGGCTCTCATAAGGAGAATGCGACATTCTTTGATTTTGACAGCCGGGTGCTCGAAGGCGGGGGCATGGATTGGTTCGGAGGGGAGGCTACTACGCCCACAATTGATGCTGCACCTCAAATACAGGTTGTGCTGCAACAGCGAGGGCAAGCCCTTTGGGTAGAATTGCCCGCCGAGCTGCCAGCCCTGCTGAGGTGTGATGTTTATGACATTGGCGGCCGTGGGGTCAGGTCTTTCCCTCTGCAAGGGGGCGGGCAGGAGTTTAGGCTTAGCGGCCTTCCTGCCGGCACCTACGTAGCTGTCGTCCAATCGGCTGGGCAGGTATTCGCTTCGAAGCTGTTCGAGCAGGCGGGTGAATGAACAGGCTAGTGCCTTAAGCCATAAGTCTCTGATACTTAAGTTGAAGTTATTTTCCGACTAATCAAGGCGGAGGTTCGCGACTTTAGCCCGAGCTAAAGGAGCGGTTCTTTAACGAAGAGTAGGCGGAAAATAACGAAACTTGGGGTGTCAAGGATTTATAGTTTGAGGCACTAGGGCTCCTGTGGCAACAGCACAGATATTGAAGCCCAATACAGGGCTGAATTTGATGAACAATTCGTACTTTTGCGCGGCCAAATGGATAGATGGCAACCCTATCTCCGGGGCATGGAGCAGGCTAGGATCGCCGGGGCTTTGGCCACCGGAGTACCCAATAAATAGAAAAGCGCAAGATGGTTTATCTGACAAGAAGAGAGCGGTTCAATGCAGCGCACAAACTCTGGGTGGACGCCTGGAGCGACGACCGCAACCGCGAAATGTTCGGTAAGTGTTCTAACAAAAACTGGCACGGGCACAATTATGACCTGTTCGTCACGGTCAAAGGCAAGCCTGACCCCGTCACTGGTTTTATCGTAGATGTCAAACAGCTAAGCAAGCTCATCAAGTCTTCTATTGTGGACAAGGTGGACCATTGCAACCTCAACCTGGACGTTGACTTCATCCCTAAGGGCATGCAGCCTACTACAGAAAACCTGGTCATCTTGTTTTGGCAGCAGCTCGAGCCCTTGCTCGAAGGGTGCCAATTGCATTGCATCAAGTTGTACGAAACGGAGAATATCTTCGCAGAGTATTACGGGGAGTAGCCCAGCCCCGCCAACTAAGCAGGGGCTGGCTTGTTAACAAGGAGATCAAAACTCCATACATGTCTTATACCAAACAAGAAAACTACGACGGGGCGGCCACAGAAGAGCTCACCAGTTTCTACGGGCAAATGCTGGCCCGCTTGGGGGAAGACCCCAGCCGGGAAGGCTTGCTCAAAACCCCGGAGCGAGCCGCCAAAGCCATGCAATTCCTGACCCAGGGCTACCATCAGGACGCAGAGGAAATCTTGACTTCTGCCATGTTCCGGGAAGACTACAGCGAGATGGTATTGGTCAAAGACATAGAGCTGTACTCTATGTGCGAGCACCACATGCTGCCCTTTTTTGGCAAAGCGCACGTAGCCTACATACCCAACGGGCAAATTGTCGGGCTGAGCAAAATCCCAAGGGTCATTGATGTTTTCGCCCGCCGCCTTCAGGTACAAGAGCGGCTCACAGACCAGATCTTGCACTGTATCCAGAATACCTTGCAGCCGCTTGGGGTGGCGGTAGTCATCGAAGCCCGGCACATGTGCATGATGATGAGAGGGGTACAGAAACAAAACTCTGTTACAACTACATCGGCCTTTACAGGAGAGTTTCAACGGGCAGAGACCCGGGGCGAGTTCCTGACCCTGGTCGGTGCCAATTTACACTAAATCACCAAAGCAGACTGGAAAGATGAAAGCATACGTATTCCCAGGCCAAGGCTCACAGTTTGAAGGGATGGGGCAAGACCTCTACGAAACCGGGGGCATCGCCAAAGAATTGTTTGAGCAGGCCAACGATATCCTGGGCTTCCGCATCACCGATATCATGTTCACGGGCTCCGCAGAGGACCTGAAGCAGACCAAGGTGACACAGCCGGCCGTCTTTTTGCACGCCATCGTCAAAGCGCGTATGGCTGGAGAGGCCTTCCAGCCAGAGGCCGTCGCAGGCCACTCGCTGGGAGAGTTGTCTGCCCTCGTAGCTGCAGGCGCCTTGTCTTTCGAGGATGGGCTAAAGCTGGTGCAGGGGCGCGCCCTGGCCATGCAGAAAGCCTGCGAAATACAGGAGAGCACCATGGCGGCCATCCTCGGCATGGAAGATGAGCAGGTAGAGAGCATCTGCGATAGCGTAGACGGCATAGTCGTGGCAGCCAACTACAATTGCCCGGGGCAGCTGGTGATTTCCGGCGCTGTACCCGCAGTAGAGGCGGCTGTCGCCAAATGCCAAGAGGCCGGTGCCCGCCGGGCGGTCATCCTTCCCGTTGGGGGGGCATTCCATTCTCCCCTCATGCAGCCAGCACAGGACGAGCTCGCGGCTGCCATCGAAGCGGTGAGCTTTTCTGCTCCAGCTTGCCCGGTGTACCAAAACGTTACGGCCAAGGCCGAAAAAGACCCCGAAGCCATTCAGCGCAACCTCATCGCCCAACTGACCGCCCCAGTCCGATGGACGCAGACCATGAAGCAGATGATCGCTGATGGTGTCACCGAGTTCGTCGAGGTCGGGGGCAATGGCAAAACCTTGCAGGGGTTTGTCAAAAAAGTAGACCGCCGATTCCCGACAAGCGCCCTCTAGCTCCAACTGCCCGGGCTTCCTGATTGAACCATTTGGCAGGCCCGGGCGGTTGTATACATGACCGATGCAGGCAATCAACCAGAGTTTTATCCAAGTTTATGATTAGAAAGACCGATGTATCTACAGGGAAAATCCTTCTTGCCGAACCCTTTATGATGGACCCCCACTTCCGCAGGTCGGCAGTGCTGCTTTGTGACCATGGTAAAGACGGCAGCGTTGGGTTTATCTTAGATAAGCCCTTGGATATGCGGATCGACGAATTGATTGCTACCTTCCCCGAAATAGAGGCTACCGTGTTCTACGGTGGGCCGGTACAAACGGATACCGTACATTATTTGCACACCAAAGGGGACCTCGTTGATGGCAGCCGGGAAGTTACCGACGGCATCTTTTGGGGCGGTGATTTCGAAAAGCTCAAATTCCTGATTTCTTCCAAACTCATCCTGCCTACTGATATCCGCTTCTTTGTGGGCTACTCCGGATGGTCGGAGGGCCAGCTGGCCGAAGAAATGGAAACGGGCTCCTGGATACTGAGCGAAATGTTCTTCAACTACCTCTTTGGCAGCACTTCCAATACCGTATGGAAGGAAGCCCTTGAGCACAAAGGGGACAGCTACGCCGTTATTGCCAATATGCCAGACCACCAAAGCTGGAATTGATCGTGGTTGTCCAACCTGCCGCAAACCCTTTGAACTTTTTTTGGCCTGCCCCCTCCGCAAGGATAGGGGCCTGCCCCTGCCCAAAGGGCAGGTGCCGCTATGCTCCGGGGCTCGCTATCCGCTCGGCCCTGTCGGGCTTATCCCCCCTTCGCAGCGCTAGTCCGATGCCAACCTGAAAGCGGATGGCGGGCGGCATTTCGGCTGCGCCCCTCCAGCCTTTTTCCCATCCCTCCTGCTTGCTTGTCAAGCTAACTTCGTTAAGCCTCACAGACGCTGCCCATTAGGGGTTGACAACATGCTGAGGCTGCCCTTCCAGGTAAGATTGCACATTGGCGATGGTGATATCCATTAGCCGTTGCCGGGCAGCCTGAGTAGACCAAGCCATGTGGGGCGTGATCAGGCAGTTGGGGGCGTGCAGCAGCGGATGGCCTTCAGGAGGGGGCTCAGCGCTCAGCACGTCCAATGCCGCACCGGCCAGCCAGCCTTCGTTCAATGCCATGGCCAGGTCGGCTTCGTGGACCAGCCCGCCCCTTCCCGTATTGATCAAAAAGGCATCGGGTTTCATGGCCCGGAGCAGCTCCCGGTTGATGATTAGTTCATTCTCCTTGCTCAATGGAGCGTGGAGGGTTATCACATCGCTTTGGGCAAACAGGCGGGAAAGGCTGGTAAAAGCAACCCCCTGCCGCGCATCTCGCTCGGGGTGTTTATGGGCAGCCAGTATTTTCATCCCAAATGCCAGCCCAATCTGTGCCACTTGTTGCCCAATACGGCCAAAGCCATAGATGCCCAATGTGCGCCCGGAAAGCTCCGGGATAGGCTGAAGGGTATAGCTGAAGTCCTGCCCACGGCTCCATTGGCCCTCTTTTACGCTAAGATGGTGGGCGGCCACCCGGTTAGTCAGAGCGAGCAGGAGGGCAAAAACGTGCTGCGCTACAGCCGGGGTGCTATATCCTACCGCATTGCACACGGGCACTCCGCGCTCTTTCGCCGCTTTCAAGTCGATGTTGTTGTACCCGGTGGCGGAGGCCACTATGCACTTCAGGTGGGGCAGCTGTGCAAGTGCTTCCGCTGTGACCGGAGTTTTATTCACAATGAGGATATGAGCTTCAGCGGCCCGGGCAGCCAGCTCCTCAGGCGGGGTGTAGTCGTAAACTCGGCAATCCCCAAGGGCTTGAAGCTTTTGCCAGCTGAGGTCTCCAGGGTTGAGGGTGCGCCCGTCGGTCACTACGATATTGGCCATGGCGATAGGTTTGATTGGCACACAAGATAATGTGTAGGGGGTGAAATGCCTTGCCCATCTTACTATTTTACCACAGCAGAGGCTTCTCAGAACCTGCCGGGCGGGCAAATGGGTTAGCCGCTTGGCAGCCCCTCTTTTGCCAGGCCTGCACAGGCGGAGCTCAGGGCGCTAACTCGATGATCAGCCAGGGCGCTTCATATCGGTACGGCCCCAGCTGCAGGTAGTGGGCAAAACGCGGAAGGGCCACCGGGCGTTTTTGGTTGCCCAGCGAAACCATGAGCTCATCCCCGAATTTCTGCACCTTGAGCTTGCCTTCCTCAGCAAGCGGCAGCTTGAGCTTCACTTCGTAGCCTTTCCCGCCCCGTTCTTGTATGGTGAAGGCCTTGTCCTGGTACAGTACCTGAAGGAAAGGGGCGCCACCGTAGAGCCGTTGCCCAATATTTTCCAGCAGCGGCAGCCCAAACACTTCCTGCCCCTGATGTGGGAGCTGGAAAATGGGCAGGGGCGCAAAAGCCTCCTCGATCTCCCCAAGGTAGCGCGCTTGAGTCTGCAGGTACTGCCCGAACCCGCCCTGCCCCGCCGCTTCCGGGAAAACCCGGTTGACCAGCACCGCGTCTACATTATAGCCATACAGCTGCAGATAGGTCAGCGCGCGCATAGCCTCACGTATGACCATCCGCTCGGGGTTCAGCACAATGCGGATACTGCTTATGCCAGGGTCCTGCATTACCTTTTGTATAGCCTGTAGCTTGTCGAACAGCCGTTCCATCTCGTCCAGCCCATGATCCAATGGTATGCCCGTCATGCCACGCACCATAGCCCCAAAGCCTTTCATGGCAAACCGCTGCCCCGGGAAGGCCTTGAGCAGCCAGGATTGGGTGGCCTGTGGAAGCGAAAGGAGGCTGAGCGTTTCTCCGGTAGGCGCACTGTCGATCACGATCAGGTCGTACTGCCCGCTATTGTAGTGCTCCTCCAGCCAAAGAAAAGCGGAGGCTTCTTCCATCCCCGGCAAAGCGGACAGCTCCTCCGCTACAATCTGGTCTACACCCTGCAGGCGGAAAGTAGCAAGCATGAGCTGACGGATGTTGCCCCAATGTTTTTGCATGGAATAGTATACATCTACTTCCTGGGCGAACAGGTTGGGCTCAACCTCCTGAGGCTCTGCCGAAAGCTCCTGCCCAAGCGCATCAGAAAGGCTGTGTGCCGGGTCTGTCGAAAGGATAAGGGTGCGCTGCCCTTCCCGGGCAGCTTTCAAAGCAGTGGCAGCGGACAGCGTGGTTTTGCCGACCCCTCCTTTGCCAGTGAACAAAAGGATGCGCATAACATTCAACGTTTGGTTGGACTATAAAAGAGGGAAGGGGGCGTTTGGTTAATTCCCGTAGCAAAATAATTGGGGTTGACTGAGTGGGGCCTGCCCCTGCCAGCGGGCAGGTGCCGCTATGCTGCGGGGCTCGCTTTTCGCTCGGCCCTGTCGGGCTTGCCACCCCTTCGCAGCGCTAGTGCCTCAAGCCATAAATCCTTGACACCCCAAGTTTCGTTATTTTCCGGCTACTCTTCGTTAAAGAACCGCTCCTTTAGCTCGGGCTAAAGTCGCGAACCTTCGCCTTGATTAGCCGGAAAATAACTTCAACTTAAGTATCAGAGATTTATGACTTAAGGCACTAGTCCGGCACCCCATCATAAAGAAGGCTGGGGTATGGCGGGGCACATCCAGCAGGGAAAGCCTGCTACATCCTGACCCGGAGCTCGTTGGGGAAATAATTGTTGAGCCTATTGGGCAAGAGCTTAGCCCAGCCCAGCCCCTGGTTTTGATACGTCATCAGGTGCCAGCCCTTGGCTTTGGCGGCTGCAGGCATGAAAGGGGCCTTGCGCAAGAAGGACAAGGCCTCCTCTTCGCTGGCCTCGCAGCGGGGCACGTCCTCGGACAAGTGGATGGAAAGGGCCAGCTCGTGGGCAGGCACAAGCTGCTGCCCTTTAAGGGTGCCCACCGGAGTGCCGGGGTCTACCCTGGGAAGGGCTTTAGCCAAGGCGCTGCACATCTGCATGGCCCGCTGCGGCAGCAGGTAAAGCCCTTGCTTTGGTGTGGCCAGCACTGCCCAGTCGTCGTCGGTTAGTGAGGCCCAGTGGGCTACGGCCTGCCGGCTTTGTTTTGGGGCTGGCGCAAAATAGGAGAGGGCTACTTTTGGTGCCCGTACGCCGGCATTGGCCTCTTTCCGCCGCAGCAGAGCGACATAAAAGCCTTCCCCCTTCACCCGGTGAGGAAAAAATTGGTAGCCACATTCGGTTGCGGTAAGCCCCCAATCTTGGGGCACAGGCACAGCGGCTAGTTCAAACTCATCGTGAGCAGACAGGGCCTGCCTGACCCTGCCGTCGTTTTCGTAATGGTTATAAGTACAGGTACTGTAAATGAGGTACCCCCCGGGGGCTACAAGCGGCAAAGCATTGTCCAAAATGCGCCCCTGCCGGGCACTGCACAGCTGCACATTCCCCTCCGACCATTCCTGCACCGCATCTGGCGATTTCCGGAACAGCCCTTCCCCTGAGCAGGGGGCATCCGTCAAGACCAAGTCGAACTGCCCCTTCAGCGGGGCAAAGTGTTTGCTATCAGCTTGGGCAGCAATGACATTGGACCGGCCCCATTTGGCCAGGTTGTGCCTAAGCTTGGCATACCTCGTTTTGATCACCTCATTGGCAACGACAATACTGGACTCAGGCAGCTGATTGAGGAGGATGGCGGTTTTGCCGCCCGGGGCTGCACAAAGGTCCAAGGCAAAATCGACAGGTCTCTCGCTTTGTATGTGGGCTGCCAAATACGCAATGAACATAGAGCTGGCCTCCTGCACGTAGTAGGCGCCTGCGTGGAAGAGGGGGTCGAGCGTAAAGGAAGGGCGGCGGCTGAGATAGCGGCCAGTAGGGTTCCAAGGCACGGGCTCACCGCTGTGGGCGTGTGCTGACAGTTTGGCCCGATTGTAGTTGATGCTCACAGGGGGAGGGCTGGAGAGGGCCGATTCGAAAGCAGGGAAGTCTGCTCCGAGCATATCTTGCATCTGCCGGGCAAATGCTTCCGGTAAATTGTGCATGGTCGCGTTGTTGTTCGGGGAAAGGGCGAAAATCGGAAAAAAATGGTTGTCGCAAAGGGGCCTGCGGGCAAATAATGGCACTAAACAGCAAAATCTACACCAATCTAGGCTTGATGCGCCGGGGATCGGTGGGGCGTGAACCAAATTGTCGCAGGCGTTTATGCTTTCCGGGCTCTAGTGCCTCAAGTCATAAATCCTTGCCACCCCAAGTTTCGTTCTTTTCCGCCTACTCTTCGTTAAGGAACCGCTCCTTTAGCTCGGGCTAAAGTCGCGAACCTTCGCCTTGATTAGCCGGAAAATAACTTCAACTTAAGTATCGGAGATTTATGACTTAAGGCACTAGCCTGGCATTGGCCTAGCGCTGCGCAGGGGTGGGCGAAGACCAGACCCGACGCCTGTAGGGCGAGGGGCCGAGCGGACAGCGAGCCCCGCAGCATAGCGGCACCTGCCCGCTGGCAGGGGCAGGCCCCTATCCTTACGGAGGGGGCAGGCCCATCTCGCAAAGCAGGCTGGGCAGGCCCATCCAAAAAAAACGACAATCTGGTTTCCGCCCGATCAGTGTAGGTTTAAAATGGGGCTCTCCTTCCCACGCTATGCCTTTTTCCAGTCACTTACCGTCTATCTGGCACCTTTCAGTGGGATGGCTGCTATGGTATGAGCGTAGCATTTGCAGCAGCTCGAGAGCGAACTTCAGGGGCTGGTATTTTCGGGTGCTCACCGGCTATTCGCCCCGGGCCTGCGGCTGCAGTGGCCCGGGGAGCCACGAAAGCCGGTCGAAGCAGACTTCGTGGTAGTTGTTGTAGCGCCCGGTCGCAGCAGTGACCCCCCAATAAATGTTGGCCTGCCCGCCAAAAATATCACCAACCAAGTCTACTTCCGCCGCAATAACCTCCTGCCCATCTATCTCTACGCTCAGCCATTGGCGGGCGGGGTCCCAGCGCACAGCAAGCCGGTGCTGTGCACAGTCCTCGATATTAGGGATAGGCAGCGGGCCGGCAAGGTCATTGAAATGTCCCACCCGGCCGTTGGCCATAATCGCAACATGATCCTCGGGCGGGTCCAGGAGGTGCTCATTGAGCCAAGTGTCGATTTCAATGCCGATGGAAGGGGACAGCCCGGCAAACCCTATGCCCTCGCCGCGGAAGCCGGTTTGGTTCTGCCGGGCGGTGAACACAAACACCATGCCGTCGGCACCGGCTTCATCTTTACAGCCCAGCAGTACGCTCAGCTCAATGGAAAACGGCTCGCGGGCATCTATCGGGCGCTTGTACCAGATAGAGCCCGAAGAATAGCCCCGTTCTTCCGTTAGCCGGTAGCAGTTGTCCCCTGTCCGGTAGGTGTCCCCGCTTAGGGTGAAGTCATCAATGACCGGGCGCTGTGCGGCAGCAGATAGGGCGAGAAAAGCAAAAGCCAGGCAGGGTAGGAGGCGCATAGGCTGATTTTTGCGTTTATAACGCCGCGTGGGGTAAATGGTTGACAGCCAGTTTACTTGGCCTCCTTGTTTTCAAAAAACAAGTTGAATACCGACATGATGATGCTGAAGGCGATGGCCCAAAACCAGCCGTCTACGGTAAAACTGCTCAGGAGGCTGTCGACAAGGAGCACCATAGCCCCGTTCACGAAGAACAGGAAAAGCCCGAGCGTGAGTATGGTGATCGGGAGGGTAAGGAGGAAGAGCACAGGGCGGACCAAAAAATTGGCAATCCCCAAAAGGAGGGCTACGATGATGGCGTTGAAATAGCCATCTATGGCGATGCCTGGCAAAATAGCTGCGGCTAGGTAAACCAGCAGGCCGTTGACAAGCAGGGTGATGAGCAAGCGCATAGGTTCGTTTTTTATGTAAAAACCCCTTGCCGCTTGCACAGGTTCGTTCCCTTTTGCCGGGGCAGGCGGTTTGTCTTGGGCTGCCCTTTGTTTGTATTTAGTCTAAATACCTAAGATTAGGTAGGCGTTTGCAGGGTTTGGGTATTGCAGGAGCGGGGTGCCGCCGATAGCTTTGCACTTCCGGCAAACGCTTACCGCTATGTCGGATTTTTGTAAATAATTTATTTGGACTAAGTCTAAATATGGTTTGTTTTTTTCTTTTGCAACAACAACCTTTTACGGTATCAGATACAACAACAAACTTTCAAAAATGAAGAGCGTAAAATTCATGATGCTGGCGCTTGCAGCTGCCACGTTCGTATTCAGCTGTGACGATAACAACGAGAAAGAGCCGCTGGATATCCCAGCAGAATACGATGGCACCAATTTTGAAGCCAACACCTCTATCGAGCTCCAGGTCCGGGAGCAGCTTACTGCTTTCGTCAACAAAGCCAAAGAGGGGCGTACCCCTGGCACCAGCGTAGACGCAGCCGAGCTGAGCGCCTTGTACAGTGCAGGTAGCCCATCCCTGCAGAGCATCACGACCAATTATTATCAAGGGCTGGTAGACGGCTGGATTGCAGAGCTGTCCAAGGCAAGCGGAGGCACCTATACTCCGGGAGCCCCTGCCGGCGAGGGCGGGGCCCTGGGCGGCTATCTGTTTGATGAAAACGGCATGGAGCTGGAGCAGCTGCTCGATAAGGGCTTGTACGGTGCTGCGATGTACAACCACGCCGTCAGCCTGATCGAAGCTGGCAGCCTGACGCCGGCAACCGTCGACCGCTTGGTGCGCATTTATGGGGCACACCCCGATTTCCCCAACACCAACAACAGCGCTACCGCTGACAACCCAGATGCTTTCTTGGCCAACTACACCGCCCGCCGCGACAAAAACGACGGGCAAGGGCTGTACACCCAAATGAAGACGGCTTTTATCACTTTGCAGGCCGCACTGAAGGCGGGCGAAGAATACAGCCAAGAGCGCGATCAGGCACTGCAAGACCTGACCGATACCTGGGAGAAAGCCAATGCAGCTACCGTGATCAACTATTGCCATCAGGCTATTGCCCGCCTCAGCGCTACCAACCCTACTGAAGGGGAAATTGCAGGCGGCCTGCATTCCTACGCAGAGGCGGTGGGCTTCCTTCAGGGCTGGCGCACCATCCCCGCCGGCTACAAAACCATTTCGGATGCGGATATAGATGCCTTGCTGGCAAAAATGAACGCCCCTCAGGGGCAGGTGCCCACGTCTTACCGCTTAGTGACCGATCCGGGGGCTGAACTGCCCAAATTGCAGGAAGTCATCGCAGACCTGCAGGGCATTTACGGCTTTACCGATCAGGAGATTGAAGACTTTAAAGAAAACTGGGTATCCGTACAGGGCCGATAAGCTCCGGATACATGGAAGTTCCGTAGTGGCAGCGGCTGCTACGGGGCTTTCCTCTTTTGATACGGCAAGTCATTAGTATAGCTAACGTACAAACTTCAAGGGTAATGAAAACCAATTCTACCTTAGTCCTTTTCTTGCTTTTTGCTGTGCCCGGGCTTTTGCTCACCGGGTGCGGAACGGAAGGAGAGGGCACGCCTGATTTTGACCGGGAGGAGATGCTCCTTCATTATTCGGCCAACGTGATAAAGCCTGCCTTCCAAGGGCTACAGCAGGAAGCAGAAAATCTGGACAGCCAGGTGGGGGCTTTTGTTGACGCCCCTTCTGCTGCTGCCTTGGGCAGTGCCAAAGCCGCTTGGCTTTCAGCTTACGCTGCCTGGCAGTCGGCCAATGCGTTCAACTTCGGCCCAGCAGGGGAAGACGGTCTGCGCAAGGGGCTGATCGAAGAGGTCGGCACCTGGCCTGTGGCAGTGGGAAAAGTAGAGAATGCCATCACA
The DNA here is from genome assembly GCF_007993045.1 of Phaeodactylibacter luteus. Taxonomy (GTDB): domain Bacteria; phylum Bacteroidota; class Bacteroidia; order Chitinophagales; family Saprospiraceae; genus Phaeodactylibacter; species Phaeodactylibacter luteus. The sequence continues at coordinate 61,621 of NZ_VOOR01000027.1, forward strand.
GCAGCAGACCACTCCCTTTCTGGCTTCGACCGGGACGCGCGGGGTTTCCTCGCCATAGAGTACCTGCTCTTTGGTGGAGGGGAGGCCGAAGTGCTGCAGCAGTTTGAGGGCTCCTCTTCCCGCCGGGCACATTTGAAAGCATTGACCGCTGACGTGCTGGCCCGCGTACAGGACGTGAATGAAGCTTGGGAAGGGTACGAGGCCGAGTTTGTATCAAACAACGGCACCGATGCAGGCAGTTCCACATCAAGGCTGTACAACGAGTGGGTACGGAGTTTTGAAAGCGCTAAAAACTTCAAGGTCGGCCTGCCTGCTGGCAAGCGGCCCGGGCAGGTTCAGTCGGAGCCTCAGCTCGTGGAGGCTTTTTATTCCGCAACCTCACTGGCGCAGCTCAAGGCGCACCTGCAGGCGATAGAAGACATCTATTATGGCGGCGGCGAAGGCGATCGTCAGGGGCCAAGCTTGAAAACCTACCTCGATAATGTGGTAGGGGGCACAGCCCTCATCGCAGAGTCGGAAGCCCAATGGGCCAATGTGATGGCTGCGCTAGAAGCTGTACCGGAAGGGCAGCCTTTTCGTGAGCTCATTGCTGCGGAGGACCCCACCGTGGAGGCGCTGCATACGGAGCTGCAGCGGCAGACCCGGTTCTTCAAAAGCGATATGTCATCCCTGCTGGGCATTGCAATTACTTTCAGCAGTGGGGATGGCGATTAGGCTTTAGCCTGAAAAGCAGGGAGCATGAATAGGGTACGCTCAGTTTTAGCAGGGCACAGTTGGCGGCATTGGGCCGCCTGGCTGGAGGAGCCGGTATCGGTGGCGCCACTGGCCGCTTTCCGTCTTGTCTTCGGGGCGGTCATGTTGTTCAGTACGCTCCGGTTCTGGGCCCTGGGCTGGATTGAAGACCACTACATCGGTGTGCCGTTCACTTTCAAGTACTATGGCTTCGAATGGGTGCAAGTGCTGCCGCCCGGATGGATGTACGCCCTGCATGCAGCTATGGCCCTGGGCGCCTTGGGGGTCATGCTGGGGCTTTTGTACCGTTTTTCTGCTCTGCTCTTTTTCCTGTCTTTCACCTACACCGAGCTCATCGACCTAGCTTACTACCTAAACCACTACTACTTCGTCAGCCTGGCCAGCTTTTTATTGATCTGGGTACCTGCCAACCGGAGGTGCTCCATTGATGCCTGGTTGTGGCCTGGCGTATATGGCAAAGAAGCCCCTCGCTGGACGGTATTGGTATTCAAACTGCAACTGGCGATTGTCTACATTTATGCAGGGCTGGCCAAAATCAATACCGACTGGCTCATCCATGCCCTACCGCTGCGTATATGGGTGCCGGCCAATGACAAGCTCCCGCTCATCGGGCCGCTGTTCTCATGGAAGGCCACCCCCTATCTGTTCAGTTGGATAGGCATGCTGTACGACACCCTTATCGTTTTTTTCCTAGCCTGGCCCCGTACCCGGCTCCTGGCCTACCTCACTGTTATCGTTTTTCATACCCTTACCGGGCTGATGTTCCAAATCGGCGTTTTCCCGATCGTCATGATCGGGGCGACGTGGATATACTTTTCCCCTGCTTTCCACGAACGGCTCATCGGCGGGATAGAGCGTGCAGCGCCCATCCCATTCCTGGCAGCAGGACCGCTCAGGGCAAAGCCTGCACCCCGTGCACTGGGCATGATGTTGGTGCTGTTTTTTGCTTTCCAGCTGGTTTTCCCCTGGCGCTACCTGGCGTATCCCGGCAACGTCTTTTGGACGGAAGAGGGCTACCGTTTCAGTTGGCGTGTGATGCTCATGGAAAAAGCAGGGACAGCCACTTTTTATGTGACCGACCGGAAAACGGGGCGCAAGGGCGTGGTAGACAATTCCGAGTTCCTTAAACCACACCAGGAAAAGCAAATGGCCATGCAGCCGGATATGATTTTGCAGTTTGCGCATTTCCTTGCCCGGCATTACGAAAAACAAGGTGTACATGACCCTTTGGTACAGGTAGAAGCGTACGTTACACTGAATGCCCGCCCCAGCCGGCTGCTGATTGACCCTGAGGTAGATCTGGCTCAGGTGGAGGATGGCTGGAAGCCCAAAAAATGGATATTGCCCTATGAAGATGAATCGTTGTAAGGTATGGAAGCTGCTGCTGGCCCTTTCCCTTCTCTGCTCCGTAGCAGGGCGCGGGCAGGAGGCCGTGGGCGAACTCCGGGGCAGGGTATGGTCCCAGGCTACGGGCAAGGCTGTGGCCGGGGCTACAGCGGTACTGCCGCAGTTGAATCAAAGCGTTTTCACGGATGACAAAGGCGAGTTTGTTTTTCAGGGGCTGGCTTATGGCGCATACGAGCTGGTTGTTTTTGAAGTAGGCAAGGCCACCTGGCAGCAGGAAGTAGCGCTGGAGGAACCGGTATTGGAAGTTGAGGTAGCCTTGCGGGAGCTGGCCGTGGAGCTCGATGCGGTGGAAGTACAGGCAGAGCGGGAGGCCACTTTTGGGGTTGCCCGCCTGAGGGCTGTGGAAGGCACTTCCATTTACGAAGGCAAAAAAAGCGAGGTGGTAGTGCTCGAGGCCATAGCCGCCAACTTATCGGCCAACAACCCACGGCAAATTTTTGCCAGGGTGACGGGCCTGAACATTTGGGAAAGCGATGGGGCCGGGCTGCAGTTGGGCATAGGCGGTCGGGGGCTGAGCCCCAACCGGACGAGCAACTTCAATACCCGTCAGAATGGCTATGACATCAGCGCCGATGCCCTGGGTTACCCGGAAAGCTATTACACGCCCCCCGCAGAGGCCCTAGCGCGCATAGAGGTCGTGAGGGGCGCAGCAAGCTTACAGTACGGCACCCAATTTGGGGGGCTGCTGAATTTTGTCTTCAAGCGCCCGCCCAAGGAAAAGCCTTTTGAGGCCGTCAGCAGGCAGACCGTGGGCGCTTTTGGGTATTTTGGCTCTTTCAATAGTGTGGCGGGCACCCTTGGCGATGGGCAGTTCAGCTACTACGCTTTTTACAACCGCCGCCAAGGGGACGGCTGGCGCCCAAATGCTGGCTTCCAATTGGACAATGGCTTTGCTGCCCTTCAGTTCCGCCCGGGGGAGCGCCTGTCGATAGGGCTGGAGGCCACGGTCATGGGCTACCTTGCTCAGCAGCCCGGCGGCCTGACGGATGCCTTCTTCGAGCAAAACCCCCGGCAGTCTATCCGCGATCGCAACTGGTTTCAAATCAAGTGGAACCTCCTGGCCATGACTTTGGATTACCGCTTCACGGACCGCACCCGGCTCAATGTACGGAGCTTTGGCCTTATGGCCCGCCGGCAGTCCCTTGGCGCGCTGACCCCCATCAACAATATCGATTTCGGTGGCAACCGGACCCTGATAGACGGGGCATTCAACAACTTGGGCACAGAAGCCCGTGTGCTGCACCGCTACAAATGGATGGGGCAGGAGCACACTTTTGTGGTGGGCGTGCGCGGTTACCGGGGGCATTCCGATGCACAGCAAGGGGATGGCAGCGATGGCGATGGGCCTGATTTTGAGTTCCTCAACCCCGGCGATGTAGAAGGCTCCGCTTATGATTTCCCCAGTACAAACCTCGCTGCTTTTGCCGAACATATTTTTACGCTCAGCCCTACGCTCACCCTCACCCCGGGGCTGCGCATGGAGTATATCAAAACGGCAGCAAGCGGGTACTACAAACAGCGCGTATTTGATGCAGCGGGCAACCTCATTGTTGAAAACCGGGAAGAGGAGGAACTGGGCCGCAGCCGATCCCTGCTGCTCATGGGGCTGGGGGTAGCCTACAAGCCTCGCCCTGGCGTGGAGTGGTACAGCAATGTATCCCAAAACTACCGCGCCATCAATTTCACCGACTTGCGCATAGACAACCCAAACGGGCGGGTAGACCCCAACATTCAGGACGAGCGGGGCTTTACGGCTGACTTCGGCTTCCGCTTCCGCAAGGAGCGGTCTATTTACCTCGACGTGACCGCTTTTCAGGTGTTGTACCGCGACCGCATCGGGCTGTTGCTGCGCTCCGATGAGCCGCCCCTGTTCAACGATTATCGGTTGAGGACCAATATTGCCGATGCCCGTATATTGGGGGTAGAAGGCTTTTGTGAGTGGGAGATCCTGCGCTATTTCGCCCCTGCCGACAGCCTGTCCAGCCTCAGCCTGTTCGTCAATGCTGCACTGATAGACGCCCGTTATATCAATACCCAAGACAACAGCATACGCGGGCGGCGGGTAGAGCTGGCCCCTCCTGTGATGGTGCGCACCGGGCTGAGCTGGCAATGGCGGCAGTTCCGCCTCGGCGGGAGCCTGGCCTACACATCTGAGCATTTTACGGATGCGACTAACGCCCGCCGGACCAGCTCTGCCGTTAATGGGGCCATCCCTGCTTATATGGTGGCCGACCTCAGTGCGGGGTACCGCTGGCGCATGTTCTCCCTGGAGCTGTCCTGCAACAACCTCTTTGATGCGGCTTATTTTACCCGCCGGGCAGACGCCTACCCCGGCCCGGGCATTATCCCCGCAGACGGCCGCAGCTGGTTCCTGACCCTGGGCGTGAAAATTTGAAGCTTGCACTCCTGACAAAACTCACTTTCCAGCCTGACGAAGTTCATCGTTTATGGGGCTAGGCGATGCCATCTTGTGGGGGCAAGCAAAGCCATAAAAGCCATGATCAAGCCCATCCCTATTGCAGTCCGACAGCTTATGAGCCGCGACCTGGTTGTTGCCAGGCCGGAAGACCCCATCGAAAAGGCCGACCAGATTTTCATGAGCTACAATATCCATCATCTGCCCATAGTAGACAAAGATGGGCAGTTGCAGGGGCTGGTCACGAAGAGCGACTACGCCCGGCTGAGCCGCCTGTTGAGCCTCTTTAAGCCGGCGTACGAGCAGGTCAGGATGAGCGATATCATGACCCGGAAGCTGGCCACTATTGGGCCCGATGAGGAAGTTACGGAAGCCGCCAAGGTGTTCCAGAGCAACATCCTGCACGCCCTGCCCGTGGTAGACAGTGGGCAGTTGGTAGGGCTCATCACCACCCACGATCTGCTTGGCTTTTTGCTTGAGGAACGCAAAAGATTAGCATAAACTAAAAAATACAGGAACTATGGTGACCACCACAAGCAATCTCGAAACCCTCCATTTTGACCACCGCCTCTGGGCCAATGAGCTGAGCTTTTTTGCGGATGAGCTAGGTATTTTCGAGCACCGGCTCGAGGAGCTCTCTGTCAAGGCAGGAGCAGAGGGGGCCCGCAGTCAGCTGGAGCAATTCCAAAATCAGTTCATCCGTCAGCGCGAGGTGCTCGATGAGCTGAAGCACAACATAAAAGTGCACGAACAAAAACTTGGGCAAGCCTTGCAAAAACAGGAAGAGCTGCCCCTGGACCCCGATTTTCACAACTATATGGAAGAGCAGATGGCTACCTACCGCGCGCTCTATACAGAGCTCAAGCAGAAATTTTATGCCTTCTTGTCTGCCCACCGGTAGCCGGGGAGCAAGGCTTTCTGCTGCTTCAGCTATCCCCGCTGTGAGGGCGCCCGCAGGTGCCTTGCAGCGGGGGTTTCATTTTGTGACGGCCGTCACTGACCAAATATTAGGCGGTGCTTACCTTTGTATCGTTGAATGATTAAAACACAACTTCACAACGCATAGCCTAAATATGAAAGTCGAACAAATTTATACCGGTTGCCTGGCAGAAGCTGCTTACTATATCGAAAGCAATGGCGAGGCTGCAATTATTGACCCGCTGCGCGAGACACAGCCCTACATGGAAAAGCTCGAGCAGGCAGGCGTTAAGCTGAAGTACATCTTCGAGACCCACTTCCACGCTGATTTCGTCTCAGGCCACCTGGACCTGGCAGAGAAAACCGGCGCTCAGATTGTCTATGGCCCTAAGGCAGAGACCACTTTTGAGAAGTATATGGCCAAAGACGGGGAGGAGCTCAAGTTGGGCAACGTGACCTTCAAAGTGCTGCACACGCCCGGCCACACTCCGGAGAGCACCACTTTCCTCCTTTTGGACGAGAAAGACCGGGAATATGCCATCTTTACAGGCGATACCCTCTTTATTGGCGATGTGGGCCGCCCTGACCTGGCGCAGAAGACTGGAGAGATCACAACTGAGGACTTGGCGAGCTGGCTCTACGATAGCTTGCGCGAGAAAATCATGACCCTGCCCGATGAGACTATTGTTTACCCCGGCCACGGTGCGGGCTCTGCTTGCGGAAAGAACATGAGCAGCGAGACTTGGGATACCTTGGGCAATCAGAAGAAAACCAACTACGCCCTGCGCGCTGATATGACCCGGCAAGAGTTCATTGAGGAGCTCACTGCCGGGCTGATGCCGCCCCCACAGTATTTCGCCAAAAACGCGAAAATGAACAAAGCGGGCTACGGCAGCTTTGACGAGGTGCTTGAAAAAGGCGCCGTCGCCCTTAGCCCTGCTGATTTCGAAGCCCGGGTGGAGGAGCACGAAGCGCTGGTGCTCGATACCCGCAGCGAGGCCGCATTCCGCGAAAGCCACATCCCTAACTCCATCTTCATCGGCTTGGACGGCAGTTTTGCCCCTTGGGTAGGCGCCCTGATCACCGACCTGCAGCAGCCAATTGTATTCCTGGCTGAAGAAGGGCGGGAAGAAGAAGTGGTCACCCGCCTGGCACGTGTGGGCTACGATAACACCCTGGGTTTCCTGAAAGGCGGCGTTGACGCTTGGAAAGCGGCCGGCAAAGAGACCGATAGCGTGAATGCAATCACCGGTGAGGAATTCGCCAAGCGCCTGGCAGCAGGGCAGGTGCCCAACCTCTTCGATGTGCGCAAGCCAACGGAGTACCTTTCTCAGCATGTCGCTGCGGCTGGCAACTTCCCGCTGGATTACATCAACAAGAATATGGACCGTCTGGACCGCAACGAAACGTACTACCTCCACTGTCTCGGCGGCTACCGGTCACTGATTACGACTTCCATCCTGAAAGCCCGTGGCTACCACAATATCGTGGACATCATTGGCGGATGGCGGGCAATAGAGGAAACTGACGCGCCTCTCACAGCACACGTATGCCCAAGCACCATGTCACAGGAAATGATCGATGAAGCTATAGCTGCTGTAGCATAGGCTCATCCTAAGTCAATCCATTGATGTTGTTTTGTAGAGTAGCGCTGTGAGCCAATCGCAGCGCTATTCTTTTTATCTTTCTTAGAGCGTGTTGGGATTTTCGGGGCGAAGTATAAGCGAAAAAGTGTTCCGCTGTCTAGCAGGATAGACCGATTACTAAAGTCCCAACACGCTCTTACCTCAGGGTGCAGGCGGAGCGCTCGCATAGCCCTGGATTGTTAACCTTAAACCTTATATCATGAAGAATTTTAATGTACGTTTATTGGCGTTGGCCTTATTGGCTCTTGGCGCATGGGGCTGTCAGCCGGCACCGGGCGAAAGCGGTTCGGCGGCAGCATCGGAGGCACCGGTGCTGGATACTGCTCAGTACAAGAAGCAGGGCATGGACATTGCCCTGACCACTTTTGGTGTATTGAGCGGGCAGCTCAAACAGGCCATGCAAGCAGGTGGTGTCGCCCATGCCGCTACTTACTGCAATACAGCGGCTTACCCTCTGGTGGACAGTATGTCTGTTGTTTATGGCGCTCAGATCCGCCGGGTAAGTCAGAAACTGAGGAACCCGGCCGATGCCCCCAACGAGCGGGAGGCAGCGATGCTGGCGGCCTACCACGAACGCAAGGCTGCAGGCGGCAAACTTGGGCCTGAAGTCCGTCAGCTGGAAAATGGGGAAGTCGCTTTTTATGCTCCTATCCTGACGCAGGAGCTGTGCCTGAAGTGCCACGGCGACCTCGGGGGGGCGCTGGCTGAAAGCGATTACGAAACCATAAAGACGCTTTACCCTGAAGATGAGGCCATCGGCTACGCCGCTGGCGATCTAAGGGGGATGTGGAGCATTACTTTCCCCGCGCCCGGCACAAAGCAGTAGGCCTTTACAGGTACGAAGCCTGTGCTTATCTGCACAGCTGCTGCTGGCCCTGGGCGGGCAGCAGCCACTTCCAAATTGGAACAAGCTTTGCAGGACTGCCCGCTGCAAAGCTTGCTGCTGCTCAGCGCACCGGAGCGGAAAGCATTTTTGGATAAACTTCTGCCATGCTTCCTCCTTGTTGTTGAGGAGGCGGGGGCATGTCGCCCCGGAGGTGTTCCGCAAGCGCTTGGCTAACTTGGCAGGGGAGGTGTGGAGCCTGGATGAAATAGAGCATGGGGCACTGTGCGGCTGCCGGATGAAAATCAGTATGGGCTATCTGTCCGCCGGTTCCAATCAGCCCTTCAGCAGCAGGAGCGTCATATCATCAAATTGAGTGACTTGGTTGAGGGCCATGATTTCTTCAAATTTGCTCTCCCAGTCTTCGGAGCCCAAAACGAGGGCTACTTCCTGCCTGTAGTTTTTCCGGTTCGTTGAGATCCCGTCAGACATGAGCGCAAAACAAGTGCCTTCCCTTAACGGCCCCCCGCTTTTCACCCTGGATGGCAGTAAGTCAGGCTGTATCCTGAATCCGCATTCCGGGGTCAGCTCTTCAATCTTGCCCTCTTCAAATTTGAGGATCAGGCTATCGCCAATCCCAAAGTAGAAATATTCCCCCGCCTGCCGGTCAATGGCTACGGACACTAGGGTGGTCAGCATGCCCTCGCACGGCCCCTTGGTCCAGTATATTTTGGCGTAGGTCTTCCTCAGGCTCTGTGCGATGCCTTCCCGCACGCCTAGATCTGCAAATTCATTCTTATAAAAATAGGCCAGGTCTTCACAGGCTTGTTCCGATGCTTTCCAGTCGCAGGCATTCCCGCCTACGCCGTCTGCCACACAGGCAAGCTGTATCCGCTCGTCTTCGTAAAAACTGAAGTGGTCTCCATTTTTTATTTTCCCCTTTTTGGGGAGGCTTTTGGCAATGTACTTCATGGTTTTTGAATGAGATGTGTTTGTGTTTGATCGTTGTCTGTTGTGTTGTTGCCTCAGGAGTAAATAGCACTGATGCCCCTTTGATCGAAAATGGGGTGGCGAACAAGGCTATTGGGATATCCGGTGCTTTGGCCTAGCGCTGCGCAGGGGTGGCCGAAGGCCAGACCCGACGCCTGTAGGGCGAGGGGCCGAGCGGACAGCGAGCCCCGCAGCATAGCGGCGCCTGCCCGTTGGAGCCTTCCTTGCGGCAGGGGCAGGCCCCTATCCTTGCGGAGGAGGCAGGCCCAAAAAAGACAATTTGGCCTTCGCCAGTCCCAGAGGGACGATAATTTTTTCCGACAATCGTCAGATTGTTTGAAAGGCCATAAGCTGACATCAGTCCTGTAAGGACGGCATCAGGGCAGGCCCAAAAAAGACAATTTGGCCTTCGCCAGTCCCAGAGGGACGATAATTCTTTCCGGCAATCGTCAGATTGTTGAAAGGGCAAGCCCAAAAAACGACAATCTGGCCTGCGCCCAGTCCCGGAGGGACGATAATCCTTTCCGGCAATCGTCAGATTGTTGAAAGGGCAAGCCCAAAAAACGACAATTTAGCCTGCGCCCAGTCCCAGAGGGACGATAATTCTTTCCGACAATCGTCAGATTGTTGAAAGGCCATAAGCTGGCATCAGTCCTGTAAGGACGGCATCAGGAGGCAGCCCTAAAAAACGACAATTTGGTCTGCGCCAGTCCCAAAGGGACGATAATCCTCTCCGACAATCGTCAGATTGTTGAAAGGCCATAAGCTGGCATCAGTCCTGTAAGGACGCATCAGGGGGCAAGCCCCAAAAAAACGACAATTTAGCCTGCGCCCAGTCCCAGAGGGACGATAATCCTCTCCGACAATCGTCAGATTGTTGAAAGGCCATAAGCTGGCATCAGTCCTGTAAGGACGGCATCAGGGGGCAAGCCCCAAAAAAAACGACAATTTGGCCTGCGCCAGTCCCAGAGGGACGATAATCCTTTCCGACAATCGTCAGATTGTTGAAAGGCCATAAGCTGGCATCAGTCCTGTAAGGACGGCATCAGTCAAAATATTGAAAATACCCCTACATTCCCCCAAGACAAACCAATAATAGGCCCCAAAACTTGCCCGATACCCAAGGCCATCGCGAATAGTTCCCTATTTTTCATCCGCCAAATTGAACCGCTTTTTGCTTTGCCCACACGATTTAGCGTAGAGCCAGAAAAAGCGAAAATTGAGGAGGTGGTTTTTTCGAAACCTATCCCGCAAGGCGGGAGGCTACGGTCATACGCGAAGGAAGAGGTGGCAAGAAAACCAAAAACTATTTTTCTGCCATATAAAATGATTTCGGATAAAGTCTACTAAAAGCAAAGACATGCAACAGAACTGTTTTTGGAAAATAGGGTTAGTAGCTGGCTTACTGATGGCGATGCATGCAGCAGGTATTGCACAGGAAGGTGAGCTCACACTTGATGACCTGTTCGCAACGCCAAAACTGACGGGAACAACCCCGTCCCGGCCTGTGTGGGCACCGGACAGCAAGCACTTCGCCTTTTCTTGGAGTGAACCAGGAAATCCCGGGCGCGGCCTTTGGGTATCCACAAGCGATGGAAAGGAGGTGCGCCTGCATTCCGATACAGCCTCCGCGCCCGTGCGCGATATGGCCTGGGCCGACGCGAACACCATCCTGAGCCTGCGAGGTGGCCACCTATGGCGGACATCGCTGAGCCAGGGAGAGGATATCCAGCTGATGCCCGTAGAGGCAGGGGCACATAACCTGTCGATATCGCCAAATGGCAGGCAGGCGGCGTATATCAGCAACGGTGACCTGTGGCTGGCTGACTTCGCTTCCAAACAGAACCGGCAGCTCACTGAGATCGGCATCGCCAGTCTCTCGGACTTGCCGAAGGGGCGCTACAGCCGGCCGGAACGTGAAATCGGGCCGGGCATCTGGAGCGGCCCAACGTACAAGTGGTCCCCGGATGGCCAGGCCATCGCGATTCATGTCGTTGACCGGCGCGAGATGCGAAAGGTGCCCTTCCCGGATTACCTCGCTGCCGAAACCAACCCCAACGAGGTCCGCCGAGGTTATCCGGGCGATCCCAACGAGATACGCAGGGTGGGCCTGCTCGATGTGGAAAGCGGTAACATTACGTACCTCGATTTGCCAGGCCCGGCCGCCAATCAGGTCATCGACTTCAACTGGTCACCGGACGGTGCGCTGCTGGTTGATACCGCATCCGACACGGCGGTTGAACGCAAGCTGTTTGTCGTTGCACCCGGAGAAAGGCAGGTGCGCGAGATTTGGCGAGGTGTTCGCGAGAGCCGCATGTACACATCTTTTGGATCTGCCTGGGATCCGGAAGGAAAGCAGGCCATTTTCTTAAGCGATATGGGCGATCGCTACGGCCTTTATACCATCGATGCCTCACCATCTGGAGATCGTCCGCAGCTCCTGACCGATCCATCCTACGATGTGCTGTCCGCCCCCAGTGTTGCTGGTGACGCACTGTTTTATGCAGGCAACGGCGTTAATCCGTACGAACAGCACGTGTACCGCCTGAATCTGTCCGGTGGCGGCCCCGAGCAGGTAACTCGTCTTCCGGGGCGCAACGATGGCTATCCCTCACCGGATGGGCAGCACCTGGTGTTCATGCACAGCCACGACACTTCGCCGCCTGAGCTTTACGTGGCAAGCAGCGGAGGTGGCGAGGCTGTGCGGATAACCCACTCGCCCTTGCCCGCCTTCACGGAGCGGGCCTGGGCGGCTGCGGAATACGTCAGCTTCCCCAGTCTTGTGGATGACTACACCTTGCACGCCCGGATTCTGAAACCTGCCAACATGCAGCCCGGTAAGCAATATCCGGTGCTGTTTGGGCCTGTGTATTCGAATACAGCGAGGAACCGCTGGGCCGGCAACTACAGCCTCGTACAGCAGTTCTTGGCTATGAAGGGATATGTCATCGTGCAGGTGGATTCACGTGGCAGCAACGGATATGGCCGGGCATTCCGTGAAGAATTCCTGTTGGGCTTTGCCGGCCAGGACATTGAGGATTATGCGAGTGCCGTTGCCTATATGGAGTCTCTGGATTATGTCGATCCCGACCGCATCGGCATCTGGGGCAGCAGCTACGGTGGCACATTATCCGTTTATTCGCTGTTGATGAAGCCGGGCTTGTTTCAGGTAGGCGTTGCGGCAGCGGCGGCGGTTGACCCGGCGTTCTTTGGCACGGACGACGTGGCGATAGTTCGTACCCCACAGGCCCACCCGGAGATCTTCGAAAGGAAAGCGCTCAACTATGCGGCGAATCTGGAGGACAAACTCCTGTTTATCCACGGCATGCAGGACCATGTGGTCCCCTTCAAGACGACAGCCGTGCTAGCGGAAGAACTGATTAAACAAGGCAAGGACTTCGATTTTGCGTTTGCACCGGGTGCGACGCATGGATGGAGCCGTGAACGGCACTACGACCGCTATCTGTTTGGCAAGATCATCGAATACTTTGACCGGCACCTGGGCATGCCGTCTGAGTAGAGGTTGGGGTAGCCTTAACTTAACCCAATCCTTAGGACAGCTGAATTTGATTTTTTTAGTTTGGGAAACAGCATTGTTTTCTCCATAAATTAATGGGCCTGGTTTAGCCTTTCTGAAGTTCAAAGGTCAAGGGTGTTAATTTTGTGCGTAAACCCGCTTACGCAGTGCGCTCGTGGATATGATATGCTTTTGGGGCTCTAGTGGTCTGTCAAGGCTAAAACTAGGGGTTGCCTGCGGGGATTTTTGAGGCTACTCTTCGTTGGACAACCCCTTACGTAGCGCTGCTATGCGCGGGAACATCCGCCTTGATTTAGCCTCAAAATTCGCTCCCACTCAACCCATAAATTAACACTTGACAGACCACTAGCTTGGCATTGGCCTAGCGCTGCGCAGGGGTGGCAAGCCCGACAGGGCCGAGCGGATAGCGAGCCCCGGAGCATAGCGGCGCCTGCCATTGGGCAGGGGCAGGCCCCTCTTTACGGTAAAAAAAGCCAATCTGGTTGTTAGCCCAATTATCTTGTAGCTCGGGTTTTGGCGGAAAAGCTAGGCCATCAATCCACTCATATCTCCCCGCCAATCCCCTTAAACTTCTCCACAAAGGCAGACATTTTTTGGAAGACACGCTGCTTGAGGGTCAGGTACTGAGGGTTCAGGGGGCTCATTCTCGGTAGAAGTGCGTTGAGCTCTGTACCGTTTTCACTGGCATAGCTGCGCCTCAGGGAGGTGGCAATGTAACGCCTGGCTGCCTCTACGTTCAGGTTTTCTTCAGTTATCAGCTCGGTGGCTTCGCTTTTCTGCCTTTCCTGTGCGTAGGTAAAGAACGATTCCATGATGCCCGCCTTGTCCGGAATGGAGTCCAGGTTGGTTTCATTGATGTAGTCTACGATGAGGCTTTCCTTTGCTCTGTTGCCTATGCTTGCGCGGATGATGCGCCGGATTTCATCCACTAACGAAGCCTTGTCTTTCGTTTTCTTGTTGTGCTCAAATATCAACTCCAGGATATAATCCAGGTTGATCTCTTGTGACTTGAGCAGGTCAACCTCAAATACGACATCATCCCAGTCGATGCCTGATTCTTCTGTTTCTTTGCCTTTTTTCTCCCGGCGCAGCCAGTCGCGGATATCGTTGTAGGTGGATCGGTAGTCTTGTACGGTACGCTCTGGCAAGGTTTCTATTGTTTGCATGATGGCGATGTCCTCATCGGTCACGAAGTAGGTTTCCTTGAAGGCTTCAACGGCTTCCGTATCGTTGAGGTCAATGTCTTGCAGTGCGTTTAGGTGGGTGAACTCATCGTAATTCTGAAGTATGTTTTCTACCCGTAGATACTCGCCGAAGAGCTTGACAAACTCTTTCTTATCGCTCTCCCTGATGATCTCGTCCGGGTCGGGGAATTTTTCATTCAACTCGTTAACCACTTCTATATACCCCCGGCGGGCTTTGCCGGTAGCGATGTCTGTGAAGCCTTCCAAATACTCTTTGTAGCTCTTCTCAAGTACTACATTTTTGGTATTCCGGTCTCCAAACAGCGTAATAGCATCGATGGTAGCTTTTTCTAAATCCCGGAAGGTGACAATATTGCCGAAGGTTTTAGTGGCATCATATATCCGGTTGGTGCGTGAGAAGGCTTGCATTAAGCCGTGATACCGCAGGTTTTTATCTACAAAAAGGGTATTCAGCGTAGGCGCATCAAAGCCGGTGAGGAACATGCCGACGACAATCAGCAAGTCCACTTCTTTGTTCTTTACCCGTTTGGCAAGGTCCCGATAGTAGTTTTGAAATTCCTTGCTTTCCACACCAAAGCTGGTCTTGAACAGGGCATTGTAGTCTTGAATAGCCGCAGTCAAAAACTCTTTGGCACTCAGCTCCATGGCAGAGGGCTCAAAGGTTTCGTCGGCTATTTCCCCTATGGCTCTTTGCTCTTCGTTGGCGGCGAAGGAGAAGATGGTGGCTATTTTCAGTGGCTTTTCGCTATCGGCCTGCAGCTTATTTAAAGTCTCATAGTAGCTTTTCGCGGCATCTACGCTATTGACGGCAAACATGGCATTGAAGCCTTTGTTGCCCCCTTGTGTCCGGTGGGTCTTTATCCTGAAATTTTGCAGGATGTACTCCGAAATCTCTTTGATCCGTGTGGGGTGCAGCAAGGCGGTTTTATTCTCCGCTGCCGTCAGTTTCTTTTCATCCAATTCTGTTTCAATGCCTTTGAACTTCGGCCGTACATCATTGTAGTCGACTTTAAACTTAAGCACTTTCTCGTCTCTGATGGCGTCCGTAATAACGTAGGAGTGCAGTTCGCGCCCAAATACGCTGGCTGTGGTATCCGCACCCAGTGCATTTTGCGGAAAAATGGGCGTGCCGGTAAACCCAAACTGATAGTACTTTTTGAACTTTTTCTTCAGGTTCTTTTGGGCTTCGCCAAACTGCGAACGGTGGGCTTCATCAAAAATGAAAACGACTTGCTGCTGGTATACCGGCAGATCGCGCTCGCTTTTCATCAGGTTGTTCAGCTTCTGAATGGTCGTGACGATGATCTTGTTGTCGTCTTTGTTGAGGTTTCTTTTTAAGCCCGCCGTGCTATCGGACCCATTCACGCTATCCGGAGAAAAGCGCTGGTACTCTTTCATGGTCTGATAATCCAAATCTTTACGGTCTACCACAAAGAATACCTTATCAATAAAATCCAGCCCGGTAGCCAGCCTGGCGGCTTTAAAGCTCGTCAGGGTTTTACCCGATCCGGTCGTATGCCAGATGTAGCCGCCCCCTTCTGTGGTTGCCCATTTTTTGGCTTCATAGGCACTCCTGATCTTCCATAAAATCCGCTCAGTAGCAGCAATCTGATAGGGGCGCATGATCAGCAGGACATCATTGACATCAAAAACAGAGTAATGCAGCAACACCTGCAGCAGCGTGTTTTTCTGGAAAAAGGTAGCCGTGAAATCCTTCAAATCCCTGATCAGCTTATTGTCTGCCTTGGCCCAGTTCATGGTAAAGTCGTAGCTGTTCTTATTGCGCTCCACGGTGTTGGCGAAGTACCGGCTGTCGGTACCGTTGGAGATCACAAACAGCTGCAGGTATTTGAAGAGGGAGTTTTCCTTGTTGAAACTCTCTTTGGTATAACGGTGTACCTGATTGAACGCTTCCCGGATGGCCACGCCCCGCTTTTTTAGCTCGACTTGTACCAAAGGCAAGCCATTGACCAGTATCGTGACATCGTACCGATTGGCGTGGGTGCCCCTTTGTTCAAACTGTGAGATCACCTGCACCTTATTCCGGGCAATCTGCTGCTTGTCTATGAGGTATATGTTCTGTATGTGCCCGTCATCGAAGACGAAGTCATGTATATAATTATCGTGTATTTTCCTGGTCTTATCAATCAGGTTTTCTCCGGGCCGGTCCAAATATTCCTCAACGAAACGAGCCCATTCATTATCCGTAAAGGCCATGTCGTTCAACTCCTGCAGCAGGGCCCTGACGTTGGCCAGCATGGCTTCAGCGGTATTGAGTTTGGGCAGGTGTTCATAACCCTGATTGGCCAGATCCTGTATGAGTTCCCGTTCCAGTGCTGCCTCTGATTGGTAAACCGCGGGGGTCTCATGAACTTCTGAGTACTTGGTGTAGTGCTCAAGTACGATAAAGTGGTTGGATTCTGCTATGGTGTTGTAGTTTGGCATGTTTCGTTGGTTAACCATGAAGGACACGGAATGCAGGGCGTGTTTGTTTCTTTACCACGGAAGGCACGGAATACACGAAAAACCACAGGGCGAGTCTGACGATGTCTGCTTTGGGGTAGCTTCCAAAGTTAACAAGTAACCCTAGTTTCATATTCGTTGCTTTGAGATAATTGAGGAGTTGCGCCTGGTGTTCCGGAGCGATTTGCCTCACGGCTTTTAGTTCTACGATGATTTTTCCGTAACAAATCAGGTCGGGCCGGTATCTTTGTTGCAGCGCCTCACCTTTATAGGACAATTGCAGCTCTGCCTGGGCGATGAAAGGAATTTGACGCGAGGTCAGTTCTCTTTCCAGGCACTCCTGATAAACCGTCTCCAGGAATCCGCAGCCCATTTCCCGATAGACTTCAAATATGGCACCCTGTATTGCATAACCTTCTGCTTTGTATATGATTCGGTCACTCATAACGTGTTAGATTATTACCTCTAATGAGGCAAAATGGACGAACAAAGACGCACCCTACTTTTTTGCGCCTTTTAATTTTCGTGCCTTTCGTGCCTTTCGTGCCTTTCGTGGTCTGTGTTCGGGAAGCTCAACAACAAATCCCGATAATATTCATACTGCTTCTCCCGCAGCTCAATCTCCCTCGGCAACCCCTCGCTGATGGAAGTGGTCAACGTATCGAATTTATCCAGGATGGAGACGATGCGGGCCTGTTCTTCGAGGGGTGGGATGGGCAAAACAAGTCTAGCCAATGCTGATTTTGCAAGTCTAGGTATACTTGCACGGCGAACTTGCCCCAATATCTTATGTTGTTGTGTCCATAAAAAATAGTAGACATATTTGCTATTTATATTTTCTGGTGTTATCAGGTAGTAAACATCATCTGCTGCCCAAAAATCAACATCGCTATAACCAATCTCACCAGCAGCACCAGCACAAATAACAAATGTAGTACCAGCTTTAACATTACTCTCGCTGTAATATCCTAAAGGCGTCATGCTATTTTGGAAAACTGCATATTCACCTGTATCGTCTAACTGGCTTTTTACAAGTCTCTTGCCTCGCTGAAGTGTTATCACCTCCCCCAAAGCCTTCCACACCACGTTCGTGCCTTTCGTGTCGTTCGTGGTCTCAAAGCTCAACAACCGCTCCCGATAATACGCATACTGCTTCCGCCGCGCCGTCAGCTCCGCCGTCAGCTCCGCCGTCAGCTCGGTGAACGTATCGAGGATGCGGACGATTTCCTGCTGTATTTGAAGGGACCGCTCGGGGTCGTTTGGGCAGGGGATGGGGAATTCTTTGTTGCAGTAATTACTAATCCATTGCCGTTTGTGGTCACCCTCTACTAAACCACTGGGAACTGTATTCAACCAATAATAGATATATTTTAATAAAGCCTTAGATTCATCCTTGGATGTAATTATCTTCATCGCTGATGACTTGACCTTAAAATCAAAATCAACCCATTTATTAGCGGTAGTAAAATCATCAAAAATTATTACAGGCGCTTCAGATGCTTTATAAATCCCATCTTCCTCATTAGTATACCCAAGAATGAAGGTCTTGCCGGCAGTTAGAACAGGTGTCTTAAAATCATCATTATAAAATTTTGACTTTACCCGATACTTTGTTGGCTGTTCGTAATCGGTATAATCCCCCAGCGCTTTCCACTCCACCTCAGCCCCATCCAGCAACTTCTCTATAAACGGCAGCCGCCGGTCGCCCTTTGTATTTGGTGCTTTACTCATTGTTTTTTGTCTCCTTTTTTATGGTTTAGATTTCTCGCTTCGCTCGAAATGACGCCTTTTTTTGGGGAGGGGCATAAGCTAGCGGCTGCAGAGAGCCGCTAGCTTATGCCCACTCTTCCCCGCAAAGCGAGTTGTCATTCCGACCGAAGGGAGGGATCTCCAGCCTAGAATTAATCCCCTGCAAATCAAGAAGGAGTGTCATTTCCACTGCAGGGAGGAATCTCCTGGTTTTCCTCCAATTCTCTTAGCAGGTCCGCCACTTGTTGCGCGAAAGGAACCTGTTTATGCATAAATCCCTTTTCAGTCGCTAGTACCTTCCATTCAGGGTTCTTCCTGTTGATGAGTGCCTCCTTCTTTTGGCGGTTCCACTTTTTAAGCTCTTTTTCTCGCTTTATGGCCAAGTCAAAGTAGGGGTACTCTTCATAATAAATGCAGTATTCCAGATTATATTTATCGGTGAATGCATTTTCCACCAGATGATTTTTGTGTTCGTAAATCCTACGGCACAAATCGTTGGTGACACCAATATATAAGGTGGTTCTATTCTTGTTAGTCATGATATAAACAAAACCTGCTCTACTCATTCTTGCCCTTTTTTTTAACTTTCTTTTCCTAGTTCGAAATCGTCTCCAAATACTCCTTTTCCACCTCACTCAGCGTTTTGGCTTTATACTTTTTGTATTCTGCCTTCGCCTTTTCCCTAGCCTGCGCACTGGATACTTTGCCGGCATTATCTAAAACTTTGCGCCCCGCAGAGGCCAAAATCGTATCCAACTCGCGTACGTAGTCGGCCATGGTGAAGCCTTTAATGATGTACTCTTTAAGTCGAGCAGTAGCCCACTGCCGGAAGCGCGTGGTAATTTTTGAATTGATCCTATACCCCAAGGCTATAATCATATCCAGATTGTAATAATCCAGATTGCGTGTTACCGCTCTGTCCCCCTCTTTTTGAACTGTTCGGATTTTCCGAACAGTTGCTTCAGGGGTCAGTTCTTCGTCTGTATAGATATTTTTAATGTGTTCACTTATGGTTGATTTGGCTGCCTGGTACAGTTCAGCGAGCTGTTTTTGGGTTAGCCAGACATCTTCATTCTCCAGATGTACCGAAAGCTCAGAAAGTCCGTCCGCACTTTTATAGATGATTACTTCCTTGCTCATGCCTCAATCTCCTTTACGATCGCATCAATATCTGCCCGCAGCACATTGATCTTGCCCACCGTAGCCGCAATCTCTTTGTTGAGTTCATCGATGTCAATTTGCTCCCGGGTGTCTTTAGGCTCTACATAAGAGCTGACGGAGAGGTTGTAGTCGTTTTCGGCAATTTTACTGTTGTCTATGGTGGTGGCGACATGATCGACCTCTTCTTTGGTATCGAACATGCCCATGATCTGCTTAATGTGGCCATCCGTCAGCACATTATTGTTGGTCTGTTTCTTAAAGAACTCTTCACCGGTGGCATCTATGAACTGGGTTGTGGTATCCGTCTTATGTTTGGACAGCACCAAAATATTCACGGCAATGGAAGTGCCGTAGAAGAGGTTAGGCGCGAGCGCGATCACCGATTCCACATAGTTGTTATCGACCAGGTACTTCCTGATTTTCTGTTCCGCCCCGCCCCGGTAAAAGATGCCGGGGAAGCAGACGAGGGCTGCCCTTCCTTTACTGGACAAATAGCTCAGGGCATGCAGCACAAAGGCGAAATCTGCTTTGGACTTGGGCGCTAAAACACCAGCCGGGGCAAAACGGTCGTCATTGATAAGGGTAGGGTCGTCGCTGCCAATCCACCTTACGGAGTAGGGCGGGTTAGACACGATAGCATCAAAAGGCTTTTCATCGTGCAGCTTAGGCTCTGTAAGCGTGTTGCCCAACTCAATATGGAACTTATCGTAGTTGACAT
>NZ_VOOR01000270.1 GCF_007993045.1 Phaeodactylibacter luteus
CAGATCGAGCCAGTAGCTGTATGTGACGACCAGCTGAACGTAAGCATCGGCGGTGGCAACATCGTACCTGGCCAGCCAGCACTTGCGCGTGTATTCGCAGAAGATGTTGACGAAGGCTCATGGGACAACTGTGGCCCTGTAACGATCGCGATCTTCCGCAACAACTTCAACGCAGCAGCGAACACATGCGGCAGTGGCCTGAGCGCTACCGGCGACTTTGTGGACTTCTTCTGCTGTGACGTAGGCGTTACATCTGACATCACC
>NZ_VOOR01000271.1 GCF_007993045.1 Phaeodactylibacter luteus
ATCAGCGTTGGGGATGCCTCGGTAAACCAGGGCGATCAGTTCTGCGTGTCTGTGACGGCTGACAATTTCACCGATCTGGTGGGCATGTCTTTCACCTTATCGTACGACGCCAGCCGCCTGAGCTTCAACCAGGCAACGAACCTGAACAGCAGCCTGCCGGCGTTTAATGCTGGAGCGAACATAGGCAACCCCAGCCCCGGTTTCATCACGGTCAACTGGTTTGAGCAGAGCCTGAACCCGATAACGCTGCCGAACGGGTCTGT
>NZ_VOOR01000272.1 GCF_007993045.1 Phaeodactylibacter luteus
GGGGTTGACGTACCGGTCTTTGAGTGCGCTCATGTCGAAGGGGTTGTTGAGGGCTGCGGTATTCGCAAATATACAAGTAATACAACAGCAGTTGTGGCTAAAGTTCCCGGACCTGGC
The DNA here is from genome assembly GCF_007993045.1 of Phaeodactylibacter luteus. GTDB lineage: Bacteria > Bacteroidota > Bacteroidia > Chitinophagales > Saprospiraceae > Phaeodactylibacter > Phaeodactylibacter luteus. The sequence continues at coordinate 118 of NZ_VOOR01000272.1, forward strand.
CGATGTTCAAGCCGGTGATCGCCGCGATATCATCTTCAGGCATGCCTTTCTGTTTCATCTTCCTGGCGATGGCAATGGCTTTGGACAGGGCTCCTTTTTCCATGCCTTCCGCGATGCCCTTTTCCATGCCTTCCGCGATGCC
>NZ_VOOR01000273.1 GCF_007993045.1 Phaeodactylibacter luteus
GGCATTGGCCTAGCGCTGCGAAGGGGGGGCAGGCCTGATAAGGCCGAGCGGACAGCTAGCCCCGTAGCATAGCGGCACCTGCCGGTTGGCAGGGGCAGGCCCCTATCCTTGCGGAGGGGGCAGGCCCCATCCAGAAAAACGACAATCTGGTTTGCGCCCGTTCCAGTCGGCTTTGTATTCCCAAAACCTGACAAATATCCACCAACGGCCAGTGCATACGACGTGCCGCTGTTTAGGCGGCATGGCCGTTATGCACCT
>NZ_VOOR01000274.1 GCF_007993045.1 Phaeodactylibacter luteus
AACATGCGCTGTGGTGGGCCGCCAACCGTGAAGGGGCCATTGAAGCCACAGTTATCCGTCAAGCTGACCAGCGCCTCATCGTTGGCAATCGTGTACTCTCCATTCGCGTCAAGCTCAATCGTGATGTCCTGGCATACAATGACCGGTGCATCAACGTCTACTGTCGTCACTTCGTACTCACAGCGGCCGGTATTGCCACTTGGGTCCGTAGAGACCATCTCTACCGTACGGGGATTGCCGATGTCTGCACAAGTA
>NZ_VOOR01000275.1 GCF_007993045.1 Phaeodactylibacter luteus
ACGTCACTGTAATCCTGCAGAACCAGTTCGGCTGCGATTCCGTCGTCGTCACTTCTACTGCACTGCTGCCGACCGATTCCACCTTCGTTTTCCTGCAGTCCTGCAGCCCTGCGGATACCGGGCACGTCACTGTAATCCTGCAGAACCAGTTCGGCTGCGATTCTGTCGTCGTCACTTCTACCGCACTGCTGCCAACCGATTCCACATTCATTTCCCTGCAGTCCTGCAGCCCTGCCGATACCGGGC
>NZ_VOOR01000276.1 GCF_007993045.1 Phaeodactylibacter luteus
CCCCAGCCATTGCCATGCAGCTGTGCAGAAGGTTAACAAAACCACCAGCAACAAAGCAGCTGACGCGCAGCGGCAGTCCCGCTCACCAAAGGCGTAACCCCTGACCGGCCACCGCAAAAAGCGCCAAGCGGGATCCAGAATGAGCGAGCGAAATTGGGCACCAGCCCAATCGAATGCCCAGTGGGCATTCGGCGGAGCGAACCGCGACAGCGGTACCGGGCTTTCCGGGCGGTTCTGAATACTATT
>NZ_VOOR01000277.1 GCF_007993045.1 Phaeodactylibacter luteus
CCTGCCTAGTGGAATCAATATAATTGAACCATTTAAATCGTTCAGGAATAATCCAATTACTGAGTTTCAAAAAGACTTTAACCGTTGGGTTAGTTCAATACGAGTAGTAGTCGAAGATGCTATTGGAGGCGTAAAACGATTGCGATCGGCATTTGAAAGAGTCAGGAAGTTCTTAACTTTTCGAGCAGATCAAACTTTGCAAGTTGCTGTTGGGCTTCATAACTTAAGAGTCCGTTTGAGAGA
>NZ_VOOR01000278.1 GCF_007993045.1 Phaeodactylibacter luteus
TGGCTGCACGGCGACCGCGACGGGCACGGTGAGCGGGGGCAGCGCGCTATCGCTGAGCTTCATCCGCAACAACCCGGACTGTTTTGGCGGCACAGATGGGTCACTTTTGGTGCTGGGCAGCGGCGGACAGCCACCGTACAGCTATCTGTGGAGTACCGGCGGGACGGGCAGCAGCATAGGAGGCCTTGGTGCCGGGCCGTACACAGTGACGGTAACGGACGCACTTGGCTGCAGCGAGGTA
>NZ_VOOR01000279.1 GCF_007993045.1 Phaeodactylibacter luteus
CGAACGCGCAGTACAGCTCGCTCGTGTTGCCGCACTCGTCTGTGGCTACATAGCGGAACATGTGATTGCCGAAGGGGATGCCTGCTACAAAGCGGCTTGCGCCTGCAGGGATCTGGCGTACCACTACCGTGTCGATAATGATGTTGCCAGTTGGCAGACCGTACTGGTTCAGTTCTTCCTCTTCTGTCGTCGTTACGATCTCAGTGTATACTGTCGCGCTTGAGCAGTTGTCGCTCACG
>NZ_VOOR01000028.1 GCF_007993045.1 Phaeodactylibacter luteus
TTCTTATAATGCCAAATCCTCGTGCGCGCGCGAACTTGGCAATTCTTGATACATAAGGTATAATGGATAAATTCAACAACAAATACCGTATTCCTTCCGCCCGTGCCCCGTTTTGGGATTATGGGTGGAATGCCGCGTATTTTGTGACAATATGTACCCAAAACCGGGAATGTTGGTTTGGGGATGTGGTTGACGGGGAAATGGTGTTGAACGACATCGGAAAAATTGCCAACGATTGTTGGTTGGAAATACCAAAACATTTTCCATTCGTGAAATTGGAAAATTATGTCATTATGCCCAATCACGTGCATGGTATTGTGGTTATTGATAAACCTGGTGGACGCAACGATGGACGCAACGATGGACGCAACGTAGAGACGCAAAATTTTGCGTCTCTACCCAACGCGTCACCCAACGCGTCACCCAACGCGTCACCCAACGCGGATATACCATCGGAATCGGATAATCCCAAAAACAAATTCGGCCCCCAATCCAAAAATTTGGCATCCATCATTCGTGGTTTTAAAATTGGTGTTACCAAAAATGCCCGCCAAATTAATCCTGATTTTGCCTGGCAATCCCGTTATCACGACCACATCATCCGCAATGATACATCCTACCAAACCATATCGGAATACATCATTAATAATCCAATGAAATGGCAGCAGGATAAATTTTACAAGGTATGACCCGTACCACCGAACATAGCATAGAGGATTTTGCCATCAAACTGTTGCAGCATTTGGGCTATGAATACATCTATGCACCAAGTATTGCCCCATTCCCCTCCGATGGAGGGGTGCCCGAAGGGCGGGGTGGTTCAGACCAACGCTCTTCTTACGAAGAAATTCTGCTCACCAATCGCATGGCAGAAGCTGTGCGCAGAGTCAACCCGACCGTGCCACCTGCTGCACAAGAAGAAGCCATCAAAGAAATTCAGCGTATCCATTCGCCAGAACTATTGACCAGCAATCCTCGTTCCTGCGGTTGCAAAGAGCTTTCACTCCAACGCGAACGAAATAAAAAAATGCAATTTTGATCAGAGAAGACCCGAAAACCTGAGTTTAGCCAAGTTCCGCTTTTATGTACAAAAGCGGGAAGGATTTTCGGGGCGAAGTATAAGCGAAAAAGTGTCCCGCTGTCTAGCGGGACAGACCGATTTCTGAAGTCCTAACACGCTCTTACATCCCATTGGCTGAAGACCAACGGGTTTTACGCTCCGCCATATAAAAAAGGCTATGCTAAGGACAGCATAGCCGAACAATCATAGGGCTACAGTATAGGATATCTTGAATAGCCTGTTTCGAAGCAGGCATTGGGCGTTTTCAAGGGGTTAGGGCTGCGGGCGTGAACCAAAATGCCACAGGCGTTTAGGCTTTCCGGGCTTTAGCTTGGCATTGGCCTAGCGCTGCGAAGGGGCGGCAGGCCCGGCAGGGCCGAGCGGATAGCGAGCCCCGAAGCATAGCGGCACCTGCCTGCTGGCAGGGGCAGGCCCCTATCCTTGCGGAGGGGGCAGACCCCCAAAAAACGGCAATCTGGTTTGTGCCCTGCGATGCTGTCTGCAAAAAAACAACCAAGATTGTGCCGGGCGGCACAATCCTGGCTCTCAAAAAGCGACTTTAAATTGCAGGAAAGATTAGCATCTTAAAATAACAGCAAGTAATCTACAGGCGTATTGTTTAGGCGGCGCAGCTCGTTTGCCTTGCCCCCTTTTGAATACGCTACAAATGTCTTAGTTAGGGCTTAACTGCAGGTAAAACGGAAGTTAAATTCCGATTAATCCTGAAGGCCGAGCAGGAGTTTTAAGGTAGGGAAGACAGCCTTAGCCCGTTGTTGGTCGATTGCAGGCTCTTGTTGAGCAGAGGCTCCGCCTTCCGCTTTTTGGCTGGTACGGGCCAGGGCGAGCAGTTTTTCCCGCTCAGGAGGCGAGAAATTGGCGAATGCCCGGCGGAGCAAGGGGAGGGTAGCTTCGAAATGATGGCTTTCCTGGTCCGCAACCCACTCGTCCAGGATATCCCATAGCTCGGGCAGGTGGAGCAGCAGTAGGGCACTGCCGTAGAGGAAGCCTTCCAGCCAAAGCGCAGCATCTTCTGCCAAAGGGGCGTAGGACAAAGCATAGCGCATGCGGGTGGCCGCCCCGCCCGGCCCAATGCCGCCTTTATCGTAGCGGATGCGGGTGCACAGACCTTGGAGCAGAGGATGAGCAGGCTCGGCATCTGCTACTTGCTGTAGCGCTTCTGACCAATGCTCGGTGAGCGCTTCCTGGTCGAGCAGGCTTATGGCGTTGTTGTTCAGGAGGATGAGCTGCTGCCACTGACGTGCGGCCTCCTCCTCTATATGCAGGAGGGCTCCGGGCAGGCCAATGCATATCCTGGGCACAAGCTCGTTCACCAGCTGTGCTACGGCAGAGGTGTCCGTCTGCCGGGCATCCCCATAGCGTTGTATGTCTGTCAGTACAGGCAGGGCCCGCATAAGCGCTTCGGTATCTTTGCTAAGCGCAGAAGCTTCTGCTATCCGCCCGACCAGCCCAGGGAAAGTGCTGATGGTGCCGCAGAGCAGGGCGGTCTGTGCAAGCCTGACCAGTTCGTTCAGTTCCCGGCTTTCGCTGGCCTGCTTTAGTAGGTATTGCCCAACGGCGCCTACCACGGTATTCCCCCACATGCCGGCTTGTATCAGGCGGATGATGTACTCCGGCTGCCATTCGAGCTGCCAGCTTTCGCTAAAGCTGCCCAAGCGGTTCGTCTCTTCTTCGAGCAGGCTGCCCCAAGGGATATTCAGGGCCCGGAGCTGGTGCAACAAGTAAGAAGCCTCGAGGTTGGTGGGTTTGCGCAGGTCTAGTGTTTTGTGGCCTGCCTCGCCAGCTTTGTAAAAGCGGGCCAAGCGTGCGGCTTTCACTCTGCGCTCAAGATCTTTTTGCAATGGGATTTGAGGGATGGCATCGGGCACATCGCCTACTTCTTCCCCGATAACCAGCTTTTGGCGTATGAGGTGGAGCACTTCAACCTGGCCGTGGCCAAAAACGGAAAGTGCTGCTGCTTCCATCTCTGCAATTCCGGGCAGCGGCTGCTGGCTCAAGCTAGAAAGCGCATAGGCCAGCCGTGTGGCATCTACTGCCTGAGCTGCACTGGCATCAAAACCCTCTGCTCTGAGCAAGCCTGCGGCTTTGGCCATCCAATGCTGTACGAGCGCTTCCCGTTGGTGGAAAAGGAGGTTGTAGTAAGCTGGAGATACGACCCCTGCCCGGTATCCGCTTTGGAAGGCCAGGCGCTCTGCCGTCCAAGGGATCCAAGTGGCCTGCGTCTTGACTTTTTTCCGTCCCTTGAGCAGGGCGTTATCATCTTTAGCCTTAAACCGGTCGAGGTAGTGGAGGGCGGGGCTGTGCCAAGCACCGCAAACCACGGCTATGTTCTTATACCCCTCTTTGATGGCTTTGCGCAGCACTTTGCGCATGAATGCCTCCCGGAGGAGGTTGTGCGGGTTCTCCCGCCGTTGCAGTTCATCCCGGAATGCCGTGTTCATTTGTAGGATAGCTGCAAAAACATCGGCCTCGTGCTCAGGCTGCTCGAAGGTCGCTTCCCACCACCGCTCGCTGTCTTCATACCCTGCAAGCTGGGCCATATAGCCCATAGGGTCTTTGATTTCAGGGGCTTCCTCGGGCGGCCCTGGCAGCCCAAGGGACAGCTGCCTGCTTTCCTCCCCTTCTTCTGCAAACTGCATAGCCATCGGCAGGTCCATAAAGTGAACGGGGATTTGGCGCTCCAGCCCGAAAACAGCAGCCTGCCATTCTGGGGAGAAACGGGCAAAAGGGAGGTAGGCTGCCTGCCCCGGATCTTTGGTGTTGTACACGAGCACAGCCACGGGAGGTTTGAGCTCCGGATGGTTGAAATAAGGCAAGACGCCTTCAGTATCCTGTGGGGCTTCGATCAGGATACAATCGGGCGGGTGGTGTGCGAGCGCCTTTCGGAGGCTTCTTGCGGAGCCTGGCCCGTGGTGGCGTATGCCATATACCTTAAACATGGGGTGCTACAGTTATGAGGTGAGGAGGCCGCGGCTGGCGTCGTACAAATCGGCCCAGCCTTTCCTGCTTTTGATGACCGTTTCGAGGTATTCTTCCCAAGCTGCCCGGTCCTGTACAGGGTCTTTGACGACGGCCCCTAGCAAGCTGCCGGCAATATCAGCGGCTTTGACGACCCCATCTCCAAAATGTACCGCCAATGCTTGCCCGCTGTGGATGACCGAAATGGCCTCTGCGGTGCTGAGGGTGCTGCCCGGCGCTTTGAGCTTTTGCCGCCCGTCTTCGGTCTTGCCCGAGCGCAGCTCGCGGAAGATGGTGACGAGCCGTTGTATTTCCTCAAGCGGGGCAGCTTGCGGGGGCAGCTCGAGGCTGCTGCCCAGCTGTGCTACCCTATTGCGGACGATGGCCACCTCCTCTTCCAAAGTTTCCGGAAGGGGCATCGCTACGGTATTGAACCGGCGGCGCAAGGCGCTGGACAGCTCGTTAATCCCCCGGTCGCGGTCATTTGCGGTAGCGATCAGGTTGAAGCCTTTAACTGCACGGGCTTCTGTGTTCAGCTCCGGCACGGGCAGCACCTTTTCAGACAAAATGGTGATCAGGGCATCCTGCACATCGCTGGGGATGCGGGTGAGCTCTTCCACACGGGCGATGCTCCCTTCCTGCATGGCCGTCATGACCGGGCTAGGGACCAAGGCATTGGCTGTTGGGCCTTCTGCCAGCAGCCGGGCATAATTCCAGCCATAGCGCAGGGCTTCTTCTGGCATGCCTGCGGTACCTTGCACCAGCCGCTTAGAGTTGCCGCTTATGGCTGCGGCAAGGTGCTCGGATACCCAGGTTTTGGCTGTGCCCGGTATGCCAGTGAGCAGCAAGGCCCGGTCGGTGGCCAGTGTGGCCACAGCAATCTCAATGAGGCGGCGTTTGCCGAAATATTTTGGGGAAACCTCTGTGCCATCGGGCAGGGTAGCCCCCATGAGGTAGTCCACTACCGCCCAAGGGGAGAGCTGCCAGTTGGCAGGGCGGGGGCGGCTGTCTTGCTCTTTTAAGGCTTTCAGCTCTTCAGCGAAAGCGTCTTCCGCCTGTAGCCGTATATTTTCTTCCATAGTTTGCATTCAGTTTAGGGAGGGCGCTTGCCCTCCAAGGGTAAAGCTAATCTGCCTGTACCGGCAGGGCAAACAACCAATGGGATATTTTACCGGTTTCTGGCTTCCTCCGCTATGGCCTGTCTTAGGTCCCGCCGGAAAGCGAGCGTTCTCATTAGCTGCTCAACGTCTTTTTCCCACTGCCCCCAGACCGGTGAGCGCTGCGGCCAGCCTTTTTCCAATTGGGGCAGGATGGAAGGAGAGGCTTTTTGCGCAGCTACTTGCAGCAGCCGTTTGTAATGCCAAAGGTTCCAGTAGAATGCTTTAGCTCCGCCGATCCATTCCCTCAGCCCGCCGACGATGCTAAGGGCCACATCGTCTTCCCAGGTGTGCGTGCCAAGGCTGAGCAGATGGGCGATGAAGCTTTGCTCTTCCAAAGAGCCGCTTTGGCCGCTGAGGTGCTGCCGGGCGATAGCATTAGCTGCCGGGCTGGGCAGGGCTTCCATCAGTTGCTTCCCCAGTGCGCTCGCCCATTTCTCCGCTTGGCCAGTGCGCCACCAATGCCTGAGCAGTGCTTCTATCCAAGTGTGGTCTTGGTGGAGCAGGGCCGCGTTGGCGATGGCATCGGTCAGTACTTTTTGCCGGTTGCTTTGCGTGAATAGCCTTACGGACTTGACCGTATCTGTTTTGAAATGGGCTTCCCAGAAAGCAGGCCTTACCTTGCTGATGGCCTCAAATGCCCAGGCGGTGCCCTTGCCGCCGGGATATTTTCCTGTTTTTCCGGTTTGGAGCCCCCAGTTTTTTAAATCGTCATCAGGGGCGGCGGGCGGCAGGAGCGACAAACCTGCTGGCCCGGCAGCTGAGAGGTACTGCACGCTGGCACGCTGCAGGGCTTCCTGTACGGCTGAGCCGGGGATCTGCGCAAGCAAGGCTGCCGCTTTTTGCCGGACCTCCTTCCTCGTATCCCCCAAAGCTGCTGTCAGGAAGGGCTCATCTTGGCCTCCCAATTGGATGTCGAAAGCCTCTAGTGCTTGTTTTTTCTCCATAAAGCCGAGGCTGTCCCAGCGCTCAGATAGATAGTCCAAGGCGTTTTGGGGCGCTTCCCAGCGGTACCGCCTCAGCACGGCAGGGAGGGGCGCATTTGCGCCCGGGGCCGATTCGGCTATCGCCTGCCAGTCAGGGTTTTGGAGGAGCAGCCTATGGGCAAAGGGGGGCATGGCCTGCCGCAGCCCGGCCCAAAAAGTAGGGGCTTTTACCGCCATGTGGAAAAGCTGTGGCCAGTATTCAGGGGGGGGCGGCAGCTTGTGCTCTTGGCAAAGCGCAATAAACTCGGGCAGCAGCTGCCGGTAGTTGCCTTTGAAGATGTGAGGGAACAGCCGCTGCAGCCTTGGGGGATACCGGTGGTGCTGTATGTCCTCAGGCTGGCTTTCCGCAGGCGGCACCTTTGAGTAGGGGAAGCCTGCCTGCCTCAGCTGATGGTAGAGGGCCAAGGCTTCCAACAGCAGCTGTTCTGCGGGCTGTTGAGTGTTGACCCCAACCTGCTCCAAGGCTTTGATGGCTTGCGGCGGCAATTGCCCGCGGCTGGTGCCGAGCAACAAGAGTTTACTGATCGCTTCCCAAATCATGAAAGCAAGATACAAGTTTAGCTGCATACCGGCAATGGGCTGGGCTACAGCCAAGCCAAAGCTTTGGCGAGGAAAACAGCGAAAAAAGTGCGGGCCCGGATTGTTGGTCCTTCCTATGAGACAGCGTTAACTTTTCCTGCTGTGGCAGGCAAGGCGAAATAAAATGCGGAAGGGGTTGCCGGGCGGGGGATAAAAGTTGGCGGCGGCAGTTGTTGAGCTAGAACCCTCTGAAAGTCAAGGGGCATAAAAAATAGCTTTTGGATCAGGTTAGATGTTCATTTCGCTTTTGATTATCAACCCAAAAGCCTAAATTTGTGCCGATTTTTAAGAATCCGTTCGTTTTCATTTTAAATAAATGCACTGATATGGCAAACATCGGTCATGTAAAACAAGTTATCGGCCCTGTAGTGGACGTAAGCTTCTCTGCTGAAGGCTCGAAACTCCCTGAAATTAACAACGCCCTTGAGGTGAAGCGCCCAAATGGCGATGTGCTCGTGCTCGAGGTACAGCGCCACCTTGGCGAGGATAGTGTCCGTGCTATTGCGATGGACGCAACAGACGGCCTGGTCCGCGGCATGGAAGCTGTGGATACTGGCCAAGCCATCGCTATGCCTGTAGGCGCAGCTATCAAAGGCCGCCTATTCAACGTAGTAGGGACGCCGATCGATGGTATTGGTGCAATCGAGAATGCAGAAGGCTCTTACCCCATCCACCGTAAGCCGCCTGCATACGAAGACCTTTCTGTTGAAAAGGAAGTACTTTACACAGGTATCAAGGTAATTGACTTGATCGAGCCTTACCTGAAGGGTGGCAAGATTGGCCTCTTCGGTGGTGCGGGCGTAGGTAAAACCGTACTGATCCAAGAGCTGATCAACAACATCGCAAAGGGGTACGATGGTATCTCTGTATTTGCAGGTGTGGGTGAGCGTACCCGTGAGGGGAATGACCTGATGCGCGAAATGCTCGAGGCGGGCATTATCAAGTACGGTGACCACTTCATGGAGTCTATGGAGAATGGCGGCTGGGACCTCAGCGCTGTGAACCTCAAAGAGCTTGAAGACTCTAAGGCCACCTTCGTATTCGGGCAGATGAACGAGCCTCCTGGCGCACGTGCACGGGTAGCTTTGTCTGGGCTTACTATCGCAGAATACTTCCGTGATGGTGACCTGAAAGACCCAATGGGCGGCCGTGATATCCTGTTCTTTATCGATAACATCTTCCGCTTTACGCAGGCGGGCTCTGAGGTATCCGCCCTTCTAGGCCGTATGCCTTCAGCGGTGGGTTATCAGCCTACCCTTGCTACTGAGATGGGATTGATGCAGGAGCGCATTACCTCGACCAAGCGCGGTTCGATCACTTCCGTACAAGCGGTTTATGTGCCTGCGGATGACTTGACAGACCCTGCCCCTGCAACTACTTTTGCCCACCTTGATGCTACAACCGTACTGAGCCGTAAGATTGCCTCTTTGGGCATCTACCCAGCTGTAGACCCACTGGATTCTACTTCCCGTATCCTTGACCCAGCTATTATTGGCGAAGTACACTACGGCACTGCTCAGCGGGTGAAAAACATCCTGCAGCGCTACAACGAGCTTCAGGACATTATCGCTATCCTTGGTATGGAAGAGCTTTCTGACGAGGACAAGCAGGTGGTACACCGTGCCCGCCGTGTGCAGCGTTTCCTTTCTCAGCCATTCCACGTCGCAGAACAGTTCACTGGCCTGCCAGGTGTTTTGGTGCCAATAGAGGAGACTATCCGCGGCTTCAACATGATCATCGATGGGGAGGTAGACCAATACCCCGAAGCAGCCTTCAACCTGAAGGGCTCAATCGACGATGTGATCGAGGCAGGCGAAAAGATGCTCAAAGAAATCGAAGCTTAAGCCATTTCCAGGGCTACTGCTCTTGATCAGGCTTAAAAGTAGAGTGGGCTGGCTGCTTTTGAAAAGGCAGTCAGCCCCTTCGCACCAAACATTTTACCCGCCTGCTGAGGCCAAACTGCACAGGCAGGCTCCAATTGCTGAGAATTATGAACATTACCGTTCTGACTCCAGACCAGGAAATTTTCCGTGGCGCCATCACTTCTGTAAAAGTGCCGGGCACACAGGGCGAGTTCCAAGTCCTGAAAAACCACGCTCCTATTGTTTCTTCTCTAGAGGAAGGCAAGATCACGCTGGTAACGCAAGCCGGCGAGTTCCGCTTTTTCAATGAAGAAACGGGCAGTGTGGAGAATAGCAGTGAAGCAGGGCGCGCTGTGACGTATCACATCAAAGGGGGCTTTATCGAAGCCCTTGATAATGAGGTATCTCTTCTAGTGACCGGCTTAGTCTAAGCTGTACAGGGCAATGCCCTGAAAATCAGACTTTGTTTTTTCGTTTGCCATAGCGAAATCAGTGTTAATATACAAGCGCGCAATCTGGGGCTTCACCCGGGTTGCGCGCTTTCTGTTGTATGATGGTATCAAATGAAAAAGGCAGTGCCCCCTTATTTTTTGATGGGGCACTGCCTTTTATGTGGGCACAGGGCTGTGCCTATGATGAAGTTTAAGAGACGTTGCCGACAACGTACATTTGATCGAGGGTTGGCACTTGGCTTCCGCCCCGTGGCTCTAGCGTTACTGCAAACGCCTGTGCATTTGGTACGAAAGGCACTTCCTGTACCCCATCCAAGCCTGCCTGCACTTCGAAAACGCCCATATCTACCGGCTGGCCGTCAACGATGGCCCAAAGCTGATACTGTTTGTCAGTAGGGGGCTCGGGCAGAGAGCCAATATTTAGATAAGACCGGCTGTTAGCTACATTATAAAACACGGCGGCAATCGCTGTGGGCGAAAGGTCTGTACCCTCCATATAAATGGTCCGGGTATCTGGGTTGCTGAGGAAGCTGTTCTCTTCCTGTAAGCGCTCAACTTCGGCTGCCGTGCTGTCACAGGAGCTTTGCAGCCTGTCAAGCTCAGTGCCGAGGCTCGCAATAGCCTGGCTCTGCGCGGCATTTTCATTGCTAGAAAGGTACCAACCGGCAGCACTGCCCAGAAAGAGTGCCGCAGCCGCGACAAAAGCCCAGAGCGGTACGGTTTTTCCTCCACTGCCAGATGAACTACCCTGCGTATCCAGAGTTTGAAGAATGGTAGAGAGCACACCCGGAGGAGGCGTTTTGCCGTGCAGAAGGGCATACTCCTGCAAAGCTTCTTCGATGGCATCAATCTCCTGACGTATTTCTGGATATTGTGAGGCATAGCGCTCCACCTCCTCTACCTCTTGGGTAGAAAGTTTGCCCAGCACGTATTGCTCAAGAATGCCAGATGCTATGTATGATTTAGGATCCAAAATATCGCTTTGCTGTTTCGAACAAGGTTAAAAAAATAGCCGCAAGGAAGCCCTCATTGCCGAGGGTTTCTCTCAACAACTGAATCGCCTTGCGAGATCGTGACTTGACCGTGCCAAGGGGGATGTCAAGTGCTTCGCTCGCTTCCTTTTGGGTGTAATCTTGGAAATAGAGAAGTTCGATAAGAATCCGGCTTTTACCGTCCATTTGGTTGATCACCTTCTGGAGGCCGGGGTCGGATGTTTTTAACTCTTCGCTCAGTGTATTGCTGTTATATACGGAATCTGGGATGGTTTCGGTTCGATTCCCTTTTTTAAATTGAGAAGAGCGGATCTTGTCGATAGCGAGGTTGCGGCATATCCGCACCATCCAAGTAAAGAGCCGCCCTTTTGCAGCATCGTACTTGGGGAAGTTTTCCCATATTTTGAGAAAACAGTCCTGCAAGGTTTCTTCTGCAATTTCATCGGATTGGACAATGCGGAGTATGATGTTGTACAGGGCAGGGGAATAATGCTCGTACAGTAACGTAATCCCCCGTTGGTTTTGGGCACTCAGCAGCCTGATCACCTCCTCGTCTACCGGAGTCTTTTTTAGGTTTGGCATATTTTAATCGTCGTCTCGAGATACTTCATTCTCTGGTGGAAAGTTCATTTGGATGCAAGGAGCAAAAGTTTAGTTGGGAAGGAAAATTGTTGGTTGAATGTTGTTCGAAGCACACAAGCTCTTCGAACATAAAAATACCCTTTTCGTTTTAGCGCATAGCGGGCAATTTCTGATTACATACCAAATTACAAAAAAAGAGCCGGTTTTCCTGTCAGCTGGGCAATCCGTTTTCCCAAGCAACTACGTAAATATCTGTCGAAAGCTCATTGGTCGATAACATCGAGCTGCCTCCAAACAAAAAACAATTAGCCCCGGATAAGCTGGCTTTCTTTCCAGCTTCTCTTCCGCTCTCTCCACTGCTTCCGGGGGATTCACACGATGGACATGCAATATAAGGCTGCCCCTTGGCATCCTGTGGACGCCAAATGGCTATCACTCAGCCTTTTGAATTGGACTAATTTTTTGACTAGTTAAACTAACACATTTCAAATTTATGCAATTAACCAGACACTTTCTGATTTTGGCCCTAGTAGGTTTGCTGTTGCCTGCACAGGCGCAGACCCTGTTCAAGGGGTTTCTCAATGGGCGTAGCGAAGCCCAGCCCGTGGCCACACAAGCCTTCGGTGAGGTCGATGCGGTACTCAATGGCAACGAGCTTGTCGTTACGGGCAGTTTTTCTGGGCTCGAAGGGGAGTTCGATGCTAACGTTGCCGGCGGCGCTCACCTCCACTTGGGCTATGCTGGGGAAAACGGCCCTGTATCTATAGTCCTGACCCCCACATTGAGCACAGACCTCAAGGCGGGGACGTTTGAAGCTGGCGACAATACATTTATGCTCGATGCAGCTCAGCTTTCAGCCCTGAACGAGCGGCGGATGTACGTAAATATCCACACTACCCTCCATCCCGGGGGAGAGATCCGTGGGCAGTTATTGCCCGATGCCGATGCCCTGTACTATATCACCCTCTCCGGCAGCAATGAAGTGCCTGCCGTGGTTTCTGGCGGCAGCGGTGCCCTTGCGCTGGAAGTGGATGGAGATCAGCTTACTGTCACCGGCTCCTTTGCGGGCCTTGATGGCGATTTTGATGCGACAATTGGCGGCGGAGCCCATCTGCACCTCGGTCTTCCGGGCGAAAACGGGCCGGTATCTGTCCCTATCAACGCGACCACGCCAGCTGGCCTGAAAAGTGGCGTTTTTGCTTTAGCTGATAATACCTTCACCCTTACAGAGGAGCAGCTCACAGCATTGGCCAACCGGATGATGTACGCAAACATCCATACCACTGCAGTGCCTAGCGGCGAGCTGCGCGGGCAGGCCGCCTCAGCTGCAGCCTCCAATGTGTTCCGTGCTCACTTGTCTGGCGCCAATGAGGTGCCTGCTGTCACTTCTTACGCTGCGGGTGTCGTACACGCAGAGGTGATTGGGGACAGCCTGGTGGCTTATGGTGCTTTCACAGGGCTGGAAAGCCCGGTAGATACAGATATTGCTGGGGGCGCGCACCTGCATTTGGGAATGGCTGGCACGAATGGCCCGGTCGCATTTTTGCTGGCTAGCGAAATGAGCATGGACATGCAGTCCGGTGCTTTTATGGCAGAGGCAAACGGCTTTGTCATGACCGGGGAGCAGCGTGAACAGCTTTACGGCCGTGGCATCTATGTCAATATCCACACCTTGGGCAATCAGGGGGGCGAGCTGCGCGGTCAGCTGCTGCCAGAGGCACAAGCTGTGCTTACTGGCGTCCTTGGCGGCGGTTTCGAAGCACCGCCCATCAATACTCGCGCCAATGGCACGGTAAAGGCGGAGCTGAGGGGCAATATGCTAACGGTATCGGGCTCGTTCAGCGGGCTGAGCAGTATGGTAGATGTCAGCATCCTCGGTGGTGCTCATTTGCACCTCGGGCTGGCTGGCAGCAATGGCCCTGTTGCTTTCCCGCTGGCGATTGATTTTTCAGGCGGCATGACTTCCGGTATGTTCCGGGCAGCAGAAAATACCTTCATGCTTTCTTCCGATCAGGTAGCGGCAGTGCTGAGCCGTGGCTACTACGTCAACATTCATACCCTCAACTTCGGGGGAGGAGAATTGCGCGGGCAGCTGCTTCAGGAAGCCCGCTACTATATGAATGCGGTGCTTTCCGGCACAAGCGAGGTGCCGGCAGTACGCACGCCAGCTTTTGGGCAGCTGCTTATGGAAGTAGAGTCCGACTCTGTCGTCTCGACCGGCTCCTTCGCCGGACTGCAGTCCATGTTCGATGTTAACATCGCTGGCGGCGCTCATTTGCACGATGGGCTTGCTGGGCAGAATGGCCCCATTTTTGCCCTGTTGAATACGGATGTGGACGCGGATGGCACGAGCGGTGCATACCGTGCTGAGGGCAATACCCTGCCAACCACCGAGGAGCTGCGCATGAAGCTCCGCAGCAGAGCGCTCTATGTGAACATCCACACTACGGGTGCCCCATCCGGAGAGCTGCGAGGGCAGACCTTGCCTTTTTCAACGGCTTACTTCACCACATCCCTTGATGCTTTCAATGAGGTGCCGGTGGCTTCAAGCGGAGCAGTCGGAGGCCTTAAGCTGGAGCTTAATGGCGATCAGCTGACCGTATCCGGTGCTTTTAGCGGCATGCAGGGGGCATTTGATACCAACATCGCAGGCGGTGCCCACCTTCATTTGGCCCCTGCCGGGGAAAACGGAGGCGTGGATCTGCTCCTCAGCGCAACGCTTGGCGCTAACGATACTGCTGGCATCTTCGCTGCAGCAGAAAACACCTTTACCCTAGAGCCCGGCCAAATCTTAGACTTGGAAGCTGGGAATTATTATGCCAACCTCCATACTACTGCTTTCCCGGGAGGTGAGCTGCGCGGGCAGATATTGAGGGAAATCAACTTTTTCCCTTCGGATGAGGCGGTGATCAATTTCCCGCCCGATGGTGCTAGCCTGACCCTCGAAGGTGGCGCGACCACAACCTTCGCAGCCGTTTGGGAAGCTGCATCCGACAATAGCCCGCTGGCTTATGTATGGGAAGTGGCCCTGGATGAGGATTTTGAAAACATCGTGTTCCAAGCCAATACAGGGGCAGATACGGCTTTCACTGCCGATTTCCAAGCTATAGACGGGCTGCTGGAAAGCCTTGGCGTGGCTGTTGGGCAAGAGGTTGCTATCTACCACCGTGCTGTAGCAACGGATGGGGCGGTAGCTACCCCAGGGCCTGGCGCACGGGTTAACCTGACCCGTGGGGAAATCCTCGACGATCTTTTCGAGTCCACCCTTACCGGCCACAACGAAGCCCTTCCAATTGCGACTACCGCAACGGGCTTTGTTTCTGCCTCCCTTTCCGGGAACGAACTTACTGTATCCGGTGCTTTCGAAGGGCTGAGCAGCCCGTTGGCTACAGAAATCGTAGGAGGGGCCCATCTTCACTTGGGGTTTGCAGGCCAGAATGGCCCGGTACTTTACCCTTTGAATGTGACCCTTTCAGCAGACTCCCTTAGCGGTGCTTTCTTGGCTGAAGATAATGTATTTGAAATCTCAGATGAGGAAGCTGCACAGCTGCGCGGGCGTCAGGTGTACGTCAATATCCACTCTGGCAATTTCCAGGGCGGAGAATTGCGCGGGCAGCTGGTGCCAGTTGCTGAGGAAACATACACCATGTCGCTGTTCGGCAGCAACGAAGTGCCGAGTATCGTATCGTCTGGTGCAGGGGCACTGGTATTGGATATCTCAGGAGGAGAGCTGACCGTGACGGGCTCCTTTGCGGGCTTAGATGGCGATTTTGACGCCAATATTGCAGGAGGTGCCCACTTGCACGTTGGCTTAGCTGGGCAGAACGGAGGCATTGAGCTGCCGCTGACTGCAGATTTAGCAGGAGACCTGAAAAGCGGGGTGTTCCGTGCGGCGGACAACACCTTTGAACTGACCACAGAGCAGGAGATGCTGCTGGCCAACCGGGCATTGTATGCCAATATCCACACCACTGCAGTGCCTTCCGGAGAGCTGCGCGGGCAGCTCGTGGGCGAGCCGCTTGCAGTATACCGAGCCCATCTTTCGGGCAGCAATGAAGTACCTGTTGTGACTACGATGGCCGGCGGCGCAGTCGTTGCCGAGCTGATGGATGATTCCACCCTGGTTGTCTCCGGCAGCTTTGCAGGTTTGGAAAGCCCCCTCAATGTCGGCCTCGCTGGCGGTGCGCACATCCACCTCGGCCTGCCGGGCACCAATGGCGATATTGAGCTCATCCTCAACATTACTGCTGATGGGGACACCGGCGGGCGCTTCCTTCCGGAAAATAATACGTTCACCATCACGCCAGAACAGCGCATGGCGCTAATGAGCCGGGCATGGTACGTCAATATCCACTCGACAGACAATGCGCCCGGCGAAATCCGTGGGCAATTGATGCTGGAAAGCCAAGCGGTATTCACAGGTTTCCTCTCCGGTATATTTGAAGTGCCGGAAGCAGCGACAAGCGGGCTAGGTGCGGTACAGGCAGAGCTTTCTGGCACCCGCCTGACAGTAGCAGGCTCCTTTAACGGGCTCGGCACTCCCGTGGCGGTAGATATTGCTGGCGGCGCTCACATCCACCAAGGGCTGGCTGGTGCTACCGGCGGCATCGTGGTGCCCCTAGCGCTTGATCTGTACGAGGACGAACTCGGTGCAGACTTCCAGGCCATGCCAAATACCTTTACCCTGACCACAGAGCAGGTGGACCTGATGAAGAGCCGTGGGCTTTATGTCAATATCCACAGTGAAGGCATCCAAACTGGGGAGCTTCGGGCACAGATATTGCCTGAAGCCAGGACGTACTTCTATGCGCCCCTTAGCGGAGCTAGCGAGGTGCCTGCTGCCAACACCCCTGCAGATGGTGCTGTGGCGCTCGAAGTGAACCCTGGCCGTGCAGTAGCCTCCGGGACCTTCAACGGGCTTAGCAGTATGCTCAATACGGATATTGCTGGCGGCGCCCACATCCACTTGGGCTACGCTGGCCAAAATGGGCCTGTTGTCAACCTGTTGGCATCAGCAACCAACGAACCGGGCACCGATGGCACATTCAGCGCAGCTGCTAATACCTTTATGGTGTCAGAGGGCTGGGTGGATACCCTGCGTATGCGGCGCTACTATGTGAACGTGCACTCTGCAGATTTCGCCCCGGGCGAGGTCCGCGGGCAGCTTCTGCCTTTGGCTACAGCCTATTTCACCAACAGCCTCGCTGGCTTCAATGAAGTGCAGCCGGCTACTACTCCAGCCACAGGTGCTGTCAAAGCAGAACTGACCGGCAATATGCTCGTGCTTTCTGGTGGCTTCTCTGGACTGACCGGCGAGTTTGATGAAATGGTGGCCGGTGGCGCTCACCTTCACATCGGCGGCCCGGGCGAAAATGGCGGGGTGGACATCACCCTGGTGCCTACCTTGGATGCAGATGAGCTCGGCGGTGCTTTTGAGCCCATGAACAACGCTTTCATGTTGACAGCTGACCAGGCTGCCAACTTGCGGGGCGGAAGCTACTATGTCAATATCCATACCACGACTTTCCCGAGCGGTGAGCTGCGCGGGCAGGTCCTGCCGGAAATCAACCGTTTCCCATCTGACGAAGCCCTGATTACGTCACCTGCCGATGGGGCAGAACTGACTATAGAAGGTGATCCTGAAACACCTTTCGCTGCAACTTGGTCGGCGGCAACAGACCGTGATGAAATTGCATATGTATGGCAGTTGGCAGCAGATGAAGACTTCCAGGCTATCTTGGTAGAGCAAAATGTAGGCAGCGAGCTGACTTTTGAAACGACCTTCGGCGTTGTTGATCAGCTCTTGGAAGGTGCCGGTTTAGCGGTAGGGGAGTCAATCACCCTTTACCATCGTGCGGTCGCTTCAGATGGCAGTGTAGCTACACCGGGAGCTTTCGCAACCGTAGTGCTTGCCCGTGGAATGATTGTCAATACCTTGGATTTGTCTGGGCTGGGGCTCAGCCTTAAGGCTTACCCAACTGTGGCCCATGGGCAGGTAACGGTAGAGCTGGGCAGCAGCCAAAGCTTTTCGAGCCAGCTGATGATTGCCGATGCCAATGGCCGTATGCTGGAAGTGCGCCCGGTAGATGTATCTGCCGGTACCGTGACCGAACAGCTTGATGTGGCACAGTGGGCTGCTGGCACCTACTTCATACAGTGGGTAGTCGATGGGCAGCTTGCGGGCAGCAGCCGTTTCATAGTGGCGCGGTAAGAGCAAGCTTCTGCGGTCGCAAACCAGATTGTCGTTTTTTTTGGGGGGGCCTGCCCCTGCCCGATGGCAGGTGCCGCTATGCTCCGGGGCTCGCTGCCCGCTCGGCCCTGTCGGGCTTGCCACCCCTGCGCAGCGCTAGGCCAATGGCAGGCTAAAGCCCGGAAAGCATTAACACCTGCGGCATTTTGGTTCACGCCCGCTTCTGCCTGTTTAATTGCGTGGCGGGCAGATCAAGAGCGTGTTGGGACTTTAGCAATCGGTCTGTCCCGCTAGACAGCGGGACACTAGTTTTCGAATAGAAGACCAAAAGCCCAACACGCGCTAAGATGAACAATAACGTGAATAGGGGGTGCCCCCGGGGACGGGGGCATCAATTCCTTGGCGGTTGATGGTGTGGAAGCACGGTCAGCCGCTTTTTTATGCATATTGTTTAATCCATGACCTAAACAGAAGGAGGCAAGCATGCATAAAACCTTTCAATAAGGCCTATTTTGTCCGGTATAATCTGATTTCAGCCTTCAGTTTTCCTGCAGGCATAACCTTGGAACACCTCAGTATGAATTACCGTACCCTTCTTTTTTTGCTTGGCCTCTTTTTGCCAGCTATCCTCCCCGCTCAGCAGCTCGATCATGTTTTAGGCGAAGCCTTGATCCGGCTAGAGCCGAAAACCGATATAGCCGCCCTTTCTGCCCGCCTGCAATGGCTGGACGGGCAGCCAACTCAATTCAAGGTGGTCAAACCAGTTTCAGCTTACATGCGCATCTGGCGGGTAAGCTTTGACCACAACGCCATCTCTGAGGTTAAATTTCTGGCCCACCTCAACCGCATGCCTGGCATTGAGGTGGCACAGTTCAACCACTTGGTAGAGCTGCGCAGTACCGTGCCCAACGATCCGGGGTTCGCCAATCAGTGGCAGTACATCAACACGGGCCTGGGCGAGTGCGTAGAAGGGGCCGATATCGATGCCGACCTCGCTTGGGGCATTACAACGGGTGGGCAGAATGCATTGGGGGATGACATCGTCGTCTGCATTGTAGATGATGGGCTAGACCCCTCCCATCAGGATTTTGGGGATAACGTATGGGTCAATGTAGCAGAAATCCCTGATAACGGCATAGATGATGACAACAACGGCTTTGTCGATGATTATGCCGGATGGAATACAGGTTCTGACAACGATGATATTGATGAGATCAACGGGCATGGTACCCCTGTAGCGGGCATCGTTGGGGCGCAGGGCAACAACGGAATAGGCGTGGCCGGTGTCAATTGGGACGTTAAGCTCATGATAGTCGTAGGCGGCTCAGGGGTGGAGTCAGAGGTACTAGAGGCGTACAGTTTCCCCTTGGCCCACCGCATGCGCTACAACGAGACGAACGGGGCAGAGGGCTCTTTTGTGGTAGCGACCAACTCCTCTTGGGGGGTCAATTTTGGGCAGCCAGAAAACGCCCCTTTGTGGTGTGCATTTTACGATACGCTGGGCGTTCACGGTATCCTCAATGCAGGGGCTACCATTAATGGCAATCAGAATGTCGATGAGGTTGGGGACCTGCCCACGGCCTGTGCTAGTGATTTTATGATCAGCGTTACCAACCTCAATTGCACTGGCAACAAAGTAACTGGGGCAGGGTTTGGCGTAGAGACCATAGACCTTGGGGCGCCTGGGCAAGGCACCTGGACGGCAGCCGACGGCAACAGCTACGGTGGTTTTGGTGGGACTTCTGGCGCTACCCCTCATGTAGCAGGCGCCATCGCCTTGTTGTATTCTGCTCCCTGCCCACAGCTCACACAGCTGGCTCTGGAAAACCCCGAGGCGGCAGCCCGGCTCGTGCGGCAGTCTATCCTCGATGGCACCCGACCCAATAGCAGCCTGGACGGCATCACCGTGACAGGCGGCATGCTCAACCTCAATAACAGCTTGCAGCTGCTGCTCCAAAACTGTGGCCCTTGCCCCGGCGCTTTTGCCCTTGAGGCTACTGCAACAGATAGCAGTGCTCTGGTCAGCTGGGTATCGACAGATTCTACCCTCTCCTCCAACTTGCTTTGGCGGCCATTGGGAGATACCGTTTGGACAGTCCTGCCCGATACAGTAGCCCCTGTGCTCCTCCAAGGGCTTCAGCCTTGTACCGCCTACGAGTTTGCAGTGGAAGATGCCTGCGCTGACACTACTGCCCTTTCTGCGGCAGCCACTTTCCTGACCGATGGCTGTTGTGATGCACCCCAAGGTTTGGCAGCAGCCGTATCTATCGACAGCACCGTCCTTTCCTGGCAGGGAGGGGCGGCAGCACAGGCCTACCGCGTAGAAGTGGTATGCCCTTTAGATACACTGGTTTTCGATCAGGTCTTTGAGCCCACTCTTACCCTGTCTGGGCTAGATTCCTGCCAGGCTTGCCTGGCTACCGTCCAAAGCCTCTGCAGTGAAAACCTCCCTCCGGACTCCCTTGGCACAAGCCTGATCTTCGAGGTGCCCGGTTGCGGCAATTGTATAGACCTCGGCTACTGTGAGCCGCAGGGCAGTACCAGCTTTGAATTCCTGCAGGCTGTTGCGGTAAATGGGGAGGAGAACGTTTCTGGCAACGATGGCGGCTACGGAGATTATACCGGCTTTAGTTTTACGTTGGAGACGGGTGCGCTCATTACCATTTCGTTGACCCCAGGCTGGGTGGGCGATGCTTACCCGGAGGACTATTGGGTTTGGGCAGATCTTAATCAGGATGGCGAATTCGATTTCGAGCAAGAATTGCTGGGCAGCGTAGAAGCTTCCACCGATGAGGTAGTTGCCATCTCAGCCATCATACCTGAAGATACGCCTATAGGCAGTACGCGGCTCAGGGTAGCTATGGCCTATGAAAACAGCCCCACCCCGGCTTGTGGTGTAGAGATAGAAGGCGAAACAGAGGATTATTGCCTAGAGATTGTAGATGAAGTGCCTCCCTGTTCTGTACCTCAAGGGCTGAGTACAGGGCTGCTCGCTTATCAGTCTGCGGGAGTAAGCTGGAGCGGTAGTGCCGCGGGCTATCTGTTGCGGTACCGTGCAGATGCTGCTGCTGCTTGGTCAATTTTAGAGGTAGAGGCAAATACAGCTGTGACGCTTGACGGTCTGGAGCTTTGTACAGGCTACACCGCCCAAGTTGCTGGATTGTGCAGTGATGGCATTCAAAGTGCTTGGTCAGCACCTGTGCAGTTCATCACGCTCTGCAACCCGGATTGTAGCACAGCGGGGGCACAGCTGGCTGCAGGCAGCATTACGGATACGACCGTTATGTTAGCCTGGCAGCCTAGCAGTCAAGCCATAAGCTATGAAATAGAGCTTCGCCAGGCAGGGGCTGCCAACTGGGCCGCTTACACTGCCGAAGGACTTGAGCAAGCTATAACGGGCTTAGCGCCTTGTACGGCTTATGAAGCCCGGTTGCGCGCCACTTGCGAAGGCGTGAACAACATCAGCGCTCCATCTCCTATGTTTGCTTTTGAGACGACCTGCCTGACCGGTTTGGCAGAAGCGGTCAAGGTTGAAAACCTTAGCGTAGCGCCTAACCCTTTTGGCGATCAGCTGCAGGTAAGGTGGTCGCTACCGGTTGAACAGGACGTCACATTCACCCTTTACAACAGTTCTGGGCAGGCTGTGCTCCGTGAAGCCGCCCGAATTTCAGGCAAGGCTTTCCGCACTTGGCCCACATCACAGCTGCCCGCTGGCCTGTATTGGCTGGAGGTGCAGTTGGAAGATGGGGTGCAAGTTTTGAAAGCGGTGAAGGAGTAATACCGTTGGCCTGCGGTTGATCATATCCGCAAGTATTGGGGCAGGGCATTTGTAGTTAATGGCTACAGGTGCCCTGCTTTATTGGGGGCTTGCATCACCAAATGCCCAAGGCCGAGCATATAATCTGTGAGCGGCTGTGCCTGCTCTGGCCGGCCAGATACTTCTATTATCGGATGGTGGGGCACCGTGTGGGCTGCTAGCAGGCCATGCTTTTCCAAGATGTGCCTCAGCTGCCGGGCCACGGCTGGAGCCGGGTTGATGACAAATCGCCCGGGCCCGATAATGTCTTGTATGAGGGGCTGTACAAAAGGGTAGTGCGTGCAGCCCAAGACGAAGGTATCTGCGCCCTGTTCCATCATAGGGTGTAGGATGCTTTCCAGCAGCTGCCGGGTAGAACGGCTGTCAAGTTGGCCCGCTTCAATAAGCTCGACCAGGCCTGTACAAGGGTTTTCCAACAATTGTATGTGCTGTGCAAACCGGGCCATAAGGCCAGCATAGCGCTGGCTTTGAAAAGTGCCGGCGGTAGCCAATACCCCAACTACGCCGGTTTTGGTCGCTGCTGCGCCGGGTTTTACGGCGGGCTCCATGCCAATGAACGGGATATGGGGCCAAGTTTGCCGGAGCTGGGGCAGGGCAGCAGCAGATGCGGTATTACAAGCCAGGACTACCGCTTTGCAGCCAAGGTCTTCGATAAGGTATTTGCTGATGGAAATACTGTAGGAGAGGATGGTGGCGGCAGGCTTGGAGCCATAGGGGATACGGGCGGTATCCCCGAAGTACCGGAGGCGTTCTAATGGGAGAAGTCCGATTATGGCACGGGCGACAGAAAGGCCGCCTATGCCAGAATCGAAAATACCTACCGGGCTATTGTCCATGATAAGATGTACTGTCGGTTTGGGAAATCCCCGAACGCGACCGCTTACATGCCCAGTTTAGCTTTCACCATGCTGTTCACATTTTGTGAGTCTTCAGCATAGAGCAGTACGCCTTGGTCAAAGATGAACTGGAAGCCGTTTTCCTTGGCAACATCTTGAATGGCGTTGTTGACCTTTTCATAAATCGGGTTCAGCAGTTCTTCCCGCTTATCGTTGAGCTGCTGCCGCATGTCTTGCTCAAACTTAGCAATCTCCTGCTCGCGCTTTTGCAGTTTAGCAGCTTCTTCTTCCTGCTGTTTGGGAGACAGGGAGCCAGATTCCACTTGCTGTTGCACGGCGAGGTAATCCTGTTGAAGCTGTTCTACCATGCTCTGCCCTTTTTTCTGCAATTGCTTTTGCAAGGCTTCGAGGTTGGCATCAGCTTGTTTTACTTCAGGCAGCTCAGCCAAGATGGCTGCAGAATTCACATAGCCGAATTTTTGGGCCTGTGTGCTTACCGCCAGGCTCAGGAAGAAAACTGCTATGCAGCTGATTTTAATCAGACTCTTCATTTGCGTATCTATTTGAATTGACGGAACAAAACGTGGGCCGTATTCCGGCCATTTATTTCACTCCAAGTGAATTTTGGGCATCAGGCCCTAAATAATTAGCGGCTGCAAAAATAGGAAATCCGCTCGGTCTGTACAGGACTAATACCTGAAAAACTGAGGTGCTTTCTGCTACAGCCACAGTAAGCGCGGGGAAATGCCCTAATCAAGCTTCTTCAGGATGTCCTCAGTTTTGTCATAAGAAGGGTTGGAGAAGATCATGCCTGTACCGCCAGATTGGTCAAAAATAAAGTCATAGCCCCTTTCGGTAGCATACTCTTCGATGGCCGCGTAGACACGCTCCTGTATAGGGCGCACCAATTCCTGCCGCAGCTTGAACAGGTCGCCTTCCGGGCCGAATTTCTCCTTCTGCATTTCGCGCACTTCCTTTTCCTTGTTCATGATTTCTTCCTCCCGCCGGGCCCGTTCGTCTTCGCTCAGTAGGACCTGTTCCGCCTGATATCGGTTGTACATCCCTTTGATTTTATCGTATTCCTGAGCAATCTGCTGCCGCCACTGCTGTGCGGTTTTATCAAGGTCGCGCTGTGCAGCCTGGTAATCGTCTATGCTTTCAAGGATAGTATTGACATTGACATAGGCGATGCGCTGTGCGTAGCTGCTGATGGCTGTAAGGGCGATAACAGCCAAGACAGCGACGGTACGGTGAAGGGTTGCTTTGGTCATTTTGTTTGATTTTGATTTCCAATTGCGAAAGTAAGCATTTCTGCACACGCATTAATAACGCAGGATTCAGCAGCAGGGTACGTTCGCTTTCAGTGGTTTAACGGGTTTTTAACGGAAGGCTGAGCGAATGATTGGCTAGGGTGGCCCAACAAATTGCGCAGAATTTGATTGTAATGGGGGCGGCCTGGCAATTGGGCCCCTGCAAACCGCTTGTCTCTATGAACCCGCAAGGTGCAATTACAACCGTTACTTTCTTCCGCTATGAGAGCCTGCCCGACAAGTGGTGGGGCTTCAAGCAAATGGGGCTTTCAGCCGAGCGCTTAAAAGGCGTGGCAGGGCTCCGTTTTTACAAGATGCTGGGCAGTGGCGCAGGCAACGGGTTCAGCATCTGGCCCAATTTTGGCGTTTATGGGCTTTTGCAGGTCTGGGAGGATGAAGCAGCGGCGCTAGCTTTTGGCGAAAGCCATGAGCTGTTCCGGGAAAGCCTTGGGCGGGCTGCCGGTTGGTGGCGGATATTCCTTCAGGCTGCCAAATCGCACGGCGAATGGGAAGGGGCATCGCCTTTCCCTATCACTACAGGTTACGACACCGAAAAGCCTGTGGCGGTATTGACCCGGGCTACCATTTACCCCCGCCACCTCTGGCGCTTCTGGCGCTTTGTCCCGCCGGTGAGCCGCTCTATAGCGCAAAAGGAAGGGCTGCTCTTCTCTGTAGGGGTTGGCGAACTGCCCTTGATACAGCAGGCTACCTTTAGCCTTTGGGCCAATAGCCACCACATGATGGCCTATGCGTACCAAAGCGAGCACCACAAAAAAGTGGTACGCCGCACCCGTGAGCTGGGCTGGTACCGCGAAGAGCTGTTCTGCCGTTTCCACCCTTACCGTTCCGAAGGGGACTGGGAAAATGGGCAGACCCCGGCAGATTCCCTCTTCCATCCGTTGACGGCTTAGAACTCTGCCACCGCTCTAAATGTTGCTGTTCCAAAATGCCTGGCGGCAAAAGATAAATTCCTATGCTGGAGCTCAATTACAAATCCTTCGGCCAGGGCGACCCGGTCATCATCCTTCATGGCCTGTTCGGCACACTGGACAATTGGCAGACGCTAGCCCGCAAGCTTGGCGAACAATTCACTGTCTATCTGGTCGATCAGCGCAACCACGGCCGTTCGCCTCACGACCCTGAGCATACTTACACCGCTCTGGCGGAAGACCTGCACCACTTCATGGAGTCGCATTGGATGTTCAAAGCACATATCATAGGCCACTCTATGGGGGGCAAAACGGCTATGACCTTTGCCAAGCTATACCCCGATATGGTCGACAAGCTGGTGGTAGTGGATATTGCGCCTAAGGCTTATGCAGGCGGGCACGAAGAAATTTTCCGGGCCTTACAGTCTGTAGACCTGCCCAATATCAGTGCGCGCAGCGATGCCGATGAACAGCTGCAGCAGCGTATCCCCGAAAAAAGCATCCGGCAGTTCTTGCTCAAAAATCTATCCCGGGACAAAGATGGGGGCTACCGCTGGAAAATGAACCTCGCCGCTCTTTGGGATCACTACAAGGATGTGCTGCAGATGCCTTTGGCAGGCCATCCTTTCGAGGGCGATACCCTTTTTATCCGGGGAGAGAAGTCCAATTATATTCTGGATGAAGATCAACCCCTGCTCGCCAATGAATTCCCGGGGAGCCAGCTGAAGACCATACCGGGGGCAGGGCATTGGGTGCATGCTCAAGCTCCAGGCCAGCTGCTGGGGCTCTTGGAGCAATTCCTTTCCCAATAAAGTGCTTATGCCCGGACTTTACCTGCACATCCCATTTTGCAAGCAAGCCTGCCACTATTGCAATTTTCACTTCTCTACCTCCCTGAAGTACAGGGGCGAGATGGTAAAAGCCATCGCCCGAGAGCTCGGCTTCCGGAAAGATTACCTCACAGATAAGCGGCTGGATAGCATCTATTTTGGCGGCGGTACGCCAAGCCTCTTAACTGCGGCAGAGCTGGCCTTCCTCTTTGAAGCCATCTCCAGGCATTTTGAGGTCAGCCCCGGCGCAGAGGTTACCCTAGAAGCTAACCCTGATGACCTTACTCCCGAGCGCTTGGCCTCCCTCCGGCAATCGGCAGTCAACCGGTTGAGCATCGGGCTGCAGTCTTTCTCAGAAGAAGACTTGCGCTTTTTCAACCGGGCACACAGCGCTGATGAAGCCGCCCGCTGTCTCGATCTTGCATTAGAAGCGGGCTTTGATGACCTTTCTGTAGATCTGATCTATGGCTCGCCCACCACTACCGATGCACAGTGGGAAAGGAACCTGGACGAGGTTTTCCGGCGCCGTATCCCTCACTTGTCTTGCTACGCACTGACCGTAGAGCCCCAAACGGCCCTAGACCACTTCGTCCGCAAAGGCAAAGCCCCTCAGGTTGATGAAGCACAGGCGGCACGGCAGTTCAGCTACTTGGCGCAGCGGGCCGCCTCTGAAGGCTATGCGCATTATGAAATTTCGAACTTTGCCCTGCCCGGGCGCTACGCGCGCCACAACAGTAGTTATTGGAAGGGCGAGCATTATCTTGGCGTAGGCCCTTCCGCCCACAGCTTCGACGGGGCGAGCAGACAGTGGAATGTAGCCCACAACGCCAAGTACCTTAAAGCGCTGCAATCTGAAAGCCCCCAAGGCTTTTTTGAACGGGAAGAACTGTCGGTTGCCGACCGCTACAATGAATACATCATGACGGGCCTTCGGACATCTTGGGGCGTCAGTTTGGAGCAAATCCAAGCAATTGACCCGCAGGCGGCCCCACACTTTCAGCGTGAAGCACACATATTCCTGGAGCAAGGGCAATTGGTGCAATCTGGGGGGCGCTTTTTCTTGTCTCCACAAGCCCGCTTTCTGGCTGATGGCATTGCAGCCGCACTTTTTTGGTAAATTTAGCCTGGCCCTCTACAAAAAGTGAAAGCATGGACCGTTCAGGAATACATTTGCAGGTAAAGCAGGCGGTAGGCCGTGGCCGGCTGGTACAGGCTATGGATATTTTGGAAAACAGCCTTGAGGAGCAGAGCCCTTACGCTGATGTCCTTACCATACTGCGTGCGCGGCTATCCCGCGTGAAGCAGGAAGAGCAGTTGGGGGCAATCAGTGTACAGGAGGCTGGCCCTGAGCGGGTACGGGTACAGATTGCCCTGCTCGAATTATCCGCTGCATGGGCTGAGGGTAAAGCAGTGCCCCGCTCTGGCCCGGCCTGGCCATGGGCGCGTATACTGGCGGGTACAGGCCTGGGCCTATTGCTGCTGGCTAGCGCCTGGCTGTTTTGGCCCGCTAGCTCAGACAGCCTTACGGTATTTGTACATGGCAAAAATGGCGTAAGGGAGCTGCCCTTGCAAAACCGGGGAGCTGTGCGCCTCATTTACGGACAGGCAGTCCGGGCCAAGGGTATCAATGAGGCTGGGCAAGCTGTCTTCAATGAGATCCCCGCTTCGTTTTTCAGTGCGGGTGCGCAGGTGCGCATTGAAGTAGAAGACACAGAGGGAGAGCCTTATTACAATCTGGCAGAAGACTCCCTGTACAACCTGCGCCCCGGGCAGCCCGTTTTTGTCGCAGTTGGCCTTTCAGGGCTGGACCGGCTTTTCGGCAGCGTACAAGACTTTGAGACTGGGCAGCCCATTGCAGGGGCTACAGTACGGGTGGGCGCCTTGCACGGGCATTCAGATTCTACCGGCTGGTTTAGCATAAGCATACCGGAAGCCGAGCAGCGGCAGTTTCAGACCCTCCGCGTTTTCAAAGAAGGATATACCCCATGGAAAGCCTCCCGCATCCCCCCACAAGCCCAGCAGGAAATAGAAGTGATGCTAAAAATTGAGCAATGAGCAGATTGATTACATGGCTGCTGCTGCTGCTGGCTTGTCCTGTGTGGGCGCAGCAGCTGGAGCGTGCAGGGCAGGTCACTATCCACAATAGCCGTTATCGTACGGGCGTGCTCGAAGTCGTTCCTGGCGCAGAAGTGCTGGCTGGAGAAGGCGCAGTGCCCCGGGTGACAGATGAAGAAGGGCAGTTTCTGCTGCGTTTTGTGGGCCTCCCGCCTGCCAGCACAATAGCCGTCAGCGTAAATAAGCCTGGGCTAGAGGTCGTCAACAAAAGGGCCTTGGCTACGGTGACGGTAGGAGACCCGTCACTCCTGAGGGTCTTCATGGCTAAACCTGGCGCTATCGCTCAGGCTATGGCAGAGTTTTATGCCATCAATGTAGCTCAGTTGACCGCCCGGCGCGATAGCATCATACAAGATTTGCGGACGGAGGGGGCCGCCAAGGCTAAGGCGCTGCAAGGGCTGGAGGAAAAGTATGGCCGTACGCTTGTCAGCCGGGATGAAGCCATTGCACTTCTTGAAAAGCAGCTGGAGCAAGCCCTGTCGCAGTTGTCTGTGCACAGCTTGCAGCTGGCCGGCAAAAACCTGGATTTTGCATCAAGCCTCTATATCAAAGCTTATGAAGCGCTGCGGGCAGGACAGCAGGAAAAAGTGATCGCGCTCTTAGAGGAGGCCCGCCTCAATGATCGGGCTCAGCGTGCGCTTGGGGATATCGCGTCTGCACAAGAGAATATTGAAGCGGAAGAGGAGCGTATCCGGCTCAGCCGTGCAGAAATAGATCAGATCATCGAAGCTTATGAGCTGCAGGCCGAGGCCTATACCTTAAAGCTGCAGGTGGACAAAGCCCTTCTGACCAATGACACTATCCTGCAGCTACTGCCAGAGAGCAGTTTTGGCCCGGAGAAGCGTTTGCTTTTGCTGGGGGAGCAGTTGCAGCAGTTGGCGCTCTTGGGCAGGGGGAGCACGGGCTTGGAACAGGAAATACGCTCTGCCCTGGCTTCCAGCCCTTTTTCTGATGGCATCCGGCTTATGCTTTGGAATACGTTGGCCGAAGCCAAAAATCTTCAGGGGCAGTACCCCGAGGTAATCGAGGTGACAAAGAAGGCGATTGCTATAGCCGGGGCATCCGCTTCCGCTTTTGAAAAAGCGAGGGCTTGGCGTGCGCAGGGCAGCGCATGGCTGAACCTCGGGCAGATTTCCCGGGCAGCAGATGCTTTTGAAGAAGCAGCCCAAGCTTTGGATACGGATGAAAGCCCTTTGCGGGAAACTTCTGGTGTCCTATTGCTGATGGACTTGGGGAACCTTGCCATGCAGCAGGGGGATATGGCGGAAAGCGTCCGTTGGTACAGGCAGGCCATCCGGAACTGGTCAGCGGCTTCCGCCCCTCCGGTTGTCCGCCTCGCTGGTGAAAGCACTATGCAGGTAGGGCTGGGGATGGCCTACCTACAGTATGGCAGTTATCTTGAAGCAGAACAGTACTTTGAACGGGCCTTGTCTGCACTGGATGGCACGCAGCTCCCCCTTGTGTCCGCCAATGCAAGGGTAGGGCTCGCTAATGTGGCGATGGCGCAGGGGCAATGGGAAAAAGCAGAGGCACTGGCGCGTGCTGCTGAGTCAGATTTTTTGGCGTTCAGCCCGGATAACGCAGGCCTGGGGCTAGCCTATCAAGTGTTGGGCAGCCTTTCGGCTGAGCGCGGAGATGCAGAACAAGCCTTGGCTTACCTGGCGCAGGCCAAGGAGCAGATTGAACAGGCACAGCCGGGCAGCCCAGCTTTGGCCATGGTTTATGAAGCCTACGCCGCGCAGTACATGGCTTTGGGCAAAATAGCGGAAGCCCAGGCGTCACTCCGGCAAGCAAGGAGCATCATAGTGCGCACAGAAGGGCAGGGGCTGCTGCTTGCCAACCTGATGCAGGCCGAAGCCGATCTGTTGCTGCGCTCTGGCCAAACGGAGCAGGCCACCTCAGTAGCAGAAGCCGCGCTGAGCATCTACCAACAAGAAGGTGTGGAGAGCATGGCCCTGGCCAATTTGTACCTGCTGCTGAGCAACATCAGCTTGTCCGAGAAAGCCCCATCTGCTAGCCAGCAATGGCTTTCCCAAGCGGTAGCTTTGATGGAAAAGCAGATGGTAGGGGGAGCCAGCACATTTTTGGCGAACACTTACTATATGCAGGCCCAAACGCATTTGCTGCTGCAAAAGAGGGCATTGGCTGCCGAGGCTGCTAAGAAAGCCCTTCAGGTATACGAAGCCTTAGGTTATCATCGGGAGGAGCGTTTCAGAGCCCTTCTACTGCTCGCCCAGGCACAAGCAAGCGGTGCTGGCAAGGAAGGTGCTGCGGAAGCGTTGTCCCTTGCCCGCCAACTGGCACAAGGCCCTGGAGAAGAGGCACAGATTTTGATGTTAGAAGCAGCACAAGCTGTGGAGCGTGGGGGCTATCAGGAGGGGGCTGCGTTGCTGCAAGAATCTATCGGTAAGCTGCAGGAAGAATCGCCTGTTGACAGTACGCAGCTCAGCCTCGCTTACCAAAAACTGGGGCAGGCCCAAATGCCGCTTTCGCCAGTTGCAGCCTTGCGCACTACCCAAAAGGCATTGGCCTTGATGCCGCATGGCGCTCCGCCTTATGCCCAGGCCGGAGTGCACAACCAGATTGGGCTGGCGGCAGAGCAGGCGGCAGACCTGCCAGCTATGGCACGTGCATACAAAGCTGCTGTAGCCCTGCTGGAAAAAGAGGAAGCGGGCGGCTTAGGGCTCGGGCTGGCCTTGACGGGCTATGCCCGGGCGTTGCAGTATCAGCAAAAGCTGGGCGATGCTATACGGTTATATGAGCGTGCTGTGCCCATAATGGAGGCGCAGCGCGAAGCCCCGGACAACGGCATGGCCGCTCTAGGCCTTGGGCAATGCCTGCAATTCCAAGGACGGCCAGGGGAGGCCTTGCCCTGGTTCGAAAAAACGATTGAAAAGTTAGAAGCCATGCCCGGCTCGGCTCCCCCTGTGCTGGGCATGGCTTATTTTGGTGCCGCTGCGGCCCGCCTGGCCATGGGCTCGCCGGGAGAAGCCCTTTCGGACAGTCAGGCTGCTGCCCGCATTTGGCGCAAGGCTGGCGCTCCTGTTCTACAGCAGGCGCAGGCCCACGGGCAGGCTGCTGCCATTCTGGAGCAGCTGGGGCTTACCGCGCAGGCCTTGCAACAGCAGGATAGCGTAGCCACACTGCTTCAGGAGGCTTCCCCTGCTCACCCTGGGCTATGGAAAGTCTACTTTGACCAGGCACGGCTCTACCTGCAGCAGGGCGATTTGGAGAAGGCTCGGCGGCAAGGGCAGCGGGCATTGGAACATAGCCAAGCACATATCCCCAATAATGATTTTGAAGTAGATATCCTCTTTCTGATGGGGCGGTCGAGCCGTTATTTGGGGGACACCACAGGCTACCGTACAGCCTATGCACAGGCGTTGGGCCGGCTGGAAGAAATGGAGGCCCGCTCAGCGGGCAATGCCAATATTCTGTACCGTCTGGGCGTTTCAGCTTATCACCTCAGACAAGACGAGGCGGCCCTTGACTGGCTGGGGCGGGCGATCGAAGCCAATGAAGATTTCCGGGGTGCTGCTTATGCCATCCGCGGCATCTGTTTGGCCCGGCTGGGGCGTTTTGCTGAAGCAGAAACCGTCAATAAGGCTTTTGCGGAGGCTTTCGCCGGTGAGCCCTCTGTACAGATCAATCATGCCGTATTTTGGGCTTGCAGGGGAAAGGGGCGGAAAGCGGTCCGGGCCTTGAGCATGGCCATTGAAAACGGCTATACAGACTTGGCTTGGATACGTACTGCGCCCTCTTTGGACAAGGTAAGGAGGAGGCGCGATTACCAAAAGTTAATACAAGAGCATGAGGATTAAGAGCATACTGTGCGGGGCAATGCTTTTTGCAGCCTTGCTGTCAGCAGGCGCGCAGCCGGATGTACGCATTTATGAGCTGGCCTATCAGGTACAGCCCGGCAGCTATGGCGAGGAAGAGCGGCTGTCGGAGGTACAGGTCAGGGTGGGCAGCTTGGAAAAAAGCTATACACCTGAAGGGGTAGAGCTGGAAAAGGAAGCCCATCTGTTTCAGAAAGCGGGGGCGGCAGTAGCGGCTTTGCAGGAAGCTGTAGCCCGCCTGCCTTATTGGATAGCGGTGCCGGAGGGCAAAGATACCCTCTACCGGGCGTTTGGAACAGATGGAGCCGAATTTGAAGTCAGGGATGAGCTCGGCCGTTGCGTAGAGCGCGTATGGCTCAGCGGAGGGGTGCTGCAGGAGCAGGAGCGCATCATCTACCCGCAGGGCAGCGGCGTTGAGTGGGCTTCCCGCGAAAGTTATTTTACGGCTTCGGGCCTTCAGGAGCGGTCGCTTAGGTTCTACAGCCGGAGTGGGGCCGGCGGCGGCCTTACGGGATGGTGGGCAGCTTGGGGCGGGCAGGCTTACTATGAGCTCCGGGAAGGCGGGGCGCTCCGGTACGCGGTGCGGGGTGCTCAGGAGCTGAAAAAGGGGCGCTGGCGGGAAGAGCGCGGGCAGTTGTTGCTAAGCCTGGAAGAGCAGGAGCGCCAATTGGGCCTGTACCGGGCAGATTGGGGCATGGTGTTGTCGGATACGGCTGGGCAACGGCAGGAGTGGGTGCGGCCCGGGCCCGGCGAGCTGCCGCAAGCATGGCTGGAAAAACCTGCCGCTGCAGAGGTATTTGTGGAGAATGGGAGGTATGGCCTGCGGTTGCTCACCGGTACTCCCGTTTGGGAGGCGGTGTACGATGAAGTAAAGCTGCTGCCCGGCGGGCTGGTGCTGCTGCAGCAAGATGGGCTTTGGGGGCTGGGCACGGTAAATGGGGAAGCGGTCACGCCGGTTTACTTCGAAGCCCTTTCGGAGGCAGGGCCGGGCTGTTTCCTGGCCAAGCGAAAAGGGCAGGCTGGCCTTATAGACGGGCAGGGGCATGAGCGTTTGCCGTTTGTTTACGAGCGTTTGATCTGGCGGGGCGATACCACCTTTTGGATGTTCAGAGAAGGGGAAATGGGCTTGATCGGGCAGAGCGGAGCCATCTTGATACCTGCTGCATTTGACCTCATCCACCCCTTTGAGCAGGGGCGGGCAGTGGCCTACGAAGGGGAGCGCCCGGGGCTGATTGATGAATCTGGCAATTGGCTGTCCCGCCCGGGAGCATACACCCTCCTGGAAAGACATGGGAGGTCTGGCTACCTGGTCAAAAGCAAGGACGGCTTATGGGGGTATATCAGTACAGACGGTGTGGTGCGCATCCCCCCGGTTTATATGCATTTGCGCCCGCTGTCTGCCGATGTGCTGGCCGTGCAGAACAATGGCCGGTTCGGGCTGCTGTCTGTGCATGGGCAGGAGCTGGCCCCGCTAAAGTACCGCCTGCTGAAGGGATGTGGGGACTATACCGCTACTGGGGGGTTGTGTGCTGCGCTCCGCAGGCAAGGCGTGGTGGCACAATATATAAACGATGAGCAGTTTGGGTACCTTGACGGTTTTGGCCGTGCCTTTGCCCCTACCCTTCCTGGGGCAGCAGAGCTGGCAGCGGACTTTCAATCTGTGGAGGCCCTCCCTGGGCTCGTTTTCTATCATCGGGAAGGGTGGGTGCACGAGCCTGGGATACAGCGCCTGTACAAGCGGGGCGATTATGGGCAGCCCCGGGTGCAGTATGAGCTGTTGCCGTCAGATGGGGCAGAGGATGTGGCAGCGTGGGCTGCATCCCATCTTGAGCCCGGTATTGACCTGGCAGCGGCTATGCTTGATGGGCAGCCGGCGATTGCCCGTATAGAGCGCGAGCGGGTTCAGTATTACGATTTCTTCCGGCGGCACTTGTATGTTATGCACGGAGGGAAGGTCTTGCACTTGGTTTTTTCCTGTAAGGACGCCAACTTTCTGGAGAGCATCCCCGGGCTTTATGAGCTCGAGCAGTTGGTGAGGCTGGAAAAAGGGCCGTAAGGAAATAAAAAAAACGAACCGGATGGGTACCTAACCGGGCGGCAAGGTACTAATGGGGCAAACAGCTGCTGAGCTGTTGTTTGACCACCAAAAAATTAGTACCAATGCGACATTACTTTTATCTCCGTCTGGGCAGTACCCTGGCCCTTTTTGCTCTGCTGCTGGCAGCTGGCTGTAAAAAAGACGATTGTGCTGCCCCTGGGCAGGACTTCATACCGGATGAAGTCCTGGATGAAATCCGGGCCAACGGGCAGGTGCTGTACAGTGGCACCAACCCGCCCCGTTTGTCTGGGTCTTACCGGATATCACCTTTGAACCTCGTGAGCAGCAATTTTGATGATTTTCTTATCCCTGGCCATACCTTTGAAGATGAGCGGGTCACCTTTTCCAACTTCAACCGTGACGACCTGACACTGTTGGTCGCCTTCGAGCAGGCCAATACAATGGGGCAGGAATATGGAAGCTTCATCTCTGGCAGCGGAGACCGTTTCACGATTTATGTGCGCATAGAATCCGAAGACACAGAGGGGCACACTACGCTCATTACCAAGGTCTACTCTGGGATTGTAGCGGACGATGGCATCCGCGATATGCAGCAATCGTTGTTTATGGTAGATGATAGGGGAGATCCGAACAATGCTTATATTGAGAATGGGCAGGGGCGCCTGGTAGAGGATGGCGATGGCTTTTCAGAAGCGTTCTAATGTGGGCATTGCAACTCAGGCGCCCTGAATGGCATCGGGCTAGCGCTGCGGAGGGGTGGCAAGCCCGTTAGGGCCGAGCGGACAGCGAGCCCCGCAGCATAGCGGCCCCTGCCTGTGAGGCAGGGGAAGCCCCCAAAAACGACCGTTGAGCTTGCGCCTGCAGGCCGTTCTCTGGTTTTGTGGCAGGTGAAATACGTCAATATTTCTTGCCAAGGTTCAAATATCGTTTATCTTTGGTGTGCAAAACTGGAGAAACAGGCTGGGAAAAAAATTAATCCATTAAACCCTTACTATCATGAAAAAACTGATTGTACTACTGCCTGTATTCGCAGTTTGTATGCTGTTCTCCGGTTCTGCGGAGGCACAGGACTACAAGACTGCAGTTGGTGCCCGCTTGGGCTATCCGCTATCGGCTTCGCTGAAGTATGTCCTCAACGACAACGGCAGCGCTATTGAAGCTTACGTTGGCACCCGCGGCTGGGGCTACGGCCGCTACGTATCTGTGAGCGCAGCTTACCAAATCCACAAGCCACTTGATATCGAGGGGCTGGATGGGTTGTACTACTACTTTGGTGGAGGTGCCACGATAGCGTTCTGGAACTACGCCGATGATTTTTTCTTTGACGATGATTACTCTACGACGGCTATTGGGATTCAGGGGTACCTGGGGCTTGATTACGCTTTTGACGACACACCGATCAACCTGACCGTAGACTGGATCCCGACCTTTTTTGTCAACGGCTACGGAAATGGGTTTGGCGGGGGCTATGGCTCTGTCGGTATCCGTTATATCCTAAGCAGGTAATACCGTTTTCTCATCAGGCTGGCTGTATAGGTAAATACGGCAGGCTTGGAAGCCCGGAGCGCAGCAGTGTACTCCGGGCTTTTTGTTTAAGGGCTTGTTGGGAGGGTTTTATTGAGGATCAGTGGGTTATGCCCGCTTGATGTGCTAGCGTGGCAGCAGGGTTCTTCCGAAGCTACAGCAGATGAGTTTAGCGGGCAAAATGAAAAATCAGTGAGGAAGCCAGGCTCATAAAGCGTTGGTTGGCAATAGGAACGAGCTCCAAACCTTTTTTAAGTCGTTTCTAGGGCCATCAGGATATTCTCCGCGCCCGATTGTAAAAGGATGTTGCGCAGGTAAATGTCGAGCTGTTCATCCCCTTCTTTCAGCCCAAGCTGTTCGCGCAGGCGATACCGGGCCATGGCAGCGGCTTTAGGCGTTACGCTCATGATTTCAGCTACCTCTTTATTGGAGAGCTCCATGGCAAATAGCATGGCATAGCGGATTTGTTTTTGCGTCAGCCCTGGTGCGGAGCTGATGATCTGGCGGGCAAATTCCGGATAGAACAGTTCAAATTCTTTTTCGAGGGTTGGCAGGGTATCGGACTCCGTAAAAATCAGGTGGATCTTCCTTAGGAGGTACTCTGGGCGCTTGTGGTAGCGCTCAATGGTTTCCCTCACCTTATTGCGGAGCCCCGCAGCCCATAGGCTTTTATCGATAACGGCCTTTTGCTGGTACTCCAGTTGCCGTGTGATCATGGCTTTTTCCTGTGTCAGCCTTTGGCTCCGTTCGCGGTTGGCCTCCTGCCGGGCTACCGCTTGTTTGCGGTACTGATAAAAGCTCAGCCCCATGAGAAAGGCAGACAGCAGGCCAAGGAAGGTAAGTATGGTAGTGTACTGGGCCCGCCGTTTGGCCAAGGCGGCCTGTTGGGCTGCAATGCTGGCTTTTTTTTCTGCCATTTCTGCTTGCTGCAGGTATTTGGAGAGCTCATAGGCGGCGGTGTAGTCTTGGGTCATGCGGATCTGCTCGGACCGTTCCCTTTTTTTCTGCCATTGAGCCAGCTTGCTGGCGTATTGGTAAGCTTTTGCAAAATCTTGTTGTTGGGAGTAGGCTTTGGACAGGGCTTCCAGGGCTCTTCCTATATAAAGGTCCATGGAGTCTGTTTGGGCAAGGTCCAGGGCTTGATGAAAATGCAGCACTGCTGTTTTTAGGGGGGCTTGCTCCAAAAGCGCATGCTGGCCTAAGAAAAAATAGTACTCTGCCCCCGGTGCTAGCGCTGCGCGTTGATAATAGTGCTGTACGGTGTCCAATACGGTTTTCAGCTTTGCCGGGCTTTGCAGCCGGGTGTAGAGCTCCATGATCTGCCAGCTGAAGTTGATCTGGTTGAGGTCGGGGGAAAAGTTCTGGAAGACCTTTTCCAGGTAAACCTGAGCCTTGTCCAAGTTGCCTTGGTCGAGGTAGGTTTTGCCAATGCTGTTATTGATCAGCCGCTCCATATAAGGGTAAGAGGGATGATGTGCGGAGACTTTCTGCTCCAGCGCTAAAAACTGTTTTTGCGCCTTTTCCAGCTTGCCTTCTTCCATCATACAGATGCCGATGTTGTGCTCTATCATGGCTTTGCGGTAGAAGTGCCCACGGGCTGTGGTATCCATTTCTACGCGGTGCAGTGCCTGTGTGAAGTAGGCCATTGCATTGCCCGGCTGCCCCATTTCGTGGTAGGCGGTGCCCATATTGGTCAAAACATTTACCGTAGTAGTGGAATAATCGGTATCCCATTTGGCAGAATCGAGGTATTCTTCAAAATAGGCAACCGCCTTTGGGTAGTCCCCGCGGAGGATTTCTATGTTGCCGGACAGGAAGA
Organism: Phaeodactylibacter luteus; assembly: GCF_007993045.1. Lineage (GTDB taxonomy): Bacteria > Bacteroidota > Bacteroidia > Chitinophagales > Saprospiraceae > Phaeodactylibacter > Phaeodactylibacter luteus. The sequence continues at coordinate 35,915 of NZ_VOOR01000028.1, forward strand.
AGCGGTAATCTGCATGCTTTTTGCGTTCTTCCGGGGGGGCTTCTGCCACAGAAAGGGCGAGGAAGTGGAGCGCAGAGTCATAATTATTGAGCTGTACATGCATCCGGCCCAATTCGGAGTAGAAGTAGGGGAGCATCCGCTTATCCTCTTTGAAGTGCTGCATATAATATTGCCGTAGGCAGGGGATGTACGGGGATTCTTCCTGAATGAACTGGCCGAGCCTCAAGAGTGCTGCGTTTGCGGTCTTTAGCGTATCGGCCTGTGTAGCCTTGAGCCAATCGGTACATGCTTTCTGTGCGCTAATCCCTTCTGCGGCGGAAAGGAAAAGGAGGATAAGGAGAAACAGCTTTTTGTGCATTTGCCTGACGTTTAAGTTCGTGCTAAAACATGGGCTAATGCTGCTCAGTGTGTTTGCGGGGGAGGGGCCTATGCCAATAGAGGACAGGGCGGTCCAAGTTGAACTTCTATAATGACAGGAAAATGTTGAGGCTTTTAAGTAGCAGGTGGATATAGCCGATGGGCTATCTTTGGGGCAGTAAAGATAGCCAATACTTTTCAAAAAGCCAATGTCGAGCGAGCTGTCCGGCTGCTTAGATCACAATAGATTTTTTTCTTGCCGAATGGATAATATTTATTTACCTTTGCCGGGCAAAATTTACAAGGGCCACCTTTATTTTGCCCGGTGAAGCACCGGCAGTTACTGAACCTTTTTTAATTAATCATAGGAAAAGCCTGGCTTTTCAAAACATTGTGAGGTTACATGATCATCATTAATGTAAAAGACGGAGAATCAATCGACCGCGCACTGAAGCGCTACAAGCGCAAGCACCGCAATATTGGCGTAATTAAGGAACTACGCCGCCGCAAGCAGTTTTCAAAGCCATCAGTGGAGCGCCGCAACGAGCGCCTGAAGGCCCGCTACCGCTTGGAGAAAGAGGCGGAGATTGGGATGTAGGCTTTGTTTAAAAGCACTTATATCCAATAGCAAAACCAAAATCATAGCGCCAAGCTTACTTGGCGCTGTTGTTATCATATCAGAAAAGGTTTCAAGGCATTGCCCTGAAACCCTTTCGTGTTTAAGGCCTTGCCTTAGCGTATGAGGTGGAGGTCGCCTTCAAAGAGGATGGCGACCCCATCGATAAACTCTACCTCGATCAGCCAGGCATATACCCCGATAGCTGCAGGCTCATCGCCAATGAGCCCGTCCCAGCCCCTTGCAGGTTCGTTGGGCTGGAAATTGCCCCCCTCAAATACAAGCCCGCCCCAGCGGTTGAAGATTTTCATTGCTCTGATCTGCCTGACGCCAGGCCCGGCATAGGCTGTGAAAAAGTCGTTGCTGCCGTCATCGTTGGGGGAAAAGGCGTCAGGAATGTACACTGGCCGGTTTTTAATGACCCTTACCGTGACGCTGTCCAGAGCTGTACACCCGTTTTCATCCGTTACCGCTATGGTGTAGGTGGTAGTGTTGACCGGGTTGGCCACAGGCCGGGGGCAGTCTGTACAAGACAAGGAGTCTGGGGGCATCCAATTGTAAGCGACATCCGGGTTGCTGGATACAGCATTGATGTCATCAGAGTAGCCTAGGGAGATGCGTATGTCCTGCCCTGCATCCACGGTGAGCTGAGGCGGCTGAGTGATGAGGGTATCTATTGCGGCCAGGCAACCGTTGGCATCCATGATGCTCAGGGAGTAAGCGCCAGCCCCAAGGTTTTCAAATAAGGGGGCGACTTGAAAACTGCTGCCGCCTATGCTGTACTCGTAGGGGGGAGTGCCGCCAGTGCCCTGCAGCAGGATGAGCCCCGTGGTGTCGCCAAAGCATACCACATTTTGGAGGCTGGCTACCTCAAGCTCGAGCAAGGGGGGCTGCAGTATGGCCGTATCCCCGGCCACAGTGCAGCCGTTGGCGTCTGTAATGGTAACAGCGTACACGCCCTCGCCTAGGTTGTTGCGCACTGCGCCTGTGCTGTTGTCCTCCCAGCGGTAGCTGTAGCTCCCCGTGCCTCCGGTGCCTACGGCCGTGAGCACAGCATCGGTTTCTCCAAAACAGCTGATGCCCAAGAGGTCAAAAGAGATTTCGAGCAGGGGCGGATCGTTTAGGGTGAGCACAAACTGCCCCACACAGCCATTGGCGTCTACTGCGTCAACGATGTAGGTGCCGGCGGTGAGCCCCGTCCGTACATTACTATTGGCAAACCCGCCCCCATCATTGAAGTCGTACTGATAGGGCGGTTGCCCATTGGCGATGTCAATGGTGATGGCCCCGTCAGAAAAGCCTGTGCAGGAAGGGTCTACTATGCTCTCCTCCAAAGAAGTGAGCTGTAGCTCTAGCTCCCGGACGGGTATAACCAGGTCTGCCTCACAACCGTTGGCGTCTCGTATGGTCACTGGGTAGTCGCCTACGGCCAGGCCGGTGTAGGTGTTGTCGTTGGTAAAGGGGCCATTTTCCCAGCTGAAGGTATAAGGAGGGGTGCCGCCGCTCACCTGTAGGTTGATGCCCCCATCAGTGCCCCCATTGCAGGTGGGCATGGTCAAGAGGGTATCTATGTCAAAAGTGTCGGGGCTCATCACGGTATAGGTCAGCACCGTATCACAAGTGAAATCATCGGTTATCGTCACGGTGTAGTCGCCTGCTGCTAGGCTCCCTATGCTGCTTGCCGTAGCTCCGGTTCCCCAAATAAAGGTATAAGGCGGGTTGTCATTGGAGGGCGAAAGGGCGATGCTGCCGTTGGTGTCGCCTGGGCAAAGGAGGTTGGAAATGTCGGCGTCTACGGTGAAATCTCCCTCACAGCACTGTACAAATATGGTCTCAATGTGAGTAATGACACAGCCATCCGGAGTAGATACGCGAAGGACGATATTCTTCAGCCCGGGCGTGTCATAATCAATGGCGTGTGGCCCTTGGCCGGTTATGGTCTCCGGGCTGGCGCCTTCCCCGAAATTCCAGGTCCAGCTGGAGATGCCGCCTACAAAACTCGACTCATCGGTGAAGAGGACGCTGGCCTCCAGGCAGACGGTATCATTGGGCGCATTGGTGCTGAACTCGGCCTCTGGCCCCAGGAAGGTGCCCGTGCCCCCAAATTCGACGGTGAAGCCGCTGCCCGACTGGCTGAAGTTGTTGACGACCAGAGCGTAGCTTTTGCCCGCTTCCATATCAATAGGCGCGATGAAGTTGTTGTCGCCGGTATCGCAACCGCAGGTTTCCCCCACATCCGTTTCTCCTGTCGCAAGCCCCGTAGCGCCGGTGCAGGGCTCCCACACTTCAAAGTCGGCTCCGACCACTTCTCCTGATGCCATGCAGCGCAGGTCGAATTTGCCGCTGCAGTCGTCTATGCCGTTGGGCAGCTCGTAGAGGACAAAGTCCAGGTCGTCGGCAGGGTTGAGCGGATTGAGAGAAAAGGTCAGAGAGCCGGGCTCGTCGCAGGTCCATTTGTACCATGCCGACCCGCTTTCCGAAAGGGGGCAGGTGATGGTGCCACAGCTTACGTCGTCAATCTCATTGCCGTTATTGCCCACTCCGGTCACTTGCTCTACGGTAAAAGGCGACTTGTCACAAAGGATTACCCCGGTAGCGCAGTCGCTGGAAGGGTTGGGGATGGCGTTGAAGTTGTTGACACAAAGTTGGAAAGTGCCGGAATTGCCTCCGCGGGCACCCACCTGTATGTAGTAGGTCTGCCCAATGGTCAGCATAGATGCGAACAGCTGCCCGCCGTTGTCTCCCAGGGCATCTGAAAAGCAGCCGATCTCAGTCAGGGCACCGCAACTGCCGCTGTAGAGCGCGAACTGTGGCTGCACCAGAGTGCCGCCATTGCTCTGCCCGGTTGCGCCTGCTACGCTGATGTTTACATCTGTGGCTTCCGCTACAAAAGAGAACCAAACATCCAAATTGGGCTGTGCATTGGGGAAGCAGCCAGGGGAGAACCCCGAATCGTTAGACCCCACATTGGAGAAAGCGCCGGGCTCGGAGCACCAGCTGCTTACGTCGGAAAGCGGGGTAGCAGTATTACAATCTTCACCTTGGGCAAAGCCCCATTGTGGGAGGGTTCCAGCGGCAAGGAGGAGTGAAAAAAGTAAGCAGTTTTTCATAGCTGTTGCATTCGGGTTAGCAGGTTAAAGGCTGATGGAGCAAGCTTTCCTGCAGGAGTTTTTGGGGTTCAGGCCTCAATTGGGGCACGGCCCAACGAGCCGGCAATTGGAAATTCTGAGCCGGCAGGCTATAAATATACAATTTCAAACGGGGCTTGTTTGGGCACTACGCTTGGGCACCAACCAGATTGCCGTTTTTTGGGGCCTGCCCCTGCCCGATGGCAGGTGCCGCTATGCTACGGGGCTCGCTGTCCGCTCGGCCTTATCAGGCCTGCCGCCCCTTCGCAGCGCTAGGCCAATGCCCGGCTATAAAGCCCGAAAAGCATAAACGCCCGTGGCATTTTGGTTTACGCCCCTGCGCTTTACGCTGAACCGTAGGCTTCATGCGCCTGGCCAGTGGCGTAGGGGAGATGAGCTGCTTTCAACCCTGCAGAGATCCCCTTCGCATCAAGACTAATAACCTGTTTGGGCCAAGGCTATTGTACCGGTGCAGGCTTATAAATGACAGACGCTGGCAAAATACGATATGGTTGGTTAGGAGGGCTGGCCTTATCGAATGTTGGAGCCTGGCACAGCCCTGAAATTTGGTTACCTTTGGCGCTAACTTCTAAAAAGAGCCCACTGTGAAAAAGCATATTCCAAACCTCATCACGCTGGCCAACCTTTTTCTAGGCTGTTGTGCAGTAGTCAGTATACTGGCCGGGCAGTATATGGCTGGCTTTTGGTTTATTCTTGGGGCGGTTTTGGCCGACTACGCGGATGGCCTCGTGGCCCGTCTGCTTGGTGTGTATTCTGACTTGGGCAAGGAGCTGGACTCCATCGCAGATATGGTCTCCTTCGGAGTGGCCCCCGGTGCGATTTATTATATGCTGCTGCTGTCTGCTAGCGGGCAAGAAGGGGCAGAGGGGCTGCAGTGGGCTGCAGCGCCGGGCTTCCTGGTGTCAGCTTTTTCTGGCTACCGTCTCGCGAAGTTCAACCTTGACGACCGGCAGACAGATGGCTTTATTGGTTTGCCGACGCCTTCGAGCACTATGTTCGCAGCTGGCCTGATGCTCATTTATACACTAGACAGCTACGGCATCGGGCATGGGGTCGTTGCTTCCCCCTATCCCCTCTATGCCATAATCGTACTGCAATCTTACCTGCTCATTGCGGAAGTCCCGATGTTCGCCCTCAAGTTCAAATCATTGAGGTGGGCAGGCAACGAGGTGAAGTTCATTTTTGCGGGCATCGCCGCCCTTTTGCTGATCATCATCCGGGAGGCAGCATTTTCTGCTGTGGTTGCCCTTTACGTCATTTTTTCTGTAGCCCGTCAGCTTGTCCACCGCAGTTAGCCCCAGGGGTTTTCGCCCGGCACCGGTGGCATTTCTTCAACCTTTTCAAACGCCTCCCTATGCTCTACCTTGTCCCTACCCCTATCGGCAATTTGGAAGATATTACCCTGAGGGCACTGCGCCTCCTGAAAGAAGTAGATGTCATTTTAGCAGAAGATACGCGGACTTCAAAGAAGCTGCTGTCGCATTATGCCATAGAGACCCCACTGCGGGCTTACCACGCGCACAACGAGCATGCCATTACAGAAGGGCTTGTAGCACAGATGCAGAGCGGTGTTCAAATGGCGCTGATCACGGATGCCGGCATGCCCGGTATTTCGGACCCCGGGTTCTTATTGTCCAGGGCGTGCGTAGAAGCTGGAGTACGGGTAGAGTGCCTGCCAGGCGCGACAGCTTTTGTGCCGGCATTGGTTTCATCGGGCATCCCTTGCGATAAATTTCACTTTGAAGGCTTTTTGCCACACAAAAAAGGCCGGCAGACCCGTCTGCAGTACCTGTCTACATTGCCTGTGACCTTCGTGCTTTATGAATCTCCGTACCGTTTAGTCAAGTGCCTGGAGCAGCTCACGGAGCACTGCGGGCCGGAGCGCCTGGCCTGTGTGGCCAGGGAGCTGACCAAGCTGCACGAAGACGTGCGCACGGACACCCTTACAGCGCTTACAGCCCATTACAGCGCGCAGGCAAAGGTGAAAGGCGAAATTGTGGTGGTCGTAGCGGGCACCGCCTAGGCAAGCCCTTGGCCGCATAAAAAAGGCAGCCCGGCTACCTCATTTCGAGGAGCCGGGCTGCCTGCGTTATAAGCACTGTAGAGCCAGATGGCCTGCCCTGTCGGGCCACCATAGGGCTTTATTCAGCAATAGCTACACTGACCGAAGAAGAACGGGTCAATGTATTCTCATTGATGATCTCCACCTCTAAGGTGATGCTGGCCACTTCTGCCGGCAGGTCCGGCGGTATGGCATAGTTCATCAACAGCTTATCGGTCTGACTATCTTCTGCGAAGTTGGGCTCATAGTTGAAAGAGCCGGCCTCTGTGCGTTCTTCATTGATGACAGCAGTCAGGACAATTTCCCGTATCGGGTCGTCCGACCAATAGCGCAGGTCGAGCTCTACGGTCTCTCCTGCTTTGAAGCTATCCCCATTGGAGACGGCAAGAGAGGCGATAACGGGATAGCTGCCCAGCCCGGGCGCTGTATTCTCATCTACCCAATCAGGGGTTTCGTAACAGCTGCTGAAGCTCAGTGCCATAGCGGCCAGTATCAGCAGCATTGGAAGGGCTTGCTTTATTTTGAACATAAGAATAATCATTTGATCGTTAAGAATTATTGGTCGCGCCACATCGGTTGGCCGAAAGGCTTGCTTACCTTTTCCACTTCAGCCCCATTGCGGTTCAGCTCATCTAGTGGATAGAGCGCCCGCTGTGCAGGCCCGCCCCACATAACGGGGTCTGGTGTAATAAAGCCTTTGTACACTTCTGTACTGTAGTTGTGGCGGCGCATGTCTACCCAAGCTTCCGGGTTGAGGAAAAGGGCGATGTACTTCTGCCGCATGACCTCCTCGAGGGAGAGGCTGCCCGCGCCTACTGCTACTGAAGGAGCGCCGAGATAAGCGGTTATATCCGCAGCGCCTACACCTCGCTTGCCCATATCGGCTTCAATGCCAGCCAGGTAAGCCGTGTAGGCTGCATCGGGCTGATTGAGTGCCAGGTAGGCCTCAGCTTCGATGAATTTCATCTCGGCGTAAGTCACCATTTCCATTGGAGCGAGCTCACGGCTGTGCCAGGTATCTACCCGGAAGTTAACGGTGTTGCTTGGTGCTTCTGTATTGAAAGACTCGATGCCGATGTAGGCTGTCGCGCCCTCGTCTAGAGTAGCCAGGATGTTCAGGCGGGGGTCGACGTCTGGGTAAATGCTGCCATTGAGCTGATTGACAAAATATGCGCCTTGTGCAAAGCTGAAGTTGCCGGTATTATTGGCCAGTGCCACGTTCGTATGCCAAGGGTTGCGGATTACACTGTTGTAGATGAACTGAAAATCCTCTTCCGGGCTGGCAAAAGACCGGGCAGCAGCATCGATGGCATCCTGAGCATAGCTGCCACCTTTATTGACAAGGTGTATGGCCAGGCGGGCCTGAATGCCATAGGCGGCCTTTGCCCATAGGCTGAGGTCGCCACCATAGATGAGGTCATCGCCACCGGGCGAGAAGATGGACTCCTCCGCACCTAGCAGGGGTATGGCTTCGTCCAATAGCTGGCTGGCCGTGGTGTAGAGTGACTCTTGGCTGTCAAAAACGGGGGTCAGGTTCTCTGAGCCCTTGAACGCCTCTGTCCATGGCACATCTTCCCATTGGTCGGAAAGCAGGAGCAGGCCATAAGCTTGGATGGTCTTGGCAACGCCTTCATAATGAGGGGAGCCCGACTCCTGTGCTTGTTCTGCCATGATCCGTGCATTTTCCAGTACGCGGAGGTAGAGGGTGCTCCAAGCCCCGCCAATCCGGAGGGTGCCTTCGTCAATATAACCAAAGTAGGAGCTGATGTGCTGAGTGACCCTACCGGTAGAAGTCGTAATGCTGTAGTGGCTGTTGGCCAATGCCAGCTGTGTAGATGGCAGCAGGGAGGCAAGGTCTACCTCGGTCACCCGGTTGGGGTCATCGTTGATGTTGAGGTAGTCTTCACACCCGGAGCTCAGCATGCCGAGTAGCGCCAGGGGGAGTATATATCGAATGAATTTTCGCATGATAATTCCAATTTTTAGGTCGGTTAAAACGTCAGGTTGAGAGCGGCAATGTAGCTTCGTACGCCAGGAGACTGCAAGCCAGTGTAGCCATAGATGCTGCTGCCGGAGCCGAAGTAGTTGGTCTCTGGGTCAAACCCGCGGAAAGGGGTGTTGATCAAGAGGTTGTTGCCGGTCAGGGAAATGCGTGCGCCAGAGATGAAGTTGCCTTCGCCCAACAGGGCTTTCGGCAAGCTGTAGCCAATGCTCACCCGGCGCAGGCGGAACCATGAGCCGTCTTCCAGGGTTACGTCGGCCGAGCCATTGTAGCGCCCGTAGCTGCGGTACAGGCTTTCGCCGTTGATTTCTACAGGGGTAGTATTGGGCTCGCCGCTTTCGGTCACACCTTGGAATACCACCTGCTCGTACCGCCGCTCGGTCATGTCGAGCAGGCCATTGCGGATGCTGTTGCGGATGCCCATATCGACTAGGTCGCCCCCTTGGCGCCATTCCAATAGGAAAGAAAAGCTCAGCCCTTTCCAGCGGAAAGTGTTGGTCATGCCTGCGGTGAAGTCGGGCAGTGCGTTGCCCACGAGGTAGGTCGTATCTGTGCGGATGAAAGGGAAGCCATCGCTGCCGATGATCAGCTCGCCATCTTCATTGCGCTCATGCTTGAAGCCATAAAGGTCGCCTACTTTACCGCCAGGTACGTAGCGGTAGGCAATACCGGTCGCTCCACCGCTGAAGAGCTCAATTTGCTCAATGCCTTCGCGAATACTGATGACTTCGCCCTCTATGCTCGAGTAGTTGAGGGAAACGTCCCAGCTGAAGTCGCGGGTGCGAACAGGCGTTACATTGGCCAGGATTTCGATGCCAGTGTTCTGTATCTCGCCAGCGTTGGTCACGAAGCGGGAGAAGCCAGTGGTATTGGTCACCGGCACCTGTATGATCTGGTCCTTGCTGTTTTGCTGGAACCAGGCGATATCGAGCCCAAGGCGGTTGTTGAAAAAGCGCAGGTCTGCACCAAACTCTAGAGATGTAGTGGTCTCTGGCCTGAGGTTGGCGTCGCCTACGATGCTCCGCTGACGGAACCCGTTAACCTCATTGCCGGTCACCGGCGATGTGAATGGGAATGAAGGGTCTGCCTCAAAAAGGGAGCCGATCAGGTAGGGGTCGGTATCCTTGGCCACCTGAGCATAGCTCGCCCGCAGCTTGGCAAAACTGATGAAGGAGGGCAGGTCGGTCAAATCGGAAACCACCGCTGAGAGGCTGACAGAAGGGTAGAAAAACGAGCGGTTGGCTACCGGCAGGGTAGAAGACCAGTCATTGCGGCCGGTGATGTCCAGGTAAAGGGCATCGAAAGCGCTCAGTTTTATGAGCCCGAGCACTCCAAATATCCGGCGCTGAGACTTGGCGTTGTCTACAAAGAAACGCTCGGTATTGCTCAGGTGGAAAAAGCCGGGGATGGTAAAGTCCTCGCCCCGCACATTGGTGATCTCCAGCTGACGGTCGTTGAGGTCGTGCCCAACGGATACTTCCAGGTTGAAGTCGTTGGAAAGGTCCTTGCGGAAAGTCGCAAGAAGAGTAGAGTTGACCTGACGGGAGGTAATGTCTTCTTCAATGATGAAGCCGCCAGTCTGTGAAGACAGGTCGAGCCCCGCCGGCACTGTACGGATACGGGCATCCTTGTAAAAGTCAACGCCCACCCGGTAAGTCAGGGTAAACCATGGAGCAGGGTTGTAGTCGAAGGAGATATTGCCCAGCGTACGGTCTACATCGTCTACCAGAGAGCTGAATTCAGCCAGGTAGCGGGGGTTGTCGATGATGCCATCAGAGAAGTCTTTCATAGAGCCGTCCGGGTTGATGTAGTCGTTTACATCAAAAGAAAGCGGGTGGTAGCTCAGAGAGGACATGATCGACTTGTCGCCCGAGTGGGGCTTGTTGCCGCCCGAGTTGGTGTAGTTGACCGAGCCCGAAACCGTAAGGTTGTCAGTGACATCAAAGCTGCCCGCAAGGCGCGCAGTCAGGCGGTCCCAATCTGCAAAGGGGGTAACCCCCTGATGCCGGAAGTAAGAGAACGAGCTGGCATAAGTGGCACGGTCGGTCCCGCCGGAGATGCTAAGTGCGTGGTCTTGTCGGTAGCCGGTTTCGAAGAAATCGCCAAAAAGATCAAAGACGGGGGTCTGCCCGGGGTAAACCTTAGGGCCAAAGCCTTGGAAGCGCAAAGGGGAGCCATCGCTGTTGAAGCGGAGGCGGCCGAAGCGGCCTTCGCGGTAAGACTCCTGGTAGCCTGGCGTTTTGACGACCTCCTCCATGCCGAAGGAGGTGTTCAGCGAGACCTGCGCGCGGCCGCTCTGCCCTTTTTTGGTAGTAATCAGGACGACGCCGTTCGCTGCCCGAATGCCATAGAGCGCTGTTGCGGATGGCCCTTTCAAGATAGAAATGGAAGCGATGTCTGCAGGGTTGATATCTGCCGCCCGGTTGGTAAAGCTCGCCTGCTCAGCGCTGTTGACGGCGTTCGAACCGGCACTTGGCAATTGGTTGCCAGCGATCGTGCTGTTGTCTACCGGGATGCCGTCTACAACAAATAACGGCTGATTGTTGCCGCCGAAGGAGGTGATGCCACGGATGACGATGTTGGCTCCTGCGCCCGGCGCCCCGCTGGAGTTGTTGATCAGTACGCCGGCCACTTTGCCTTGCAGAGAGTTGACGACATTCTGCTCGCGGGTCTCCATGATCTCATCGCTGCTGAGCTCCTGCACAGCGTAGCCCAGGGCTTTTTTCTCGCGCGAAATGCCAAGAGCGGTTACTACCACTTCTTCCAGCTGCTGCCCCTGGCTGAGGGCAACATCCACTACAGTCCGGTTGCCAACAGCTTCTTCCAAAGTGGTGTAGCCTACATAGGAGAAGACCAGCACGCTTCCTTCAGGTACATTGAGGCTGTACGTGCCGTCAATATCTGTGACCGTGCCGGATGAGGCATCTTTGACCAAAACACTTGCACCGATGAGGGGGTCGCCGGTCTCGGCAGCAGTGACGGTGCCCGTCACGGTAATGCTTTGGGCTTGAACCTGCCCGGCACTGCACAGCACAAATAGCCATGCCAGCAGTAGTAAAGGGGAGTTCTTCATAATTTTAAACATTTTGAGTGTAATTAAATAGAAAGAGCTGCGAGGCCTGTTTGGCGGCCTTGAGCACAGTTTTACAATTGTACGTAGCAATGATGATATAGGAAGTAGGGCGCAACGCTGTGTGCAGGCTGCCCAATATTGCCCACCTCGCCGAAGAGCGCTGTGAGGGCCGGGCGCTTGGCAGTGCTGTACAGGCCCGTTGCGGCAAGTAACAGTGGAGGAACAAGCGCAGCGGTTAAGGCCTGCTTTTTTCTGAAAATACGGATTTGGCAATGGGGCAGGCAGGCTTTCTATATTGCCGGCTCTGCTTATGCCTTGGTGGCAAAATACAAATAAATTGATAACATGGGCTTAACCTAGGCGGAATTCCCGCCGCGCCAAAATTGCGAATATTATTTAATCATCAATTTTGCCCACGAAACCCGGGCGCCTGTGAAATACCCTTTACCTTTGGCCAGCCCAACCCCTCTACTAACTTTATAGCTCTTGTATACTATGCAGATCAACGGACAACCTTACCGTACTATATGGGAAGACCCTGCGCAGCCTGGCGGTGTTTTTATCATCGATCAGCGGCAGCTGCCACATGAATTTAAAACAGAGCGCCTTGAAAAACTGGAAGACTTTGAGGCTGCGATCAGCGAAATGCATGTCCGTGGGGCGCCCCTCATTGGTGCTGCTGCTGCTTACGGGCTTTATGTGGCCTTGCTTCAGGTACCGGTTGGGCATTCCTGGCCCGATTGGGCGGCCACTGCTGGGGAGCGCCTGAAAAAGACCCGGCCTACCGCAGTCAATTTAGCCTATGCTATTGACCGGGCGTTAAGCGCACTTTCTGCATCGGCTTCCATAGAACAAGCACAGGAGGTGGCTCATCGCATCGCAGTAGCGGTAACAGAGGAGAGCGTAAGCCACTGTAAAGCCATTGGCGATTTTGGCCTGCCGCTGATTGAGGCCCTCAGTGCTGAGAAGAAGGGGGCTCCGGTACAGATATTGACTCATTGCAATGCTGGATGGATGGCCTGTATCGACTACGGTACGGCAACGGCGCCCATCTATGCTGCCCATGATGCAGGCATCCCGGTACACGTGTGGGTAGACGAGACCCGCCCCCGCAATCAGGGGGCCAGGATTACCGCTTTCGAGCTGGCAGAACATGGCGTCCCCCACACGGTCATTACGGATAATGCGGGCGGCCACCTTATGCAGCACCGCAGGGTGGACATGGTCATTGTAGGCAGCGACCGGACGTCCCGGACGGGCGATGTAGCTAATAAAATAGGGACCTACCTCAAAGCCCTCGCTGCGCACGATAACGGGGTGCCGTTTTATGTGGCCCTGCCTTCTTCCACTTTCGATTTTACGATTACAGACGGCATAGGGCAAATCCCAATTGAGGAGCGCAGCGGCGATGAGGTGCGTTATATACAAGGCCTGCACCAAGGCGAGGTCAAAAGCGTACTGCTTACGCCACCCCAAAGCCCAGCGGTTAACTTTGCATTTGACGTGACCCCTGCCCGCCTCGTCACTGCCCTTATTACAGAGCGGGGCATTTGTGAGGCTTCCGAGGAGGGGGTTCTACAGCTTTTCCCCGAATACCGATAGCCTTTACCGATGGCGCTCCTCCAAAATGCGGAGTACATCTTCCAGCGCATACCCTTTAGCCGTGAGCAGTACAAGATAGTGGTACATAAGGTCCGCTGCTTCATTGAGGAAGAGCTGTTCGTTGTCGTCTTTGGCTTCTATGACCAGCTCTACGGCTTCTTCGCCTACCTTTTGGGCTACTTTGTTGATGCCTCTCGCCAAGAGCCGAGCAGTATAAGACTGCTCGGGGTCCCCGTTTTTACGAGATTGGATGGTATGCTGCAGGTGGCCGATAAAGCCTGCCTGCCGGTTTTGTTCCCCCCAGCAGGTATCAGTGCCAGTATGGCAGACCGGCCCGTCCGGCCTTGCACGGACAAGTAGGGTGTCCTTGTCGCAGTCGGCTTTGATATCTACGAGCTGAAGCGTATGGCCAGAAGTTTCCCCCTTAGTCCACAGTCTTTCTTTGCTGCGGCTGTAGAAAGTGACCAGCCCGCTTTCAAGGGTTTTGGAAAGAGCGGCGTCGTTCATATAGCCGAGCATGAGCACTTGCCCGGTAGCCGCATCTTGTATGATCGCAGGGGCCAGCCCATCCCCCTTGCTGAAGTCTATATTGAGTTTATGCTGCATAGCGGTTTTTTAGTTTTTTTGGACAATCAGGCTTACAGCCTCATAGTGACCCCTTTGCCTTGCAGATAGTGCTTGAGCTCACTGATGCTGATTTCGCGGAAGTGGAATATGCTTGCTGCTAGCCCGGCATCTGCCTTGCCTTTAGTGAAAACTTCGTGAAAATGGGACATCTCGCCCGCCCCGCCTGAGGCAATGACGGGTATAGAAACGGTATCAGATACCGCTGCGGTGATTTCATTGGCAAAACCGTTTTTGGTCCCGTCATGATCCATCGAAGTGAAGAGGATCTCGCCGGCGCCCCGGTTTTCGGCTTCTTTTACCCAGTCGAGCAGCCGGATATCCGTCTTTAGCCGGCCGCCATTGAGGTGGACGAGCCACTCTCCCCCTACTTGCCTGGCATCCACCGCGACGACCACAAACTGGCTGCCGAACCCTTTGGCAAGGTCTTCGATCAGTTGGGGGGTGCGCACAGCAGCTGAGTTGACGGAAATCTTGTCTGCTCCTGCATTGAGCAGCACCTCTACATCCTGCATGGAGCGTATGCCTCCCCCAATGGTAAAAGGGATGCTCAGATGGGCTGCGATATCCTTGGCGAGGGCAGCCAGGGTCTTCCGCTTTTCGTGGGTGGCGGTAATGTCGAGGAAAACGAGCTCATCTGCTCCTTGTTCACTGTAAAGCGCCCCCAGCTCTACCGGATCGCCCGCATCGCGGAGGTTGACAAAGTTGACCCCCTTAACGGTGCGCCCGTCTTTTATATCGAGGCAGGGGATGATACGTTTTGCTAGCATTGCAATGTGTATTCTGATGTAGGCAACTGCCTGTTTTCGCCTAGAACAACTTTGAGGGGCGCAAAGAGTTGCCCTGCACTCCCCCTTTTCGAACATATAGTCCGATAACTTAGGATCCAAAACCTTGAGTTATCAGGCTATAAACAGGCCGATCGGCCAGCATAGGCCTGCAAAGGTAAGCAAAGCACAGTTTTGGGCGCAGAAGTAGCGGCGAATTAACCCCACCGCCAGATAAGAGGCATGTGCAAATCTAGCTACTTTTTTGGGGGCTCCCTCTGCCTATCGGCATGAGGGCGCTATGCTGCGGGGCTCGCTCCTCGCTCGGCCCTATCGGGCTTGCCACCCCTTCGCAGCGCTAGCCCGGCCCCATCATGAATCAGAGAAGGCCCAGACACTTGCGATATTTTGGTTTAGGCCCAAGGGGGCCGCCCTCCTGCTTGCAGCCAAGGCATTTTGCAGGACTGTGTTGGGCTTTCTGAACTTAGGATTAGGGTGTAGCCAACGCTACAGCCCGTCGTGTACCGGTAGCCTACGCGTCCCGACGAGCACAGCGCAGAGCTTAGGGGCACCTAGCTGGCAAGTTCGGGCTTCATTCCACTCCGCTTTGCGTTTGTTTGGAGTATTTCTTTATGAAAATCAAGGGCTATAGCTGATTGCTGTGCCAGTATGGACAGCAGGGCCTTAGCAAAGACGCTACATTTGAGTTTAGCGGGCTAAATGAAAATTTATAGTCCGCCAACCCAAGATTTGTGATTTTTGACTTACCCTTTTTCCACCTTGCTGCGCCTGCTTGCGCACCGCAGGCAAGTTGAAAAGCCTCGCCGACTTTATCGTGGGGGCCCTTTTCCCTACGCTTTGTGTAGGTACCGCCTGCGTTTTTTGCCCTGCGAGCTAAAAAATGGCTTCGCCATTATTTCTCACACCACGCAATAGACGTGGAGCGAAGTCCTGAGTTGTTGGGCTATAGCAATAACCCCAGGTTTATAAAGCATTGCTTTTCAATAGCAACGAACTCCGAACACGCTCTAAATGCCCAAGGGTTTGAGGCATTGCCCACTAGCCCCTGCCATTTTGGTGTAAAGGCGCTACCAGCCATCCAGAATCAGTTACACTGCACAAGCCTAGGCAGGCCTGCCCTCAGCCATAAGGCAGCCCATAGCGCTTTCGTTCTGCTCTTCAGGCGCAAAGGGCACACTGAGCAGCCGCCAGTCAAAGGCCCAGGCCTCGCCCAAGAAACCTGCGGCCTCGGCTTCTTCTGCTTTGTCTGCCTGTTTGAGCAGGGCATGCCCTATTGCACATTCGAGGCACCGGCTTTTATTGCAGTATTGCTGCTTGAGGTGGAGCAGCCCTTGGGAATGGAAAGCACTGCAAGGGCTCAGCCCTGTAGCGGACCACCGGCTGATGATGTTGTTCGCTTCCGGTTCAAGCTCCTCCATCAGGCGCAGCGCAAGCGTCGATGCTTTTTCTCCCCCCTGCCGTTGCCCGTAGAGGAACAGCAAAGGTGCAATGGCATTGATGATGATCAGGCGTATGGCTTGTTCGCCCAATCTGCGCGGCGGGCGTACCGCTTTTTTGCCAAAGGTATAGTGGGACCGCCAATAATTGGACAGCTTTACCTCAAAGAGGTTGGCGAGTTCCGGGAGGCTGCGGGCTGCTGCGATTTTGCTGAACAGGCCAGTTTGCCGGAATACCAGCGTAGCCAGTTGTGCAATGCGGAAAGCCGGGAAATTAGCAGGGCGAAGGCGTAGGTACTTCCAGGTTGTGGGCGGGAGGGGCTGCAGCCCATGCTTCCGCTGCAAAAACCTGTACTCCTGTTGTAACCTTTGGGGATATTCCTCCTCGAAATCCCCGTCTAGGAGGCCAGACTGCCCGAATAGCAGGGCTTCCACTTGGAATAAGCTGTTCCTGTATTTCCGGATTAAAGACAGGGGCGTCCTTTCTGCCAGCATCTGCATCGGTTCTGCATTGACTTTGCCCCCGAGCGACCGGGACAAGAACTGAAAGCAGACCTCCTCCCAGTCCCATTCTTGTAGTTGCAGGGCTTCAGCCATTTGATCAGCTTTAGTTTGCAGGCGCTCAGTTGCCATCCGGTCTAGCCAAAGCGAGCGGGTAAGCTCATCGGCTTCGCTCAGCCGCTCGGCACAGGGCACCCAGCTTTCGGTATGTATCAGCCGTTCATAGTGTACAGCCAGCCTACGGCTGATGCGGTTTTTCATTTCAAGGCAAGGGATAGGGCTGCCCCCTGCTCTGTGGACCGGCAGGTCATCTTCGTAGACGACATGCAAAATGACGTTGTCGTAGGCGGGGTCGTGCTGATGGCCGTGCTTCTGCCAATCGGAGCTGCGGAGGTGCATTTCCACCTGCCCTGCCCAAACGGTATCTCCTATCTTGATACGGGCTAGCAAGAAATCGGGGCCCGCATCGTTGTTGAGGTGGCCAGGGTGCAGGATCTCTATGGGCTCCCCCTTTGTGGTAGCTAGGTTTTCGGAGGAGAACCGCCGGGTGCGCCATGCATAATGGAGCAGTTGCTCTTTCATGAGGTAGTGGGTTTTAGGTGATGAAAAAGCGGGACACATTTTCTCCTTGCCAAGAGCCGTGAGCACTCCGAGCATGCTAAGAGCTGCTTTGGACAGGGAGTTGAGCGTAATAAGGCGGGAAATAAATCTCTAGGAAGGGCTCCAAGAGGTTTGACGTGCAAGAACTTCAAAAATAAGCAGAAATAATGATGGAGTCAAGAGGGCAGGGCTATTTTGGCTCACGGTTGGATGCATTGTTGATGGCTTGGCCATTTTGCAGCTGGGCCGCCAGATGGCCAAGCTTGCGTTGTTATTGCCCTGGCGTGCCCGCAATTAGCCGCTTGAATGTGCGCTAAGCCTTTGGCTGTTGTGCTTTTGCAGAGGGAGGGCGCTAATGGTTGCTTTCAACTTTTGCGCAGCATTTAGATGTCCCAGAAAGAGCGAGGACGGCGCATGACCACACAGGTATCGCGGATGGTATTCCAAAAATAGGCTAGGGCTGTGGCTGCGGCACCTAGGCCGAGCCATGCCCATCCCAGCCAGGGGGAGAGGGCTGTGCCCAGCGCAAGCAGCCCGAAGAGGTAAAGGTAAGGCTGACGCCCTTGGTAGTGGCAACCGACAACCAGCTGAAATGCACTGCCGGCCTGCCAAAGTGCGAGCAGGCCTAGCGCGAGCAGGCCCCAAGGCCATAGCAGTCCTGTAAGCGCGATGATGCTGAACCCTGCTACAATAGCAGATTGCCCGATAAGGTCTATTTTCATCCTGTTTTCGCTGATCATTTCACGTCGTTTTTAGAGGTGTGTGCGAAGCTTTGTTTTTTGGGCGAATGCTAAACAAAAGCAGAGGCCAGATGAACAGCTCCCCGCTCCTTGTAGTCTTGCACCGATCGGTAGCTGTACCAGCATGCACCGGTCAATGGCGGCAGGCAGGCGAGCAAAGGCAATGCTGTCTCATAAGAAGGGCCGGCCAGGGGGAATGCCTGGAAGGCTGCCGGAAGGAGCAGGCAGTAGCCAACCGCAGCAGCCATGTATGTCAAGTGCGGTTGGCTCGACCAGGCCACACCTTTGATCAGCGCGCTTGACAACTGCCAAAAGGCCAGAGGGATAGCGGTTAGGAGCCCATAAATGAAAAAAGCTTCCTGCATCAGTATGCTGGCCAGTACGCTGAATAGGATAGATGCTGTCAGTACGCATTGCCCAAGGGCATCGAGGAAGAGCAGGTGCTTTTTCATAAGCGGCGTTTTTTGTAACAGCAAGCTCGGTATAAATTTTGATACTTTCAATAAATAATGAAAGTTTAACATTTGGCTGGCTTTCCCATCAGTGTGCTGTTTTGGTGCGCCCCCTCTGTGCCGGCAGGGGTAAGCCCCAATGTAGCTTAGGATGGCTCCGGCCTAGCGCTGCGAAGGGGTTTAAGAGCTGTTCGGATTTTACCCTTCGGGCTGCTCTTGCCAACTTTTGTCCTGCTCTTCGTTGTTTTTCGGTCACGTAGCTAGGCTATGTTCCCTCAAAACGCCTCGATCAGGGCAAAATTTGGCTGCGTTCGCTCCAAAAGCAAAATCTGAACAGCTCTAAGCCCGATAGGGCCGAGCGAGGAGCGAGCCCCGTAGCATAGCGGCACCTGCCCTTGTGGCAGGGGCAGGCCCCTATCCTTGCGGAGGGGGCAGGCCTAAAGAAAGGGAAGTCTAGTTGGCGCCTGCGTCTGTTATGAGGTATGCGGCATAAGGAAACTTACAGTGCGCTGACGCGTTCTGGACAGCTACACTGCACAACGCGCCTGAACAGAGCGGCAGCCCAGCAGCGAAAGGTACGGCCTTCGAGGGGCAATGTGCTAAGCGTGCATATTCTTCAGCCCCTCGGCATCGATAATGCGGATTGCCCCATCCACGACCTCAATGTAGCCATCTTCCTTGAATTCGGTCAGCATACGGATGACGCTCTCTTTAGCCGTGCCGACGATGCGGGCCAGATCGTCCCGCAGTATGCTGATGCTGCCATCCTCTTGTTTTTCGCTCAGCAGGAGCACTGCATCGGCCACCCTTCTGCGCACAGAGTTATAGGCAAGGTTGAGGAGCTGATCCTCCTTTTCGGAAACGTTGCTGGCGAGCATTTTAATGAGCTGTGAAGCCACATCGCGGTTGGCGTGCAGGAGCTTTTCAAAGTCTTCCCGTGGGATAAGGCTGACCTCGGTATCTTCCATAGCTGCTGCCGATTCGGTGTACTTGTCGTCACGGATGAGATCTAGGTACCCGATGAAGTCACCATCTTTGCAGACGTCGATGATGTACTCTTTTCCGTCCTCGTTGGTCTTGAAGACCTTGACTTTGCCAGTTTTGACGAAATAGAGGTAGCGGGGGTAGTCGTCCTCTTCGAAAATGATATCCCGCCGGCGGTAGTGTTTGGTTTTGCGTTCATCGGAGAGCTTGCGCAATTCCTCATACCCTTTTGCCTCATTGATGAAAGCGGAGAGCCCTTGTGCCGTATTGTCGAATTTTTTTCTGAGGTTGTCGCTCTTTTTGAGCCTTGTTTCCACTACATCGAGGAGCTCGTCTTTGTAAAAAGGCTTGGTCACGTAGTCGTCTGCGCCGAGGTTCATGCCCCTTCTAAAGTCGCTTTTTTCAGTTTTGGCTGTCAGGAACACAAAGGGGATGCTGGAGGTCAGGCTTTTTTTGCTCAGGATGTTGAGCACTCCAAAGCCGTCGAGGTGTGGCATCATCACATCGCAAAGGATGAGGTCCGGCGGGTTGGTCAGTGCTTTTTCCACGCCTATTTTACCATCTTCAGCAGTTTCTACTTCATATCCGGAAAGTTCCAGGATTTCTTCCAGGTTTTCCCTTACTTCTTCATTGTCTTCTATGACCAGGATTTTTTTCATCGTGCAATTTTAAGGAGGTTGTGTTTAAAAGGGCTTTGCCCTAAGACGGTTACACAATGTGCTTTTGCAGATCGCAATTGTACGGCTGGGCGGTGTTGGAGCCCTGTGCAGGACCGCTTCAAATATACGACTTCAGAGCAGATTTTACAGAGCAGGGCTTGTAGGCAGGGAAAGGGGCAGCACAACTTTAAAGGTAGCCCCTTTATGTAGTTCGCTTTTGAAGCTGATGGCCCCGCCCATGAGCTCAACGTACCCTTTTACAATATTCAGCCCCAGGCCAGTGCCCTGTATGTTTTCAACGTTGTGCGCCCTGAAGAACCGTGTAAAGAGGTGCTGCTGTTCTTCTTTGGGTATGCCTATGCCATAATCCTGAATGGTAATGGCCAACTGCTGCCCTTGTGCTTTCACCCGGCAATCAATAGGTTGTCCGGGCTCTGAGTACTTGATGGCGTTGGACAGGAGGTTGTAAAAAATATTTTGGAGCATACGGCGGTCGAGCAGGAGAGGGGGCGCTTCTTCTATGCCGGAAGCCCTGATTTCCTGTCCGGGCTTTTTCAGCCCCTGCACCCCGTCGGCCACTTCGCTCCATACTTCGCAAAGCTGGAAAGCAGAAGGGTTGAGGCTGAGCTTACCCTCTTCAAGCCGGCTGAGGGACAGAAAATCATTGAGGATGCTGGTGAGGTTGGCCACAGCATTTTTGATCCGGGCAGTATGTTTGGCCCTTCGAGGCTGCTGCTCAGTTTGGGTATAGGCCTCAATGAGGTCGGCAGAAGAGAGGATGGTGCTCAGCGGGGTGCGGAACTCATGGGAAGCCATAGAAACGAAGCGGGATTTGAGCTCATTGAGCTCTTTTTCTTTTTCCAGGGCGATTTTCAGCTGTTGCTCATTAGAGCGCAGCGCTTGCTCTGCTGCCTGCCTTTCGGAAATTTCGTGGTTGAGCTGTTTGTTGATGCTGAGCAGCTGATTGACCACTTCTGCGAGTTCTTCTGTGCGGGCTTCCACCCGCTTTTCCAGGTCGCCGTTCAGGCGGGTAATCCGCTCTTCGGCAGCTCGTTGTGCGCTGATGTCAACACCTGAGCTAAGGGTGCCGGCCACCTGCCCTTTATCGTCGTAGAGTATGGTATTGTGCCAGGCGATGAGATGGTGCTTGCCGGAGCGCGACTGCAGGTAGTTTTCGTAATATTCGATATTGCGCCCTTGCATAAGGGCTTTAAAAACGGTAGCCACTTCTGCCCGGTATTCAGCAGGTATGGCCACGGAAGTCCATTCTTGGCCGAGGGCTTCTGTTTCCTGCATCTCGAGCAGCTCGCAGCCCCTTGCGTTCAGCATTTCAACCCGGCCTTCGGGGCCGAGCACTACGATGACGGTATTGGCGATGTCCAGATAAAGCTGTGCCCGTTCCTTCTGCTGCCGGAGCGCTTCTTCGGCGGCTTTTTGGCGCGACAGGTCGTGTACAATGCCAGTGAAAAGCCGGCGCCCGGGCAGTTTCACTTCGCTTATGCTCAGCCGTATAGGGAAAGCGGTGCCATCCTTGCGCAGGGCGCTGACCTCCCGGCCGATGCCGATGATACGGGCCTGCCCGGTCTGCATATACCGTTGGATGTAGCTGTCGTGCTGCTTGCTGTGCGCGGCGGGCATGAGCATGTTGATGCTCCGCCCCAGCATTTCCTCAGGCTTATAGCCAAATAGGCGGGCCGCTGCCGGATTGACCATTTCCATCCGGCCCTGTTCGTCTATGGTAATGATGCCATCTGTTGCAGATGCGAATATGGCTTCCAGCTGCAGAGCTGCTTCGGCCGCTGTATTGACGTTCAATGGAGTAAGGTTAGTGACAGAAAACCAAGGCAATAACTGCGAAGTTAAGGGGCGGCAGGTGCACGCAGGGATGACAAAAGTCACCTGCCGGGTTAAAATGATCTAGTGGGTTTGTATGTGAGATCCTTTATAGAACGAAGGATAAGATCAAAACATCGGGCGCAAACCAGATTGCCGCTTTTGGGCCTGCCCCTGCCGCAAGGGCAGGTGCCGCTATGCTGCGGGGCTCGCTGCCCGCTCGGCCCCTCGCCTTACAGGCGTCGGGTCTGGCCTTCAGCCACCCCTGCGCAGCGCTAGGCCAATGCCAGGCTAGTGCCTTAAGCCATAAATCTCTGATACTTAAGTTGAAGTTATTTTCCGGCTAATCAAGGCGAAGGTTCGCGACTTTAGCCCGAGCTAAAGGAGCGGTTCTTTAACGAAGAGTAGGCGGAAAAGAACGAAACTTGGGGTGGCAAGGATTTATGGCTTGAGGCACTAGAGCCCGGAATTCATGAGCGCCTGCGGCAATTTGGTTTCCGCTCAAAACATCTTTAGTGCTTTGGATGTAAGCGACAAATCTAGTACATTGCAATGTCAGTATAAGACATTAAAACCTCGGTAGGGGCTATCGAATACACCTGTGGAGCGGCAATAAGGCCTCTCACTTCTTCGGAAGCAGTAGGCAATTTGCTTTGAAGCACGAAGCCAAACCATCTTGAGTTGTTTGGCAGTTCACTTTACCTCAACAGAAACTAACTGATAAGAAGCGATGATGAAGATACTGGCACCAACCGATTTTTCCGCTTGCGCGGCTGATGCATTGGACTATGCGCTGCAGCTGGCCGCTGCTTTTGGCGAGGCAGAAGTGACCCTGCTGCACACCTATGAGGTACAGAGCAATGCCGGTATGTTTGTCTCGGTCAGGGATTTCATGCGCCGGGATGCAGAAGAGCAGCTGAAAGAGCTCATCAATAAGCACCGCCCTGCAGTAAAGCCCGGGGTGAGTTTGCACGCCCGCGTCATCAATGGCGATACCGTGCCTATGATTACCGAGTTGGCCCGTGCCGAGGGCTTCAGCCTCATAGTGATGGGGACTAAGGGGGCTTCCGGGCTCCGCGAGGTATTTATCGGCAGTACAGCCAATGCGGTCCTTACCCGTTCTGCTGTGCCTGTGCTGGCAGTGCCAGAAGGTTATCACTTCGCCCCTATCCGGCAGATTGCTTTTGCAGTGGATGGAGAGGGCATCGGCCGGGCGGAAGTGACCCTCCCGCTCCGGCAGATCGCCAGAGCGTTCGAAGCTCCGGTCTTGGTTTACCATCAGGCCGAGTCCCGGCAGGACGATGGCATAGACCCCTCTGTAGACATCTTCCTTGATGGGGTGCCTCATTCCTTCCATTATGAGCTGGACGAGGGGCCTGTCCTGGACAGCATCAATGCTTTTGTTGTAGATACCGGGGCGGAGCTTTTAGCGATGCTCCGCCGCAAGCGCGGGTTTTTGGAGACCGTATTCCATACGAGCGCAACAACCAAAGAGGTGTTCCAAAGCACCGTACCGCTTTTGGTGTTGCAGGAGTAGTGGCAAGCAGCCCGTCAGTGGGTCTGATCAAAGTCTTCGGCTATTCGGAGGAGCATGTGGATGTCCTCAAAAAACTCACGGATGAGCTCAAAGCTGAGGTTGGAGCGCCAGAGGTTGGGCTCGAGGAGGTCTTTGTCCTCTGTGACCGCGGCATAAATCTGCCGGTCGATAAAAGACATATAGATTTCCTTGCCCGTAGCCTTCCGGTAATCGATGATGGCCTGCTGCATAGGCTCGGAGAGTATGCCAATAACGTGGGTGCTGTGGGTAGCGTAGGTCATGTACGCTGCCCTGAACTCATCGTTCGTGATTTCGTGGTCCACGTTCTCGCCCTCTTCCCAGTTGAATTCTCTGATGGCCCGGAAGTGCCGGTGCCTGCGGCTGCGGGGCCAAATGATAATCCGCCCCCGTGCATTTTCAGGGAAGGTGGCCTGCATGAACACCCCCCTGAATACGTCTTGCAGCCCGCTCCCTGCCTTAGACTCGTCCTGTACGGTGAGCTCGCACATCTCAAAGTCCATATTCCCGACTTTTCCTGATATATGGTCTTCCCCTTGGTAAATGGTGGGCGCTTCGCAGTCAAATATCTTACTGTTTAAGAAAGCATGCTGCGGGATGAAGCGCTCCGGCCGGTAAACAAGGGGGTGGTCATTATCGTAGTTCATCCCATCGTCTATGAAATCTAGGATGAGGTTGATGATATTGGGTTTAAAGGTGAGCCGGAACTGCCGTACCCGCCGGAAGAGGAAAAACAGGTACATGCCGATGGGCAGGGATAGGGATAGGGTAAGAGCGGGGATGTTGATGTAGAGCTCATAGAGCAGCAGCCCGGCCAATAAGAGAAAGGAGACAAAGATCAGGCGCAACAGGCGCACCCTCAAGCGCTCCATCCGCATCAGCTCCGGATGAATCGTGTGGTTGTAGTATTTCCTGAACTCCTCAATGCGCTTCATAGGCTTTCTTCAGGCAGCTGTTTGTGGTAAAAATAGGCTTTTATAAGATGAAAGCGCGCTGCGCTGCCAACCTTAGCCTACAAAACCCCCTCTTTAGCCTGGGCACAGGCTATAAAAGTTTGAACTATTCTTTGAAAAGCAGTAATTTTGCACCCTTATGAAGAAAATACTATTCCTGGCAACGGTTGGTTTAAGCTTGATGCTGTCTTCCTGCAAAAGCGAGTTTGAGAAAATCCGGACCGGCGGGGACGTAGACCGCATCTACGAAAAGGCTTTTGCCTACTACGAGGCTGAAGACTATCAGAAGGCACAGGCGCTTTTTGAAATCATCATCAGCAGCTACCGGGGCAAGAAGGAGGCAGAAGAAATTTATTTCAAGTATGCCTATACCTATTACAAGCTGGAACAGTATATCCTTGCTGCCTATTACTTCAAGAACTTCGCCACGACTTATGGTACAAGCGACCTACGGCAGGAGGCGGAGTTTATGTCGGCTTATTCGAACTATCAGCTGTCCCCTTCGTTCCGTTTAGATCAGCAATATACGGATCAGGCGATAGAGGGCTTTCAGTTGTTTGTCAATACCTACCCCAATAGCGAACGGGTGGAACAGTGCAACAAGCTCATTGATGCTATGCGCGCCAAGCTTGAGCTGAAAGCCTTTGAGGCTGCTAAGCTGTATTTCAACCTGAGAGAGTATCAGGCGGCTATACAGACTTTTGAAAATGTGCTTAAAGATTTTCCGGACACGCAAAATGCGGAGGAAATCGAATATATGGCTATCCGCTCCGCTTATCTGTTGGCCAACAACAGCTTTGTAGAAAAGCAGAAAGAGCGTTTTGAGGATGCCGTAGAGCGGGCAGAAGAGTTTCTGTCCCGGTACACTGATAGCCGTTTTGGAGATGAAGTGGCTAAGATGTACGAAGATTCTAAAGAACAATTAAAAGCGTTGGATAATGTCAGATATCAAGACGAAAGTGCAAGGGTTAGATCCTAATGTGAAAGCGCGTGACGTGCACGGGCTGGCAAGAGACACTCAGAATGTGTACGAAGCATTGGCGATCATCACCAAGCGCTCCAAGCAATTGGCGGTTGAGCTCAAGCATGAGCTGCACCAAAAGCTGGAAGAGTTTGCGGTAACATCCGATGCCATTGAGGAGATCAGCGAGAACAAAGAGCAGATCGAAATCTCGAAGTTCTACGAGCGCCTGCCCAACCCGGTGGTCATCGCTTCTGAAGAGTACGTCAATGGCGAGCTGTACCACCGTTATAACAACAAAACGGAGGAGGAAGAGCTCTAAGCCTTGCTCCGCTTTGGATTGGATTTTCTGAGTAAGCCCCGAAGAGCAACAGCCCTTCGGGGCTTCCCTGCTTGTAGCGCGGGGTATCTTTGTGGGCTGGAAAAAGGAAAGGTATGAGTTCATCACTGTCGGGCAAGAAGCTGTTATTGGGGGTATCTGGGAGCATAGCTGCCTACAAAGCCGCTGCACTGGCGCGCCTGTTGGTCAAGGCAGGGGCTGAAGTACAGGCCCTCATGACCGGTGCAGCTACTGGCTTTATCACCCCGCTTACGCTTTCTACCCTTACACACCGGGCTGTACACACACAGGTGTCATCTGGCGAAAGCTGGAACAACCACGTGGAGATGGGGCTCTGGGCTGATGCTATGGTCGTCGCCCCTCTGACTGCGACAACGCTAGCTAAGCTGGCATATGGCATTTGCGACAACATCATCGCGGCTGCTTATCTTTCTGCACGCTGCCCGGTATTCTTTGCTCCAGCTATGGACTTGGACATGTGGGCCCACCCTGCTACACAGGAGAATGTCGCCCGCCTGCAGCAGTTTGGCAATCACCTGATCCCTGTGGGCCACGGTGAGCTGGCCAGCGGCCTGGTAGGCGCGGGCCGGATGGCAGAGCCGGAGGAGATTGTGTCCCACCTAGAACAGTTTTTTCAAACCGGGCAGCTCTTGTCTGGCAGGCGGGTCTTGGTCACAGCAGGCCCTACCTTTGAGCCAATCGACCCGGTCCGCTTCATCGGCAACCGCTCAAGCGGTAAAATGGGGATTGCCATCGCAGATGCCCTTGCCCGTAAAGGGGCAGCGGTAGAGTTGGTCCTTGGCCCTACCAGCTTGAAGCCCAACGCAGGGCAGGTACGGTTGACTAAGGTGCAGACCGCAAGGGAAATGTACCACGCGGCTACTGCGCTTTTCCCCAATATGGACGCTGCCATTCTGGCGGCAGCGGTTGCGGATTACCGCCCAGCAGAGGCTGCTCAACAGAAGATCAAGAAAAAAGGCGACAGTATGGCCTTGGACCTGGTCAAAAACCCGGACATTGCACAAGCTCTCGGGCAGATGAAGAAGAGCGGCCAAGTGATCATTGGCTTTGCCCTAGAGACCGAGCGTGCCTTAGAGCATGGGGCGGGCAAGCTGAAGGCCAAAAATATGGACCTGATCGTCGTCAACTCCCTGGCTGATGAGGGGGCTGGCTTCAACCACGATACGAATAAGGTCACCTTCCTCGGGGCAGGCAATAAGCCCCGTGAATTTGAGTTAAAGTCTAAAGCTGCAGTAGCAGAAGATATCGTTGCTGCCCTTGCTGAGCTGCTGCCTCAGCGCCGCTGAGCGCACTGGCCAGCTTTCATCTTTCATACCCTGCCCCACACCTATTATATAGGGCAGAACCATAAAAACTGGTGGATATGTACATGCCATTGCCACAGATCATACGGAAAGGGCTTTTCGCCTTGGCGCTTTTGGGCATCACGCCCCTTGCTAATGCACAAGAACTGGAAGTCAATGTAACCGTGAACACCCAAAAGCTGCAGCAGACCGACCCCAAGGTGTTCGAAACCCTCAGCGCTGCTGTGAGGGAGTTTATGAACAACCAAAAATGGACCGAAGACGCTTTTGAACAGGAAGAGCGCATACAGGCCAATGTGCTGATTACCATACAGGAAGAGATCTCTCAGGTCGTGTACAAGGCAGATATAGCTGTGCAAGCCTCCCGCCCAGTGTATGGTTCGGACTACGAGACGCCACTCATCAACTACATCGACAAAGGGGTCGTATTCAGTTATGAGCCGTTTCAGCCGATTCAGTTCAGCCGCAACCGTTTCAATGACAACTTGTCTTCGGCCCTGGCTTTCTATGCCTATATCATATTGGGGCTCGACTACGACAGCTTTTCCCTTTATGGGGGGGAGCCACACTTCCAGGCAGCCTTCGACATCGTCAACAGCATTCCCGAATCGGCTGCTGCAGCAAGCCCCGGTTGGCGGGCGGTAGATGGAGACCCCAGCCGGTACTACCTGATCGAGAACCTGACCGCTGCGCGTGTGCGGCCGTTGCGCCAAGCTTGGTATGAATACCACCGGCAAGGGCTCGATATGGCAGCTAGTGATGTAGGCACTTGCCGTGCAATCATTGCTGCTTCGATGGAACAGGTGCGGGAAGTCAACCAAGCTTACCCCAATGCCATGATCATTCAGATTTTTTCGGATACGAAAGCGGACGAGGTGATGGAGATTTTTAAAAACGGGACGCCTCAGGAAAAGAATACCGTGGTGCAGGTCATGACGCGCATCGATGCCTCCAATGCTTCTAAATACCGTGCGCTCAAGTAAGGAGGGCAAAAGGCGCATTCCGGTAAGGGATTAGGAAAAACAGAATCAGAAGATGAATAGGTCAACTCGCCAAATGCTATGCTTGCTCTTGCTGACAGCAGCAACGGTAGTACCTCTGCTGGCTCAGCGAGACGGTGTGCCCGGTGTGGTACAGTGGGGGGAGTCTAATGTGGAACCCTCCGGCTCCCGGATTACAAAAGTGATTGATGCAGGCAGGGATGCTTACTTTGTCCTCCGGGAAAAAGAAGGAGGGGCACTTTCATACCCTAAAGTTTATGTAGAAGAATATTCGGGCCGCCAACAGCTGAGGCGGTCACAGGAGCTCGACCTTAAATACAAAGGGAAGCGCCGGGTATTTGAAGATGTAATCAAGATAGGAGGGCAGCTGTATTTCTTTACCAGTTTTAACAATCAGGCACAGGAGAAAAACTACCTCTTTTACCAAACCCTCAACAAGCGGCTGCTGCCTTCCCGGGACTTGACCAAGATTGCCGAAATACCTGAAGCCAATAAGGCCCGCCCTGGGGCATTCAATATTGTGCAGTCTTCAGACAGCTCAAAGGTTTTGATTTACAGCCAGCTGGACAGTAAGCGGAAGGAGCCCGAGCAGTTTTCTCTTCAGGTGTTTGACGACAAACTGGAACGCTTGTGGAGGCGCAACATCACCTTGCCCTACAATGAGGAGCAGTTTGGTATTGAAGATTACCGCATTGACGAAGACGGCAACGTCTTTCTGTTGGGGGTGAAGTACCTCGACGGGGTAAGGGAACGGCGCCGGGGGCTGCCCAATTATCAGTATGTGATCCTGGCTTACACCAATCAGGGCGAAGAAAAGAAGGAGTATCGTATTGCGCTCGATGGCCGTTTCATTACGGACCTTACCTTCCGTATCGGCAATGATGGCAACTTAGTCTGTGCCGGGTTCTTTTCAGACAAAGGCACCTACAGCATCAAAGGCACTTGTTTCTTCAAAGTTGATGCAACTACCCAAGAAGTATACAACATCAACCTCAAGGAGTTCGACTTCGAGTTCCGGGCAGCCCTTATGGGCAATGGGGAGTTCCGCCGGGCAGAACGGGCGGAAGCGAATGGCGATGTCTCCCGTCAGGCAGAGCTTTCCCGCTTTGCCCTCGATGAGCTGATCTTGCGCAGCGATGGCGGGGCTGTGCTGGTGGCCGAACAGTTTTATGTGTACGAGCGTACCTACCGGTATTGGGATGGCACTTTGCGCTTTGATTACTTTTACAACTACAATGATATCATTGTGGTCAATATCAGGCCAGACGGCTCCATTGAATGGTCGGCCAGGATACCCAAACGGCAGGAGACCCTCAATGACGGGGGCTACTATTCTTCTTATGCAATGGCCGTAGTGCGCGACCGGCTGTACTTTATTTTTAATGACAACAGCCGCAACTTCGAACGCGACGGCAGCAACCGTCTATACAATTACAACGGCAGGAATTCCATCATCACTCTGGCAGAGGTCGCAAAAGGCGGAAGCGTGGAGATGTACCCGCTTTTCGACAACCGGGAAGCAGGCATCATTACCCGGCCCAAAATCTGCAAGCAGGTGGGCAGTCGGCGCATGATGGTGTACGGAGAGCAGGGCCGGAGCTACCGGTTCGGTTTGTTGGAGTTTCGCTAAACCTTACCGCCGCTATGGAAAATCTGGCTATTTTTGCTTCCGGTACAGGGAGCAACGCAAAAAAAATAATCGAATATTTTGAAGGGCATCCGAATATCCGCCCCCGCCTTATCGTTTCCAATAACGCATCCGCCCCTGTACTTGCCCTGGCTGAATCGCATGGCCTGGGGCAGCTAGTCCTCAAACGGGCCAGCTTCTATGGGAGCGAAGCGCTGTTGGAGGAGCTCAAAGCGCACAAGATCACCTTTGTGGTGCTGGCCGGCTTTTTATGGCTGGTGCCGCCTTATCTGGTGGGCGCTTATAAAAGCCGGATGGTCAATATCCACCCGGCGCTGCTGCCTAAATTTGGCGGCCAAGGGATGTACGGCATGAATGTGCACAGAGCGGTTAAAGCGGCCGGCGAGCAGGAAACCGGTATGACCGTCCATCTGGTCAATGAAGCTTATGATGAGGGCGCGGTCTTGTTCCAGGCCAGTTGTCCCATCGCTGAGACAGACACACCGGAAGATATTGCCCGTAAAGTACTGGCCTTGGAGCATCAGTATTTTGCTCCTGCCATCGAATCATATTTGCAGAATAAATCCTCATAATTTTGATAAGAATGATCCGCAACCTTTTGTTCATCCTTGCCGCCCTGGCCATCCTGGCCCCATCGGCAGAGGCCCAAAGCTGGCGAAAGCTCAAGAAAGAAGCCGAAGCGGCATACGAGCGTGGAGAATGGCTGACTGCCGCGCAAACTTACGATGAGGCTTTTCGCAAAAAGCGGAAAAAAGAAGACCTGACTTTCCAGGCGGGCGAAATATATTTTACCCTCCGGGATTACCGGAATGCAGCAGAGGCTTACCGCCCCATCAAGGATAAGAACGATGAGTTCCCGCTCGTGGGGCTCAAATATGCCCGTTGCCTCAAACAGGATGGGCAGTATGACCGTGCTATCCAAGAGTTTGAAACCTTTATGCAGGGCTATACCGGCGATACGCGCGAAATCCTGGAAGAAATCATCCGGGTAGAGATTGCTGGCTGCCGGCTGGGCATGGAAGCCCCTGCACGGGCCAACCGCGACCTGGAGGTGCTCTTGCCGGGCGAAGGCATCAACTCTGACAAGCAGGAGTTTGCCCCTTTTCCCATTACCGACGATGAGCTCTATTTTTCTAGTACAGTCAATGGCTCTGCCAAAATCCTCGTATCCAAAAGGGACGGCAACCAATGGGGAAAAGGGGAAACGCCCCGTAATTTCCCGCTCATCCAAAACGGCCATTTCTGCAACGCAGCCATGGCCCCAGATGGCAACCGCATCTACTTTACCGTTTGCAATGATGAAGAGCCGGTGTGGAATGATGTGAAAACGCGGTGCGAAATTTTTGTGACCAAGCGGGTTGGCGCACAGTGGTCGCAGCCAGAGCGTTTGCCAGACTACATCAATACTGCTGGGGTGGTCGCAACCCACCCTTTTGTAGTGCATCAGCGAGGGCAGGAGATGCTTTATTTTTCCTCCAACCGGGAAGGTGGCCGCGGAGGGATGGATATCTGGTTTGCTTCCCGTGATCTCGGCTTGGATGACAACGACTTCAGCTTCCCGATCAACCTGGGGCCTGTCGTCAATACCTTGGGAGATGAAATCACACCCTTCTACAACCGGGAAGATCAAGTGCTGTATTTCTCTTCCAACGGGCACGTCTCCATTGGCGGTTTCGACGTTTTCAAGGCCAATGGGGATGAAGTAAGCTGGTCACAGCCCGAAAATATGGGCATGCCAGTCAACTCCAGTGCAGATGATTACTTTTTTGCGCTCAACCCTTCCCGCAAAGGGGGCTTTCTGACATCCAACCGGGTATTTGCAGGCAACAAAATCGTGACGACCAACGAAGATATTTTTGAGTTTGCCAAAGGCGGCCGCCGTATGATCGTCAAAGGCAATGTATATGACCGGGGCTCCGGCAACCCCATTGGGGCCATCACTGTCCGCCTTTATGAGGTGATGAACGACGGCCGGGAGGCCGAGCTGAGGTCGGAGCGCTTTTCGGATGGCCGCTACTCCTTTGATATCTTGCCTAATCGGCAATTCCGGGTAGAGGTAGAGGCCTATGGCTATCAGACAGAAGGCTATGCTTTTAGCTCAGACAACCCGGAGGTTTTTGCTTATGGGCAGCCGACTTTCTTGCAGCAGGAAGGTGCTCCTGCGACTGTGCCTGACCCACCGGCTGAGCCAGAAGTGCCGGGGCGCAATCTTCCAACGGCCCCTGCCGAGCCTGCCGAGCCAACGGCCCCCGTCATCAGTCAGCCAACGGTGCCGGCCAACCCTCCGGCCCCCAATACACCGTATGTGACGACAAGCCGAGACCCCAACGACAACAACGAGTACCAGACTTCTGCGACACGCCACAGCGGCACCTATTATAAAGTGCAGCTTGCTGCAGTAGGGGCATTTTCACCAGAGCGGTTTAGCAATGTAGCAGATCTGGGGGAGGTGCAAACCGAGCTGATTTTGGCACGCAGCCTCAACCGGGTGATGCTGGCCGATTTCTTCACCTTGGAGGATGCCCGCCGGGTACTTGCCACTGTCAAGAGCAGGGGGTACGAAGGGGCTTACCTTATCGAATATATTGATGGCGACCGCTATGGAAGGGTGCGCTAGGCAAAGGCTTGCCGAATAGGCGCAGCTACAGCGGAAAATAAAAAATGGGTGCCGGGCCCTGCGAAAGCAAGGCCCGGCATTCACTATGGTGCGCCTAAAAATGAAAAACGGGGCCCAACCGCTCTTGAAAGCCCTGAAGCCCTTGTAGCCCCCCACTGTGTAGGGCAAGCAGAGTGCTCCCCCTTGGGAAATAGCCAGTCCGGGCAAGTTGCTCTATACCGTAAAATAGCTTTCCGGTATAGACGGGGTCAAGTGGTATACCGTATTGGTCGTAAAAGGTGTTGATGTAGTGCACCAGGCTGGGCGGGCATTTGGCATAGCCGCCAAAGTGGAAGCTGTTTTCCATAGCCCATCGCCCATCGAGCGCTTCTCCTTTTGCCTTCAGCAGCTGCCTTACATCCTCTGCGAGGAAGCTGCCTTTTAGGGCAGAGAACCCAATTGCTTTCCCTTGTTGCCCTTCGATGCCGAGCACCAGCCCGGCCAATGTGCCGCCTGTGCCTGCACTGCACAGCCAATAGTCAGGGGCAGTGCCCAGCTGTGCAGTAGTTTCCGGGATGATTTCGGCACACCCCTTCAGGGCTAGGTCGTTGGTGCCCCCTTCGGGCAGTTCGAAATAAGCGCCATAGTTGTCTTTGAGCTCGGACCGCAAAGCAGGGCTATCTTTCTGCCGGAAAGCCGAACGGGAGATAAAGTGCAGCTGCATACCGCAGGCGGCTGCGAAGCGCAGCGTTGCGCCCATGCGTGGTGGCGCCTCGCCCCGGATAACCCCTATGGTTGCAAACCGGAAAGCCTGGCCCGCAGCTGCCACTGCAGCAATGTGGTTAGAGTATGCCCCGCCGTAGGTGAGCAGCTGATGATGCCCACCTTGCCGTGCTGCTCGAAGGTTGTATTTGAGCTTCCGCCATTTGTTGCCGCACAGCGCGTTGCCCGGCCCGGCCTGGAGGAGGTCATCTCTTTTGACCAATAGCTGAATACCTGCTTGGTCTGCCCATGAAGCCTGAATGCGCTCTACCGGGCTTGGGGGGGGAGTGTCCAGCATATTGCAGGGGTGGAGAAAGGCCCCGCCTTTTAACCGTTACAGGCCAAAAGGCGGAGCCAGGGATGAAAAGATGGTTTGGCAAGTGGCAGCGTGCTACCAGACTGCTACGGGCATTTTACGGTCGTAAGTCCCTTCTATCAGCGGCGATTGTTTGTATTCGGTATAATCTTGCACGTTATAGCTGACAAAGTCAAAGAGCTCAGAGATGTCTACGAAGTGGTCCTGATTTACATCTGCCTCACCTTTCAGCCCACGCATGAGGAAATGAGTGAAGACACCTTGGCGCAGCCCTTTGGATTCGAGCGAAGTCTCATCTGATTTGGAAGACATGATGAGGGCAGTGCCCGGTGCTGCTTCCGACAAGCGGTCGTAAAAATCCTGTGTTTTTTGGCTGGGCTCACCACCTTTGGACGCGAACATAGCTCCAGCATAGCAGGCATCTGCAATACAAAGCTTGTATTTTGCAGGGCTGCGGTCGAGCAAGCCGATGATTTCTTCGTGGTAAAGTTTGTTCTGCCCATTGTAGTAGTCGTAGGGCAGGAAGGCATCCTGCTGCCCATGCCCAGAATAGTACAGCATGATGAGGTCTTCGGGGCCTGCCTGCTCAAAGACAGCGCGCATGGTCCGCTTGATGTTGTGCAAGGTAGCATCCTCATCTATAAGGATGCGGATGTGGTCGTCATCCAGTGCTCCGCCCTGCGGGCTTTTCAGGAAGGCGTACATTTTGTAGGCATCGTCGTCCGTATACTTTAGCGATCTTATGCTGAGTGCCTTGGAGTAATCGGAGACGCCAATAATGACTGCATAAACTTCAAGGTTGTTTTTCTTCTTGCGGCTGTTGGTGGCTTGGCTAGGCTCTTTCCGAAGCGTAGGGGAGAGCCCTGGCTCCAATTCCCCTTTGACCCATTCTCCGGAGTATTGTTTGCCGGTGGCGGCAAACAGCGTCCCGTAGCCATACAGGAACCCATTTTTCATTTCCCCTTCATAGCGGTCGCCGTTAGGGTAAATGATAGTGCCCCGGCCATGAGCATAGCCATTTTTGAACGTGCCCGTGTACTGCGACTTGTCATCGAAGATGTAAGTGCCAGAGCCATTTTCGCAATCCCCGTCAATACAGCCCGCCATGACTTCCTGCTTTTCAGCCCCAAGGAACTCCCCTTCGAACCACTGCCCGTTTTGCACGGAGTTGTTGGCCAAATACTTTACCCCCCTGCCATGAGGATTGCCGTTGGCAAAAGCCCCTTCATAGCGGTCGCCGTTAGGGAAGGCCATCACCCCATCTCCATGCGGCTTTGCATTCTTAAACTCGCCCCGGTAGTCCGTACGATCCATATACACAATGTGCCCTTCCCCATTGATGCAGTCTCCGGCAATGCAGCCAAACTTAACACGGGGCTGTTCCGGTGGGGTAGAGGTACAAGGCTGGGAAAGGACGCCCTGCCGCCATTGCCCAGAGCACTCTCTGCCGTCTGGGTAAGTCATGGTGCCCTGCCCGTGTGGCTGGTTGTTGCTCCATTCGCCCTCGTACTTAGAGCCGTTTTCAAAGTGGCACACCCCCGTGCCATGGACTTTGCCGTTGCGGAACCAGCCGGTATACATTTTATTGGGGTTGTAAACGTAGACGCCCCGCCCGTTCTCGCAGTCGCCAATAATGCAGCCAGTCGATTTCCGGTCGATATGCTCGACGCCGTCCCGGGCTACCAGCTCTTCAGATCGGGGCTCATTGCCGACGAATATGCCGTTTTCAAACCAGCCAGCCTGCATCTTCCCGGTGCTCAACAGCCTAGAGCCCTTGCCGTGGGGGAGGTTGTTTTTCCATTCGCCCTGGTACCGGCCACCACCGTTTGGCCAATAGCAGATGCCGATGCCTTCGTATTTGCCATTTTGGAACTGGCCTACGTATTTGATCCCATTCTCTAAAACCAGGATGCCTTCTCCGTTGTCGCAATTGCCTTGTATACAGCCGCTCTGGGCCGCAGAGGTGAAACCGGCAAGTGCAAGGATGATGAAGATGATGTAGTTTTTCATGATGTTCATTATTTGCATTGGGCAGAATATCCGTAAAGGTAAGCCCGATCTCCGGGCAAGTTGGCCGCACCTGCCGTTTTGGGCGGGGATACAGCTGTGTCTCCCCATGGCATGAGCCATAAAGGAAGGATAGTGTTTTGTGTTTATCATGAAATGCCGGTAATGCCTGAAGCTTCTGTGTTCGGGCTCACCGGCAGCTGTCTGCTGATGTGTATCCGGCTCTGCTTGCATCAGAGGAAGAGCCGCGGCTAGCATAACAAGGTATCAGACGTGATGGCTTGCGGTCATCGCGCTTACGAGGGGGGCACTGTATACCAGCAAAGTTAACCAAATGATCAGGTATTCGCACAGGTTAACTACAGAAAGGTTGGCCCAATATCAATCCTAACGTTAAACAGGCAGTATTTTATATATGTACCGATTTTTAAATTATACTATTTGTGATTTAAAAGCAAGTTTAGGGCAAAAAAAAGAAGGGGCAGGTACGAAACCTGCCCCTTCTTTTTGGCGTGAAAAACTAAAATCCGGCTTTAATAGCCCTGCTGAGCGGAAACGCCCGAGCGGCTGCTCACTGGCTCGCCAACAGAAGATACGTTGTTGCTGCCGGTAATATTGTTGAACATGACAGCCTTAGACTGCCCTCCGTTCGAAAAGTCATTGTAGACTACTGCTCCCCGGACCTTAGCCCGGTTATTCGAGAAGTTGCACTTGTGGATCATAGGGTTGACCTGACCGGCAAATGCACGGTTCACGATGCAGCCACCGTAGTCCGCTGTGTTGTATTCAAAACGGACGTTTTTGATCTGGCCAGTAGCGACAGCCCCCGTGCCTTTTGCACCGTTGAAGATAGCACCGCCATCCAGCTTAGCGGAATTGCTGATGAACTGGCAGAACTCGATAGTCGGTTCTGAGGAACCATTCTCAGCTATATTGTACAGCCCGGCTCCTTCGCGAGCATGGTTGTCAATGAATTTGCAATTCTTGATAACGGGAGAAGAAGTGCCATTCTGGGCAATATTGTACCATCCACCTCCGCAAGATTCGGGAGTGAAAACATCGCCTTCTGCCTGTACATTAGCTGTGCCGCCTGTGATGATGAACCCATCAACAACAGTAGCCGCGCTAACATTTTTGGTGAAAACCACCGTGTAGGCGTTATCATCTGGAGAAGGCGTACCGATTTCTCCGCTGAGGATAGTTTGATTGGCCTCAACATTACGCTCGGATACAGCAAGCTCCTGACCTGCAAAGCCACCGTATAGCTTTACACCATCCTTGATTTGAAAATACAGGCTACGATTGGTGCCTGAAGTGGTAAAATAGGTGCCGCGGGCTACCCAGATTTCATCGCCGTATACTGCGGCCTGAAGTGCCTGATGCAATGACCCAAGAGCAGATGCCCAAGAGGAGCCGTCGCCTTGCCCGCCTTGTTTTACGAAGTAGACCTTCGCCTGCGCCTGCCCGAAAGCGAGCGCCAAAATGAATAAAATTGTTAGTCGTTTCACGCCGTTTTGCTTTTCGAAGTTGGAAAAATCTTCAACTCGCCTGGGAAAGCAAGTTGATAGCAAAGGCAGTCAGCAAGGCAGCAGAGTTGGGAAGCTCTTTTGCACAGCCTGACGGCCAGAAGGCGTCAAACGAAGAACGAAACTTAGGAATTATTGGGAACAAGCCCTTTTGGCTTGTTTTAACAACCGAAGGGATTTGGGATACCTTGATTGCTTTAGCTAAGATATGACTTTTTTTATAATAGAACCAAGTTCAATTTAAAAAAAATCACATTTGAATATATTTTAATGTGAAAACATTGCATCCCCAATTAAGGGCCAGCAGTCTGGCTTTGTGAGGTTTGCGCCTAGCTCATGTCTGTTTAAGGCAAACTCCGTACCAAACTTTTGCTTTGATGCTCAGCCATCGGGAGCCGCTATCGGGCAGGATAGGGCACAATGGCGTTTTTTAGGCAGGTCGTCAGGGCGTAAAAATAAAAAAAATAGGAGGGTTTGGCTTTTTTTGGCCATAAAAAGAGACAAAACAGCCATTATTTACGTATTTAATGTAACGCGAGGCTACTTTCTGCGTATCAATAGCAGGTAGGAACAGTAGGCGCTATTTTTCCGTAGCTAAACGAGCAGCCTGCACTAGCCTTTCATGAGATCATAATTGCTTGCCAAAAAAACAGGTTGCACCCCTTCGGCCTATGCCTCGGCATTTGTCTGCCGGATGCACCGGGTTACTGACTACAAAACATTATATTGTGCAAGCAACCAGGTTTACAACAGCCTTCTACAGCAACATCTACTCTACACACGCTTCCCCCCGCGTAGGATACTCTAGTGTTCAAACAAGCAAAACTAATTGATTTTGAGAAAGATAATCTACACGGCAGTGTTGGTTTGTGGGGTGTTATGGTCGGTGAGTGGGCAGGACATTCACTACTCGCAATTCAGCTATGCACCTTCGACGACGAACCCTGCGCTTACTGGGATCTTCAGGGGCAAATTGCGAGCGGTCAGCAATTCCCGTCAGCAATGGCGTACAGTGCCGGTCAATTATTTGACCTTCTCTGCCAGTGCAGATGTAAAGCTGCCCAACAAGAATCAGAACCGGACAGGCTTTTGGGCCGTTGGCGGCAATTTCAATTATGACCGCGCCGGCTCGTTTGCGCTACAGAACACCAACCTC
This sequence comes from Phaeodactylibacter luteus, assembly GCF_007993045.1. GTDB lineage: Bacteria > Bacteroidota > Bacteroidia > Chitinophagales > Saprospiraceae > Phaeodactylibacter > Phaeodactylibacter luteus. The sequence goes on from NZ_VOOR01000028.1 coordinate 73,539, forward strand.
AACCTCTCCGTGTCTTACACGCAGCGGTTGGCGGAAAAGGTCTTCATCACTGCCGGTGCACAGCCCGGGCTTGCCCGCAGGGATTTCGACCTCAAGCCAGACCTGCTGTTCGATAGCCAATATGACCGCAGCCTCAGTGCTGGCAACCCTGCACTGCCGAACAATGAAAATTTTCAACAGAGCGGCAATACCTTCCCTGACTTCAGCGCGGGGCTCAACTTCCGGATACAGGATTTCAGCAACTGCGAAATCGTCAACACGCTGGACAACCGCTCTTGGATAGACCTTGGCGCGGGCCTGTTCCACCTGAACCGCCCGGACCAAGCTTTTGACGAAACAGACGAGGCCCGCCTGCCTGTGCGCATCAGCCCTTACATCATGGCCAACAAGCAGGTCAATGAGATAGCCGATGTGTTCCTCAACCTCAATTTTCAGTTCCAAGGGGTTTATAAGGAATGGCTGGCCAACGTAGGAGGGAGGGTTTACCTGGATAAAACGCCCGGTTATCAGGCTGCGCTCGAGCTGAGCTGTGGCTACCGCTTCAATGATCAGCTTGGCGATGTGGTGTACCCGTCAATCGGGCTGCAGTACGGTGATTTCTTCGGCAGCTTCTCCTACGATATCAATATTTCGGAGTTTAATGTAGCCACCCGCAACCGAGGAGGTTGGGAGTTCACCCTTCGGTATACCTTAGGCTCGATTTGCCTGGACAACTACTTCTGCCCGCTGCTTTAATCCTTATGCAACCCGTGCTAGTATGCCCCCCCGACTGTGAAACAACAAACCTGAATTCCCCAGCCTGATTTTTAGGAAGGGCTTTGTCTTTCAAGGCCCACTCCGCTAAAGCAAAGCATATGAAAGGTATTTTATGGACCATAGCGATACTCGCCTTCCTGCCCTTCTCGGGGGCTGCACAGTCTTTGGAAAAAGTACTGGAAGCAGGTGATAAGGCATTTGAAAGCCGGGATTACTACACGGCTTTCCGCTGCTATGAAACCGTTTTGCGCTACGATGATGACAAGTATAGCCGCCCGCAGCGTTTGCTGGCCTACCAATACGGCTTGGCTGCACAGCGGTTCAACTTCTTTTCCCGGGCCGATTCGGTATTTGCGAATTTGATGGTGCAATCTGAAGACCAGCAGCTCAAAGATTCCCTCTACGCCCGCACCGTTTTCTACCGGGCACAAGTACAGCTCGCAGAAGCAGAAACAGACGAAGATTATCAATTTGCGCGCTCCCTTTTTCAAATGTTGGCTGATGGGCTGGCTGCGGAAATTAGCGCCGATCCTCTTCTGCAAGACCGTTTTCAGGAAGCTGCAGAGGCCGGCATACGCAAGTGCGAGTATGGCCTTGATCAGGGCGGCTGGGTTAAGAAGGATACTTTATACCGCTACACGAACGAGCAGGTCAATTCGCCATATTCCGATCTGGCCCCTGTTATGAAAGGGGATTCCCTCTTCTTTTCCTCCCTGCGCTTTGCGCCTAAACCGGCACGGCAGCGCAAGCAGTCTACCACGTATTCAAAAAATTTGCTGGCTACCACACAGCCCAATGATACAATGGGGGTAGATACGCTGGTAGTGGAGCTGCCAGTTTCAGAGCGCTTCAACAGCAGTGAGCATTTTACGCTACATCATGCGGAAAGCAAAAACGGGAAGTGGCTGGTCTTTTCGACCTGCGAAGCCGGGACGGACTCCATCCGCTGCGATCTGTACAAGCGCCGTAAGCTAGAGGACGGCTCTTGGGGCAGCCCTGTACCGCTCAATGTGAACCAGCCTGCTGCAAATACGACTCAGCCTGCTCTGGCCTACGATTGTGCGACAGGGGGGCAATGGCTTTATTTCGCTTCCGACCGGGAGGGCTCCATGGGGGGCATGGATATTTGGAGGGCCCCTTTCGATGAAGAAACCGGTACAGCCGGGGCGGTGGAAAACTTGGGGGAGCCCGTGAACACGCCTTGGGATGAAGCCACGCCTTTCTTCCATAGCCTTTCGCAAATGCTCTATTTCAGTTCTGATGCGCCCCCGGGCTTTGGGCAGTACGACTTGTTCAGCGCCGTGTACCAAGATGGTGGGTGGGGTAAACCACAGAACCTTGGCGCGCCTTACAACACGGGGTTCAATGATATGTATTTCTTTTCTACCCCGGACGGCCGTTCCTTTATGCTGTCTTCAGACCGCCCCCGATCGGTGCGCTTTGATGAGCAGATAGAAGCCTGCTGCCAAGACATCTATGCCGGCCAGCGCAGTATTGCAAGGAGCCTGGAGATAGAACTCGTACAGTGCGTAGAGCGCCCAGCGGGCTATCGCCCTTCACTCCTAAGCGTCACCGATGTGTCTGACTGCCAAGCCCCTGTCTCCTTGCTTGATACCACTGCTCTGGGCGATTTGCGGCTTGGGTTCGAGGTGGAGCGCTTCCGCAAATACCGGGTACAAGCCATTAACGAAAGCTTGGGCTTAAGCATTGATACCCTGATCGACCTCAACGACCCGATGTATGATACGCTAGAGGTAGCCAACTTGGTGCTTGAGCTGCTCCCAGAATTTATTGAGCTTGAAGTTTCATCGGGCTTCGTCTTTAAGGGGCAGCTCCTTGAAGTGGGGGTGCCTGTGGTGGCAGATGCCAAGGGGGCGGCAGTGCAGCCGTACGCTGGAGATAAGGTGTTCCGCCTGGCCCGCGGCACTCAGTACAATATTGAAATACAGGTCGATTCTGCCCTTTCGGAAATAGCAGGTGTCGCTGCAGACCCGGTAAAGCTTTACCCGGCTACGCTTCAGGGGGTACGCTTCCCTCGCGAAGCCTGCCGGCAGGTTTGCCGAAGTGAAGTGGATATCCCGCTTAAAGCCGAGCGAAGGAAGCAAGCCTTGGTCTACTTCCATAATGACAAGCCCAACCGTGCCGGGCGCGTGGCAGGCGGGTTCCGGGGCTATACTAGTGTGACTGACCAAAAGCTGGAGGACGCCGTAGAGGACTATTTTGCGCTAAAGCCAGAGTACCTGGCCCGCACGCTCGATCCTGATGATGCAACCGGTGTGGAGCGTTTGTTCGAAAACGAAATCAAAGGTAGCCTTAGCGGATTGGATGACGTTGCAGCCGACCTGATGGGTACCGCTTTCAAGCTGGGCCCCGGGCAGGCCATCTCAGTAGAGATACAGGGGTATTGTAGTGGCCATGGTGCAAGCGTGTATAACGATAGCCTGGCCGTGCGCCGTATTCAGTGTATCAGAGAATATCTGGAAGCCCGAGAAGTAAATGGCGAACGCTTGGGCGATTACATGGGGCAGCCTGGCAGCGGTAAGCCCATTCAGATAACGCCAAAGCCTGTTGGAGAATCTACGGCCAGTAGCAACTACTCCGGGGCACGAGATGGGCGTTACAGCATAGGGGCTTTGTTGGACCGCCGCGTAGAGCTGCTTGTCATCTTGCCAGAGCAGGATGCACCTACATTATCAGTTTTTGATATTGGTGATGATTGTACCCAAAATAATAGTGCGAAGCCAAAAAATCCCGAGCAATGATCTTTAGACAAATGAACATATCAGCAACGTACAGTCTGTGGGCTACTCTTTTCTTGTCTGCCTTTCTGCCTTTACATCTTTCTGCAGGCAGCGGGTGGGCCTCCACCGCTCAAGATACCATACAACCTCCCTTTCCGGATTTTGTGTGCGACGTGGTCTGCCCGGAATTCCAAGCCAACTGGATAACAGTGGATGCCGACTGTGGGCAGAGCAATGGCCGGGCTGAGGTAATCCCCGTCGGTTTCCCTGAAGGGACATCCTTTACCTTCGTTTGGGAAGGGGGTGTTGCTAACGGACCTATTGCTGAAAACCTTGCTGCTGGCTTATATAAGGTTTCTATTTATATAGATCAGCTCGTTCAAGACCAATCCTTACGCAATTGTGCATTGGAGCTGGAGGTCATTGTGGGGAATAAACAGGGGCCTGATTTAACGGTGAACAGTGTACGTGCGGGCAGCTGCGAAAACTTTACTGGGAATGTCCGCCTCGGTATAGCAGGCGGGGCCCCGCCTTATTCTATCGATTATGGCTTCGGTAATGGAGGCACCCTCAGCACAGCAGGGGAATTTTCAGCCAACGGCCTGGTGCCCGGAGATTATACGTTTCTGGTGACCGATGCCAATGGCTGCCTCAGCGCGGTTCGGGCAACAGTGCCCGACGACGGTACTTCAGCTGGGGCCGTAACCCTCAATGGAGAGGTGCCTTCCGCCTGCGGCCTATCTGATGGCAGCCTTACGGTGACAATCAATGAAGGGCAGCCTCCTTATACTATTCGCCTCAACGACCTTTTAGAGGTCGAGTCTACAACCAATACCTACACGTTCCAAGGGCTTTCTTCCGGGCTTTATACAGTCGAAGTTACGTACAGCTTTTTTTGCACTGCAGTAGAGGCGATCGAACTAAATGTCAGCTGTCCTCCCTCTGTGCAGGGTTGGAGCAGCAACGATGCCAATTGTCCCGATGGCATTGGGTATTTATCCTACGACGGGAATGGCCTGGATAACGAATATTTTCAGGTGCGGCAGCTCTACTCGGGCTTTGTCATCGCTACCATCCCCGGCGATGAGGCAGCAGTCATTGAAGTTATGGCTGGCGATTACGAAATCAGAAGGGTTGGGCTGGAGGACGATTGTGTCTGTGAATTCCTGCTGACGGTCGAGCAGCCTGCCCCCTTGCAGGTGCAGCTTGAAGTGACGCCAGGGGCTTGTGAGCCTGGCAATATCACCCCTGCTGCCATTGTGGTAGACGTAGTCCAAGGTGGGACTGCACCATATACGCTTTTTGTAACAGATGAATCCGGGCAGCTTGTCGATGATCCTCAAGAACTGGCTGGCGGTACCTACACCGTCCGCATAGAAGATAGCAATGGCTGTAGCGTTGCCACTGAACTGGATATCCCGGCCCCAGGCATCGCAGGAGTGGGCATCCTCCAAGATACCCTTCGTATATGCCCTGGAGACGTAGTGCAGCCAAATGTACAAGGTGCAGACCTTTCCGGGCTGCAGTTCGAATGGGCCCCGGCCCAAGGCGTGAGCGATCCAACGATTGCGGAGCCGTTATTGTCTCCAGATGCAACAACAACTTATGTCTTAGTCATAACTGACCCTTCACAATCCGGAATCTGTGCAACGCTGACAGATACGCTAACCGTAATTGTAGCAGAGCCGCTCAACCTAGCTATCGAGGGCAATACCTTTCTATGTCAGCAGGAAGCAGCTGTCGTAACTGCATTTACAGATGTGGCTGCAACCTTTCAGTGGTTCCGAAATGGTGTCCTTGCCGAATCGGATAATGACAACACTTTCGAAGTGCTTCCATCGGAGTCAGAAGAAAACTTTAGTGTCATTGCCTTTAGCCAAGATGGGTGTTCGGACACGCTTAATTTCGAAATGGCTTTCCAGTTGGAGGAGCCTTTTACCCTAACGGCTTCTGCTTCAGACTCGGCAGTATGTGTCGGTGAAACTGTGCTGCTAAGCGCAAATGTTATCCCCTCAGGGCTGCCTACAGTATCTGTCGAATGGTATAATGAGCTGGGAGTGCTTATCGGCACTGGCCCTCAGGTTACAATCACACCGTCCGAAGGGGTTCAGATTTTCGAGGCAAGGGCGATAGGCCAATGCAATACGCTGAGCGAAACGGTCTCCGTGATTGCTTTCCCAGAAGGCAGGGTATCTATTCTGCCTGGAGAATCTGTAGTGGCTTGTACTCCACAGCCGGTCACCCTGAGTACCGAAAACAACTGGGATGGATTGCTCGTTTGGACAGACCTGGCTGGGCAGGTTATCGCCAACGCTGCTACACTTGAGGTCTTCCCGCTAGAAGGGGGGGGATCCTATATTGCTACCGTTCCCGCTTTGGACTGTATCACACCTGATACCGTCACTGTAACATTAGAAGAGC
>NZ_VOOR01000280.1 GCF_007993045.1 Phaeodactylibacter luteus
GATCTCGTAGTTGTGCACTTCGTTGATCGTGATCACCTGTACACAAGTGTTCTGGCTGTTCAGCCCCTGTACGTCAGTCACCTGGAATACACGGGTGATGCTGCCGTAGCCGCACTCCAGGTCAGCGCTGTAGCTGATCTCTGCAATGTCCGCTACGCCACAGTTGTCCGCTCCGGTAGCCATGCCGAACAGCTCTTCGCGCTGTGCGGCATCTGTTGCGTCGAAGCCGTATGGCAGGT
>NZ_VOOR01000281.1 GCF_007993045.1 Phaeodactylibacter luteus
ACTCACTGTCAATCCAGAGATGAAAAGAAGATGCATTTCCATTTCAACACCTCCTTGACGGCGGTTGGAGTAGCCAAGGCCGCCCACTACCTGGACCAGGACGTAGAACTAAGAAATGGATTTTCTTTAGCTAACGTAAAGACCTCGTATTTCAATGAGCTGATACTGGATTTATTTTTATCCAACTTCGAAATCGACCCAGAACTGGAAAAAAATAAATCTGCCTTGCAAAGGCTATT
>NZ_VOOR01000282.1 GCF_007993045.1 Phaeodactylibacter luteus
TACGCTGCTCGCAGCGCTCGGCCCGTTGTTCGTCACCGTGATGGTGTAAGGCACCGTTGTGCCCGGCACGTAGGTAGTGGTACCGTTCGTCTTAACCGTGGTGATGTCCGATACCTCGTCCGGTGTATCCGGGCCGTCCGTACAATCTGGGCAGTCCGGCGTCGGGTCTTCCGGGTTCGTTACCGTGACTACGTTGGTCAGGCCGCCCGTGAAATCGGCAGGCACGTCCACGTTCACC
>NZ_VOOR01000283.1 GCF_007993045.1 Phaeodactylibacter luteus
ACGGTAGCGGACACCGCGCCTGTAGGCACAACGATCAGCAGCTGGTCTGCGGTAGTAACTACCGGCACAGCGACGCTGGCGAACGCTTCGGGAACTGGCGACTTCAGCGAGGTGATCACCAATATGTCCAACGGCGCAGTGGTGACCTACACGGTGAACGTGGACGTGCCTGCCGACTTCACGGGCGGCCTGACCAACACGGTTGTGGTAACGAACCCGGAAGACCCGACCCCGGGA
>NZ_VOOR01000284.1 GCF_007993045.1 Phaeodactylibacter luteus
GTTCGACACATCTGTCACCAGCGTGATATTGACGCCCGGGCCGTCTATGTCCGTATCGTTGTCCGTCACATTGCCCATCACCGGGGTATCCTCGGGCGTGGTATAGCTGTCGTTCATCGCTACCGGCGCATCGTTCACCGGTGTCACGTCGTAGATGATCACCACGGTGTCCATGCCCCCGTTGCCGTCGTCAACGATCTTGATGATCTCGTCAGGGCCGTTGTATTCCGGGTT
>NZ_VOOR01000285.1 GCF_007993045.1 Phaeodactylibacter luteus
CAGACGATGAGACGGTGACTGCACGGCAGGAGCCATCCATCGCTCTTTCGAAGACAGCGGACATGCCGACCTACAGCGCTGCGGGGGATGTGGTCACCTACACCTTCGAGGTGACGAACACGGGGAACGTCAGTCTGAGCGGTGTGCGCATAGACGACGCCCTGACGGGCAGCGCAGCCCTTCCGGTCACGCCCTCGTCCCTGTCGCCGGGCGAGACGGGCAC
>NZ_VOOR01000286.1 GCF_007993045.1 Phaeodactylibacter luteus
GGCATCGCGGAAGGGTTGAAAAAAGGAGCCATTGCCATCGCCAAGAAGATGAAACAGAAAGGCATGCCCGAAGACGATATCGCAGCGATCACAGGCCTGAACATCGGCCAGGTCCGGGAACTTTAGCCACAACTGCTGTTGTATTACTTGTATATTTGCGAATACCGCAGCCCTCAACAACCTCTTCGACATGAGCGCACTCAAAGACCGGTACGTCAACCCA
>NZ_VOOR01000287.1 GCF_007993045.1 Phaeodactylibacter luteus
TCTGGTAGACTTCAAAACCGGCTGCTGCTACTGTGCCGTTAGAGAACTCGATCGCTACGTCCTGCAAGCTGCCGTCCTTGCCGTATGCTTCTGCCTTGGTGATGGCAGAGCTTACGCCCAGTACTTCGCTCAGCTGTGCATCTTCAGTTGCACGGATCACCAGCGTGAACAGTACGCCTTCGGCTGCCTGGCCGTTCCAGCTTGTTGTGATCATGCCCTCGCT
>NZ_VOOR01000288.1 GCF_007993045.1 Phaeodactylibacter luteus
AGGGTTGTTTGAGAAGCAAGGAGATAAGCGAAATACGATATATAACATAAAGAAGAGTTGATTTCATAAAAGGGTAAATGATGTGATTCGGATTTGATAATTAATAACCATGTGAGGTGGTTCAAAAAAGCCGGACACTTTTTTAAGAGAATAAATTATTTCCTCCCCGAGCAACCACTTTTTTTTCGAGAAAGCCCTCATTTAAAGAGGGGCTTTTTCGAA
>NZ_VOOR01000289.1 GCF_007993045.1 Phaeodactylibacter luteus
CTGATCGAAAGCAAGGCCATGCTAAAGGGCGGGGAGGACAAAGAAATACTCGGCCGGTTGTACAACGACTTGGCTGCAGTATACCGTCACAGTGGGTTTCAGCCTGATTCGGCTTTAGTTTATTACAAGCGTGCCATTGATGTGTTTCAGGAGGCTGCTGAAAGGGGCGGAGCCCCCCATCTGTATGCAAAAGAGCTGTCCGCGATTTACAGCAATAT
>NZ_VOOR01000029.1 GCF_007993045.1 Phaeodactylibacter luteus
AAATCATATTTATTGAAACCCGCCTTTGCCCTTTCCGTAAAAGACCAACTAGAGAGAAGATGGGCTATCGAGCGGCCCAGTATACTGCCAGTTAGCGTGGCGCCCCTAAAAAATCGTATGTGTAAATTTTTTAATTCAAATTTTAGGAAATATTCAAGTGATGTTTTAGCTTTGTTAGCACAAACAAATATGGCTGCTGCACCAACTTCCTTGCCTAAACACAGCGCAGCCTAACCGGCTTTCTACTACCAACCAACCACGCCAACTTCAATAAATCTATCTGCAGCCTAGCTGCTACCGTACAGGTTTTCAGAAGCTGCTGCATTGCCAGCCCAGCTGCTGATGCATTGCTTACACGTTCCTGTTTTTTCAAATGGGCACCCTTGGCGGTGCGTAACCTGGAAGAACTGTCCATTTAGTGCTTAGGTTCAAGCCAGTAACCTGAGCAATAGGCGGGAATATGCACAAGACGTTGGAATCCTATTGTGGAACTGTTTAAAGTTTTCACCCATGCACACATGGAACACTATCAAAGCCGTAAACACAAACAAACTAGACCAGGCCATTGACATTTTGGAAACGCTTCAGCAGCCCCGTTCGGCGAGGATTTTGAAGTACCTGAAGGAGCATGAACGCGGCGCTTTGCTCGATTTAGCCCTCTGCTTGCGCATGGCTACGGAAGAATTAGAGCAGCAATTGGAGCTGCTCTGCCAATCACGGGTTATCAGCCGTCACGATGATGTGTACGGCTGCTACTATACCTTAAATGCCGTCAGGTTAAAGTATGCTGGGAAGGTTGCCCGCGGCTTAGCTGCTTTTTACCGGGAATGACCCGGGCAGCCCGCATATTTGTCAGGCTAGGTTTGAAAACCCAAGCGCATTTTTGCATTGCGCTGGCATGAGATATGATTGCGGTTTGGTTAAGAGAGCGTGTGGGACTTTAGTAATCGGTCTATCCCGCTAGACAGCGGGACATTTTCGCTTATACTTCGCCCCGAAAATCCTTCCCGCTTTTGTGCATCAAAAGCGGGACTTGGCTAAACTCCGGTTTTCGGCTAGAAGGCCAAGACCCCAACATGCTCTCTAAAATAGAAAAGCCGGGGAGTTTCCTCTCCGGCTTTCTGTGCTGTGTGCCTACGGTTCAGCGCAGGCGGGCCCTCTTTAGGTGTTCAGTGCGCCACAAACGCTGATGACCTGCCCGCTGAGGTAGGAGGAGAGGTCTGAGCCAAGGAATACGCAGACATCAGCGATCTCTTCTGCTTTGCCCAGCCGGTTCATGGGGATGCTCTTCAGGTAGCTTTCCTTCACTTTCTCATCAAGGGCATCGGTCATATCGGTTTCGATAAAGCCTGGTGCTATGGCGTTGCAGCGGATGTTGCGGGAGCCCATCTCTTTGGCAATAGACTTGGTGAAGCCAAGTATCCCTGCTTTAGAAGCCGCGTAATTGGCCTGCCCTGCATTGCCTGTCATCCCTACAATAGAGCTCATGTTGATAATAGACCCGCCGCGGTTTTTCATCATCGGGCGGATGAGGTGTTTGGTCAGGTTGAAGATAGACTTCAGGTTGGTGTGGATGACATCGTCCCAATGGGCTTCGGTCATGCGGAGCATGAGGGTATCCCGGGTGATGCCCGCGTTGTTGACGAGGATGTCCACCTTTCCGAATTCATCAAGCACCGCTTTGGAGAGGGCCTCTGCCGCCTCATAGTCCGAAGCATCTGATTGGTAGGCTTTGGCTTTTACGCCCAGCCCGCTGAGTTCTGCAGCCAGCCCTTCAGCCTGTTCCGCAGAAGAGCGGTAAGTGAAGGCAACGTCTGCGCCCTGCTCTGCAAATCGCCGGGCAATCGCCGCTCCAATGCCGCGCGACCCGCCCGTTACCAGGGCGACTTTACCGTCTAATAATCCCATATTGTTGGTTTTTGTATTGGTCTGTGTACACAAATAGCCAGTGGCCTGGCGACAAACACCCACGAAGGTAGTAAAATTTGTATTGGCTTAGCGCAAGACCTGTTGCATGAGCTCTTTGAACTCAGCGGGCTCTTGGAATAGACGGTCGTTGTAAGTTGTGGCCCGGAAACGGAGGTTGTGCACTTTGTCGTCGCGCAGTTCGAGCTCCACCATGATGTTGCCGAAGTGCTGTGCAAAAGGTTCCCCTTCCCGGAGGTTAGCGCGGAGGGTAATGCCTGGTTTGAGGTAATGCCGTTCGATAGTCTCCACCCAAGCATGCCGCTGATAGCTGCGGCGGTCTGAGACTTGTGTGCGGTACTGTAGGCTGAGCACTCGTTCCCGGAGGTAATCGAAAAAGAAGGTCGCGTCTCGTCTGCTATACCCCGTTTCTGAGAAGTGTATGACAAAGCCTTTGGAAGATGGGGTGTTCAGGAAATCTAGGGCTTCGTCCGTGCTTTCCGGCCTGAGCCGGTATGCGGCATACTGCTCGTTCAGCCAGTCGAGCAGGCGGCGAAGGACCAAGGTTTTCTTCCAAAAGGCATAATCTTCCTTTTCCGCTTCGCTTCGTTCGATCAGTTCATGGATCAACGGTTGGGAAGGCGAGCTTTGCTCAGCCTGCTGGAACAAGTTTTTGAAATACGACCAAAGTTTGTCCATACAGCACTTTCCTCCTCAAACACCAGCGGGGGGGCAAGGTTCATCTTTAGCGCATGCTAAGCTATTATCCAAACAAGCCTTCTTAGGCTCAGGCGTAGCGGCGGCGTACCAGTTTGATGAAATCCCGTGCGGTATCTTCCCGTTCTTCCCCGGGCCAGTCAAAACGGGCTGCAATTGGCTCAAGCAGGGCTTTGGCCTCTTCCATAGTGTGCAGGCGGTTGAGCTGGCTCAAGGTATCGTTGAGGGCATTGAGGTCGCGGCCAAACAATTCGTTCATATACAGCAGCCGGTCGTTGATGGCCAAGGCCTTTGTCAGGTCTTGTATAGGGCGTTCGCTCAATTTTTCGGACAGATCGCTGGCCTCTCGTACCGCAAAGAGCTGGGCAACTTTAGGGGGTATGGCCAAGGGGCTGTTGGTCTTGAGGGCCGGTGCTTCCGGCTGGGGTGCAGGGCGTACCGGGGCTGCGGCAACGGGCGGTGTAGGCCGGGGCGGGGCCTGCGGAGGCGGAGCAGGCTTAGAGTCTAGGTCCTTGAGCGAATCCGGGATCTCAATAATCCGAGGAGGAGTGTACTGAGGCCTTGCCGGCTGGCTTTTTTGTGCAGCCTTAGGGCTGGGCGGGGCTATAGCTTCCTGTTTGGGGGCACGGTCGGCCCCGGAGAGCACTACATCGTATAGGCCCCGGATATAGCTGAGCATGAGGTCGCGTTCGATGCTGGAAATATTGCTTTCGTCCCGTTCCAAGGATTCGAGGAGCGTACGGATTTTTTCAAGCTTGAGTTTGGCTTCTTTCAGGTCCATATTGTGTTTTTGAGAGGTGTCAGCCCAGATAGCAGAAGGCGCAGCAAAGGCCGTATTAGGCTGCCGGTTTGCCATTTGTGCGCTGGCGCCCGCTAAATTAAGGAACTAAACCTAGGAATTGTTGCCTTGTGGAAGGGAGTTTTTAGCTTTTTTAAGCCATGGCGAGCCGCATGCGTTCCAGCCTTTTGAACCCCGCCCAACTGTTCGTACCTTAGCCCCCGAACCCAAATCGCCTGGATACATGTTTTTGGAGCCTCATTTTAAGGGACAGCGCAGCGGCTGGATCGAAGTCATCTGCGGGTCGATGTTTTCTGGAAAAACAGAAGAGCTTATCCGCCGGCTGAAGCGGGCTAAAATTGCCAATCAGCGGGTAGAAATCTTCAAGCCTAAGATAGATACCCGCTATGATGAGGCCAAGGTCGTCTCTCACGATGCCAACTACATCCTTTCCACTCCTATCGCCCATTCGAGCAGCCTCATCGGGCTGGCGGAGGGCGTCAATGTTGTAGGGGTAGATGAGGCTCAGTTCTTTGACGAGGAGCTGCCGGAAGTGTGCCAAATGCTGGCCTTGAAAGGGGTGCGCGTGATTGTTGCCGGGCTTGATATGGATTTTCGCGGGAAGCCGTTCGGCCCTATGCCCAATTTGTTGGCGGTAGCAGAGTACATCACCAAGGTGCACGCCATTTGCCAGCACTGTGGCAACCTGGCGACCCATTCTTACCGGTTTGTGCCCAACAACGACACCGTCGTCCTCGGGGAGAAGGAAGCCTACGAGCCCCGCTGCCGGACTTGCTACCACATGGGCAATATCTTGGACTTGAAGTCTGAGGCAGGGAAGGCGGACGAAAAGCCGGGGCGGGTGCGCAATATAGATGCTGCCTCCTGAGGGCGCAAACCAGATTGTCGTTTTTTTGGGGGCCTGCCCCTGCCGTGAGGGCAGGTGCCGCTATGCTCCGGGGCTCGCTATCCGCTCGGCCTTATCAGGCCTGCCGCCCCTTCGCAGCGCTAGGCCAATGCCAGGCTATAGTCTGACAACTTAGGATTTTTGAAAATATGACGCTGCTATTTTTTCGGTTGTCGAGACAAAAAACGTAGGCATAGCCTTAGCTACGGCGAGGCTTTTTGGTGAAGAGAAACGGAAAAAGAGCAAGTCAGAATTCATAAATTCTGGGTTGTCAGGCTATAAAGCCCCCAAAGCATAAACGCCTGCGACATTTTGGTTCACGCCCCCTCCTGATCCGTTTCTTAACGAGGCCATAAATGCGCAGGGCGTTTCTTCACAGTCCTTAGAATTTATATCTTTGCGGCGAAATTATTTTTTCACCACAACCGCATGACAAATATGGGAAAAGGCGATAAGCGTAGCAAGAAAGGCAAGCGGCAGGCAGGTTCTTACGGGAACAGCCGCCCAAAGCCAACTGTAAAAGCTACAGCGAAAAAGCAAGATGCGTAAGCATCGGCTCTAGGTGCCCAAAGCGCCCTGCAACAGCTGCAGCAACGCACCTGTAGCCGGGGCTAAGCCGCATCTGATAGCAAGCACCTTAGTGTGCAAAAAACGCGCCTGCCGGGTATGTCCCGGGGGCGCGTTTTTAATTGGCCTTGGCTTTGCGCCTTAGCGCTTGTTTGGAGTAGGGCGGTTACGAAAACCAAGGGGTTATGCCCGCCTGCTGTGACAGCATGGCCGGCAGGGGGCTGGCACAGCCGTTGCATTTGAATTTTGCGGGCTAAATGGAAATTTATCAACGCACGGCCTTCGCTCTCAACGCTACAGGCGCAGGGGGTTGCGGCTGCTTGCATTAGCCTGGCCTGCCCCGCAGGATGCCGTTCTCTTTCAGCAGCAAACTCTTAATCTTTAAATAACCAGCTGTCCAACTTTTTTCACTAAGTTTAGAATCTAAGATCGGGCTGCTGCCTGGTTTGCCGGAGCAGCCTTAAAATGGATAGAGCGGCCTGCGCATTCAGGCAGGCCTGGCGCTCTTTCCTCAACGCAATGACCAACATGGAAGTATTACACATCAGTGCAGAATGCTACCCGGCCGCTAAAGCGGGCGGACTGGGCGACGTGGTTGGCGCTCTGCCCAAGTACCTGAACCGGCAGGGGGCTTCAGCCGGCGTCATCATCCCCCGTTACCGCTTGAAGTGGTTTGAAGGGAAGGCATTTCAGCCTGTGCACCAAGGGGCTGTGCGCATACATCGTGGCTACGTACCGTACTCCATACAGCAGTATACCGGCAAGGAGTTGGGTTTTTCCTTATTTGTAGCAGACATACCTGGCAAGTTTGACCGTACAGGCATTTATACCGACCCCTCCGGGCATGGGTATGGAGATGAAGTAGAGCGCAGCCTTTGCTTTCAGCAGGCTGTACTGCAATGGGTGGCCAGCAGCCCCGGCAAGCCGTCCGTTTTGCATTGCCACGACCACCACACTGGCCTCATCCCTTTTATGGCCCGGCACTGCCCGGAGTATCAAAGCTTAAGCCATATCCCTACGGTGTTCACCATCCACAATGGGGCCTATCACGGAGCTTACAGCTGGGAAAAGATGTACCTCCTGCCTTTCTTCGAGGCCGGTGCACGTGGCCTGTTGGACTGGGGCAACACCATCAACCCTCTGGCGGCAGCCATCAAGTGTGCCTGGCGGGTCACTACGGTCTCGCCTTCTTACCTGGAAGAGCTGCGCGAAAACTCCAACGGCATGGAGCTGCTGCTGCAGCATGAGCGCCACAAATGTTTGGGCATCCTCAATGGGATAGATACGCAGGTCTGGGACCCTCGGGCAGATACCTATCTCAGCCATCACCTGCAAACGGATGTACATGCATTCAAAGCGGCCCACAAACAGCAGCTTGCTGCCCGCTTCCGGGTAGATCCACAGCTGCCGATGATGACGTTCATCGGGCGCTTGGTAGGAGAAAAAGGGGCCGACCTGCTCCCTGACCTGATTGCCCGGGCCCTGAAGCATGGTGTGCCCGCTTCTTTCGTCGTGCTGGGCACCGGCCAAGCTTGGATACACGATGCCCTGCGGCACCTTGCTTTTCAGTTCCCCGGGCGCTTTGGCTTGTCCCTTGAATATAACGAGGGCCTGGCACATGAGCTTTATGCCGGCTCTGACTTCCTGCTGATGCCCTCTCGCGTAGAGCCTTGCGGGCTCAATCAGATGTACGCCATGCGCTATGGGGCTTTGCCCGTGGTGCGCGCAGTGGGGGGGCTAAGGGATACCGTGCCCGACGTAGGGGCGCCCGGTGGCATCGGGCGGGGCATTCAGTTTACGCATTTCAACCTCGATGACGCCCAAATGGCTATACACAGGGCTGTTGGCCTGTATCAGAACCAAGCTTTCTTTCATGCCATACGCGAAAAAGTCAGCCAAGTTGACTTTTCCTGGGACCGGTCGGCCAAGGAATACCAAGCGCTCTACAGCGAAATGATATAAAGCCCCGTTGCTACATTGATAACCATTGTTTTTCCAAACCAGAACTGCCAAAAATTACCCCTATGATAAAAATGATCAGCCTCATCCTCGGCGGCGGTGCCGGCTCCCGGCTTTATCCTTTGACCAGCGAGCGCTCCAAGCCTGCTGTGCCCATTGGCGGCAAGTACCGGCTTATTGATATCCCGATCTCCAACTGCCTCAACTCCGGGGTCAGGCGCATGTTTGTGCTCACTCAGTTCAACTCTGCTTCCCTCAACCAGCACATTCAGAATACCTACCACTTCGACATGTTCTCCCATGGGTTTGTCAATATCCTGGCTGCAGAACAGACGCCTTCCAGCGATAATTGGTTCCAGGGCACAGCCGATGCCGTGCGGCAGTCAATGCATCATCTGCGCAATCATGACCACGACTACATCCTTGTCCTTTCCGGAGATCAGCTCTATCAGATGGATTTCGAGCTGTTGGCCAAGTACCATATTGAAAAAGATGCCGACCTCACCATTGCTACCATCCCCGTAGTAGCAGAGGACGCTCCTGGTTTTGGCATCATGAAGGTGAATGCAGAAGGTAGGATAGAGGACTTCACCGAAAAGCCAGGGCCAGACCTTTTGCCGGACTGGAAATCTGTTGTGCCGGAGAAGTACAGCAGTGCAGGGAAGCACTATCTGGCTTCCATGGGCATCTACATTTTCAAAAAAGCTTTCCTGGAAAAGCTTTTTGCAGATCAGCCCGATGCTACCGACTTCGGCAAGGAGATCATCCCCTCTGCCATTGAGGGCGGGTACAAAATTGCCAGTTACGCATTTGATGAATATTGGTCCGATATCGGTACCATCCGCTCCTTTTTCGATGCCAATATTGCCCTTACAGACAACATCCCCGATTTCAACCTTTTCGACAACGATAAGCAGGTCTTTACTCGCCCCAGGCTCCTTGCTCCTGCCAAAGTCTTCGGCACTTGGTTCAACAAAGCCATTATTGCAGAGGGCTGCATCATCCACGCTAAGAAAATAGAGCGGTCTGTCATCGGTATCCGGTCAAGGATAGGGGAAGGCACTGAAATCTCTGAATCCATCATCATGGGCAACGATTACTACGAGACCATGGAGGAGATGGAGTCTGTTCAACAGCCTATGGGCATTGGCGAAGACTGTGAAATCCACCGGGCTATTGTGGATAAAAACTGCCGTGTGGGCGATAAGGTCGTCATTATCGGGAATACAGAGCTCGAAGATGTAGAGACCGATACGTACGTGATCCGCGATGGCATCATTGTGCTCAAGAAGGGGGCTCATATCCCAGACGGCACGGTTATCGGAAAGCCATAAGCTATGCCTTCAATGGCAGTGCCAGGGGGGCAGCTGGCATACCAACAGTGGGGGTCAGGGCCAAGAAAGGTGCTGGCGCTGCACGGTTTTGCTATGGACCATACCGCATTTGCCAGCCTGGCCAAAGCTTGCCCGGAGCTGTCTATATGGGCATTGGACCTGCCCTTTCATGGTGGCACAGTGTGGGCAGCAGACCGTTTTGCCCCAGAGGAGCTGGCCGCTGCCCTGCACCATTTCTGGGGGCAGGTGGGCGGAGGTAGGGTGGAAGCCCTTGGGCACAGCCTAGGCGCGCGCTTGTGGCTGTGCATGCTGCCCCATCTGGAGCTGGCCATGTCTGAGCTATGGCTCATCGCTCCGGACGGTTTTGGCACTTACCGTTCTGGGTTTACGGAGCGCGTGCCGCTCAGCATGAGGCGCCGGGCTGCCCGGCTTACCCATAATACCGGCCGCGCCCTGCGGCAAGTTGAAAAGCTGTACCGCTGGAAATTACTAGACGCTTTTACGTACCGCTACTTGACAACTCATCTTTCCGGGCCCGATGCCCATCGCAGGCTGTTGCACACTTGGGCCAGCCTTTCTGCTTGCAAAATGGGCCCTGCCCGGGCACAGAGCTACCTGTCATCAAAACCTTCCCTGCCGGTCCACATTGGGCTCGCCCGTGCCGATCGATTGGTCCCCGCAGCCCTTATCGCCCGGGCAGTTGGCGGGCTGCCCCAAGTGTCCCTGTCGGAGCTGCCCGGAGGCCACCGTTCTGTACTAGATCACCTGTGCGCTTGGATGGGGCCTGCCCCTGCCTAACGGCAGGTGCCGCTATGCTCCGGGGCTCGCTCTTCGCTCGGCCCTATCGGGCTTATCACCCCTGCGCAGCGCTAGTCCGGTGCCATTGTAAAGCCGATAAAGCCGGCCGTATTTCGGGTTGCCGCCCGTTCAGCCCAGCCTGTCAGACCCCCTGCATGAGCTTCCGCCCCAAGGGGTTCACCCGCACAATAGCTACACTGCATTGGGCCCGCTCTGTGATCTGCGTGGCAAAATTGCCAACGACCATTTGCTGCAGCAGCCCTACTTTGGTTGCTCCTACGATGAGCAGATCAAAATGGGCCGACTTCTCCACCAGCGTATCTATAGGCTGGTCAGATGCCAGCACTTGAATATTGTATAGCGCCCGGGCAGAGTGCCGCTGAATGGCCTCGATAAAAATCTTGCCGGATTCGGCCTGCTGAGCCGGGGTGTACTCCTTAGGCAGGATGTTCAGAAAAGTGATTTCTCCTCCAAATTGGGCCGCCACCGACCCGGCCAAGCGCACCATGAGGTTCAAGTTGAGCCGCCCGCCCAAGGATACGGCAATGCGCTTGGGCTTGAAATCTTCATTAGGCTTGTGGAGCTTGAAGAATATAAAATCCGTAGGCGCCCGGTTGAGTACCAGCTCCATAAGGTTGAGGGTCGTCGTCTTGGAGCTATGCCCAGAGTACCCCATAACTGTAATGTCACAGCTTTCCTCTTCTGCCGCGTGGACGATGCCCATGCCCAGCTTGCGCGATGCGCGTATGATGGGCCGTACGGCCACTTTTTCAGCAGTCGGCCAGGTCGTGACCCGCTCTAAAAGCTCCAGGGACTTGTCCGAGCCTGAAAGTGCTGCCCGGAAATCCATTTGCTCGGGTGTGTCTACAATATGGAGGGCCATGATTTCTCCCCCTTTTTGAGCTACGATGGCATGGCAGAGCTCAAAGATACTGCGTTGGGTGCTAGGGTTGGCCACGGGCATCAGCACCCGCTCGCCGGACCGCAACTGGAAGCGGGGCTTTTCTTCAGTTAGTTTGAGCTGCATACCGCCTTCCTGCCGCACCACGCGTTTGCGGGAGTAGAAAAAATAGACCACTCCGCCAGCTAAGCCCAGCTGCAGGCCAAAGAGAAGGGATAGCCAGTCTAGCGTGAACAACAGCCCGATATTGGCAGCAAGCGTGAGCCCTGGCAGGGCCCGCTTCCACCACTGTGCAGGCCGGTGTGCGGGGTTCTGACGGTAAATTTTCCTAAGGGCCAGCGAAATGGGGAGGAGGGAAGCGAGCAGGCAGAAATTGGCTGCTTTGGCAATGAACTCCAGCTGAAACAACAGCAGGAAAGCCAAGATGAACAGACCGCCGGTCAATAAAGCTGCGCGGGGTGTTTTGCTTTTTTCGTGCACCTTGCCGATCAGGTCGGGCATAAACCGGTCCTTGCCCATTGCGTAGATCTGCCGCCCCTGAGAAAGCAGCGTACTGTTTAGGGCGCCAGCCGAGGCGAGCACTCCGCCTATGGAAATGACCACCCACCCCCAGCCCCCGAAAACGACAGTGGCCACATCCACAAGTGGGGCAGAGGAAGCGGCAAGTGTTTGCCAGGGCACGGTAAGTATGCTGCCCAAAGCCACAAGCAGGTAAAATAGGAAAGCTATGCCCATGGCATATATCATGGCCTTGGGGATGGTCACTTCAGGCTGCTTGATCTCATCTGCATTATTGGCAATGAGCTGATAGCCGAAAAAGGAAATATAAATGATGCCAATAGCGCCCAGGGTGCCTTCAGGGCCTTGAGGGAACTGAGGGGTGAGCAGCTCGGGCTGCGCAAAAAAGGAAGCGCCAATGAGGAGTGCGGCCAGAATGGCAAGGTTGCCCCAGGTTAGTAGGTTCTGTATGCGGTCTGCCCCTGCGGTGCCCCGGGCATTCAGCCAGGCAGAAAAAAGGACCAAGGCCCCTGCAAGGCCCTTTACTCCTAAAGGGGACAGCTTTAGCCCTAGCATGGTGGCAAAGTACTCGGCAAACCCAATGGCGTACAAGCCGCAGGCAAAGATACTGCCCAAGGCCAAGAACCAGCCGGTCGTGAACCCCCCAAGGCTGCCCAGCGCCTGATAGGCATAGGCGTACCCTCCGCCGGCTACCGGCACCAGCCGGGCCATTTCCGCATAGAGCAGGGTGGTCAGGAAGGCCAGGCCGCCGCAGATGACATACGCAAGCCACACCGAGGGGCCCGCACTGCCCGCCGCCAGGCCGATCAAAACGTAGACGCCGGCCCCCATCAGCGCGCCAACGCCAATAGTCGTGGCCCCAAACAAGCCGATCGTGCGTTCAAAGGTGACGGGGATGAGCTTCTTGTGAAAGATTTCCTTGAGGTTGTTAGGCATAGCTGAAAAGGGTTAAAGAGCGTTAGCAGTTGCTGCCCAAGCTTGGGCAGCAGGGCCAAATGTAAGGGTTGAATGCGGTAGCTGTCAACTGCAATGAGCGAAAAAAGAACAGCCTGTACCGCTGAGGTACAGGCTGTAAGTGCAGACGTGCCCGGGCACAAACCATAATATCGCAGGTGTTTACGCTTTTCGGGGCTTATAGCCTAGCATTGGCCTAGCGCTGCGCAGGGGTGATAAGCCCGATAGGGCCGAGCGGACAGCGAGCCCCGGAGCATAGCGGCACCTGCCCGCGGGCAGGTGCAGGCCCCTATCCTTACGTAGGGGGCAGGCCCCCTCACATGGTGCAGGGGCAGGCAAAAAAAAGACAACTTGGTTTGCGCCCGAGTGGCCTATGCCAGGGTTTTCATATCTACGACTTCAAAATTGCGTACCGCAAAGTAGTCGTCTAGCCCATAGTCTGTATTGATAATGATGCCGCCGAGCAGTGCCACTTTGTCAACGTGGAACTCATTCTTGGTTGCTTTAAGGTACTCGTGTATTTTTTGGTCGATGACTTTGAACGTCGCCTCTGTAATAGCGACCTGAGGGTGGTCCGATGCCAGGATTTCATCTCGGTAAGGAAGGAGGGAGGTCTCCAGCATCATCTGCTGATAATCGTCTTCGACCAGGTCGGGCTTATAGCTGCTGTCTTTGGTGAAACGGTCAAGCGCCAGCATGAGCGCGCCACAGGAGTTGCCCGGCTGCTCCTGCCGTGGGCGGTACATGCGCCCGGCTTCCCCTTCCAGGGTAACCCCGATATGTGGGCCGTAGAAAATAAACGCAGCCCCGTCGTCTGGGATATGATGGGCAAAAGCGGTCATGCCAGTTTTGCCGGCAAAGGGGATGCCGCCCAGCCCGCCCATAATGAAAGGGCCAAAGAGCACATTGAAGAAGGTAGTGGACGGCACGTTGATGTCGTCAGAACAAAGGGATGTGGCCATCAGTACTTTGGAAACGTTGATGCCGTGCTCCTCTTGCATTTTGCCCATATACTGTATGGAAGTGTCTTTTGCATCTATTGCATTGGGAAAGAAACCATTGACAATTTTGTCAAATTTGCGTTGCAGCATGGTGGTCTGATTTTTTAAAGGCTTTTAAAAAATAGGATTTGGAAAAGATAGAAAAGCCCACCGTTGTGGCTGCAACAGAGGTGCTTTCCAGTTTTCAGCAGTAGTGACCTTGGGTGAGATGAGCAGCGGGAAATGGCTGCTATAAGATGAAAATGCCTTGGAGTAATATAAAGTTTTGCAAGCAAGGAAAAAACAATGCCCGCGGGGTTCCGGGCATTGTTTTTCAGTCTCAACGGATGCAGGAGCGTTTAGCGCTTGCTGTCGGCTTCAGCCTCGAGCTCAAGAGGCTTGCGGGGCAGCATCTCGTCGCGCATAGCAGTATGCATCACAAAGGAGGCAATAATTGTGGCCGCCTGCTTGATGTCGTCCTCCACCAGATGGTCTAGGTTGTCCATATTAGAGTGGTGGGTGCGCGTGAAGTAGGCCATCGGGTCTTGAATGAACTGAAAGCCCGGTATGCCCACCGCATCAAATGCGAGGTGGTCTGTCCCCCCAGTGTTGGAGAGGGTCAATGTGCCAGCATCGAGGTCCTTGAAGGGCTCCAGCCAAGCCCGGAAAATAGGGGCTACATTGGGGTTGCCCTGAAGATAAACACCCCGGACTTTGCCGGTCCCGTTGTCCAGGTTATAGTAGGCCGATACTTTCTCCTGCGCAGGCTTCAGAGATTGGGGGTTGTAGGTGCCCTCCGGGAATTCCGCATAATGCTCGCCAACATAACCCCGGCTGCCAAATAAGCCCTGCTCTTCGCCTGTCCACAGCGCAAGCCGCAGCGTACGGCGGGGCTGAATGCCGGTTTCTTTAATGGCCTCCAACAAGATGCGCGCAGCTTCCATCATGACCGTAGAGCCTGCCCCGTTGTCGGTAGCCCCTGTAGCAGCGTGCCAGCTGTCGAAGTGGGCGCCAAAGATGACGACTTCGTCCTTAAGGTCAGTGCCAGGGATCTCTGCGATGATGTTCCGCTCCATGCCCCCATCAGGGTTGTGGTACATGGTTTTCATGTCGAGGCTGAGCTCAACGGGCATGCCCCGCTGCAATAGGCGGAAGAGGCGGTTGTAATGCTCTACGGCCAGAGTGACCTGAGGGACGACATCGGCCCCGTCTTCCCGGACGCTTCCCCATTCGCCCGACCGGGCGCCAGAAACAAAGACGGTGCCAAGGTCGCCTTTATAGCTGCGGTCTAGCACAGCAATGGGTTTTTCCTCTGCCAGCACTTCCCATAGGTATTTGTTGAACGAGAAACCGCCCGTGGTGTTGTAGTTGCGCCTTGGGCGGGGCGTCGGCATATCCGCATTGGCCATTTCCAGCAGGTCTTCAGCTTCGTAACGTCGGGCAGGCGCATCAAACCATTCGTCTACCGAACGCAGGGTGTCCAACAATACAAATTTGCCTTTGAGCTTGCCTTTATAGGCATCGAGCTCTTCTTTGGTATCAGCCTGAAGGTAGATGACCTCCCCTTTGGCATTTTTGACGGAAGGGGACCATGCTTTTGGCACCGCAATCAGCGGCCAGTAATTGGGCGTGTGGGCGTGCATCTCAAAATGCTGCAGTTCCCAGCCCCTGCCAAAGGGGCCCCATTCCTCGGTATGGACATTCTCCATGCCCCAAGATTTGAGCTCCTTCACCGCCCAATCAGTGGCCCTGTCCAGCATAGGGGAGCCGGTAAGCCGGGGGCCATATACGTCCATAATCATTTCTGCAGTCTCCATAGCCCGGCTTTCGTCTAAACCATGCTTGCGGATCGCAGCGACCAAGTCTTCATTGACGGGCTCCTGAGCCTGCGCCTGTGCGGCGCCCATCAGGCCAAGCCCGATCAGCCCTGCTAAAAGTTGTTTTTTCATAAAGTACAAGAGGTTAAATGATGTTTGTCAACTGAGGGGGATCCCCCCTTTTCCATCCAAAAGTTACGTTTTCCCCTCGGTATTTATGGGGAAGATTGCTGCTAATTCAGGTACAGGTAAGCCCGGCTGCCCATATCCGCCCAACGCAGGCAGTGACTAAAATCATCAGCAGCGCATGACCTGTGCCACTGCATGAAAGGTGGTAGTTGTTGATTTTGAGGAGGAAAGGCAGGGGGGCCTGCCAAGTTTGCTCACCAAATCCAATAGTCATGATCCGCGCACCAATCAAAAACCACGCATTTGAACGCATGGGCGAACGGTTCGCCCGCGTAATCGACCCCGACCACTTCCTGGGCCGCAACGCTTTTGATGTCAAATCAGCACCGCCTGTGAACATCGTCAAGGATGGCAAGTTGTTCGAAATGGAGATTGCTGTGCCGGGCTTTGCCAAAGACGAGCTCGAGGTCTTCGTCGATCATGGTATCTTAACCGTGAAAGGCGAAAAACGGGCCGCCAAAACAGAGCGCTCCGGCAAAATGGTACTGGAGGAGTTCAACTTTGATGCTTTCGAGCGCAAGTTCAAATTATCTGATACCATCGCCAGAGAGCAGATTACCGCCCGCTACGACAAAGGCATACTGTTCCTTACCTTCGTGGATGTACCGGAGGAGCAGGAGTCAGAAATACAGCGTGTGGCAGTAGATTAGAGGTATGCCTGATTACTTCCTTAAACAGGAGGGCAGCCGCCGCCCCGGCTGCCTCTTCCGTAAAAGCAAATAGCCAATGACCACTTTCAAGCGGGCCTTGCTGGCGCTCGACCTAACCGAAACGGATGCTTCACTGCTGGATTTCACTGCGCGGCACGCCCGGGCGCTTGGTGTGGAGAAGCTTTATGTCCTTCACATCATACCCGATTTTACAGCCCCTGCTGGCACAGAAGCTGATTTTATGAGCCGGTTTGCCCCTGAGGTGCCCGTAGATGAGCAGATCCGGTCGCGCCTGCAAGCCCGTTTGGAAGCGGCTTTTGCTCCGGTAAAGGGGCTGGAATTCGTTCTTGACATCAGAGAGGGCAAGCCCTACGAAAAATTATTGCATTGGCAGAAAGTCAAAAAGGCTGACCTTTTGATACTAGGCAAAAAAGCCATTAGCGAAGGCAGCGGTATTACTGCGAAGCGCGTGGCCCGCAATGCACCTTGCAGCATTCTTTTCGTCCCAGCAGCTGCCCCAGGCAGCATTGAGCAGTTGGTGGTCCCCAACGACTTTTCTGAGAATGCCGGGCGCGCTATCCATACCGCCCTTGCCCTCAGCAGCCATATGAAAGGGCAGCCGGTGCACAGCCTGTATGTGGTTGATTTGCCTCCGGCAGATTACTACAACCGCTCTGAGCCGGGCAGAGGCTACCGGGGCATCCTTATGGAGTCGGCTCGCCTGACTGGCAACAAATTCCGGGATAAGCTGGGGGTAGCAGATGACGATCTTGTGGATGTTTACCTCGAAAACCTCCGGCAAGATACTGCGGGGCATATTCTTGCTTACGCAAAAGAGCACCCGGGCACTTGGCTGGTCACAGGGGCAAAGGGGCACAGCCCTTTTGAGCATTTCCTTTTTGGCTCCGTCACAGAGCGCCTTGCCGAGCGGGCGGGCGATGTCCCACTGCTGATTGTACGCTGATCTTGCAGGCGCAAATCAGATTGTCGCTTTTTTGGGAGGGGCCTGCCCCTGCCTGCGGGCAGGTGCTGCTATGCTACGGGGCTCGCTGTCCGCTCGGCCCCTCGCCCTATAGGCGTCGGGTCTGGCCTTCAGCCACCCCTGCGCAGCGCTAGGCCAATGCCAGGCTATAAAGCCCAAATGCCCGCGACATTTTTGCCCACGCCCGATCTTGCCCACAAGGCACATAGCTGCCCGGGCAGGGCAGCCCTCATTTCCCAAGCCTGACGAATGTCATACTGCCCTCTGACCAATCTCAATGCCTTGTTGCGGTAAAAAACGGAGCTTTCTGGACAAGAAAACCGCCCGTTTTTCGGGGTAAAACCAAGCGACATGAAAGTTCAGGCCCCTTTGCATCTTCCGCATAAGCAAAAGTTGAATGCCAGTCTTCACCGCCCGTCTGCTCGTGGCGCCCGCCGCCCTTGGCTCGCAGGCAGCAGCCCGGAAGCTAGAGAGCTGAAAGGCAAAACTGCCTTGGGGCTGATCCTGTCTGGTATAGCCGTTTTTGTGCTAGGCTTTTGGGGGCTGGGGTGGATACTGGGCTCTATGGGGATGATCAGCGCCATGCTGTTGCTGGCCAGCCCCGGCCGGGGGCATTTTGAGCTCGCTTGGGCTGCCCTTCTGATAGGGGCTGCTGCGGCTTCGGGGCTCTTGGCTATGGCCTGGTACATCGGCTAAGCCATTTTTATTTACCTCACTTAAACCTTTGCTGCCATGGATGCCATTCGTAAAATATTGTTGCCTACCGATTTTTCTGCAAATGCTCAAAATGCATTCCGCCATGGGCTTATGCTCGCTGACCGGATGGGGGCTGAAATAGAGCTGCTGCATGTTATCTATCCGGAGTACGAGCCCTTGGACTTGCCCGTGATGGCCGCTCAGGCCACCCGTGAAAAAGCAGAGGCAGCCCGTGTGGTCATGAAAGAGTTTATGGAGCTGGGGCTGGCCCAAATGCATACGACCGGGCAGATCAAAAGCGTGCCGCCCATACATGCAGATCTGGAAGTGGGCACGCCTGCCAGCCTCATCAGCGAGGTCGCTCGCAGAGATGAAGCCGACCTGATTGTCATGGGCACCCGGGGCAGCCACAATACCCTCGAGCGTTTTTGGGGCAGCACGGCCACTGCTGTACTAGAGCATGCCCCGTGCCATGTCATGGTCGTCCCTGAGCATGCCCCGTATCAAAAAATTGAGCAGGTGGGCTATGCCACAGATTTGGCGGAAGCCGACCCTTATCACATTTGGGAGGCCGGCAAAATCTTAGATGCCTTCAGCCCGGTCATCCGCTGTGCCCATGTCAACTTGGAGCAAAGCGTAGAGCATGCCTTGGACCTCAATGGGCTTGGCCACTTTTTCGACAATCACGCCCCCGCCCTGCAGATTACTTTCCATACGTTGCAAGGGGGGCAGGTGGCGCCTGCTCTAGATCAGTTTATCGATCAGTTTGGGCTGGACCTCATGGTGATGTATGCCCCGGGGCACAGCTGGTGGCAGCGGCTTTTCCACCACAGTGAGACTAAAGCCATGGCCTTGCGTGCGCAGGTGCCTGTCCTCTTCCTCAAGCATTAAATCGGCCTGGCGAGCCTCAAAAAACTAAACCCATGGGAGAAATGAAGGTGCAACATGTCGGCCAAAACCGCAGTGCTTATATTCAGGCGCTGATCCGGGAAGCAGAAGTGCTCGAGACGATGATACGAGAAGACCGTTTTGAGCAGGGCGTGGAAAGGATAGGCGCCGAACAGGAGCTGTTTATGGTGGACAGGAGCTATAAGCCGGATGCCCGGGCCTACACTATGGTGGGCAGTTTGCCGGAGGCCTTCACGTATGAGATAGGGCGGTTTAACTTGGAAGCCAATCTGCCGCCTGCCCTGCTCAATGGCAGTGCTTTTCAACAAACGGAAACGACGCTCAGGGGCTTGCTGCAGCAGTTGGAAGCAGCGGGAGAACCTGGAGGGATGAGCCCTTTGCTCACTGGGATCTTGCCTACTTTAGTGCCTGCCCACTTGTCTTTGCAGTATATGACGCCGGCCGGCCGTTTTGAAATGTTGAACGAGCGGCTGACAGACCTCCGGGGCGGGGCTTTTGAAATTCATATTTCTGGCGCAGATGAGCTGGCAGTGGCCCTGCCTAGTGTGATGTACGAAGCCGCGAACACCAGCTGGCAGATGCACTTGCAGATTGACCCCCGCAGCTTTTCTGAAGCGTACAACTGGGCGCAATACATTTCCGGCCCGGTCCTCGCCGCTACAGCCAACTCGCCTTTGCTATTTGGGCGTGAGCTCTGGCACGAAACCCGCATCGCGCTGTTTCAGCAGAGTGTGGATACCCGCCGCTCATCCAACGAGCTCAGAGAGCGCCACAATCGCGTCCATTTTGGCCGTGGATGGCTGACCGGAGGCCCTGCCGGCCTGTTCAAAGATCAGATTACCCGCTTCCCCTTATTGCTGACCGGCCAGGTGACCGAGGAGGCAGCGGCTGTGCTGTCGGGCGGGAAGGCCCCGAAACTGGAAGCCCTCCGCCTGCATAATGGCACGATTTACAGTTGGAACCGGCCCTGCTATGGCTTGAACGAAGCCGGGGAAGCCCATCTGAGGTTGGAAAACCGCTATGTGCCTTCCGGCCCTACTGTGGCGGACGAGATGGCCAACTTTGCCTTTTGGGTAGGGCTGATGAAAGGTATGCCGCCCCGGTACGCGAGCCTTGCTGAAGAAACGCCATTCGATGATGCCCGGGCAAATTTCTACGAGGCAGCCCGCTCCAGCCTGCTGTGCAGTCAGCGTTGGAACGGGAAGCAGCGGCCAGTGAAAAGCATAATTCTGGAAGAACTGCTCCCGATTGCAGCCGACGGCCTCCGCAAGGTAGGTGTTGGAGAGGAGGAAGCCCACCGCCGTTTGCAGATAGTAGAGCGGCGGGTGGCAGGAGAAGCCAATGGTGCCTGCTGGGCTGCCCGCAATTTTAGAGCCCTGAAAAGCCAGTTTGGGCCTGGGGTGGCAGCCCGCGAGCTGGCTGCGGCGATGCGCTACGGACAGGCTGCCGATGTCCCCGTGCACAATTGGGAGGATATACCCGCCCATAAAGTTTACGCTTTGCGGCCGGGGGCAGCTACGGCCGGGCACCTCATGAAAACAGACCTGTATACCATAGCGCCCGGAGAGCCTTTGTCTATGGCCCGTGCCATAATGAAATGGAAAAAGGTGAGGCACCTGCCCGTGGAAGATGAAAATGGGCAGCTTGTCGGCCTGCTCTCCCGCAACCTGATGCAGGACTGGGGGGCTGTACCCGAAGACACCACCGCCGGGGATGTCATGGTGAGCCAACTCATTACCATCAAGCCAGATACGCCGCTAAGCGAGTGTGCCCGGTTGTTGAAAACCCATCATATCGGATCTTTGCCAGTAGTGGAGCAGGGGCAGATCATCGGGCTGCTGACCGATACAGATTTCAGGGAATTGTTTGGCAGTGAAGGTTAAATTTCAGTAATTGTTGGAGCGGTCAAGCTGCAGGCCGTCTTGCTGGCAGCTAGGGTGCAGGAGAAAAATATAAGCGTATGAAACCACCAACGGGCACGCCCACGAGCACTTCCCGGCCAGCCGGGGTGCTCCCTTCCATGCCATTGATTTACCACCCGGTCGTGTTACAGCATGACACTGGGCTCCACCCAGAGAGCGGCAAGCGGTTTGAAGCGATGGGGGAACTGCCAGTCACGGAGCTGATTGATGGTGCGCCCTACCTCGGGCTGGTGCACAGCAAGGACTATGTCCGGCAGATCAAATCAGCTTGTGAGTTTGGGCAGCGGCTCGACGGGGACACCCCCACTTCAGCAGGCAGTTTTGAGGCCGCCCGTTTTGCCGTAGGCGCTACCATTATGGCTGCAGAGCAGGAAGGCTTCGCCCTGGTACGCCCGCCTGGCCATCATGCCTATGCTGCCCGGGGGAGCGGGTTTTGCCTGTTCAATAATGTAGCTGTGGCAGCACAGCACTTAGTGGAGCAGGGCAAGCGGGTGCTGATTTTAGATTTTGATGGGCATCTGGGGGATGGCACTTCCGATATTTTCTACCGTACCGATCAGGTGCTGTATTGGTCGATCCACCAATACCCGGCTTATCCTGGGCATGGTTTTGTAGATGAAATAGGCGTGGGGCCCGGTAAGGGCTTCAATATAAATGTGCCACTTCCGCCGGGCGCTGGAGATGATATTTACAATGAAGTGCTGGATTATTTCCTGCCCGTGGTCAAGCAATTTCAGCCAGACGTTGTTGCCCTGTCAGCTGGGTTTGATGCCCATCAGCGGGACCTGCTGCTGGACTTGAAGCTGTCCACTTCTTTCTTCTACACCCTCGGGCAACGGCTGCGGGCCAATTTTGACCACCTGTTCGGCACCCTCGAGGGGGGCTATAATATAGATGAAATGCCCCGCTGCCTGTTCAATTTCCTGGCAGGGGTGAATGGCCAGGCGATGCCCTATGCAGAGGAAGCAACCATCTCTGGGCTGCGTGCTTGGGAGACTTTCGAAATTTATGTGCACGCAGTGATGGGCAAGCTGCGGGACTACTGGAAATTCTGACACACATGCGCAAACAATTGCGAAAGCTGTTCCAACCTAAATCATTGGCTGTCATTGGGGCTTCAGACCATCCGCGTTCGGTTGGCTTCGTGGTGATGAGGAACCTGCTGGAAAGCGAGTTTAAGGGGGCGGTCACCCCGGTCAACCTCAAGCACCGTCAGGTGCAAGGGCGCCGTAGCTATTACCGCATCAAGGACGTCCCCCAAGCACCTGATTTGGCGCTCATCACTACACCCGCCTATGCTGTGATGCAGGTGGTCCGGGAATGTGGGGAAGCCGGGGTAGGGGCATTAGCCATTTTGTCTGCTGGTTTTAGCGAAAGCGGGGAGGAGGCCCGGCACCGCCTGAAACGGATCAAGCAAATAGCAAGGGAGTACAATATGCGTGTGCTGGGCCCTCGGAGCCTGGGCTTCATCAACCCCTACTTGGGGCTGAATGCCAGCTTTGCCACCCGTATGGCAGCGCCTGGCAATATTGCTTTCATTTCTCAGAGCGGCGCATTGGGCACTTCCGTTTTGGACTGGGCCATAGAGCAGCAGGTAGGGTTCAGTTATTTTGTTTCGGTGGGCGCTATGGCCGATATCGGTTTTGCAGACCTGATCGACTATTTCGGCACGGACAACCACACGACTTGTATCCTCATTTACATGGAGAGCCTCAGTGAGGCCCGCCGTTTCATGAGCGCTGCCCGTGCCTTTGCCCGCCATAAGCCTATTATTGTCCTCAAAGCTGGGCGCAGCCTGGAAGGGCGTCAGGTGGCCCTATCGCATACAGGGGCTTTGGCCGGCAACGATGCGGTTTACAGTGCTGCTTTCCGGCGTTCTGGCATCATCCGGGTAGATACCGTCGCGCAGCTGTTCAACTGCGCACAGTCTTTGGCCATGCAGCCCCGCCCCTTTGGCAACCGCCTGGCTATACTGACCAATGCCGGCGGGCCTGCCGTATTGGCGACCGACTACCTGATGGCTAAAGGGGGCAAGCTGGCTGCTTTGTCCGAGAAAACAACGGAAAGGCTCAATGCAGCTCTGCCGGTCAATTGGAGCCATACCAACCCGGTCAATATCTTAGGCGATGCTTCCGCCGAGCTTTATGGCAAAGCGCTGTCCGCTTTGCTGCTCGATGCGCAGTCCGATGCAGTGCTGGTCATCCTGACTTATCAGGCGATGACGGAGCCCGAGGAGGTGGCCCGGGCAGTGGCAGAAGCGGCCAAGCGCTCAAGGAAGCCCGTACTTGCAGCTTGGCTGGGGGAAAGGGGCGTTAGGGAAGGGCGGGAGATATTGGAGCGGGGCAGGGTGCCCAACTACCGTTACCCGGAGAGCGCGGTTGATGTTTTTGTGAAAATATACCAGTATACGCGCAATCTGGAGCTGTTGTACGAGACGCCGCCAGAGGAGCCCCGTCAGTTCAAGCCCGACAAGGCACGTGCCGCAGGGGTGATCCAAGGGGTGCGTGCTGCTCAACGGGCACAGATGCTGGAGACGGAAGCCAAAGACCTATTAGCCTGCTACGATATCTCGGTATCAGATTATCGGCTGGCCCAAAATATGGAAGAGGCCGTGCTCGCGGCCAAGGCGATTGGCTACCCCGTGGTATTAAAGGTAGCGACTCCTGATCTATACCATAAATCAGATTTTGGCGGGGTAGCGCTAAATGTGGGGGATGCGGCAGGAGTGCGCAGGGCATTTAAAATGGTGGTGCAAAATTTCCATGCGCATGCCCCTGATGCCCACCTCACCGGGGTAGTGGTAGAGCGTATGGTGAATAAGCGCTTCGAGCTGTTTATCGGTGCACGGAAAGACCCGGTGATGGGGCCTGTACTGGCTTTTGGGGCTGGCGGTATCGCGGTGGAGGTGCTCCGCGATACCCAATTGGGCATGCCGCCTATGAACATGGCGCTGGCCCACCGCATGATCGAACGGACGAACATTTACCCTCTGCTCAAGGGGTACCGGGGGCAGAAAGGGGTAGATCTGGAAAGCCTGGCTTTCACGCTTTGCAAATTTGCGTACCTGATCATGGACTTCCCGGAGATACAGGAAATCGATATCAACCCCTTTGTAATGGATGAAAACGGGGGCGTAGTGCTCGATGCACATGTAGTATTGGACACCGCAGTCTTGCCACAAGATCAGCGGAAACCGTACCACCACTTGGTCATCTCTCCCTATCCCGGGCGCTACCGAAAGTCGGTCATGGCCCGCAACGGGCAGGAGGTCTTGCTGCGCCCCATCCGCCCTGAAGATGAGCCCATCGAGCTGGAAATGGTCAACCGCTTGTCCAAGGAATCATTGTATTTCCGGTTTTTCGGGTATGTCCCGAAAATGACCCATGAGCTCATGACCCGCTTTACGCAAATAGATTACGACCGGGAAATGGCCATCATTGCCCTCATCAGCCAGGAAGGCCGGGAGGAGATGATAGGGGTGGTGCGCATCATCGCTGACCCATGGGGGCATTCTGCAGAGTATGCTATACTGATAGCGGATGAGTGGCAGGGGCAGGGCTTGGGCAGTAAGATGACCGACTACATCATTGAAATTGCCAGGGATATGGGGCTTAGGCATATTTATGCCACTGTGCTGGCTTCCAATGCCAGCATGCTGGCTTTGTTTGAGCGCAAGGGCTTTCATATTTCCAGGGAAGACTTCGATACGTTCCGGGTAGACTTGGACTTGTAAACCGTTAAAACGCTAAACCCATGCCCTCTGGTGAAGAAAGCTGGTACGCTCGCCTATTTGCGAAAGCCTATGACCCGGTCATGGCACAACTGGAACAGGCCATGCTGCAGGAGCTGCGGCGCAGCCTATTGGCGCACGCCCGAGGGCGCGTACTAGAGATTGGGGCGGGCACCGGAGCCAATTTCCCCTATTACCCACCTTCTGCCCAAGTCTTGGCGACAGAGCCGTCGGCGGCTATGTACAAGCGGGCAGCCCGCACCCTACCCCCTAGCGTGTCTCTGTTGCAGGCAGGCGTTCACAGCCCTGTTTTGAGCAGACAGGTACCTGAAGGCGGTTTCGATACTATTGTCAGCACGCTTGTACTTTGTACTGTGCCCGATGTGGCTCGGGCTTTGGCTGATCTGTACTCTTGGCTGGCCCCCTCTGGCCAACTGCTTTTGCTGGAGCATATCCACGATCGCCGACAGCCGCAGCGCAGCCTTCAGCAGTGGCTCAGCCCTATTTGGCGCAAAGCCGCAGCGGGCTGCCACCTCAACCGGCAGACCGATATGTTGGTACGGGAGGCGGGCTTCTCTCCCTTGGAAGAGGAGGTGCACCTTACTAAATGGGTGCCGTTCTACTATGGGGTATATGAAAAAAGCCGGCCTTGAATCTAATTAGAATTTAATACCGTTAATGCTTTGTTTTTTAAACCATCCTATTGATTTGCGCGCATAGGGTGTGTGCTGTGGCCGCAAGTTCTTGATTGGGGCAGCTTTTATTTTGCCCCACCGGTTAATATTTTGTTAAAAAAAGGGAAAAAATTAGAGGGGCACTCGCATTTGTCTTTCAATGCGCTTATATTTGAACCGTTCTAATGCAACAGCTGCATTCCATCACTTCACCAAAACACAAGGTCTATAGTAAGTAACTCTACACTAAAAAATTGCGACATAAGATCCCATAACGCTAATTTATTTAGTTATGCAAGTTACACCACTGAACGACCAACAGTTGATTTCTAATTATTTGGAAGGTGATGAAAAAGCTTTCGAAGAGCTTCTCTCCCGTCACAAGCAGCGCATTTACACTTCCATCTACCTTTTTGTCAAAGACCAAAGCTTGGCAGAAGACATTTTCCAAGAGGTCTTCATCAAGATTATTGATACCCTGAGGAAAGGGAAGTACAATCATGAAGGCAAGTTCCTGCAGTGGGCGCTCCGTATTTCCTACAATATGTGCGTGGATTACTTCCGCCGCAACAAGCGCCGCCCGAAGGTGTCTCCAACCGAAACTTTCGACATTTTCGATGTATTGCAGTCTTCTGAGCGCAATGCAGAACAGAGCATCATCCGCAGTCAGACGCACGACAAAATCCGCACCCTTGTCGATATGTTGCCGCCCGAACAGCGCGAGGTGGTCATCCTGCGCCACTATGCAGATATGAGCTTCAAAGAAATCGCCAAACTGACCCGCGTGAGCATCAACACCGCTCTAGGCCGTATGCGGTACGCCTTGATCAATATCCGCAAACTCGTCGAAGAGCGGGAAATCGTTCTGCAGTAACTGCTGACTTGCTGCCGGGTGCAGGCGTTGCGTGCCCGGCTTTTGATCCCAAGAACGACAAAGTCAACCACGGTGAGGGCAAGCTCTCGCCAAAATTCCCTCAAGCCTTTAGTAACCTGTTAACCAAATTTATAAGCCGGTAGCTTTGCTGCCGGCTTTTTTGGCTTTCAAAGGCAGGTATACACAGTTGTGTGGAATTTGTACGTTGGCTTCTTTGCAGAGGAATGGTTGTTTTATCTTGATTTGCAGCTATTTTGTATTGTCATTGTCGGTTTTTGTGCCGCTACGTTTCTCTTTCAAGAATCTGCTATCTTATGAACTGCCAACTACCAACTGCGTAGAGTAGTTTCCGGACTAGCATTGTTTCTTTGTGTTTTGGTTTCGGGTCATCCCCAGATTTTATCGGCGCAAACCAGATTGTCGTTTTTTGGGGGCCTGCCCCTGCCGTGAGGGCAGGTGCCGCTATGCTACGGGGCTCGCTCTTCGCTCGGCCTTATCAGGCCTGCCGCCCCTTCGCAGCGCTAGGCCAATGCCAGGCTAGAGCCCCAAAAGCATAAACGCCTGCGACATTTTGGTTCACGCCCGATTTTATCGGGCTTTGTTTTTCCATGCACGGATATGCCACAATTCCTGCTCTCTTCAGCCCAGCGGATTGAGTTGTATTTCAAAGTAGACTCCATTTGTGTCTTTCAAATAGCATTTTATCGGTTGGGCTACAAAGGGCTTGGAGCTGCCAGCTTTTCTATCCGCCGGGCAGCATATCGTTCAGTTGCGCAGTGAGGATAAGGCCTGTCAGGAGCCATTGATAATTGCGGAGTAGCGTTGGCATAAGGCAAAATTCCCCGCTCGTACAACCCTCCCCTCCCTCTGCTGTTCTACTGAAGTAGAAAAACTTCAACCTGCATCTATGTCCAAAAAAGCGACCACGCCAACGCTTGACAAGCCTAGTGAACAGAACCTCAGAGCGGCAATCCGGATCAAGGGTGCCCGTGCCAATAACCTCAAAAACATCAGCCTGGATATCCCTAAGGATCAACTGGTAGTGGTAACTGGGGTCTCCGGCTCTGGCAAGTCTTCCATTACTATGGACACCCTCTTTGCCGAGGGGCAGCGCCGATATGTGGAGAGCCTGTCGAGCTACGCCCGGCAGTTCCTGATGCGGATGAAAAAACCGGATGTAGATTACATCAAAGGCATTTGCCCGGCCATCGCTATCGAGCAGAAAGTGAGTACGAGCAACGCCCGCTCCACGGTGGGCACGCTCACAGAGGTGTACGACTACCTGCGCATACTTTATGCCAGAGTTGGGCGTACCTACTCGCCGGTCTCCGGTGCGGAGGTACGCAAGCACGAAGTCAGCGATGTTGTAGATTATATACATCAGTTGGCGGAAGGGGCAAAAGTGCAGTTGTTCATCCCGCTTTCTGACAAGTACAAAGACCGGACCATCCGGCAGGAGCTAGAGCTGCTGTTGCAGAAAGGATACACCCGGGTACAGTACGAGGGGCAGCTGCAATATGTGGAGGAGGTGCTGAGCACCGCTGCACCTGATTTGTTGGATCAGAGTTTGGAGCAGGCAGCAGGGGCAGGCCTTCGTATCCTGATCGACCGTTTTGTGGTACGGCAAGGGGATGAGGAAAATGCTAAGCGGATGGCAGACTCCGTGCAGACTGCTTTTTATGAGGCGGAAGGGGAGTGTGTCGTTGAGGAGATTGGGGGCGAAGCCAAAGCATTCAACAACCGTTTTGAGCTAGATGGGCTGGTGTTTTTAGAGCCTACGCCTCAGCTGTTCAATTTCAATAACCCCTACGGGGCCTGCCCTACTTGTGAAGGGTTCAGTAAGGTGATGGGCATCGATGAGCACAAGGTCATCCCCGATCCTGGCAAGTCGGTATATGAAGGGGCAGTGGCCTGTTGGAAAGGCGATAAGTACGGCCAGTGGCTCGATCGGCTTTTGGACAATGCCCATCACTTTGATTTCCCCGTTCATACGCCTTACGCTGAGTTGACCAAGGCCCAGAAAAAGCTGCTTTGGAAAGGGAACGCCCACTTTTGGGGCATCAACGATTTTTTCTCGGAGCTGGAGGAAAAGATGTACAAAATACAAAACCGGGTAATGCTTGCGCGTTACCGCGGCCGTACCACCTGTACATCCTGCGATGGCGGCCGGCTGCGGCAGGAGGCAACCTATGTCAAAATTGGCGGCCACCCTATCACAGATTTGGTAGAGCTCCCTGTGGATGAGCTGCTGTCTTTCTTCCAAGGGCTAACACTAAACGCCTACGATGAAAAGGTGGCCCGCAGGCTGCTGCTGGAAATCAACAACCGCCTTCAGTTTATGTGCGATGTGGGGCTGAACTATCTCACCCTGAGCCGTTTGTCTTCCACGCTT
This sequence comes from Phaeodactylibacter luteus, assembly GCF_007993045.1. Taxonomy (GTDB): domain Bacteria; phylum Bacteroidota; class Bacteroidia; order Chitinophagales; family Saprospiraceae; genus Phaeodactylibacter; species Phaeodactylibacter luteus. The sequence continues at coordinate 27,155 of NZ_VOOR01000029.1, forward strand.
AGCGGAGGAGAAACCCAACGGATCAACCTGACCCGCACCCTTGGCAGCAACCTGACTAGCTCGATGTATATCCTTGACGAGCCAAGCGTGGGGCTGCACCCTAAAGATACAAGCCGCCTGGTGCGGGTACTGAAGTCTCTGCGCGATCTCGGAAATACGGTCATCGTAGTGGAGCACGAAGAGGATGTTATCCGCAATGCTGATTACTTAGTTGATATCGGCCCAGCGGCGGGCATTCACGGTGGGGAAGTGGTCTTTGCGGGCCCATTTACGGAGGTCTACGAAGCCAAGAACCAAAGCCTTACGGCTCAGTATATGAGCGGCAGGATGGCTATCCCTCTGCCTGCTGCCCGCCGTAAAACCAACAGCTTTATCGAGGTGAAAGGGGCACGGCAGCACAACCTCAAAAAGGTAGATGCCAAGTTCCCCTTGCATGCGCTATCGGTAGTGACCGGTGTTTCTGGTTCAGGTAAAACGACCTTGGTCAAGCAGATTTTATACCCGGCTTTGCTGCAGCATTTGGGCGAAAGCACCACACAGTCGGCAGGGTTGTTCGATGAGCTGTCTGGCAGCTTGAAAACGGTGACACAGGTAGAAATGGTGAGCCAAAGCCCCATCGGGAAGTCTTCGCGCTCCAATCCTGTGACTTACGTCAAAGCGTACGATGCCATCCGGAAGCTCATGTCAGAGCAGCAGCTCTCCAAAATACACGGGTTCAAACCCAAGCACTTCTCTTTCAACGTGGATGGAGGGCGGTGCGATACCTGCAAAGGGGAAGGGGAGCAGGTGGTGGAAATGCAGTTCTTGGCGGACGTGCGCTTAGAGTGCGAAGCCTGTGGGGGCAGACGTTTTAAGCAGGAGGTATTGGATGTGGAGTACCAAGGGAAGAATATTCATGACATCCTGGAGTTGAGCGTGGACGAAGCCCTCGACTTTTTTGCAGCCCAGAAAGAAGTGGTGTCCAAGCTACAGCCACTGAGCGATGTCGGATTGGGGTATGTACACCTTGGGCAGTCTTCAAGCACCTTGTCCGGCGGAGAGGCGCAGCGTGTTAAGTTGGCTTCCTTCCTGACCAGAGAACGGAGCAACGAGCATATCCTTTTCATTTTCGATGAGCCCACAACCGGGCTGCACTTCCACGATATCCGGAAACTATTGGATGCGATGAACGCACTAGTGGAAAATGGCCATACCGTGCTTGTTGTGGAGCACAATATGGAAGTCATAAAGTGTGCAGATTGGGTTATTGACCTCGGCCCCGGCGGGGGCAAGGCTGGCGGGCATCTTGTTTTTCAAGGCACACCTGAAGGGCTTGCGTTGGAGCCATCCTCTTATACCGGGCAATTTCTGAAGGAGAAGCTGACGCTATGATTTCATAGCCTAATCGTTGATCCACTTTTTGCGCTCCTGTTCTATATGGTGGAGCTCGATATCCACCCCATATTTGTCAGCTAGGTGCTGAGCCAGGGCATCCGCAGCGTAAACTGACCGGTGCTGCCCGCCGGTGCAACCAAAATTGACCATCAGGCTGGTGAAGCTGCGCTCGATATAGTTTTCTACGGCCTCGTCTACCATACGGAACGCATCATTGAGGAAGCCCTCCATAGTGCTGTGGTGCTTGAGGAAGTTGATGACCGGCTCGTCCCGTCCTGTCAGTTTTTTGTAAGGCTCGTACCGCCCCGGGTTGTGTAGGAAGCGGCAGTCGAAAGTAAAGCCGCCGCCGTTGCCGGAAGGGTCAACGGGAAGCCCTTTTTTATAGGAAAAACTATTGATGCGCACCGTGAGTAGGCTGTTGCTGCCTACCGTAGTATCAAAAGGCTCGAACGCTCCGCTGTCTGTAATTTGTTGTATTGCTTGTGAAAGCTCGGGCAGCTCAATCGCAATTTGGCCTCCGTTGAGCAGCTGCTGTACATTGCGCAGGGCAAAGGGGATGCTTTTGAGAAAGTGCTCCTTGCGCTCGTACAGCCCACGTAGCCCATAAGTGCCTAAGACTTGGATACTGCGCATCAGCACGAAGCCATAATAGTGGCGCAGAAAACGCTCCCGGTCTATAGGCAACAACTGCCCGGCGGTGTCGAGATAGTGCGATAAGAGCTCAAGGCGGGTATCTTCGGGGATGTCAGCCTTGGCCTGATAGAGCAAAGAGGCCAAGTCGTATTGCAGCGCGCCCTGCCGGCCACCCTGGTAATCAATAAAAAATGGCGCCCCATTGCGGACCATGATGTTCCTAGACTGGAAATCCCGGAACATAAAGTGGGCTGTGCCGGCTTCGAGCAGGAAATCAGCCAAGCGGTGGGCTTCCTGTTCCAGCCGCTGTTCATCGAATTGAGCGCCGGCCAGGCGGAGGAAGTGGTATTTGAAGCCATTGAAGTCCCAAAGCATAGATTGCTTATCGAAGACCGGGCAGGGATAGCACCGGCTGTAGTCCAAGTTTTTGCCCCCCTGAATCTGCAAGCGGGCCAGCTCTTCTACTACCCGTTTGTAAATTTTCAACAGGTGGGGCGGGAAGGGGCCTTCTCCCCGCTGCAGCAGATAGCTGTATAGGGTGGTTGCCCCCAGGTCTTCCTGTAGATAGACCTGCCGGCCCAAGTCTTCCTCGTATATAGCCGGAACGGGCAGCCCCAGCTCGTGGAAATGCCGGGAGAAGGCTATGAAAGCCTCGTTCTCTGCCCGGTTGGGGTTGTAAGTCCCGATAGCGCTTTTGCCCTCAGCTTGCAGGCGGTAGTAAATCCGGGCCGAGCCAGAAGGGGCGAGGGGGAGTACCAGCTCGGGAGATTTTCCGGACCAGTTTTCGAACAGGGCGCTCAGGGCCTGCTCAATAGCAGTAGCTTTCATAGTAATCGGGAGTTTACTCTTCTTCTTCCCACCCACGGCGGCCGCCCCAATGATCTTCAGGCAGGTGTTGTTCCTTGTATTCGGTAATAGTGGCCCAAAGGAGGTCCTTGAGCTCCTGTAGCCCTTGTTGTGCAACGGAGGAAATGAAAATAGCCGGTATGCCTTCCGGCAAATCCGCTTTCAGCATTTGCCGGAGCTCATCATCGAGCAGGTCGCTTTTGGTGACCGCCAGGACGTGGGGTTTGTCCAATAGCTCCTCGTTGTACATCTGTAGTTCCCTTAGCAGGATGCTGTACTCCTCCCGGATGTTGCCAGTATCGCACGGGATCATGAACAACAGGGTCGCATTGCGCTCAATGTGGCGCAGGAAGCGGTGCCCAAGCCCCTTGCCCTGATGCGCGTCTTCAATGATGCCCGGGATATCGGCCATGACGAAAGAGCGGCCGTCGCGGTAGGGGACAATCCCAAGGTTGGGCACTAGGGTAGTAAAGGGGTAGTTCGCAATTTTAGGCTTGGCAGAAGTGATAGAGGCCAAGAGCGTTGACTTTCCGGCATTAGGGAAGCCCACCAGCCCGACATCCGCCAGGGTTTTTAGCTCTAGCACTTTCCACTCTTCCTGTCCGGGCTCGCCGGGCTGTGCATACCGGGGGGTTTGGTTGGTAGAAGACTTGAAGTGGCTGTTGCCCAGCCCGCCCCGCCCTCCGGCTAGGATGATGCGCTCTTCTCCGTGCTGCGTGATTTCGAAATCGACTTCGCCCGTTTCCGCGTCCTTAGCCACTGTGCCTAACGGGACATCGAGGTAGATGTCCTCTCCGTTAGCTCCAAACTTGTGGTTATTGCTGCCATTGCCCCCATCTCCAGCAATGACATGCTTGCGGTATTTGAGGGCGAGCAGGGTCCATACATTGCGGTCCCCCCTAAGGATGATGTGGCCGCCTCTGCCGCCATCGCCCCCATCGGGGCCTCCTTTGGGGTTGCCCTTTGCCCGGTGCAAGTGTGCAGAGCCTGCCCCGCCCTTGCCGGAGCGGAAGCAAATTTTAACGTAATCCACAAAATTTTGAGCAGACATCAGGGTGCTTTTTTATTCAACATGCAAAGGTAGCCCATATTGTGGTAATAAAAAGCAGGGGCTGCGGAATTCCACAGCTTAAGGCAACAACGGCGCATAGGGCTGTGCAGTTGTTGAGGCAGTGCGAGTTGGTGTGGTTTTAGTTGGGCAGGGCAACCGGGCAGGGGCAATGCAGATAGCTAGAGCTCGTCAATCTCGTGGCAGAGCCGGCTGAATATTTCGTCAATCGTCCCGACACCGTGTACTTTGACAGATTTGCCCTTGGCGTCGTAGAAGTCGAAGACAGGAGTGGTTTCGCTTTTGTAGACCTCAATCCGGTTTTGGATGATGCCCTCGTCCGAGTCGTCAGCACGGCCCGAGGTTTTGCCGCGTTCGAGGAGACGGCGGACCAGCTCGTCATCGGGCACATCGAGCATGATGAGGCGGGAAACTTCCTGCCCTTTTTCGGACAGCAGGTTGTCAAGCGCTTCCGCTTGTGGGGTAGTCCGTGGGAAGCCATCAAAAATATAGCCTTTCACATCGGGGTTGGCTTCCACCTTGTTGCGCAGCATACCTACGGTCACAGAATCAGGTACGAGCTCGCCTTTTTCGATATAGCTCTTGGCTTCCTTGCCCAGAGGGGTATCATTGCCCATTTCATACCGGAAGAGGTCGCCGGTGGAAATGTGCAGGAGTTCGTACTTAGCTACAAGCTTGGCAGCTTGCGTACCTTTCCCGGAACCCGGAGGGCCGAAGAGGATCAAATTAATCATATAACGTTCTGGTTTGTACGTCTTTAGTGATAGCGTGCCCGCACCACGCGCGCGCGCCTGTATTTTGAAAGAAAGCTAAAATACAAAAATGGGCTTAAAAGGGGGAACGCCGTTGCCTAGTCTGCTCAAATATTAGGGCGTTGACTTTGCGGTAGCAGTAGAAAAGGGAATGCGCTAGTCTTGGCTGATGACGTCCCGTGCAGAAGAGATCTTGGGCTCCCAATAGCTGGATTGAGTGATGTTGTCTTCTACGACTCCGCGGGAGGTGCTATGGATAACATGTATGCCGTCTGCCCGATTATCTACCACAAGGGAGACATGGAAGACTTTTCCGAGAGGGGACCGCCGGTAAAATATGAGATCTCCGGGCTTAACGTCTTTCAGCTTTACTTTCTTCCCATCTTTCTCCTGCATGCCTGAGGTGCGGGAAAGCACGACATCAACCTGGTCCATAACATAGGAAGTAAAGCCAGAGCAGTCGAAGCCTCCCCGTGGAGAGGTGCCGCCCAGTTTGTAGGGCGTGCCAAGGAAGGTCCGTGCGTACCGGACCGCTTCCTGCCGCAGTGCTGCTTCCCCTTCCACGGCAACAGGGGGGGCAGGCGGTATACGGCTGTCCTCTTCATCAGAGGCTTCCTCTTCCGGCTCAGCAGGGGGCGTTGCCTCCTCGTATAGGGGGCGGTCTTCTACGGGGCGCCCGCCCCTCGATGAATTATAGCTGTAGGAGTTAGAAAAAATGCTGCATTGGCTGAAAAAGAATGGCAGAGCGGATAAGAGCAGCAGCTTCAGGCTGAAGGACGGCATTCGGTTCATGGAAGGAATATAAGTGAAAGCGTTACAGGATTTCGAAAGCATCCTGGTCGTTTAGGAAAGCGAGTTTAGACCGGAACTGATCCTGCTCTTTTTTTTCTAGGCTGAGGGTAAAAATACCAGCTGATTCTGAAACGAGCAAGCGGCAGCCGCCGCTGTAGTCATATACCGAAGAATGCCCGCAATGAGGGTACCCGTTGCCGTCGTCCCCTATCCGGTTGACCCCCACCGTATAAGCTTGGTTTTCTATTGCCCGGGCCCTGAGCAGGGCATCCCAGGCTGCTATCCGCATAGCAGGCCAGTTGGCGACATACAGCAGCAGGTCATAGCGGTATTGGTTCCTGCTCCATACCGGGAACCTTAAATCGTAACAGATCAGCGGCATGATGGCCCACCCCTTCCACTGAACGAGCAAGGGCTTTTGCCCGGGGGAGTAGTGTTCTTGTTCGCCCGCAAGCGTAAAGAGATGGCGCTTGTCATAGTAAGCGTAGCTGCCATCGGGCCTCACCCAGAGCAAGCGGTTGAAGTACTGCCCATTTTCTTCCACCATGATGCTGCCGGCCACAACTGCGCTGAGCCTTGCAGCCTCCTGTGCCATCCAATGATAGGCCCGTCCTTCCGTAGGCTCGGCCAGCCCCTTGGGCGACATGGAAAAGCCTGTAGTGAACATCTCGGGCAAGATGACTACATCTGTCTGCCCGGGCTGCAATGTGGAGAGCAGATGTGCAAAATGTGCCAGGTTGCCTTTGGGGTCTTCCCAGCTTAGGGTGGTCTGTGCCAGTGATAGGCGGAGCATATTGGTTTGCATGCTACTATTATAGAAAAAGAGGGGCAAAGCTCTATGCCTTGCCCCCCTTTTTAGGAAATCTTTAAACTAAAGCCTATCCGGCTGAAATATAGATGCCAATAGCGGTAGGCAAGATTAACCCTTCTCGGCTTTGGCTGCTGCTGCTGCCGCAGAACGCAGTGCACGAGGTGTTTCTATGCTAGCTACAGGCACGCCAGGAGAGTTCATGATCTCGACCGTCTCCAGCTTCTGATCGATATCGCGGATACGGATAGATTCGTTCAGCTGCAGCTTTGAAATGTCTACCTGAATGTCGCCCACCATGTGCTCGGGCTTCGTCTTGATGCGGATACGGCGCAGGCGCTGTACCAGCTTTCCACCAGCTTTTACACCAGGAGAAGTGCCTTTGAAACGGATAGGTACATCAACCTTTACCGGCGTCCCTTCGATGAGGCGGAGGAAGTCGATGTGCAGGATTTCATCCGTGACAGGGTGGAACTGCAAGTCCTTGACAAAGGCTTTGAAAGACTTTCCGTCTATGGAAACTTCTGCCAGCTTGAAGTCAGGCGTATAAATAAGGTGTTTAACATCTTTGGGCTGAACAGAAAAATGAACAGCATCGCCACCGCCATACGCTACGCAGGGGATGTGGCCTTCTTTGCGAAGGGTATTGGTCGCTTTTTTGCCCAAGTCTGTCCGGGCCTGTCCTGTAAGCGCTATCGTTTCCATGATTTATCGACTTTGTCTTAACTTTTTACAATTGATAGTATTTCAGGTGCTAAAGTTATTTAGCCCCAAAAAGGTCCGCAAAGATAGTCATTCACAATAAAAAAATAAAGCCCTGCTCTATAAAAAGTTGAGCCTTAGGAATGATTGAGGGCCTAAGCGCATAGCGGATAGCCTTAGCCATCCACAAAAAGCGCAGAAATAGAGCGGTGCTCGTGGGTATTGCGGATGGCTCTAGAGAACAGCTTGGCGGTGCTGAGCACTTTGATTTTTTCGGAGGGCTCTTTGAGGGGGATGGTATCACAAACAATCAGCTCTTCCAGTTTGGAGTTGGCGATTTTATTGTATGCATCACCAGAAAGGACCGGGTGGGTGCACATAGCACGGACGCTTTTGGCGCCTTTTTCTATCAAGATGTTGGCGGCCCGGCACAAAGTGCCTGCCGTATCCACGAGGTCGTCTACCAATATGACATCCGCACCGTCCACATCACCGATAACTGTCATTTCAGAAACCTCATTGGCTTGCTTGCGGTACTTATCGCAAATGACGAGCGGGCAGCGGAAGTGCTTAGAGTAAGTCCTGGCCCGTTTTACGCCGCCTACATCTGGAGAGGCAAAGATGACGTTGTCGAGTTGTTGCTCTTGAAGGTAAGGGATATAAATGGCCTCGCTCTTGAGGTGGTCCACGGGGATATCAAAAAAGCCTTGGATCTGATCGGCGTGCAAGTCCATCGTCATGATGCGGTCAGCCCCTGCCGCCTGAATAAGGTTGGCGATAGTTTTGGCGGAAATCGGGACGCGCGGCTTGTCCTTACGGTCTTGCCGGGCATAGCCGAAATAAGGGATAACCGCCGTAATATAGCCGGCAGAAGCCCTTTTGGCGGCATCGATCATCAGGAGCAGCTCCAAGAGGTTTTCAGCGGGCGGGTAGGTCGATTGGATAAAAAACACATAAGCTCCCCTTACCGATTCGTTGATGACGGGCTGCATCTCGCCATCGCTGAACTTGTGGACCTTGATGTCTCCAAGCGGGTGCCCGTAGTGGTCCGCTATGCTTTTGGAGTGGTACTCAGATGTTGTTCCGGAAAAGAGTTTGACTTCAACCATTTGGCCAGGTATCATTTATCAATTGCGGTTATTAATCATTCGAAAAGGGCTAACCAACTGAATGCGTTGCATGGAGTGCAGTAGTGCTGCAAAGTCTTGTAAACCAAGGGGGAAAAGAGAATGTCGTCGCTCGCTGCCCGTCCTGCGGTAAAGGTAAGAACATTCATAAAGCTATGCCACGTCTGAGCCGGTTTTTCCCATGCGCCCTGCAAAAAGTTCCTAGTGGTCTGTCAAGGCTAAAACTAGGGGTTGCCTGCGGCGGCTTTTGAGGCTACTCTTCGTTGGACAACCCCTTACGTAGCGCTGCTATGCGCGGGAACATCCGCCTTGATTAGCCTCAAAATTCGCTCCCACTCAACCCATAAATTAACACTTGACAGACCACTAGCGGCTCAAGTCCTAAATCCTTGACACCCCAAGCCTTGGCCTTTTGCCCGCTGATGGAAACCTGCAAGCCTCGCCGACTTCATCGTGCGGCCCCTTATCCCCACGCTTCGTGTAGGCTATGGCTGTGTTTCCAGGCCTCATCAGCAAACAAAGATTCCTGCGGCTTAATGATCATAGATTTAAAACTTGAACCACTAGCTTTCGCCGAGGAGTATATGGGGTTGGTCGAACTCCTGTGGCGGTAGGCAGCCAATCCCTTACTTTTGTAAAGTTAAATAATGCCTTGGCCTAAAAAGCCCAGGCTGCTATCTGAACAAACAACGAAAACATGCCGGGGCTATTCTTTGGCGATTGGTGGGGACAACTCAACTTGCTACAGCAAAGCCTTTGGCTGCTGTCGGTAAGCAGTAGCCTGTTGTTGCTCATTCTGATAGTCATGAGCCTGTTGGACCCCGATACGGAGGCAGAGGCCAATGCTCGCCTGGCTAAGGTTTTCAATGCCCGCACTATCCTGACCTTCCTCACCTTCTTTGCTTGGACCGGGCTCGGGGTTTCTTACTACTGGGCCGCTCCGGTGGCCGCCCTTGGCACAGGCCTAATTGCAGGCTTGCTCGCTGCTGTTTTTGCAAAAGGCATCACCCTTATGCTGCTGCGCCTCGCGCCCAGGGGCGGAGCCCCCCGGCATCCTGAACGGCTGATGGCCACCACAGGGCGAGTACTGGCGGTCGTCCCCTCACACCGCAATGGTTTCGGAAAGGTCCACCTTAATGTGAAAGGGGCCCCGTACGAACTAGAGGCGATGACGGCAGGCTTTGAGCTCAAGCCCGGTGCTTCGGTAAGGGTGGTCGGGGTGATCGAAGAAGGGCGGGTGCTTGTAGTAGAGCCCTTGGAAGATGAAGGCTATCCTCACGAAGAGCACGGCTTGCCCCGATAGTAATATGGCATCTCTTAAAGCACGAGGTGCCATTTCAACCCTGCAATCATCTCCTGTACACCAAGCCAATTAATAACAGAGAACAGCACTCGGCGGAGCACCTTAAGGATGGGGCCTGCCCCTGCCTGCCGGCAGGTGCCGCTATGCTCCGGGGCTCGCTATCCGCTCGGCCCTATCGGGCTTATACCCCTTCGCAGCGCTAGGCCAATGCCAGGCTATAAAGCCCGAAATGCTTAAACCTTTGCGGCACTTTGGTTCACGCCCCAGCGCGTGCTCAGCTTTTGTGCCGGTGCTGGGGCCTGGGGCAGCCGCCGCAAGGGGCAGTTTCAAAATAGGGAACAAGCAGGGCCGAGCCGCATTAAGCTTCTTTTTCCAGCCTATCCCTCCGCTTTTTGTATGCACGTGCCGCCCAAAAGATGAAACCTGCAAACAAGGCCAAGCCGCCAAAAAGGTAGCCGTAATTCAGGCTGCCAGCCTTGCCGTATACTGCTGTGTAAGAAATCGTAATCAGGAATAGAGTAGGGAGCTCATTCAGCAGCCGGTACTGCCAGGAGTTGAAAATGCGCTCCCCAGCTTGCATCCGCCTGATGATGCCTTTAGTCCAAAGATGGTAGGCTGTCAGCCCTGCAAGCAGCAGGAGCTTCAGGTGCATCCACCCAGGTGTGCCCATGCTGAGGTAATTGGGCAGCCGGTCTGATATCCAGCCTAAGGCGAGCATAGCCAGGCCCGCGCCCCAGGTGATCATCATGGCAGGGTTGCAGATGATGCGGTATACCCGCCACTCCATAATTTGGTATTGCCTTTTCAGGATGCCTTTCTCTGGCTCAGGCTGGCCAGCGGCTTCTTCATCGTAGACCAATATGCGGCCCAGATAAAACAGGCCGGCAAACCAAGATACGAAGCCTACTACGTGGAGGGCTTTTAGGAAAAAAATTGCGTAAGCCATTTTGCGGACGTTTAGAAAACAAGATGGGGCAGCTACCTTACTGGCAGCGCCCCATGATTTCGATTGGGTGCCTCCTGAGCAGAAAAGCGCAGGGCGGCTTTCATTTGCGCTAAGCAGCCCGTAGCTGCTTGCTCAGTTTGGAACGGTCCAGCTTTTCTTCAGCATAGGCTTTCGTGACCTCAAACTTATCCACGCCTTCTTTGGAAGGCAGCTCGAACATGGCATCCGTCATGACCGCCTCACAAATAGAGCGCAGCCCCCTTGCCCCAAGGTTGAACTCCAGTGCCTTCTGTGCAATGAATTCAATGGCATCTTGGGTAAACTCCAGTTTGATCCCTTCAAGATCGAACAGCTTTTTGTATTGCTTGATAAGGGCATTGCGTGGAGCGACCAAAATCTGCTTGAGGGCTTCCAAGTCGAGCGGCTCCAGGTAAGCGAGCACAGGCAGCCGGCCCAGCAGCTCGGGTATGAGCCCAAAGCTCCTCAAGTCTTGATGGCTGATATACTGTAGCAAGTTTTCCCGATCGTGGGCAGAAACGGCGGCTTCAGTCCCTTTGAACCCAATGACATGTGTATTGACGCGGCGGGCGATCACCTTTTCAATGCCGTCAAATGCTCCTCCACAAATGAAGAGGATATTGCTGGTATTGATTTTGACGAGCTTCTGCTCAGGGTGCTTGCGGCCACCTTGAGGGGGGACGTTGACATCCGTGCCTTCCAGCATCTTCAACATGGCCTGCTGTACGCCTTCCCCAGATACATCGCGGGTGATAGAAGGGTTGTCGCTTTTGCGTGAGATCTTGTCAATCTCATCAATGTAAACGATGCCGCGCTCTGCTGCCGCAACATCGTAATCGCAAACCTGAAGCAGACGGCTAAGGATGCTCTCTACGTCCTCGCCCACATAGCCTGCCTCTGTAAAGACGGTAGCATCAACGATGGCGAAGGGCACGTTCAGGAATTTTGCTATGGTTTTGGCGAGCAGCGTCTTGCCCGTGCCAGTTTGGCCTACAAAAACAATATTGGACTTTTCGATTTCAATATCATCTTGCCTGCTTTGGCGCAGGCGCTTGTAGTGGTTGTAAACCGCAACGGACAAGAATTTTTTAGCCTCATCCTGGCCAATTACGTAATGGTCCAGATGGGTTTTGATTTCCTTGGGGGTAATCTGATCCGGAAGGAGAAAGTCTTTCTTTTCTTCTTCTTTGGCTTTGCCGCCATAGAGTTCTTCCTCTATGATTTCACCAGCCTGTTCCACGCACACTTCACAAATGTGCCCGTCAATACCTGCGATGAGGATAAGGGCTTCTGATTTGTCTCTTCCACAAAAGGAACAGCGGTAACTTTGCTTGCTCTTACGCATATAAAATGCTGTTTGATACTCATGAATGCCCGTTTGCGCAACGGGTAGCACTTGAAACTGTGCTTGGGGCATTGAAAGTGAAAGGCAGCGCTGTGGCTAGGTTTACCGGCCAGCACTGCCTTTCATAAAAGTTGGCTTATTCTTTCTCTTTACGGGGGCTGTTGCGGTCCAGCACCTCGTCAATCAAGCCATATTCTTTGGCAACGTTTGCTGTCATCCAGTTGTCGCGGTCGCAGTCTTCTTCAATCTTTTCGAATGGCTGGCCGGTGTGCGATGCCAGGATTTCGTAGAGCTCCTTCTGCATGTCTTTGATCAGTTTGTAGCTGATCTCCATGTCAGACACCTGCCCCTGCATGCCGCCTAGTGGCTGATGAATCATCACCCGGCTGTGTGGCAGGCAAGTACGCTTGCCCTTCTCGCCAGCAGTGAGCAGGACGGCCCCCATAGAGGCAGCCAGGCCAGTACAGATGGTGTTGACGTCAGGCGCGATGTATTGCATAGTGTCATAAATGCCGAGGCCTGCGATAACGGAGCCGCCCGGGCTGTTGATGAACATCTGCACATCCCGCTTGGGGTCGTCAGACTCAAGGAACAGCAGCTGAGCCTGAATGACATTGGCTACGTAATCATTGACGGGCACCCCCATGAAGATGATCCGGTCCATCATCAGACGGGAAAATACATCCATTGGGAATACATTCTTGATGCGCTCGTCTATGATAGCTGTGGTGAAGCCCTGAATATTCGGGCCCGCAGGGGTGGTTTGGTCGATGTATTTTTCGAGATGCATGCTACTCATGCCAAGGTGCTTGGTAGCATACTTCATGAACTCATTCTTCTGGAACATTCGTTTTCGCTTTAAATCGTTAGGAAAGGTGATCTTGGCTCACGATAAAAATCAACATCTATAACAAATCGGCCGCCTTCGGGTTGAGCCGCGCTCAAAACTTTCCTGTATTAGGCCCTGCGGTGGTGTAACGAAATTGGGTTTGCCTAGCAGGGCAAACCCAATAACCGGATTGCAGACAAGCCTTTAGAGCGTGTCGGGGTTTTGGTCTTATAGTCGAAAATTAGTGCCTCAAGCTATAAATCCTTGACACCCCAAGTTTCGTTCTTTTCCGCCTACTCTTCGTTAAAGAACCGCTCCTTTAGCTCGGGCTAAAGTCGCGAACCTTCGCCTTGATTAGCTGGAAAATAACTTCAACTTAAGTATCAGAGATTTATGGCTTAAGGCACTAGCCTGGCATTGGGCTAGCGCTGCGGAGGGGTGGAAGCCCGATAGGGCCGAGCGGACAGCGAGCCCCGCAGCATAGCGGCACCTGCCCGCTGGCAGGGGCAGGCCCCTATCCTTACGGAATGGGCAGGCCATCACGCGAAGCAAGCTGGGCAAGCCAGAACAACGATAATCTGCTTTGCAGCTTCTTATTCCTCTTCTTCAGCGGCTGCAGATGAGGCATTGGAAGCTCGGGCTTTTTCTACCTCTGCCTCGAATGTCTTGAGGTCCACTGGCTTTTCTGCGATGCTGACTTTTTCAATCAGCGCACCAAACACGCGGTCGGTCAAGACTTCTTCATACAGCTGTTCTACCTGCTTTTCGTCTTGTAGGATACGCATGGCCGTACTCTCTACAATCTGCTCCATGCCAGCCATAGGGGCACCGCCGAAGTAGCTGCGGATGCGGCGGCGGGCTGCTTCTACCACCTCGCCCTCTTCTACCTTGATTTCAAATTTGCTGACCAGTTTGTTGCGGATGAGCGACCACTGTAGGTTCTTGGCAAAGCCATCAAATTCGGCTTCTATCTGCTCTGCGGTGACGCCTTCGTTGCTTGCGGCCATCCAGCGCTTAAGGAATGCTTCGGGCAGTTCGAGGGGGTTGAGCTCCAGTAGGCGCTCCTGAATATCACGGGAGAGCAGCGCTTCCGCCTGATTGTTGTAGAAGCCAGCGATCTGCTCGCGGATTTTCTCCTTGGCTTCCTCTTCTGAAGCAACTTCGCCTTCGCCGAAAGCCTGATCAAAGAACTCCTGATCCAGCGCTGCAGGTACAATGCGGTTGACTTCCAGTATTTCGGCTTCAAATTCAGGGTTGAAGGTTACGTCTGCGTCTGCTTCCTCCAAGTTGAGGTAATACTTTCGCACATAGTCTTCGTCCCGCCCTTCTTCGAGCTCGAGCAGGTTCAGCCGGATGGTGTCGCCCTGCTTTTTGGTGTAAAGCGCCTCACGCACAGCCTCGTTGGTATTGTTGTTGATCAGCACACTGAATTCGGTGCTGATGCCGCCTTCTTTTACCGTTTCCCCTTCGAGCTCGCGGGCAGCGAATTTCACCATGTCGTTGTCTTTCACCATTTCGGTGACGCTCTCCCGGTTGCCGCTGCGCTTGCGGGCGGCCATCAGGTCTTCTTCGACCATATCATCGGCCACTTCCACCGCCATTTTCTCGTAGGTCTCGCTCTCGTCAGCGCCTTTTACTTCAAAATCAGGAGATAAGCCAATATCAAATTTGAAAACGTAGTCCTGCAAAGCTTTGAGGTCGAATTCGACAGGCTCCTGTTCTTCGGAAGGCAGAGGCTGGCCCAAGACGTTCAGGCCGTTTTCATTGAGGTATTGGTACAGTTCAGACTGCAGCATCTCGTTAATCACATCTGCCAGTACGCCTTTGCCATACATTTTCCTGAGCACAGATACAGGAGTTTTCCCTTTGCGGAACCCCTTCATATTGGCTTGCTTGCGGTACTTGCCCAGTTCTGTGTTGAATTTTGGCTCGTAGTCGCTTTTTTCGAGCGTTACCGTGATGACGGCATTCAGATTGTCGATGTCTTTTCTTTCGACCTTTGGCATAACGCTTGGCGTTTGATTAATTAACGAAATGGGACGCTTGAAAACAGCGCTCCGCTATGGCGGAAGGGCATTATTTCAAGGCAGGGCTCCTCATACAGCAAAGGCTGCACAACTTTTTTGAAGCTAATGCAGCCTTTGCCGGGTGAGCAGACCTAAAAAAGATGCTTTGCACAGTTGCAGAGCAGAGGCAGTTTTGCCTGTGTTGTTAGCTAGCAAGATGGACTGCAACTCAAAGAAGGATAGTCGTCAGCCGGAACAGTTTTTTCGTTCCAAGGCTTTGGCTTGGCTCCTCGCCCACCACGTTTGAACTATCCAAGTGCGGGTGGAGGGACTTCCCGCAATACTGCGGGACAAGCTTCTCGCCCACCACGTTTGAACTATCCAAGTGCGGGTGGAGGGACTCGAACCCCCACGCCTTGCGGCACTAGATCCTAAGTCTAGCACGTCTACCAATTTCGCCACACCCGCATTATAAGCAGCATAAATGCTGCGGATAGCTCATAAACCCTTGATTTTGCAGTGCTTGCGTGCACTAAAACCCCCAAGCTTTTCTTAGGGAGCCACAAAGATACAGGCTTTTGTTAAAAATCACACCTTTTCGGGTTAAAAAATGAGCCGAATAAACAAAAGGGGAGGGGATGGGGCCAAAAGAGGCGGCAGGGGCAAATATTTTAACAAAAGAGGAGGGGCAGGCTGGACAAATTAACAGACATTTACGTTATACATAAGGTTATGGGCACCTGCCCGGAGCCGATACTGAACAGCAGGAAAGAATTGTTATGGCAGAGGTACTAGCATTGAACGAGAACGACCGGCAACTGATTCAGAGCGCTTACCGCGATTTGCTGCGGGCGATCAAAGTGAACATGTCAGAGGAGGACAGCCGGAACATACGTGCCGCCTACGAGTTAGCCGTGCAGGCTCATGCAGAGCAAAGGCGAAAATCTGGCGAACCCTACATCCTCCATCCTATCGCAGTGGCGAAGATCTGTGCAGAGGAAATTGGGCTGGGCCCCACCGCTATCATCTGTGCCCTGCTGCACGATGTGGTGGAAGATACCGATGTAACCCTGGAAGATATCCGCGAGCAGTTTGGCGGGTGGATGGCCAAAATCGTTGATGGGCTCACCAAGCTCGATAGTGCTTACAATGCAGAAAGCCCTCAAGCGGAAAACTTCCGTAAAGTGCTGAGCACCCTCGTGGATGATGTCCGCGTCGTCCTCATCAAAATGGCTGACCGCCTGCACAATATGCGCACCCTGGGGGCTATGCCGCGCCACAAGCAGCTGAAAATCGCGGCTGAAACGAGCTACATCTACGCCCCCCTGGCCCACCGGCTAGGGTTGTACAAAATAAAAACAGAGTACCTGGACCTCTGTATGAAAATTACAGACCCAGACGACTACCGGGAGATCGCCCGGAAATTGGCAGAGACCAAACGGGCCAGGGAGTCTTACATCAACGAGTTCATTGGCCCGCTAGAGGACAACCTCAACGCCCTCGGCATCGAGTACCGCATCACCGGGCGGCCCAAGTCGATTTATTCGATCTGGAATAAGATCAAGAAGAAAAATGTCCCCTTCGAGGAGATTTATGACCTCTTCGCCGTCCGCATAATTGTCGACGTGCCCATCGAAAAAGAAAAACTCATCTGTTGGCAGGTTTACTCTATCGTGACCGATGTGCACACCCCTATCCCCGAGCGCCTCAAAGACTGGATTACAACGCCTAAATCAAATGGCTACGAATCTTTGCATACCACAGTCGTCGGGCCCAAAGGGCGTTTTGTAGAAGTACAGATCCGGTCTGTACGCATGGACGAAATCGCAGAGCGTGGGTTTGCAGCCCACTGGAAATACAAGGGGGGTTCTAAAAATCCAGACATTTACGAACGCTGGCTAGACAGCGTCCGTGAAATCTTGGAAGACCCCGAGACAGACGCCGTAGAGTTCTTGGGCGACTTCCGCTCCAACAACCTCTTCCAGGAGGAGGTTTTTGTATACACGCCCAAAGGGGATATGAGGATACTGCCCAAAGGGGCTACCGCACTAGATTTCGCCTTCGGCATCCATACTGATGTAGGCTACCATTGCCAGGCTGTCAAAGTGAACAACAAAATCGTGCCCATGGGGTATGCCCTTCGCAATGGAGACCAACTGGAGGTCATCACCAGCTCTAGGCAGAAGCCTACCGAAGACTGGCTGAAAATGGTGACCACGGGCAAAGCGCGCGCCAAAATCCGGAATGCCATGAAGGAGGAGCGCCGCGAGCGGGGCGAGCTGGGTAGGGAAGCGCTGGAGCGCAAGCTCCGGCCGTTAAAAGTGGACTTTGAGGAGAGTGTGGAACGCCTGGTCCGCGATTATGACCTCAATTCTCATACCGACCTTTACTATGCCATCGCCACAGAGGAGCTCTCCATAAATGAGATATTCAAAACGCACCGGGTAGAAGTGGCTACCGATGGTTCCCGCCATCTGGCGGAAATTGAGGAGGTGGCGCCACAACCGGCCGTGCTGGAAGATGAAGCCCGCAAGCGCAGCCGTTCCGCAAAGCTAACGGATAAGCCCCGCCTACTGATCAATGGGGAGCCTGCTGAACGTTTCGATTATTCCTTTGCCAGCTGCTGCAACCCGGTGCAGGGAGATGCGATCTTCGCTTACCTGACCTCCAACGCCGGGCTGAAAATCCACCGCTCCAACTGCCCCAACGCGACCAACCTGATGGTCAACTATGGGTACCGCGTCATGAAAGCAGAGTGGATATCAACAACCAATTCTACCTTCGTGGTCAACCTCAATATCACTGGCATCGATGACGGGCCCGGCGTAATTGAGCGCCTTACCCATAAAATCTCAACTATGCTTGGGCTCAACATCCGTTCTTTTAGCATTGAAGGGGACGAAGGTTACTTCAGCGGCAAAATCAGCCTCTTGGTCCGCAATACAGATCAGCTCTACATGGCCGTTCAGGCTTTGAAAAACCTTGACAACATATCTACTGTTACTAGAGTAGAATAATTCTATCATGAGGCCGCTGCGATAGCTGCCTTAACCTTTCTTATTATGAGCGCTGGCCGCATGCAAGAAGACATCATCAAAGAAGTCAAAAATATATTTGCTTCCCACTTGGAGCAGAACAACTTCCGCAAAACACCAGAGCGTTTCGCTATCCTGGAGGAAATCTACAAACGTACCGACCACTTTGATGCAGAAGCGCTCTACATCCACATGAAAAACCAAAACTACCGGGTGAGCAGGGCAACCGTCTATAATACACTTGAGCTCCTGGTCAATTGCGATTTGGTCAAAAAGCATCAGTTCGGCAAAAACCTGGCGCAGTACGAGAAGTCTTACGGCTACAAACAGCACGACCACCTGATCTGCGTAGACTGCGGGAAGGTCCTTGAGTTTTGCGACCCCCGCATCCAACAGATCAAAAGCATGATGGGGGAGCTGCTGCAGTTCAACATTACCCATCACTCCCTCAACCTCTACGGGCAGTGCGATGGTGCGTGCCCCAAGGGGGAAAAGCGCAAGGCTGCACGGGAAGGTGCTACACCTGAGTAAGGCCGCCTGCCCTCCTCCGTTGATTTTCCTCCACCCTAAGATTTTGACACCCATGAACCTTAACTATTCGCTTGCTGACCAAAATGGTGTTCAGGTACTCCGTATCCACGACCTGCTCAACGAGCATACGCATCAGGAGCTGCTGCGCACAGTAGACCAAAAGCTCAACCAAGGCCTGGCACGGTTTATCGTCGACCTCGAAGAAATGGACTACATGAACAGCGTCGGGCTTAATTTTCTGCTTACCCTCCGCTCCCGTTCCCAAGATCATGGCGGGCAGCTCGTACTGGCCAATGCATCGAGCAGAGTCCTTGACTTGCTTGATATGACTAAACTCCGGCCGGTCTTTCAGCTTACGCCCAACCTGGATCAGGCACTTCTGAAGGTCAACGTCTGACCTGGCACAAACCAAATTGTCGTTGTTCTGACCCGCCCTGCATCATGTGAGGGGCCTGCCCCTGCCCGATGGCAGGTGCCGCTATGCTCCGGGGCTCGCTATCCGCTCGGCCCTGTCGGGCTGGCCACCCCTGCGCAGCGCTAGGCCAATGCCAAGCTAAAGCCCAGAAAGCATAAACGCCTGCGGTATTTTGGTTTACGCCCCGCCTGATCTGTGCCGCCTCTGTTTCGCTGTTATTTTTTTCTTCCGCCTATCCAACTGTTTGGGTATATCAGGCTGAACTGCTTATTTTTGGGCTTTAAAGCCAGGGCTTAAGCCGAGTACACCGTCCTATAGCCTTAAAAATGCTACTCCGCTGCATACCTGGCCTCATACCGGCAGAGGACCGCTGCGTGCCTGCCGCAAAACCAATAAACATATATGGCAATCGATGTAATACTCGGTCTGCAATGGGGAGACGAGGGCAAAGGTAAAATCGTGGACTATCTAGCTTCCGGCTACGATATTATCGCCCGTTTTCAGGGTGGCCCAAATGCTGGGCATACGCTGAAGTTTGACGGCAAAAAGTTTGTCCTGCACACGGTCCCATCTGGCATTTTCCGGGAGGAACAGCTCAACCTCATCGGCAATGGCGTCGTCATTGACCCGATCACCCTTTCCAAAGAGCTGGACAAACTCCGCGCTGCAGAGGTCCGTTTTCAGAAGCGCCTGCTCATTGCCCGTAAAGCCCATCTGATCTTGCCGACCCACCGCCTGCTCGATGCTGCTTCCGAAAACGCCAAGGGCAAAGCAAAGATCGGCTCTACCCTGAAAGGCATAGGGCCTACTTACATGGACAAAACGGGCCGCAATGGCTTGCGCGTTGGCGATATAGAGCACCCTAAGTTTGAGGAGCGCTATCAGGCCCTCAAAGAAAAGCACCTAAGCTTGCTCGGTATGTACCCTCCTGTCGATTTCGACCTCGAAGGGGAAGAGCAAAAATGGATGGCCTCCCTAGAAGAGATCAGGCAATTGCAGCTGGTGGATGGGGAGTATTTCATCAACAAGGCTTTATCCGAAGGCAAGAAAGTGCTGGCAGAGGGCGCGCAGGGCTCTATGCTCGATATCGACTATGGCACTTACCCCTTTGTGACTTCCTCAAACACCATTACCGCCGGTGTTTGTACAGGGCTGGGCATCGCTCCGTCCAAAATCGGGGAGGTCATCGGTATCACCAAAGCTTATTGTACCCGGGTAGGCTCGGGCCCTTTCCCTACCGAGCTGTACGACGAGACCGGCGAACGCCTCCGGGCTGAGGGGGGAGAATTCGGCGCCACAACTGGCCGCCCACGCCGTTGCGGTTGGATTGACCTGCCGCAGCTGAAGTACACCATTATGCTCAATGGCGTGACGCAGCTCGTCGTCACCAAGGTTGATGTCCTTAATGTATTTGAAGCCTTGCAGGCTGGCGTCGCTTATCAGGTTGAAGGGCAAGAAACGCAGGAGCTGCCCTACGATATCTGCGATCAGGAGGTCACCCCGGTACTTCAATCGATAAAAGGCTGGCAGTCGAGCCTCGATGGGATCACTGCTTATGAAAAGCTGCCCGCTGAAGTAAAGGATTATATCGCTTTCTTGGAGGAGCACCTGAATACCCCGGTAACCATGGTCTCCACTGGGCCGGAGCGGGAAAAACTGATCCTGAAGTAGGCGCTCCCCGTGCACGCAGTGCAAGCGCCTCTGATAAGATGGCCATGCCCGCCCTATCTGGGAGCATGCTAGGCGTTTGTCCTTTTTGCAAATCAACGCTTTATGAGCTGCGCTAAATGAAAATTTAGTGATTTCGCCAAAACCCTGCTGGCTATACTTCCACAGCAGGCGGGCTAAGATCCTTGATTTTTAAGGCGAAACAGCTCCAGGCAGGCTCTAAGGCGAAGGTGCTCAATCCCCCTGTGCTGCATTACTTGGCGCACAGGGGGATGTGGTTGCTCTGTTACTTGCTGCCTGAAATGATGTATTGGTAGTCAAGAGCAGTATCATTGGTGGTAATGTTGCTGTAACCAGCTTCGTAGAGCATCTCTTCCAGTTGGTACAAAGGCAGCCGGATGGCTGAAGGTGGGCCGATCTGCGTTCTTTTTCGCTTGAAGTCTACAATAATCAGCCTCCCGCCTGGCCTTAGACAGGCCCGGAGGGTATTCAGGTACCCTTCCTTGTCGCGGATGTACATAAAAGTATTGACGATCAGGATCACATCCGCTTCTTCCGGCTGCAAATTGGGATGGCTGGGCTTGGCCAGCCGGGTTTCCAGTTTTGCGGCACGCTCCTCCGTCATTTCCAGCACTTTCACGCTGTCGATATAATTGAGGAAGCGCTGGTCGATATCAATGGCGATCACCTTGTCAGCATCCTGTGTCAGCCGTTTGGCAAAGAACCCGGTCCCCGCTCCGATGTCAGCCACTACCTTTTGGTTGAGGTCGCCCAGCAGGTTGATGATCATTTCCGGCTTTTGCCAAGCCACCCGGTTGGTGTTCTCATACATCTCCTTCAGCTGTGGTGCAGCCTCCCTTGCCGGAGGGGGAGCCGGTAAAGACGGGGTGTCAGCTTGGCTTTCAGTGGAGAAAGGAGCGTCCGTTTCGGTGCTCTGCTCAGCACCGCAACTGCTCAGTCCGAGCAGTAGGGCCAGGCACCAAAACAACAGTCGGTAAGTCATAAGGGTAAGTGTTTGAGCCAAAGTTAGCAAACCTATCGGGAAGTCGTACCCCTCTTTGGTTATTGGGTGCAAAGCGAAAGCAGAAAGCGCTCCATCGCTTTCCTGATTTCCCAGCCGGGCCCTTCATAATTGTTCACAATAACTGAAAAGGCCAATAGTGCACCGCTTGAGCTGCGGGTATAGCCCGTTAGGCCCCTCACCCTTTCCAGCGTTCCCGTTTTAGCATAGAGCCGTCCTTCTGCGGCAGTGCCCTTGAGGGTGTTCTTCAGCGACCCCGTTCGCCCGGCCAAGGGCAGGGAGGCTAGGAACGCCTCATAAACGCCTTCCGGGCCAAGTGCCATTTTGCGCATAAAAGCTGCCAGGAAATTGGCTGTGACGGTATTGGCCTCAGACAAGCCTGAACCATCATCTAGCGCAACCCCGCCCCAGTCCAGGCCGCGCCCTTCCCAGTATTCCTGCATGGCCTTAATGCCGGCTTCCGGGGTAGGGGCAGCCCCTTTTCTCCAGCCTATGGCCCGGAGCAGCACCTCACAGTAGAGGTTCACGCTTTTTTGGTTGGCCTGCATCACGATGGCTGCCAGTGTAGGGGATTGGTGGCGGTGCAGCACTTTCCGTTGGCCTTGCTTTGGGTTGAAAATAGCAGCAGCCCCCTTCGTCACCACCCCAATTTTCCGTAGCTCTTGTTCTAGTTCTTGTGCTACGAGCAGAGGAGGGTTGGGCAGGGCGCCTTTGATCGTGAACTCGCCATGGCCTGCAGGTATGCTCCCCCTGACATAGCGCTCATATTGGTAGGGCGCACCAAAAATATAGGCATTGTCTCCAGAGCCAGGGCTGCCAGAAACGACAGAATTGGTAAAAGACAGCCCGGGCACAAAGGGTTCGGTCCCTTTCAATTGTGGGGGCTTCCCCTCTTGGGCTTGCTGGAAGCGGAGATAGTGCAGGTTTTCATGCCAGTTTAAAGACCAGGCCCCTGCCGCATAGTAGTTGCCCATATCTTCCCACTGCCATGTAGGTATATAAGCCTGATCTCCAAAGAGGGAGGCATCTCCGATGATCTGACCCCTGATTTCCCGTATGCCTGCTTTTTGTATAGCCATACGCCAAGCCTCAAGGAGCGCTTTCCTGCTGCTAGCCTCTTCGTGCAGGGGGCTGCCCAGGGTAGGGTCGCCTTCGCCATACAGATATAGATGGCCTTCCAATACCCCTTGTGGGCCAATCGTCCCATCGTATTCCAGCCGAGTCTCAAACCGGTAGTCAGGCCCGAGCAGCGCAAGGGCCGTGCCCGTAGTCAGTACTTTCAGGTTGGAAGCAGGCTTGATGGACAGCTTGCCATTAGTGGAGGCCACCGTTTTGCCAGTGGCTACGTCAATTACGGCAATTCCCGCCAGCCCATGCTCAAGCTGAGGGCTGGCAGCGAGCTGCTCCGCTGCTTTTTGCCAGGCGGCAGGGGCTTGCGCCTGTGCGGCCAGCGTTAGGCAAAACAGGGTGATGGACAATAGGGCGCGCAGCATAAGCGTATTTTTGGGTTGACAATATTGAGCTTGACGCGCCGGGGGCATTGCAGGGCTAGAATGGTTCTTTCCTGCCAAGGCCATTTCTATTTTAGCCATTTTGCTTAGGCTAAGCCTCTGGAAAAAGCCGGTGCGTGGTTGAATGTAGCTCATTTTTTTCACTACACTGGCCCGGCGCATCAAGCCGGTTATTGAGCAGGCAGCACTTTTCCATTGGCTTCCCCGAAACCAATACGGACGCCATCCTTTTCGCACCAGCCCCTCATGATGACCGTATCGCCGTCGTGGATGAACTTCCGTTGGCTGCCGTCGGGCATATCCAAAGGCTTGCTGCCCCGCCAAGACAGTTCGAGCATAGACCCATAGGAGTCTGGGGTGGGCCCGCTGATAGTACCAGAGGCCATCATATCGCCTACCCGTAAATTGCAGCCGTTTACGGTATGGTGGGCAAGCTGTTGGGCCATGCTCCAGTACAAATACTTGAAGTTGGATTTGCACACCTGCTTTTCTGTCCCTCCTTCTGGCTGTATGGCCACACTCAGCTGTATATCGAAGCTGTGGGCCCCCGCTGTTTTCAGGTAGGGCAGAGGCTCAGGGTCTTGGACTGGGCCGCTTATGCGGAAAGGCTCAAGGGCATCAAGCGTGACTACCCAGGGAGAAACCGTCGATGCAAAGCTCTTGCCAAGGAATGGGCCAAGGGGCACGTACTCCCATTTTTGAATATCCCGCGCAGACCAGTCATTGAAAAGGATCAGCCCGAAAATATAGTCTTCGGCCTCCCCTACAGGCACCCGTTCGCCAAGTGCAGTTTCCTGGCCAACCACAAAGCCCATTTCCAATTCGAAATCGAGCAGCTTGCTGGGGCCAAACACAGGAGCCTCCGCATCCTGAGGCATTTGCTGCCCCATAGGCCGGCGTACAGGAGTGCCAGACGGGATGATGGAAGAAGCCCTGCCGTGGTAACCAACAGGCAGGTGCAGCCAGTTGGGCATCAGTGCATTTTCTTTGCCCCGGAACATCGTGCCTACGTTGGTGGCGTGCTCCCGGCTGGAGTAAAAGTCGGTATAATCCCCCACGGCTACCGGAAGGAGCATGCTAACATCTGCTTGCCGGTGCAGAAAATACTCTGCCAGCTCGCTGGCATCCCATTCGTCGAGGTCATCGTCCAGTATTTCGGAAAGGCGGTTGCGCACAGCCCGGGTTTTATCCTTGCCCAAAGCCATAAATGCATTGAGGGAGGGCTGCCGGAAAACCTCCCGGGGCAAGCCAAGGTCATCAAAGAACCCATGCTCTGATAAGACCTGAAGGTCTGCAATGTGCTCGCCTATAGCGGTGCAGAGGCGGGGCTGAAGGCCAGGGGTACGGAAAACACCAAAGGGCAGGTTTTGTATAGGGAAGTCGCTATGCTCCGGTACGTGCACCCAAGATTTGAGCGCAGGGTTGTTCGCTTTTATCATATAATGTTGGTTTTATGGCCGAGGTTTTGGGCTATGCCCTCGGTTTTTGCTGAATCGGTGCGGATGATGCCCACAGGGCAAAAGTAGCAGTCCCGGGTTAAAAAGGGAAACTCATAGCCGGAATTCCTAATGGGGCGCAAATCGGATTGTCGTTTTTTTGGGGGCCTGCCCCTGCCACAGGGCAGGAGCCGCTATGCTACGGGGCTCGCTGTCCGCTCGGCCCTGTCGGGCTTGCCACCCCTGCGCAGCGCTAGGCCGGCTCCACCCTAAAGCGGACAAGGCTAAACGCTAGCGACATTTGGGTTTATGCCTTCCTAATGTTGGACTATTGCGCGTTTGAAATAAGGCCGGCCATCGATCATGACTTTGAAGAGGTAAACCCCGCTTGGCCAGTCCTGTACCTGAAAGGCCGTTTGTCTTCCTATCGTTTGCTTCAGCATCAGCCCCCCATCGATGCGGAAAACATATAATGTTGCCTTCGAAGCCCCATAGGGGAGCGCAAGGTGCAGTTGTTCCATAGCAGGGTTGGGGTAGAGGGCGATTTCGCCGGCTTCTGCCGAACGGGCCCCAGTGGTAGGCCCTTCTTGGTAAAAGGAAAAGACTTCGCTCTGGCGGTTTCCGCATTCGCTCAGTGCAGTGACCCGCCAGAAGAATAGCCCTGCTTCGAGCGGTGCTGGCAGCGAGGTATAGCTGTCGTTGTGCAAGCCAGTATAGGCGAGGTCGGTAAACAGGGTGTCCCGGGCAATTTCAAGGCGGAAAGAATCCGCATAAATGGCGTTGCCCCAGCTGAAGTTTTCCTGCCCATAAAATACAGGAGAAGCATCAGCTGGCGCAATCAATAGAGGGGTGTGAGGTGGGGCTTTTACCAAAAGTGAAACTTCACAAACGTGGGTGTTGTCCCCATCGGTCGCATAGAGCAGGAAGGTGCGTGGCCCGATGTTGTCAAAGCTGCCCAAATAAAGGGTGGCGCTGGCTCCAGGGGCGATATTCTGTGCGCTAAAAGCAGAGTATACCCCATCCTGTAGCCCAAGTGCAAAAAGAGAGACAGGGCCGCTGAAGCCTGCCCCTACTAAGAGTTCGAGGGCTATAGTGTCTGATTGGCATATAGTTATCGGGCCTGGGCGCATGAATATTTCTGCCGTGGCAGGATAGGTCGTGCAAACTTCCAATTCCCAGTCGTTGAGCTGCCCGCCATCTTGGTTGAAATGGTCAGTCAGTACGAGCCGCCAAGTGCCTGAGGCAGAAGCGCCTATCAGGCTGGAGAACGGCGTAGCTGGCCGGTAGCTGCCCGCAATGGCAGGTTCGTTGCCACATTCGTTTTCCAGTTGGGAAGGAGACCCCGTGGCTTGGTCGGAAAAGCTCAGCAACAAATCGTTGCCCGGGCATCCAAATGGCGTCAGGGGGTGGCCCGGGCGGTCAAAAAGCTGCACGACTTCACCTTCGGGCGAGCGGAGGAAAGCAGAAAGATCCCCAACAAAGGTATGGGCGATATCGAGCCCGTTCAGGGCTACACTGGCTATGGTGCCGCTGAGCTCGGTTTGGATAGCGGAGGTGACAACACCGGGCTCATTGCTGGGGATCGCAACCGGGAGCTGGGCTGCTTGCAGGCGGTCGCAGCGTATAGCTGAGGTGCGGAATGGTATCGTGCTGCTCCAGGGCGATGCGCCACAGATATTGCGGCCCCGCACCCTATAAAAATAGCGGGTGTAAGGGAGCAAAGGCGGCCCTTCGTATTGTGCCTGCCCAATGCCATTCACTGAGGCTACAATCTGTGAGAATAGGGAGTCTCTGGCAATTTGGATATCGTAGGTAGCCGCCCCGGGGAGTGGGCTCCATTCATAAACAGGGGATAGCGATACCCCTTCTGACGCCGCTTCGGGAGAGAGGGAGGACACTGGCTCCGGAGGCCCATCTACCAGATAGACTACCGCGGTGGCGGCAGCTTCGCTGTTGCCATCAGTGGCATGTATGTCAGTTGAGAATTCTAGCCCGGGCAGATCAGCTCCCAGGGCAAAGCTGAGTATGAGGTTGGCTTGCCCGCCTGGGGGCACTGGGTTGGGGGAGAAATGGGCCGAAACGCCTGAGGGCAGGCTTGGCGCAGATAAACTGACGGGGCCGCTGAAGGCTGCTGCCACATCAATCGAGAAAATAGCTTGCCCGGGTATACAGGTAGCCTGTTGTGCAGGCTCCACAAATAAGGCCACGTTGCAGCTGGCCAAAGAGCGGCCATCTAAGGCCATCGTGTTAGATTGGAGTGGGTCTAGCCAGTCTTTCAGCCGGGTAGCGGGCGTGCCTCCGCCTTCCCAAGCAGGCCGTAGCCACCCGAAAGCATCATATGCGTTGTTGTTGCAGCTGGCCCCCCCGCCATGCAGTTGCCCTACTGCCTTGCCGTGCCTGTTGAACAGGGGCGCCCCGGAAGAGCCTATTTCTGTACTCCCTACCGACCAGTTGGGCACGATGAGGTGGTTGCCATTCGGGACTTGCTGACTGCCGCTGCCCCAGGATCCAGTGTAGGCATCGGTAAAAGCAAAACTGATCCGTTTTTCTGCTCCGTCAGGATGGTGGATGCAAGCCAGGGTATCTTCTGGGGGAGCGGCAGAGCGGTCCCATCCTGCAAAAAAGGCCTGGGCCGCATCGGGCACAGCGTCGTCCAGTTCGAGCAAAGCCATATCAGATGGGCTGTGCCCTGACCTGAAGATAGCTCCGGTGTTGAAAAGGTTGAGGGAGCCATTGCCGGGGTTTGCGCTGGCTACCGTGCCGGGCTGCCGGCAGTAGCTGTTCCGGTAGTTCCAGTATACGACAACCGATGGGGCTACAGAGGGCGTGACCTCACAGTGGTAGGCGGTAAGGAAATAGGGCTTACAGTCTTGAGCGGTATTGTTGACCAAGAACCCCGTACAGTACCGGTCCCCATTTTGGCCGTACACAGCCACGGATTGTATTTGGTCCCGGAAACGGTCTACTTCTCCCCAGCCATCTTCTTCCCCGCAGACTACGTCCAGGTGGCAGGCGCCAGTAGCGATGGCGAAAAAGTCCATGAAGTCATGGTTGATACGGGTCAGCCAAAGCCGTAGATGGGGCTGTTCTGCCTGCGGGAGGACAACGGTTATCGTCAGCTCGTCCCCAGGGAAAGCAGGGGTCCACAGTTGTTGGTGGGCTTCATTGTCAGAAGGGGTGAAGGGCCCCTGTGCACGTTCTTGCCCAGGCCCCGAGAGGAAAAGCTGGCCACCAGGCGGCATATAGTATTCGGTGAAGCCAAGGTTCAGAGAAAAGGCGCCGGGAGAGGAGAGGCGGAGCTGCCAGATGGCGCTGTCTCCCGTCAAAATCCAGTGGCCGTGCGTCTGAGGGCGGATGTTGACTTCTTCGGGGCAGGCGAAGCGGGGCGCACGCCCTGGTTGGCGGAGGCTGAGCTCTGCGGCCTTCAAGCTATCGTTGTCGAGGGGCGGGAGTTGGAACAAAGGAGGCGCTTGCCCATGCTGGGCTAAGGCCGTAGTAGCCTGTCCGGCCAAGGCCAGGAGCAGCAATAAAATACAACGCAGGGAATTCCATCGCCCCATAGAAATGCAGTTATCTGACACACCGATCAAAATACAAGGAAGCGGGGATAGTGCCAAGGGCTATCCCCGCTTTCGCCAGCTCCCGCCATTTTCCGTCTGCTGCCAGACAGAAAACCAGGTCAGTTTTGACTAAAGAATAGTGCGTTGGCAAAAAGGAGCTTGCCCTCTTCCCAGAAACCTCTGAAAAGTGGATTGTCCACGAGGTAAACGACGCCGCCACGCCCTTGGTTTTCAATGCCAAATACCAAAGAGCCCTTTAAGTTTTCTACCGCTTTCGCTCCGGCAAAGCCGATAGGGGTGGCCTCTTCGCTCAGGTAGCCCGCATTCCAGCCCCTATCCAAGAGCTCGAAGGCGGAAGAGGAGGTCTTTAGGCTGTAGTAGTGGCTTCCCAGCCCAAAGGCGAGCGGGTGGGTGGTATCCAGCTGTGTTTTGAAAATAGCTCCGGGCACGTAGTTGGTGATGCTCCTGCGAGCCTGCCCGGCATAGGGTAGCAGGCGCTGCCCTGCTGCTGCTTCCTCTTGCTCTGGGCGCTTAGCGGCTAAGCTGAACCCTTGTTGGCCTGCAAAGGCTCCTACTGCCCTGCCGATGGCGATCACCCGCCCGCCACGGCGCATCCATTCTCCCAGGGCGCCCTGCTGGCTTTCGCTAAAAGCATAACGGCCTTCGGGCATAACAACAACATCATAGTGGCTCAATACTTCTGAGCTAATGTCCTCTGCGCTTATCAAAAAAACGGGGTAGTCGAGGCTTTGCTCGAAGTAATGCCAAGCTTCTCCAAAACTGTTGGCATTGGTGGATGGCCCCGTCAGCAATGCCGTTTTGGGCATATCGATAAAGCTCATAGACTCCGAGCCTAAATCAAAACCTGCATCGGAAAAGCCTGTATATACTGGGGTGATGGGCTGCTGATGTTTTTCTGCAAGGGCCAATATCCGGGTATCGAAAGCCTCGCCCAGCTTGCGGTTGTCTGCACGGGTAAAGGCAATGCTGCCAGCAGGGTATGCCTGCCCTTCAAGCTCAAAACGGCCAGTGGCCAGGCGCGGCTTGAGCCCCGCCTTCATGGCTGCGCTCAGGAAGCGCGCATCGCTGAAAGACTGCCAGGGGTAAAGGTAGGCGTACGCCGGCTGGCTGTTGCCGTTGGTGTTGCTTACTAAAGGGGCTAGTGTGAAGCCCTCCGCTTGGGGCACTTTGCTGTCTGATGCTACAGCCTTTAGCCCGTAAGCAAAAGGCAGTGCCCAAGCAGTGATATCGTAGGTGAGGGAGTCTTCTAAAGCGGGTTCAGGCTCGAAAAGCACTTGTACCAGAGTGGACATTGGCTGAGCAGAAGGGATAACGAGGTCGCCTTCTTTTACTTGGTAGCTCCCATTTCCGCCAGCGCGGTAGTCATAGCCCTTGATTTCCCGGGCCTGAGTGGCCGTGCCATACCGGATCTGATTGCGGTCGAGCAAGTCCAGCAGGGATTTGATCTTCCCCTGTGGGTTGTCTTTGCTGATAACAAAAGACTGGAATTGGCCCACGGTGCCCTCGGCAGCCTTTTTAAAATAAGCCGAAAAACTAGACAGTAGCTTTTCGCGGTTGTTGTAGGCAACCTCAACGGTAGAAAGCGCAGCAACCGTATGGTGGTCTATCCGGTCTTGCAGCGTAAGGGTATCTCCATTTTCCATCAGGATGCCCCGGCCGGAGATGCCGTGCCCTGCCTGCTCATGTGTCATGCCAATAGAACCGTTGAAAGTAGGGTAGGTGTCGCCATAGCTAGGGTAGAGCAGGTCGAAAACTTCACGGGTGAAATAGAGCCACCCTTGTTTGTCAAAATGGCTGGCATGGTTCTGCCCCGCTTTCATTTGAAACTCAGCCTGCCAATCGGTGATGTGCTCATGGTATGGGGCAGCAGCCGGCGCAAAGTAGTACGGGTTGTCGGGGTACTGTTCATGCACATCTACGTGCACATGCGGGAGCCACTGCTGATAAAGGGCAAGGCGTTGGCGGGATTCGGGCTGCGTCTGCCATGCCCAGTCCCGGTTGAGGTCGAAAAGGTAATGGTTGACCCGGCCGCCGGGCCAGGGCTCTTGGTGCTCAAGGGTGTGAGGCTCAGGGGTGTTGGCTTTGGGGGCTACGCGGCGGTACC
Source organism: Phaeodactylibacter luteus (assembly GCF_007993045.1). Lineage (GTDB taxonomy): Bacteria > Bacteroidota > Bacteroidia > Chitinophagales > Saprospiraceae > Phaeodactylibacter > Phaeodactylibacter luteus. The sequence continues at coordinate 57,007 of NZ_VOOR01000029.1, forward strand.
ACTGAGTGTAGCGGTCGTATCCGTCTGGGTTGAGGGAAGGGTCAAGGAGCACCACGGTGCTGCTTAGCCATTCTTTAATGTCTGCCCGGTCTTCTCGAGCCAGCTCATATAGGGTGGACATGGAGCTTTCTGTCCCTCCGGCCTCGTTGCCATGTACGCCAAAGCTCAGCCAGACTACGGGCTGGTTTAGTTCTGGCGCAGGCGTGCCGGGCAGCATGCCTGCGCGCTGTAAATTGGCGGTGCGGATGTCCTGGATGCGCGCCAAGTTTTCTTCACTGCTGATGGTGAGCAGTATGAGGGGCCGTCCTTCAGGGGTTGCTCCGTATTCTTGTAGCTGGACCCGAGGGCTGTTGTCCGCTACGTGCCTGGCATAAGCCACGACTAGGTGGTGAGGTGTGAACTGCTCGCCATGCTCATGGGGCAGGAATTCAGAAGGGCTCAGCAATTGCGCCATAGCCAAAGCAGGAAGCCCTGCGGCCAGCAGTGCAAGAAGGAATCGGTACATCATAATCAGGTATTTAGCCTGCAATAATACCAATTTTTCGGGAGGGGGGCTCTGCTTTGTTCTGGGTCAGTAAACGGCCTCTGCAATCTGCCTGATGGTGTCTGCATCGCCCATAGTGTAGTAGTGGAGGCAGGGGGCGCCCGCAGCCTTCAGCTCTTTGGACTGTTGGATGCACCACTCTATGCCAGCCTGCCGCCTGCCCTCTGTGCCCTTCGCATCCTGTATCGACTTCACGAGGGCGTCCGGTAGGTCGATGTGGAAGATGCGGGGCAGAGCATTAAGCTGGTACAACTTTGTAATCGGCTTGAGCCCGGGCACAATAGGTACGTTGATGCCGATCGCCCTGCACCGCTCTACGTAGTCGAAGTACTTTTGGTTGTCAAAAAACATCTGGGTGACGATGTAGTCTGCGCCGGCATCGATTTTGGCTTTGGTGAAGGCAAGGTCCATGTCGATATTAGGCGATTCGAAGTGCTTCTCCGGGTATCCGGCAATGCCAATGCAAAAATCAGTGGAGGCCCCTTTGTCGATATTGGCGTCAAGGTATTTGCCTTGGTTCATGTGCTCGATCTGGCGGACCAGGTCAATGGCATAAGCATGGCCGTTCTCTTCTGGCACGAAACGGCCATCAAACTTGCGGGCATCGCCGCGCAATGCTAGCACATTGTTGATATTCAAGAAGTTGAGGTCGATCAATGCGTTCTCGGTATCCTCTTGGGTAAAGCCCCCGCAGATCAGGTGGGGCACGGCATCTACGCCGTAGCGGTGCATGATCGCGGCACAAATGCCAACCGTGCCCGGGCGTTTCCGGATAGCTGTTTTCTCGTAGTACCCGCTGGGCCGCATTTTGTAGATGAACTCCTCCCGGTGGTAGGTGACATCAATGAAGGGGGGCTTGAACTCCATAAGGGGGTCGAGCGTATCGAATATAGCCTGCATGCTCCCGCCTTTCAAAGGAGGGAGGACTTCAAAGGAGATCAGGGTCTGGCCGTTGGCCTTCTCAAAGTAGTCAGTGACTTTCATAATTCCCGGGACGCTGTTTTTTGCTCCGGCAAAGCTAACTACTGCAAGGGTGAATTTCCAGGAATCCGTGTCATAAGGCTGAAAGATTGTAGCAGAGGATGACGGCTGTCATTGACGGGCCGCCACCATTTGGCCAATTTTAGCTGTAGCAGCTGGGCGGGCGCAGGCCAAAATGTCGCAGTCGTTTATGCTTTTGGGCTTTAGGCTGGCATTGGCCTAGCGCTGCGAAGGGGTGGCTGAAGGCCAGACCCGACGCCTGTAGGGCGAGGGGCCGAGCGGACAGCGAGCCCCGTAGCATAGCGGCACCTGCCCGCTGGCAGGGGCAGACCCCCTCCTTACGGTAAGGGCAGGCCGGAAAATGACAATCTGGTTTGCGCCCAGCTGGGCTCTTTTGCAGGAGTGCTTGCTTTATTGAGCGGTTATTTGCATTTTTGACTAAACGTTTGGTCAATAATTATGTCTCCACGTACCTCAGCACAGTTTGAAGCTATCCGCAAAGCAAGCATGGGCCGTATTTCCAATGCTGCTTTGGATTTGTTTGCCCGGAAGGGCTATTCAGCAACCTCCGTTGCGCAGATCGCAACAGCAGCGGGCGTATCTAAAGGGCTGCTCTACAACTACTTCAACGGCAAAGAAGCCCTTTTGCGGTACATTGTCTTAGAAGCCGTGGCAAAGGGGGAGAAGGCACTGTATGAAGCCCTTGCCCTGCCCGGCAGCCCGAAAGCCCGCCTGCGGCAGTTTACAGTGGCCACCTTCGGGCTGATTCAAAGCAACCGCGACTATTGGCGGCTGCTCTCAGCCCTGGCCCTTCAGCCTCATGTCCTGGATGGGCTGATGCCGGAGCTGCAGCAGAAAGAGGGGCAGGCCATGGAGGGGTTCCTGGCACTGTTCCGGGAGCTTGGGTACGAAGACCCGGAAGGGGAGCTGCTGCTCTATCAGGCGATGATGGATGGGGTAGCGTTGAAGTACATGCAGGCGCCCGAAGCCTACCCCTTGGGTAAAATGCAGACGAAAATCCTTGCCCATTATCAGCTATAGGAGCTGTATCACGTCTAATGAAAACCGGAACAAAATGAGAAAATATAGTTTGACCGTAGGCCTGCTGTCCCTTTGCTTGTATATGCTGGCCGGGCAAAATGCCACGGAGATTGTCCGCATGGCAGATGAGAAATTCAGGGGGGAGAGCTCTGTGGCGACCATGAAGATGACGATTGTGCGCCCCACCTGGGAGCGGGAGATGACGATGAAGACTTGGGCAATGGGCAATGCGTATTCCCTCATCAAGCTTACGGCACCTGCCCGGGATAAAGGCACCGCTTTCCTGAAACGGGACAAGGAGATATGGAACTGGCAGCCTACCATTGACCGCGCGATCAAAATGCCGCCTTCTATGATGATGCAATCCTGGATGGGCTCAGATTTCACCAATGATGACCTGGTGCGCGAATCTTCCATTGTGGTAGACTACCGCCACGAAATGATGGGGGAGGAGGAGGTTGAAGGCCGGGCTTGCTACATCATTAAGCTCACTCCCAAGCCTGACGCCCCCGTAGTTTGGGGCGAGATCCTGGCTTGGATCGATAAAGCAGACTATATGCAGCTCAAGAGCGAGTTTTATGACGAAGATGGCTTCTTGGCCAACACCATGTATGGCAAAGCGGTAAAAGAAATGGATGGCCGCCTGCTGCCCTCTGTCATGGAGATCGTGCCAGCAGACAAGCCCGGGCACAAGACCCGTATGGAGTACTTAGAGCTTGATTTTGGAGTTGATTTGAGCAAGGGTTTTTTCTCTATGCAGAATATGAAGCGGGCTCAGTAGCGGCTTCGAAAAAACAAAACTATGATGCTCTTCAAGCTGGCCTGGCGCAACATTTGGCGAAATCGCCGCCGCACTTATATCACAGCTGCTTCTATTTTGTTTGCTGTCCTTTTTGCCTCTTTTATGGACTCCCTGCAACGCGGCGCATGGGATAATATGGTGCGCAACGTGGTCAACTATTACTTTGGCTACATGCAGGTGCATGAAAAGGGCTATTGGGCAGAACAGTCTATCGATAAGGCATTTATCCTGACCGACTCCCTGCGGCATAAAGCTGGGGCTCCTCCTGCAGCAGGCGTAGTGCCCAGGATAGAGTCTTTCGCCTTAGCAGCAGGGGAAGCGCAGACCACCGGTGTGCTGGTAGCAGGCATTGAGCCCGAAGCCGAAGATGAGATGACGGGGCTTCGTGAGCGCCTGATAGATGGTAGGTACTTGTCGGCAGAAGGGAAGGGCGCGCTGCTGGCCTCTGGTGTAGCAGAAAAATTGGGCCTCGGGGTAGGGGATACGCTGGTGCTCATCACACAGGGTTTCCGTGGGGTCAATGCGGCTGGCAAATACCCGGTAACAGGGCTGGCTTCTTTCGGCTCCCCTGAGCTCAATAAGCAAATGGTATACCTGCCTTTGCAGGAAGCCCAGTATTTCTTCGGCGCTCAGGGGAGGGTGACTTCCGTCGCGCTCCACTTGGAAGAAGCCGATGATATTGCAGTACTAAAAGCCCGGCTTTTTCAGCAGTTGGATACTTCAGCGTTTGAGGTCATGGACTGGGAGGAGATGCTCCCCGATCTGGTACAGGCCAGGGAGCTGGATACAGCGGGCAATGTGATTGTCTACTTCATTTTATACCTCATTATCGCTTTTGGCATATTTGGGACCATCCTGATGATGACCAAGGAGCGCTCCTATGAGTTTGGGGTATTGATCGCCATTGGCATGCAGCGTTGGCAGCTGGCCTGGTCAGTTTTTATCGAAATCGTTATGCTAGGCATCATAGGTGCTCTGGCCGGCATCCTGGCCAGCCTGCCCGTAGTTTTGTATTTCAAAGTGAACCCTATCCGGTTTAGCGGGGAAATGGCCGGCTCCTTGGAGAAATTTGGCTTTGAGCCCATTTTCCCTGCTACATTCGACCCCCGGATTTTCGCTGCACAAGCGAGCTATGTCTTCCTGGCCACAGTAGTGCTGGCCATTTACCCAATGCTTAAAATCAGAAAACTTGAGCCTGTCCGGGCTATGCGCGGATGAGCCCAACCCAAATAAAACAAGGGACCATGATGATATGGATAATGGCCTGGCGAAACATCTGGCGAAGCCCTACCCGGAGCGGTGTCGTCATTGCAGCTATCGCATTAGGGGTTTGGGCGGCCCTTGCGCTTACCGGTTTTGCAACGGGTATGATGAAGAGCTACGTGAAGAGTGCTATCGAGCAATCGGTCAGCCACATACAAATACACGAGCCTGGGTTTACAGAGGATTATGAGGCCAAGTACACCCTGCCGGATGTAGCAATAGTTGCTCAGGTGCTAGACACAACGGTCGAGGTACAAGCGTACAGCCTGCGCACTGTAGTCAGTGGGATGGCAGCCTCCGGGCAGGGGGCAAGGGGGGTTATGGTAAAAGGGGTAGACCCTGAGCAGGAAGCCGCAGTCAGCACCATCCCTGAGGGGGCGCTGACCGCCGGGGAGTTTTTGCCTGAGATGAGGGGCAATGCAGCTTTTATGGGCAGTGCACTGGCCCAAAAGCTTGGCCTCAAAGAGCGGTCCAAGTTTGTCCTTACTTTTCAGGATGAGCATCTGGAAATCACCTCCGCCGCTTTCCGGGTTATGGGGCTTTTCGACTCTGGCAATACGCCCTACGATGAAGCCACCCTCTATGTCCGCCGCAGCGACCTCAACAGGCTGTTGCAAGGCGGCCCTGAAGGAGCAGGCCAAGCACATGAGGCTGCTGTATTGCTAAAAGATGTAGGTGCTGCTGATCAGGTAGCAGGGCAGCTGCGGGCGGTCCTGCCAAATTTGGACGTACAGACTTACCGGGAGATAGCACCTGACCTGGAGCTGTACGAGTCGCAGTTGCAAAATGTATCCTTGATCTACTTAGCCGTCATCTTGCTGGCATTGGTCTTCGGTATTATCAATACGATGCTCATGGCCGTTTTGGAGCGGGTGCGGGAGCTGGGCATGCTCATGGCGATCGGGATGAACAGAGGGCGGGTGTTCGCCATGATTGTCTTAGAAACACTTGCTTTGGGCCTTCTGGCTGCCCCAGCCGGGCTCGTGCTCGGTTACCTGACCGTAAGCTACGTGGGCAAATACGGCATAGACATGTCTGGCTATAGCGAGGGCATGGCCAGTTATGGGCTTGCACAAGTCATTTATTTTGAAGTACCGCTAGCCGCCTATTGGCAAATGGGGGCTGGGGTGTTCGTTACGGCTGTGCTGGCTTCTCTTTACCCTGCATGGAAAGCCATCCGGCTGCAGCCGGTGGAAGCCTTGCGCGCTGTATAAATGGGGCGTGCCCCTGATTCCTAAAGCAGAAATTTGAAAACATGGCAGTCATAAGCACCCAAGGGGTAGAAAAAATTTACAACCCCGGGAAAATCCCGGTGAAAGCCCTGAAAGGGGTCAGCCTTGAAATTGCAGAAGGCGAATTTACCGCTATAGTTGGGCCCTCGGGTTCAGGGAAGACCACGCTCCTCAATATCATCGGAGGGCTTGACCGCCCTACAGCAGGCTATGTGGAAGTAGGAGGCGTGGACATCAGCGGCTTGTCAGACAATCAACTGATTGATTTCCGAAAGGACCATATCGGCTTTGTCTTTCAGGCTTACAACCTGATCCCGGTATTGACCGCCCGTGAAAATGTAGCTTTTGTGATGTTGCTGCAGCACCGGTCTGCCCAAGAGCGCAATGCCCGTGCCGAGAGTTTGCTGGCCGCAGTAGGGCTGTCTGATAAAATGGACAAGCGCCCGGCAGAGCTTTCCGGCGGGCAGCAGCAGCGCGTAGCTGTAGCCCGCGCCCTGGCCTCCAAGCCTTCCTTCATCCTGGCTGATGAGCCGACCGCCAATCTGGATTCTGCCTCCACGGCCAACCTCTTGGATATCATGTACCGCCTCAATCAGGAAGAGCACATCACCTTTGTTTTTTCCACCCACGATCAACGGGTCATAGACCGTGCCAAGCGGGTGGTGACCTTAGTAGATGGCAAAATTGACCGTGATGAGGTACGGGGCTAAAATCGGAGCTACGGCCCTTTTACTGGCTTTGGGCATACTGAGCCTTTGCGCTCAGGAAGCGGAACCCCGCTCTTGGTCGGTCAATGGCTACCTGAAGCAGATGCAGGCCCTGCTGTTTTTTAAAGACGCTTACCCCAGCTTGCAGCAAGGGCAGCTTGTGGACACTTTCCTACAGGACAACCTCATCCATCACCGGCTGAACTTCCGCTGGCAGCCAGCAAAGCACCTTCGGGTGAGGGCCGATCTCCGCACGCGCATTTTTTATGGCGACCTGGTGCGCGCCACCCCCGATTATGGAGCAGCTATTGACGATGTCAACAACGACTATTTCGACTGGTCTGCAGTGCTGTTCAGCCAAGGGGCATGGGCTATGCATACCATGCTGGACCGGGCCTATGTCGAGTACGGAAAAGGGGCGCTAGAAGTCAGGCTAGGCCGGCAGCGGATCAACTGGGGCATCAGTACCGTTTGGAACCCCAATGATGTGTTCAATGCTTTTGCTTTTACAGACTTCGACTACGAGGAGCGGCCCGGCAGCGACGCCCTCCGGCTGAAGTACTACACGGGCTTTGCCTCAAGCTTGGAACTGGCGGCCAATGTTTTTGACGATTGGAGCTCCGCAGTCATAGCAGGGCTGTGGAAGTTCAATCACTGGGCATACGATTTTCAGCTGATGGGAGGCTACGCCCGGGGCGATTGGGTGATAGGCGGCGGCTGGGCCGGCAACCTGGGCAATGCCGGGCTTAAAGGAGAGGGCACGCTCTTTGTCCCTTCAGGGGGCGGGCGTACAGCCTTAGCTGCCACGGTAGGAGTAGACTATGCTTTCCCCAACGCGGTATATAGCAGCCTCGGGTATTTGTACAATAGCGAAGGCCAGACAGAGGGCACCATTACGGGCCTATTTGATTTTGAGCTCTCAGCAAGGAACCTGTACCCCTACCGGCACGCCCTTTTTGGGCAAAGCGGCTACCCGGTGACCCCCTTGTTCAATGCCGGGCTGGCCGTGATTTATAGCCCCGTGCGCGCCCATGCACTTTTTATCAATCCGACCCTTACCTATTCCTTAGGGCAAAATTGGGACCTTGATATGGTTGGGCAGCTGGCCTTCGATCGGGAAGAAGGGAGATTCCAAGGCCCTTTGCAGGCCCTCTTCCTCAGGTTGAAGTGGAGCTACTGACCTGCTTTTGGTGCCTCACCTCAAGGGCGCAAACTTTTTTAGCCCTGCCCAATCTGCTTCGCGGTATGGGGCCTGCCCCTGCCGTAAGGGCAGGTGCCGCTATGCTCCGGGGCTCGCTGTCCGCTCGGCCCTGTCGGGCTTAGAGCTAGTTAGGATTTTGCTTTTGGAGCGAACGCAGCCAAATTTTGCCCTGGTCGAGGCGTTCTGAGGGAACATAGCCTTAGCTACGTGACCGAAGAACAACGAAGAGCAGGACAAAATTCGGCAAGAGCAGCCCGAAGTGTAAAATCCTAACTAGCTCTTACACCCCTGCGCAGCGCTAGGCCAATGCCAGCCTAATGCCCGAAAGGCATAAGCGCCTGCGATATTTTGGTTCAAGCCACATCTCAACCCGGGGCATTACATTTCCATAAACCCCGAAAAAACCGTATTTTTGCAGGATGAGCACGAACCAAGATAACAATCAGAATAAGCCAGCTAGTAATGGCTACGGTGCCTCGAATATTACGGCACTCGAGGGGTTAGAAGCGGTGCGCAAGCGCCCAGGCATGTACATCGGAAGTACCGATACCAAAGGCTTGCACCACCTGGTGTGGGAGGTAGTCGACAACTCTATAGATGAGCACCTTGCAGGGCACTGCACACATATCGATACCATTATCCACAAAGACAACTCCATCACCGTAAAAGACAACGGGCGGGGCATTCCTACCGACATGCACCAAAAGCTCAAAAAGTCGGCCTTGGAGGTCGTTATGACGGTGCTGCACGCAGGGGGCAAGTTCGATAAGGACACTTACAAAGTCTCTGGCGGCTTGCACGGGGTAGGGGTAAGTTGTGTGAACGCCTTGTCTATCCACCTTAGGGCTGAGATACACCGGGATGGCAAGGTTTATGAACAGACTTACGCCCAGGGAAAGCCGCAAATGGAAGTCAAAGAGATCGGCACAACGGACAAAACCGGCACGATCATCACGTTCAAGCCGGATGCTGAAATCTTTACCACACTGGAGTATAAGTACGATATCCTGGCCAGCCGTATGAGAGAGCTGGCCTTCCTGAACAGTGGGCTCAACCTCTCCCTGATTGATGAGCGGGTGACGGAAGACGACGGTTCCTTCAAAAAAGAGACGTTCTACTCAGAAGGCGGCCTCAAAGAATTTGTCATGTTCATTGATGAGTCCCGGCAGGGGCTGATCGCCGAGCCGATCCACGTAATCGGGAAAGAAGACAATGTGGAAGTTGAAGTGGCGCTGCACTACAACACTTCTTTCACGGAGACCATCTACTCCTACGTCAACAACATCAATACCCGGGAAGGTGGCACCCACGTCAATGGTTTCCGCCGTGCGGTCAACCGGCTGTTCAAACAGTACGGAGAGGACAATGGGATGTTCAAAAAGCTGAAGTTCAATATCTCAGGTGAGGATTTCCGGGAGGGCCTTACTGCGGTGGTATCCGTTAAGGTGCCGGAGCCGCAGTTTAAGGGGCAGACCAAAGGGGAGCTCGGCAACTCGGAAGTTACCGGCATCGTCTCCCGTAGTGTAGGGGAAGTGCTTGGGCATTACCTTGAGGAGCACCCGCAGGCGGCGCGCAAAATTGTGGAGAAAGTTATCCTGGCCGCTACAGCCCGCCACGCTGCGCGCAAAGCCAGGGAAATGGTGCAGCGCAAAAACGTACTGACCGGCAGTGGGCTGCCCGGTAAGCTCTCAGATTGTTCTTCCCGCAACCCTGACGAATCTGAGCTCTTCTTGGTGGAGGGCGATTCGGCTGGGGGTACTGCTAAGCAGGGCCGTGACCGCCGTTTTCAGGCCATCCTGCCTTTGCGGGGCAAAATCCTTAACGTAGAAAAAGCGCTCGAGCACAAAATCTACGAGAATGAGGAGATCAAGAATATGTTCACGGCTCTCGGTGTCTCTATCGAAGAGGGCGATCACGGTGAGCGCAACCTGAACATGGAAAAGCTGCGCTACCACAAAGTCATCATCATGTGTGATGCCGATGTAGACGGCAGCCACATCGTAACGCTGATCCTAACCTTCTTTTTCCGCTACATGCGCCCGTTAGTGGAACAGGGCAACATTTACATTGCTGCCCCACCGTTGTACTTGGTGAAAAAAGGGAAGCAGTTCCGCTATTGCTGGACAGAAGACGAGCGCAGAGAGGCTGTGGCTGCCTACGGCGGTGGGGAGAACGACAGCTCGGTCAAGGTGCAGCGCTATAAGGGCCTTGGCGAGATGAACGCCGATCAGCTCTGGGAAACCACCATGGACCCGGACACGCGTATCTTGCAGCAGGTATCTATTGACGATGCCCGCGAAGCTGACCGCATTTTCTCCATGCTCATGGGGGATGATGTGCCGCCCCGCCGGGCTTTTATCGAGGCCAACGCGAAATACGCCAACGTAGACATTTAAACGGGCAAAAGCTGGTTGTGGCAGAGGGGGGAGCATATTTTGTGCTCCCCCCTCTTTGCTTCAGCTGCGCTGATGCCCACAACAAAAATCTTTTTTTTGCTCGATACGCTGTAATGCTCCAACAATTTTAAGTGGTGGAGGGCCTGCTATCCTAGCTGGCAGCGTACAAGCCCTGCCGCTCTAGTGGTCTTCAAGTGTTAATTTATGGCTTGAGGCACTAGCTTAGGCGTCACGGCATTAAAGCAAAGCGCATTGCCGGCAGGCCATGGCCGTGCCCGCTATTGTGGGCTTCGTTTTTTGTACGGTTGGACGGCCTGCCAGACAGGATAGGGCGTAAGCCAAAATGCCGCTGGCGTTTGTGCTTTATAGGCTTTAGCCCGGCATTGGCCTAGCGCTGCGCAGGGGTATTAGCCCGTTAGGGCCGAGCGAAGAGCGAGCCCCGGAGCATAGCGGCACCTGCCATCGGGCAGGGGCAGGCCCCAAAAAGAGCAATCTAGTTGGCGCTCGGCAGGAGCGCTAAGGGGTACTGTGCAAAACGTTGCAAGCGTGCTAGCTTTTTTAGCCCCTGTGGGCTGTGCAAATGTGAAATGTGTGCCATTCAGATTGAATTGCATTTTTATTTATCTTATATTTGCTTTCGCTAAACTATCAGAATTACGCTGAATAGCTCCTAAGTTTACGCTGTGTTCTCTCCTTTTGCCAAAACCCATTTAGCGCTGTGGCGCCCGTTCTGGAAACAGCCTAAACAATGACGGAGCACTGCCTATCCTGCCCTCAACGGTCAGTGCATAGGCTTCTTGCCAACTTCATTACACACTATGAAACAACAGCCTAGCCCGTTTGATAACGGCCTTGGCACACCTCCTTGCTAGGTATGGCGAGGAGGTAAAGAGAAAACCTGACAAACGGTCCGTCCTCAGGCGTACCGCTGTGCACAAAAACTACAATCATGAGACGTAATCTACTTCTGCCCGTCCGGGCATCCAAGAGCTGTTGGCACCACCATCATTTCAATACGATAGTACCATAGGCTACGATGGCTTAAGTAAAACCGAGCAGCCACCTGTGCAGCTGGCTGGGCTTTGCCTTTTGTCCTGGCTAACGCCCTCTGACGCCTGTCTGTTGGCTGATTGACCACTTTGCTGTCTGCTTGGGCAGAAGCCCCGAGCGGCCGCTAACACAGATATGCACCATGATGGGGAGAATAAACTATCTGACTTTCCTGCTCTTTTTAGGGTGGGGCGGGCTTCATGCTCAGCCTGGCTACCCGCTAAAGCTAAAAAACGCCTTGCTCTCTGCTGCAGAGGTTGCCCGTACCGCTGCTGCGCAAGATGCTGCTTTTTGGGAGGCCCAAACTGTGGAGGGGCGTACTTATGGGATTGTGCAGTTCTTGGCAAGCCCGGCAGAAATGGACACCGAGGTTTTGGAAGGGCTTGGCATACAATTGGAGGATTATCTGCCAGAACGCGCATACCTGGCCTCTTGGCCTGAGCATTTGCCAGTTGCGCAACTGCCCGGGGCCCGGGCAATTGCCCTTGCGCCAGAGTATAAAATCCTTCCTGGCCTTCAACCGTTGATCCGTTCAGGGGAGGGGCGCATAGCCGTCGTGGCCTATCCGTATAAAGCTTATGGCGCGGTGAAGCTGGCTGAATATTGCACAGCAGCAGGGTTGGGCGGCCGCATGGCAGATGGGGGTGTTTACCTTTCGCTTACCCCACAACAGCTTCTCAGTTTGAGCGAGCACCCTGGGCTTGCTTACTTAGAGGCGCCGCCTGTTTCCCCTACCCCCGAAGGCATGTTGGCCAATGCCGTTATGGGAGTGCCGGTGATGTTGGGAGCAGGGGGGCTGCAGCTGACCGGCTCGGGCACTACGATTGCGGTAGGGGAAGACGGAGACGTTGCCCATCCTGACCTAAAGGGGCGCATCATCCGTGATTTGAGCGACGATTTTAACACAGATCACGGGGAGATGGTGGTAGGCATTGCCGCTGGCGCGGGCTCTATCGACCCCAAGGGGAAGGGGGTTGCATCAGGTGCACAAGTCCACCTTTCCTTCATCCTTGATTATAAGCATCACAACCTGGCGCTACAGCTGTATCAGCAGTATGGCGCCACCATCACTTCTACTTCCTATGGTGATGGCTGCGGCGGCTTCTATTCCTCCCGCGCTAAGATATTGGACGATCAGGTATTCGCCTTCCCTTATCTGATTCATGTGTTTTCAGCTGGGAACCAGGGGGCTAGCACTTGTAGCCAAGTCTATGGGCAAGTTGATTTAGGTGCCGGCCGGGCTGCCGCCAACCTGACCGGTGGGCGCAAAAGCAGCAAGAACGGCATAGTAGTGGCGAATGCGAATACCGGCCGGATGTTGGTGCCTTCAAGCAGTCAGGGGCCAACCGAGGACGGGAGGGTGAAGCCGGATATCACGTGCATCGGGCAGGGGAACATAAGCCTCGACCGATATTATGGCTACCGGGAAGGGAGCGGCACTTCTGCAGCCGCACCCGGTATCGCAGGGGTGCTGGCCTTGATGACTGAAGCATTCCATTTACAAAATAATGGTGCCGACCCTCATACGGCTTTGCTGAAAGCTGCCTTGTTGAATACCGCGCAAGACCTGGGGCGGCCAGGCCCCGATTATGAATATGGCTGGGGGCTCGTGCATGCGGGCAAAGCCGTTCGTACCCTTGAGGAAGGGCGCTACTGGAGCGGGGAAACAGCTCAGGGAGGGGCCGTCTCCTTTGATCTTGAAATCCCAGAGGGCGTGAGCAAAGCAAAAGTCATGTTAGCCTGGCACGATATAGGGGGCTCGCCGCTTGCGCTAAAAGCCTTGGTCAATGATTTGGACTTGAAGCTGGCCGGGCCAGATGGAGAGCAGTTTTTGCCACTGGTGCTCAAGACTGCCCCCCACCCCGATAGCCTGCTGGCCCCAGCTGCTGCCGGAGTCGACCGGCTCAATAATGTAGAGCAAGTTGTTTTGGAGTCCCCCGTGCCCGGGACGTACACCGTGACCGTGCGAGGCTCATGGGTATTGGATGGGGCACAGCCGTTCTTTGTGGCATATCAGCTGGAGAAAGAAGAGCTCAGGATAGCGTATCCGGTAGCGGGCACTGCTATTTCCGAGGGAGGAGAAATGCTGATTACCTGGGATTGCCCTGATTGGGAAGCCCCGGTGGCACTTTCCTATCAGTTGGAAGAAGGGGGCCCATGGCATAGCATCACAGATACAGCGGCCGCTCGCGCCCGTCAGCTGTTATGGGCCTTGCCCGCCCCGCTGAGGGGGGGCATACGGTTTAGAGCCTCAATGGGCAATTTGTCAGATACTACGGGCTGGTGCACCATTGCCCCGGAGCCAGCTTTTTTTATTCGTCGGGGCGAAAATGGGCAGGCTGTTTTGCAGTGGCTGCCCATAGAGGGGGTCCACCACTACGAGATCTTTAAGCTGGGCGAGATGGAGATGGAGCCTTTAGGCACATCTGCAGATTCAGTTTTCCAGCTGCCCAATACGTTGGGCAGTGAAGCTTGGTACAGTGTCCGTGCCCATATTGATAGCCATGGGGGTGCAGGGCCAAGGGCGGTAGCCCAGTTGTACCGGCCCGGTTGGTGCCAAAATGAAATAGAGTTGCGCATTAAACTGGATGACAACCCTGAAGAAACGGCCTGGGCCATAAAAGATGAGGCTGGAGCCGTACTGCTGACCGGCGGGCCCTATGCCAGCTATGCAGCAGGACGTACACTTGATATCCCCATCTGCCTGCCTAACGGGTGCTTCACGTTCAACATTTTCGATAAAGGAGAAAATGGCATTTGCTGCGGTGCAGGCAATGGCGGCTTCGAAATTTATAATGGGCAAGGCTTCCTGCTTGCAGAAGGCAGCTCTTTTGGCGCACAGGCTGCCGCTTTCTGGTGCATGGAGTCCAATCAGCCGCCCCTACAGGCTTTTGCACATGTGCTGATGCCCCCTTCCTGCCATGAAGCTGCCGACGGCGCTGTTCAGGTACAAGTAAGTGGCGGTACAGGCGAGTATACTTTTCACTGGGAAGACGGTTGGCAGGAGCCCAACCGCGATAGCCTGTCTGCCGGGCTGTACACGCTTACCGTGAGCGATGGTATGGCAGACATCGCCGTTTCTGCGGAGCTTGTGGCTCCAGCACCTCTTGCAGCGGCGATCAGCGCAGCGCACAATAACTGTGGGCAGGAAGGGCAAGGGGCGCTCTCTGCCATGGCAAGCGGCGGCACTTCCCCATACGCCTACAATTGGGGAGGGTATGGTTCGGGCCCGGAGCTGACTGGCCTCGGTGCTGGCAGCTACACTTTGACGGTGACGGATGCGCTTGGGTGCTCCATCCAACAAATGGCACAAATCCTGACTAGCAGCCCCGCTGAAATTACTTTATTGGCAGACCCCACTTCCTGTGCAGGTGGGGGCGATGGAAGCATCTTTGCTGAGGTAGAGGGTGGAGCGCTGCCCTATGCTTTCAATTGGAGCAACGGCAGCACAGCGGCCTCCTTGCACGGCCTGGAGGCAGGCTGGTATAGCGTTACCGTAACCGATAGCCTGGGCTGTAGTGCCGTGAGCAGCGCACAGGTGGTTTCTCCTCCGCTCTTGCAGGGCACCCTCAACCTTTCTGAAGAGCAGGTGCTGACACCTGTTGTGGGCGGCGGCAATCCCCCTTATCAATTCCTTTGGTCCGATCAGTCTGTTGCTCCAACCTTGCATGTGGAAGAGGAAGGGGAGTACAGTCTTACGGTTACTGATGAGGCGGGCTGTACTTTAGTGCTGGCACAGCAAGTCAACCTGGACCCAGAAGGCCCCTGCACGCCACAGGTCAACAACAATGCTTACAATTGGATCCAATCGGTCCGTATAGATACCCTGACATGGTCCTCTGGCCCGGATGAACCGGGCTACTCACCGGACAACAGCCCTTCCGTTGAGGTGTGGCCTGGGCAGGTGGTAAATGTGAGCGTAGAATCGGGAAGGCTTTCTGATGCTTTGCCCGTGCACTGGCGCGTTTGGGTAGATTTTAACGGAAACGGGAGCTTTGAGGAGGATGGTGAGCTGGTTTTTGAAGAAGTAGGGAGTGTTGCCCCAGGGCATTCGTTTCAGCTAGAATGGCCGCAGGGCATTTCTTCAGGCCCTAGGCGTATGCGCATCGCCCAAGCGTTCAGCTACCTTCCCGAAGCTTGTGGCACCATCCTTTACGGGGAAGTGGAAGACTATATATTCTCCGTTGGGGATCCGGCTGTGTATTGCGAGGCCGGTGGGGTCAGCACCTTGCAGGAATGGGTAGAGTCGGTCCGGGTAGGCCCTTATGAAGAGGTCAGCGGTAATAACGGCGGGTACGCAGACTTTACCAGCCGTGAGATGCTAGCCATCGCTGGCGATAGCGTATCCTTTTTGTTTAAGCCTGGCTTCAGTTTAAGCCCTATCCCCGAGACCTGGAGCGTATGGGTAGATTTCAACCGGGACGGGATATTTAATTACCTCAATGAATTGGTATTTTTTTCTTCCCCAACCCCTTTCCCGGTGCAGGGCCTCATCCCTATACCTGCCAATCTGCAGCCTGGCCCATTGAGGGTTAGGGTCCAAATGCGCTGGAACACCATACTTAACCCCTGCGGTAGTTACAGTTGGGGGGAAACGGAAGACTATGAGCTGAGTATTCTGCCGCCTGAGGCCGGGCTGCTGCAGCCCATGAACGGAAGTGCCCCGCCCTTGGCAGCTGCCTCCCCTCTAAGGTGCTGGCCGGTGCCTGCAGTAGATGTACTGCATTTGGAAGGGGGGATGCTCGGGGCCGCTGAGGAAAAATTGCAGTGGATTGTCCGCAATGCACTTGGGCAGGCGGTCGGGCAGGGGGAAGCAGCTCCTGGGCAGGGAGGGGTTGACCTTTCTGTAGGCGGTTTTCCGGCAGGCGCGTATCAGGTACAATTGAAGGATACTAAAGGGCAAACAGAGGTAGTGCCCTTTATCAGGAAGCCGTTTGCGGAGTACTGACCCAACGGTAGCCCCGAGTGGCTTTTGTTGGCATATATGGTTTTTTTTATAATAAAAGCTTGCCCTGAGCTGGTATATTTAGCATTTTTGGCTACATTTGAAAATGTAAGCGGTGCAGGTCTTTTGTAACAGCACGGCTTACAACTCACACATCCGCCTAAATGCCACTGTTGGATGCCCGGCAATAGGGTAAGTCTTAAAACACAACAGCACTAAGTAGGAAACTTCAGCCCGAGCGCTGATATTCCAGCTTTTTCTTTACTGGCAGGCACGGACTTCACACAAGCTAACTACCAAATTTGTCACTTGTTTTGCAGCTCCTCCCCCGAAGGAGAAGAGCGGTTAGCTATGCTATTGCAGCTGCTTGCTTTTTTTCAAGGGTGCCACAGTTCTGCTGTGTTGCTCTTGGGCTGTGTCTTAATTAAAGCCGTTATTCTGTAGCCTCCCGAAGGGCTACACCCGAACAAAACACACATAATAGCATGAAAATCAAGTTTCTGGGGCTCATTACTATTGGGCTTCTTTGGGTGGCCTCCCCCTTGCGTGCGCAAGATTATAGTGTTGGCTTTCACGCTGGCGAGGTGCCGGGCAATGCCTTTTCTCTCCCCTCTGCAGAAAGCGATTCCCTCTTTGCAGCTTATCTTTTTGAGGGGAATTATTACCTGATCATGCAATTTGAGGAGCTACCGGACTTATCCGTCTTCTTAGCTTTGCAGCAACAGCAGATCGAGCTATTCGCCTATATCCCGAATTATGCATATCTGGCCAAAATACCGCATGGGACCAACTTCGAGAATTTGGGCGTGCGCGCGCTGGCTCCATACTTAGGCGCGTTCAAGCTCAATCAAGCCCTGGCAGCTGGCAATTATCCAGACTATGCCTACGATAATGGGCTCCTAGATGTTCTCGTATCGGCATGGCAGGGCATCCCCCTCAATAGCCTGGCTGCAGAACTACAAGCTATGGGCTACGAGCCGGTTGCTAACGGGCAGGGCGCTTTAGCTATTACCATACCAGAGGACAGCCTGCTCAGTGTAGCGGAGCATCCGGCGGTTCAGTATGTACAACTGCCAGAACCTGAGCCGGTGCATGAAGGTTGGGTAGGGCGCAGCAGCCACCGCCTCAACCTGATGAGCCAGGGGCCAGGGCTGGGCTTCGACGGTGCCGGTGAGCCCATCCTGATTGGGGACGATGGCTCTGTAGACCATCAGGACTTTAAAGGGCGGCTGATCAACAACACGGCCACTAATTTTGGCACACATGGAGATATGACACTGGGGCTGGCAGGAGGTGCCGGCAATATCGACCCATTGGGCATGGGGGCGGCCCCGGGGGCTTCCTTATACCTATATGATATAGCGGGCTATCCACAAATCAGCAATGCCGTACAGCTGGCTAATAGCCAGGGCTTTGCCATTACTTCTACCTCTTTTGGTGAAGGTTGCGGCGGGGTCTATTCTTCCACTTCAAGGGATATTGACCGGCAGGTGAAGCTGAACCCTAATATCCTGCATTTCTTTTCGGCTGGCAATAGTGCCTCCTCTGCCTGCAGCAACGTCTATGGGAGTGTCGTGGTCAATAATTTCCGTTATGGGAACATTACAGGAGGGCGTAAAGCTGGGAAGAATGTATTTGCAGTAGCTAACCTGTTCTATGACGACAACCGGGTGGCATCAAGCAGCCGCGGGCCAACAGAAGATGGGCGGATTAAGCCCGATTTGGGGGCTCACGGGCAGGGCAATCTTTCTACCCGCCCGGGCAATGAATATGGCCCAGGCGGTGGGACCTCGGCTGCTGCCCCCAGTTTGGCAGGCACGGCAGCTGCCCTAGTGCAGGCTTTCCGGGCTTCCAATAATGGGCAGGCCCCTTCAGCTGCTCTCATGAAAGGCATCCTGCTAAATACCGCAGATGACCTTGGCAACCCTGGGCCGGACTACGACTTCGGCTGGGGGCGCGTACATGCTGCAAGGGCATTGGAGGTCATCCAAAACAATCAGTACTTCACAGGAGCGGTCGCTAACGGAGGCAATGCACAGTACAGCATTAACGTGCCGCCGGGTACAGATGAGGTCAGGGTAATGGTTTATTGGACCGATGTAGAGGGCACTCCAGTTGCAGCCAAGGCGTTGGTCAATGACCTTGACCTCACGGTGAGCACGCCGGGCGGTAGCCTGCGCCGGCCTTGGAAGCTCAGTACTGTGCCACACCCGGATAGCCTGACCAAACCTGCTTACCGTGGGGAAGACCACATCAATAACGTGGAGCAGGTTAGCATCAGCAACCCTCAGCCGGGCACTTACACGGTGAAGGTAGAGGGGTATCTCATCCCTCAGCTTGCTCAGGATTATGTAGTCGTCTATACTTTTCTGAAAGATGAGCTGGAGCTCACTTATCCCGTCGGTGGCGAAGGGTTTACCCCCGGTGAGGTAGAAGTAATCCGTTGGGATGCCTTGAGCAATTCCGGATCGTTTACTTTGGAATATTCTGCCAACGGCGGTAGCAGCTGGAACACCATTTCCAGTAGCATCCTTGGCAGCCGCCGCTATTTCAACTGGACGGTGCCCAATATCGTGAGCGGGCAGGTCCGCCTGCGGGTGCGCCGTGGCAGTCAAAGCAGCACCTCTCCAGAAAACCTGACCATCATCAGGCAGCCTGCTGTGAGCCTCAGTACCGTGCCTGGCAATAAAGTAAAAGTCTCTTGGAATGCCGTTGCTGGTGCTGACTCCTATAAAGTTTACCGCCTTGGGGAACAGTTTATGGAGCTGGTGGCGACAACGCCCAATACTTCCTTTGAAGTGCCGGCTGCTTCAGGGGAGGAGGGCTGGTACGCTGTCGCTGCTGGTATGGCTGGCAGTGGCTATGGCCGCCGTTCAACAGCCCAGCCCCATACTTTTTTCGCCTGCGAGACAGAAGTTACCCTTACTTTTAATTTTGACTTTAGGCCTCAGGAGACGACCTGGCGGATTCAGGACGCTTCTGGAAACGTAGTCGCCTCAGGCGGCCCTTACATGGGGCAGACCCCGCTCACAACGCTGAACATTACCGAGTGCTTGCCGTACGGCTGTTTCGAACTGCTGGTCTTTGATAGCTACGGAGATGGCATGTGCTGTGCCAATGGCAACGGCTCGTTTCAGTTGGCAGATGCTTCTGGACAGGTTCTGGTAAGTGGGGGCACTTTTGGCAGTACCTCAACCACCCCCTTTTGTTTGGAGTCGGGTTCCAACAACCCTTTAAATGTACAGCTTACCGGCTTGCAGGGGGCTTCATGCAGTGGGGCCTCGGATGGCAGTGTCACGGCAGTAGCTACGGGGGGCACAGGTATTTATACCTACAACTGGAGCAATGGGGCTAGCGTTCCGAGCTTGAATAACTTGTCTGCTGGCACTTATTCCATAACCGTATCAGATGGCGCTCAGCAGGTAACCCGTACGGCAATCATCAGCGAGCCCAACCCTATTTTGGTTGATCTGATCACCGTGCAGCCGAGCTGTAGCAACACTAATGATGGCATCATTCAGGCCAGTGTCAGCGAAGGGTTGGAAGCCGACTATACTTACCAATGGAACAATGGGGCTACAAGTGAGCTGCTCACCGGGCTGCCTCCAGGATTTTATAGTGTGACGGTGACGAACGCTGACGGCTGTACGGGTCAGGGTGCAACGGCGCTTACAAGCCCGGGGGCTATCAGCCTTTCTTTGGGCGCCAATCCGGTCTCTTGCCCTGGCAGTTCGGACGGTGCTGCTTTCATTCAATCAGTAAATGGAGGCTCCCCGGGCTACACAGGTGTATGGAGTACGGGGCAGGCTGGCCTTGCCATCTCCAACTTGGGCCCTGGCAACTATTCCGTTACGGTTTCGGATACCAAGGGCTGT
Organism: Phaeodactylibacter luteus; assembly: GCF_007993045.1. Lineage (GTDB taxonomy): Bacteria > Bacteroidota > Bacteroidia > Chitinophagales > Saprospiraceae > Phaeodactylibacter > Phaeodactylibacter luteus. Next base: position 77,044 of record NZ_VOOR01000029.1, read on the forward strand.
AGTGCATCCGGCTCCGTTACCGTAGGGGGGGCTATCCCCATAAACATTAGCGTAAGCACGCAAGCCGCTGCCTGTGTGGGCAGTGCTACGGGTTCAGCTATGGCGCAAGTATCGGGCGGGCAGCCGCCTTACAGCTATCAATGGAGCAATGGTGCTACTGCTAGTGCGATATCCGGGCTTAATGCAGGGGTGTATAGCCTTACGGTAATGGACAATCGCGGCTGTACGGCCATTCAGCAAGCCATAGTACAACAGAGCGCTGGGCTTACAGTTGACGTAGCTGTTGAAAATGGTGCTTGCGGTGGGGCTGGCGGCAGTGCCACTGCGGTGGCCAATGGTGGCCAGCCACCATTCAGCTACGCGTGGAGCAATGGGGCTACGGGCCCTTCGCTTACCGGTCTGGCGGCCGGT
>NZ_VOOR01000290.1 GCF_007993045.1 Phaeodactylibacter luteus
ACGGTAGCGGACACCGCGCCTACGGGCACAACGATCAGCAGCTGGACGGCGGTAGTGACGACCGGCACAGCGACGCTGTCCAATGCCAGCGGCACGGGCGACTTCAGTGAGTTGATCACGAACATGTCCAACGGGGCGGTAGTGACCTACACGGTGAACGTGGACGTGCCTGCCGATTTCACGGGCGGCCTGACCAACATAGTCACGGTAACGAACCC
>NZ_VOOR01000291.1 GCF_007993045.1 Phaeodactylibacter luteus
TACGCTGCTCGCTACACTTGGCCCGTTATTGGTCACCGTGATGGTGTAAGGCACCGTTGTGCCCGGCACGTAGGTAGTGGTACCGTTCGTCTTAACCGTGGTGATGTCCGATACCTCGTCCGGTGTGTCCGGCCCGTCCGTACAATCTGGACAGTCCGGGGTCGGGTCTTCCGGGTTCGTTACCACAACCGTGTTGGTCAGGCCGCCCGTGAA
>NZ_VOOR01000292.1 GCF_007993045.1 Phaeodactylibacter luteus
TATCGTTGTTGGCTATCGGCGCATCGTTTACCGCGTTCACCGTGATGTCCACCGATGCCGTATCGCACAGCTCGGGTGTGCCCCCATCACAGTAGGAGTACTCAAAGGTGTCCATCCCGTTGAAGTCCAGGTCCGGGGTATAGGTGAAGGTGCCGTCCAGGTTCAGCGTCAGCATGCCGTTCATCGGGCCAGCAACCAGCGTGATCAAAGTA
>NZ_VOOR01000293.1 GCF_007993045.1 Phaeodactylibacter luteus
GTAAGCGTCCGAGCAACTACGTGTTTTGCTCCATTGGTCTCCACTGGGGGCTGGGTATTAGGGTGTGGAGTTCGGAGAGCTTGGTGTCAGGGATACGATCGAGGGTGTCTTTAAGCCATTGGTAAGGATTGATCTGATGTTCCTTACAGCTGGCCATGAAGCTGTAGATCATAGCGGCCCGCTGGGCGGCTTCGTGGGACCCGGCAAAGAGA
>NZ_VOOR01000294.1 GCF_007993045.1 Phaeodactylibacter luteus
GAGAGCATCAGCCTGATCTCCCCGCCTGAGCTGACGGTTTCGGTCACGGCAAGCGCTGCGGGCTGCGGAGGCGCAGCATCGGGGAGTGCTGAAGCTTCAGCTGCAGGTGGAGCAGGGAGCTACAGCTACGCGTGGAGCAATGGTGCTACAGGCCCGTCGCTTACCGGGCTGGCGTCCGGCGCATACACGGTGACGGTGACAGACGGCAA
>NZ_VOOR01000295.1 GCF_007993045.1 Phaeodactylibacter luteus
ATCTATCGCTTCATTAGAACCTTTCGTAACAGAAAAACCATCCAATGTTGGAATCTGTTCACCTCTGCCGTAAAAAGTCTGGCGACCTAACACATTTACGCCATTTGCCATTCCATACGCCATCCGACCCAAAAAACCACCTTCTTTCCTATTTTCCCAAAAACCAGCTTCTCTTTGTCTAAACCCATAAGCGGTTGCCGTTGCGG
>NZ_VOOR01000296.1 GCF_007993045.1 Phaeodactylibacter luteus
CCGTTGGACATATTGGTGATCACCTCGCTGAAGTCGCCCGTGCCGCTGGCATTGGACAGCGTCGCTGTGCCGGTGGTCACTACCGCAGACCAGCTGCTGATCGTTGTGCCTACAGGCGCGGTGTCCGCTACTGTTACGCTGCTCGCAGCGCTCGGCCCGTTGTTCGTCACCGTGATGGTGTAAGGCACCGTTGTGCCCGGCACGTA
>NZ_VOOR01000297.1 GCF_007993045.1 Phaeodactylibacter luteus
GATGTAAGGATCGCCCTCACCGTCGTACTCGCACCAGTTGATCACCTTCCAGGTACGGAAGATCTTGTAGCACTCGTCTCCGCTAGCAGAGAAGATCTCGTCGTCGCTTGTCACGGCCAGCAGGTCGCAGCCAAGCTCGTTGTATGATACCGTATCTGGCTCTTCTTCCAGGCCACATGCATAGTCTGCATCTTCTGGGAAGAA
>NZ_VOOR01000298.1 GCF_007993045.1 Phaeodactylibacter luteus
GTGCAGTCAGATTAAACTCGATAGAAGAAGAGCCGTTCAGGGCTACAGTCAGTGCGTTGCCGCCTAAGTTTGGAGACAGTACAGGCAGGAAGTCGCCAGTAAAGCCTGTGAACGTCTGCTCAGGGATGACCGCTACGTTGCCGTTGCTGCCAGTCACCTGTGGGCCAGTGATCTCGTAGATGAACTGTCCGTATCCGTCCAGA
>NZ_VOOR01000299.1 GCF_007993045.1 Phaeodactylibacter luteus
CATGAAAAATGTCGTGGACACATCCAGGGAGGAAGGCATCGCAGAAGGGTTGAAAAAAGGAGCCATTGCCATCGCCAGGAAAATGAAACAGAAAGGCATGCCCGAAGACGATATCGCGGCGATCACAGGCCTGAACATCGGCCAGGTCCGGGAACTTTAGCCACAACTGCTGTTGTATTACTTGTATATTTGCAAATGCCGC
>NZ_VOOR01000003.1 GCF_007993045.1 Phaeodactylibacter luteus
ATCAGTAATATACGCACTTCCCCCCATTTGTTGCGCTTTTTCCAGGCGATGCCTAGCCCCTACCGCACCCAGCGCGCCACACTATACCCCAGACCATGATACAAAATACAAAAAATCACAATGCCGCCTGCATGGCAATAAGGGAAAACTAGTGCCTTGTCGTACATCTCTGATAATTAAGGCCATCAAGGCTGTCCGGAAGGGAAATGCTGGGGCGCCGGCTCCTCGGGCTGATACCGGGCTAGCGATGCGAAGGGGTGGCAGCCCGTTAGGGCCGAGCGGGCAGCGAGCCCCGTAGCGTAGCGACCCGCGCCCTTGGGCGGGGGTAGCCCCCTAAAAACAATGCCCCGCCTGGCGCTGCCTGTGCCAGAGCAATGCGGTAAAGCTCACTTTATACCAACCGCCACTGTCCCATACTATGGCGCGGGGTGCTTGAGCACAGGAGGCAGGCCCTGGGCGGCTCAATCCTGTGCGCTGCTCAGCCCCCGGATGCGCACGTCGAGGTTCCCTTTGAGGGCAAGGTCTACCATCATGCCATCGGCAGTCAGGTAGGCGTTCCTGATGTCGACTGCCTCCAATGCCCCGTTCAGGATAACCCCGGTAGCTACCTCGTACTCCCTCAGCTGCTCCTGAAACTGCTCCTGCAGGTCCTTGAGGTTGTAGTCGAGCAGGAAATTGACGTTCTCGGCGATTTTGTTTTTTATCGTGCTCTTCATCAGCCAGCCGGCTGAGCGGAACAGGAAGTTTTTGGTATCCAAGGTATAGGTGATGTTCTTGATTTCCAGCTTGTTGGACAGGGTGTTGTAAACGGGGGTGCCGAGGAGGTATATGCTGCCGTTGTAGGTGCCGCTGAGGGTGGTGTTGATGACGATGTTGTTCCCTTGCCCAAAGAACTCGAGGTCTTCTATTGTGACCGACCGCCTCCCGTAGGAGAAGGACTCGCCAATCAGCTCTTGCTTGGCGATGCGCTCGGCTTCGTCGTAAGACACTTTGGTGTTGAGGTGGAGGGTAAAGTCCAGGCCTTCAACTTCGCTGATCCGCAGCGGCGGGAGGGGGCGGGGAAAGGCAGGGTCGGGGCGCTGCCCTATTTTCACAGAAGGGCGGGTCTCTACGTAGATCGTGGCTTGGATGCGGTTGTTGCCCATTTGCACCGGGCTCATGCCAATGAACTGCGGGTTGACGGTCAGCCAGGTGTTGTAGTCTTCCGAGACCAAAATGGGGTTGAACATTTCCTTCCAGGCTTCTTCCACAGTCTTGCGCAGGTTGAACTGTTCGCGCACCACATCATCTATGGCTGTGGCAATGCGCCATTTGCTGTTGCGCAGCACAAGATCGGCGATGAAGCCCACGGGGAGGTCAATGAAGCCCATTTTGACCCTTGGCTTTTGCTGCCATTCGTACCCGGCTACCGCTGTTTGGGTGCGGATTTCCCAATCGGCCCCGATGTCAAAGCCGGTCTTGAAGTCCAGGGTGATCTGCCCGGTAGCTTCCGCCGTGCTGATGCCGAGGTCATAGCGGATCCAAAGGTCGAGCGGCACGCTATAGGTGATGGACTGGGAGTCGATGCCAATTTCTATATCCCCTTGTTTGACAGCCCGGACCATCATTTTGTCCCCATCGCGGAGGTTGTTGTCTTCGTAGAGGGTCCCATAGAGTTGTTGGTTGAGCAGGGCCTGCAGCTCATCGACCGGGATATCGATAGGGAGGTTGATAACGGAGACCTGTTCTTCAAAGGGGTCTTCATAGCTTTCCATGGGGCGCACGGGTTTGGTCACTTTGCAGCCGCTGAGGAGCAGGGGCAACAGAAAAAATAAGGGTCGGAGTCGGTTCATATCGGCACAGGTTTGCAGAGCCGAAAGTACGGCAAAGCCAACCTATTGCCAAGCGATAAAGGGCGGCAGGTGGCAAAAAAAAGTAATGGCAGCGGCTCAGCGCCTTGGCCCGCTGCGGAAAGGGAGAAGAGTAATAGGCGCGAGCCAGATTGTGTTTTTTTTGGGGTGGGGCCTGCCCCTGCCCGATGGCAGGTGCCGCTATGCTCCGGGGCTCGCTGTCCGCTCGGCCCTATCGGGCTTACCCCCTGCGCAGCGCTAGGCCAATGCCAGCCAAGAGCACGGAAGAGCATAAACGCGAGCGGCATCTTGGTCCACGCCCGGAGAAATGGGCGCGAGCTGGATCAGCCCCCTGTAGGCGCCTGCCGGAGCCCCCTGCTGCATCAAGCCCAAATAAAAAGGGGCTGCCCAGCCAAACCCGGGCGCCCCTACAAAAGCAAATCAAATTTCAGCAGCTCTTCCCAGCTATAGCCGGTTAGTTCCAGCCGCCGCCCAGTGCCCGGTAGATGCCGACCTTGGCCTGCAGCTGCCCGAGCTTAGTCTCCACCAGCTCCATTTTGGCATCCAGCACTTCTTCCTGTGTGAGCAGCACCTCGACATAATCGGCCCTGGCGTACCGGAACAAGCTGTTGGCAATGTTCACAGATTCGCTTAGCAAGGCTACTTCCCGCTTTTTGGTGTTGTAGCTGTTCGTATAGTTCTCCAGCTTGGCCAGCTGGTTCAGCACATCAGTATAGGCATTCAGCACGGCTTGCTCGTACAGGCACACCGCCTGCACCTGCTGGGCCGAAGCGATATTGAATCGGGCGCGTATCGCCTTTTTATTGACAAGCGGAGCAGCCAAGTCGCCTGCGAGGTTGAACAACAGCGACTCTGGGGAGAGCAACAAGGTAGGATCGAAAGCCTGGAACCCAACGCCAAGGGAGATGTCGAGCCTTGGAAAAAAGCCAGCCCGGGCCACCTGTACGTCCAGGTTGGCCGCTTTGAGCTGATACTCAGCCTGCCGGATATCTGGCCGGTTGTGCATAAGCTGAGCGGGGATGCCAGCCTGCAAGCTATCGGGCGATAAGCCCATAAAGCCCGCAGTATCGCGCTCCATCCGCTCAGGGTAGCGCCCGGAAAGAAAGCGGAGGCGGTTCTCAGCTTCCGTGATCTGCTGCCGGATGCCATACTGTAGGTTCTGGGTCTTCAGCAACTGTGCTTCAAAGCGGTTCACGGCCAGCTGATTGGCTTTGGCACGTTCTTTTTGGATTTTCACCTTGCGCAAGGCTTCCGCCTGAATAGCTGCGTTGTTACTGACAATCTCCAGCAGGTGGTCCAGTGCGATCAGTTCGTAATACGCATCAGCTATTTCCGCTACCAAGCTAGAAACCAAGAAGTTGCGCCCCTCCGTAACGGCCAGGTAACGCAGCTGTGCGGCATCTTTTGCGTTGCGCAGCCTACGCCAGATATCGACCTCCCAGCTGGCCTGAGCACCGATCATGAAATCGCCGAGCGGCTCGGGGAACGCCCGCCCTTCATCGATTTCCAGATTATGCTCCACCGCGCCATCGCGGGTGAACCGGCCGGGCTTTTCCGCCCCAGCAGCAGCTACCCCCTGCACAAACGGCAGGTATTCCCCCGATTTGTCCAAGACCTCGTTCTGGCTCACCACCAGTTCCTGCAGCACGATATTCAGCTCCTGATTGTGTGCAAGGGCGGTATCGATGAGGGAGGCCAGCTGCTCGTCCTGAAAATAGCTCCGCCAGTCTATTTCAGCCAAGCTAGAGGTATCGCCCACGGCCTTGGGGCTGAATCGCTCCGGTATATCCTGACGCGGTGCCTTCAATACAGCCTCAGGGGCATTGCAGCCCGCAAAGGCCATCAAAAAGGCGAGCAGGGCTATTGAAATGATATATTTTATCGTTTGGGCCATGTTAATCTTTTTTGCGGTTTCGCATCTTGAGCAAAACATCTAGTTTAGAAATCTTCTTCAACAGAGAAGCCCTTGTCGGCTCCCGGGCAAAAGACTCTGAAGCAGTAGTATGCGACTCCCCCTGCAGCAAATCCCGGCCTTCCACCAGCTTAGCCAGGGTGTAGTACAGCCCTGGGATGAGCAAGACGCCGAAAAGGGTGCCAATAAGCATGCCGCCCAGGGAAGCAGCACCGATGGTACGGTTGCCGATAGCGCCTGCGCCATGGGCCAATACCAGTGGGATGAGGCCAGCGATGAATGCGAAGGAGGTCATCAGGATAGGCCGGAAACGGACCCTCGCGCCTTCTACGGCAGCCTCCAGGATGCTCGAGCCCTCATTGTGCTTTTGGACTGCAAACTCGACGATCAGGACTGCGTTTTTGCCCAAAAGCCCCACCAGCATGATCATGCCGATCTGAGCGTAAACATCATTGGCCAGCCCCATCGCTTTCAGCAGCAGGAAGGTGCCAAATATCCCAATAGGCAGGGACAACAGGACGGCAAGCGGCAGAACGAAGCTCTCGTATTGAGCAGCAAGCACCAGATAGACAAAGAAGACCACCACCATAAAAATGTAAACCGACTCGTTGCCCCGTCCAGCTTCATCATAAGACAACCCTTCCCAGGCAATATCGAAGCCTCTCGGCAGGTTGGCCGCCGCCACTTCCTGAATGGCAGCAACAGCATCCCCTGTGGTGTACCCCCGCGCAGGAAGCCCTCTGATGGCCGCTGAGTTGTACAAGTTGTAACGGGTGATCTCGTTGGGGCCCTGCGTTTTTTTGAATTTCATGAAAGCCGAATAGGGAACCATCTCTCCTTCCTCGTTCTTTACAAAATACTCATCAAGGTCGGAAATATACCGCCGGTACTCTGGGGCAGCCTGTGTGTAAACCTTGAAGAACCGCCCGAAACGGATGAAGCCCTGTTCGTAAGTGCTCCCGATGAGGATGTTCAAGTTTTCCATAGCCGCGCCTATGGACACCCCTTTCTGCATAGCCGCCTGATTATCGAACTCCAGCTCGAACTGCGGGTAGTTGGCCGCGTAAAAAGTGAACAGGCCGGTGAGCTCCTCTCTTTCCCGCAAAGCGTCTAGGAAATTCTGGTTGATTTTGTCAAACTCTTGGTAGTCCGTAGCATCGGTTTTGTCCAGCATCCGGAAAGAGAAGCCGCCGGAAGAGCCAAAGCCCGGGACTGCTGGCGGTTCGAAATACTCAATGATGGCGCCAAGGTCACGGGTTTCCTCTTCCAGTTCCTCCATCACTTCGTGTACATCCCTGCTGCGCTCCGACCAAGGCTTCAGGTTGATGAGGCAAGTACCCGCATTGGAGCCCCGCCCCTCCGTCATGATCTCGTATCCTGCCAAAGAGGTCACAGACTCCACGCCCTCAACCTCTTCAGCAATCTTCTGAAGCTGCCGGGCCACCTCGTTCGTCTGTTCCAAGGTAGAGCCCGGGGGGGTCTGTACAATAGCATAAATGGTACCCTGATCTTCGTTGGGCACAAACCCGGCAGGCAGGATATTGTTGGTGTAAACCAACCCGGCGACGAATAAAGCCAGCACGCCAAAGGTGACTACCCGGCGGGCGACTATTTTGTTCAGTACCCTTACATACCCGCCGGTCAGTTTTTCAAACTGCTGGTTGAAACGGTCGATCAGCCGGTCAGCCCAAGACTTCCGGGCCTTGCCATGATGGTTCTTGAGGAGCATGGCGCAGAGCACGGGCGTCAGCGTCAGTGCGACGAGGCCCGAGATAATGATAGCGCTCGCCATGGTGATGGAAAACTGCCGGTAAAAAACACCAACCGGGCCCGTCATGAAGGCTACCGGGATAAATACGGAGGCCATGACCAAAGTAATGGCGATGATGGCTCCGCTGAGCTCCCCCATTGCAGCCTTAGTGGCCTGATACGGAGTCAAACGCGCGTCTTCTTCCATTTTGGCATAGACGGCCTCCACCACCACGATGGCGTTGTCCACCACGATGCCAATAGCCAGCACCAATGCAAAAAGGGTGATTAGGTTGATGGACATCCCGAAAAGGCGGATGAAAAAGAATGCCCCCACCAAAGAAACCGGCACCGCCAAGATAGGGATGAGCGTCGCACGCCAGTCGCCTAGGAAAAGGAATACCACTAGGGCCACCAAGATGAAAGCATCGCGGATGGTATGGGTAACCTGTTCGATGGAGGCGTCGAGGAATTTCGAGACATCGTAGCTGTACTGGTAGGTGATGCCTGCAGGGAAATCCTGCTCCAGTTCCTTCATTTTATCTTTCACTGCCTCGATGACCTTGCTGCCGTTGCTGCCTAGAGTCTGTTTGAGCACAATAGAAGAGGATGGCCTGCCGTCCAGGTTGGAGTAGATGTCAAAGAACTCGCTGCCCAGCTCTACTTCAGCTACTTGGCCCAGCTTGACCTGCTGCCCTTCCTCCGTGCTTTTCAGGATGATGCCCTTGTACTGCTCGGCGGTATTGTAGCGGCCAGCGTAAGTCAGCACAAACTCTTTGGCCTGGGCGGTCATGCCAGAGCTTCTGCCCAAACGCCCGGGGCGCCCGATCAGGCTCTGCTCCTCCAGCGCCTCCATGACCTCTTCGGCAGAAATTTTGTAGGCGCGCATCCGATCGGGCTTAAGCCAAATCCGCATCGCATACTTGCGGGCGCCCAAGATATCGGCCCGGGCGATGCCCTTGATGCGCTGAAGCTCAGGGACAACCTTGGTATAGGCATAGTTGTATAAGAATTTTTCGTCCACCTTGCCGTTTTCTTCAGCTGCCAAGTTGACGTACAGCAGCATACTCGGTTGGATGGGTGTGATCTGAACGCCCTCCCGCTGTACCAGGGGCGGCAGGTTGGGCATTACTTGGTCTACACGGGTTTTTACCTGCACCACCGCCTGATTGGGATCTGTGCCCGGCTCGAAAATTACCCGGATGGTCCCTTCCCCCGCGCTAGTCGCATCAGAAGCGATGTACCGCATGCCCTGTACCCCATTGATGGCGGTCTCCAAGGGGATGATGGTCGACTTGGTGAGCACATCGGCGCTCGATCCTGGATAAGCCACAAAAATATTGACCGTGGTCGGGGCGATAGAAGGGAACTGAGAAATGGGCAGCTGGGAAATAGCCAACAGCCCTACAAAGACCAAAACGATGGAGATGACTATCGCCATCACCGGCCTTTTCAATATATTCTGAAACATGGTTTGCAATTTTGGGTGATGGACTATTCTGCGTGCAGCCCAAGCTGGCTGTATACTTCCTCTGGCGCTTTGTACTCGTACTCAATCTGATCGCCATTTTTTACTTTGCGCAGCCCCTCCAACAGGAATTGATCTTCTAGGCCAAGCCCCTCGGAAACCACGTAGAGGTTGTCCAATTCTGCAGCGATCTGGATTTCCCGGGAGGCCACCCGGCCCTCCGCTCCGACGACGAAGACGAACCGCTTATCCAGCACCTCGTAGACTGCCTTCTGCGGGATCAGCATAGCTTGCGCCAATTGTACAGGCCAGAGGATGTTGCCCGTCTGCCCGTGGCGGAGCAGCCGGCCTGGGTTATGGAAAGTAGCCCGGAAGGGGATGGTGCCGGTGGTATTGTCAAACTCTGCTTCCACGGCAGTGACCTTGCCTTTGTAATCAAATAGTTTCCCATTGGCCAAGCGCAGCATCAGGCTGCTGGCGTCAGAGGGGTGCTCTGCATAATTCAAGTACACCGTTTCAGGCACATTGAAGTAGACCCACATTTGGCTGTTATCGGTAAGCGTGGTCAGTTCTTCGCCCTCGTCTAAGAGAGAGCCCAACCGGATATCCTCAAACCGGCCGACAATCCCACTGAAAGGGGCCCGGATCTGTGTAAACTGAAAGTGGGCTTCCATCAAGCTCACCTCCGCCTTGGCGTTGTCCACGTTAGCTGCCGCTTTTTGGAGCTCGGCCCTGGCCAAGGCCAGCTCATTGACCGAAACGATGTTGCTGTCGGCCAGTGCTTTGATGTTATCGTACTCTACACGAGCTTTTTCGCGCTCGGCTTCTGCCTGCGCCAGCTCTGCCTGAGCTTTTTGAATCTCCGCCAGATAGATGGTGGGCTGTATTTCGAACAGCAGCTGCCCTTTTTGGACCACCTGCCCTTCGTCTACCAATACCTTTTGCAAATACCCCTTTTCCAAAGCTTTGAGCTCGATATGGTGGAAGGCCTGGATTTGAGAGACATACTCATTGTAGTACAGGGTGTCTTGCTGTATAGGGCGGGTCACTTCAAGCACGCCTGTATGATGCCCACCGCTGTGAGATGCTGAATGGTGTTCTTTTTCCCCGTGGCTGTCATGGGCCGTCGGGCTTTCGCTGTGCTGGCAGCTGGCTAAAAAGCAAGCGGCCGCTAGGCACAGTAAACCGTATTTAAAGTTCATCTGATTTAAATTGATAGTAGATCGCCCGCTGGCAAGAGCAGGCAGGTAAAGAAAGTGGGAATCAGCGTTTGGCAGGATGCCAAAGAGAACCTGAAGCGGGACAAGGAAAGCGGACAGGGTGCTGAGCCAAAAGCCAGTGCAGCACCAAAGGGGCATGCAGCCTGGGCAGGCTTACAAGACGGCATACATTGGGGGGGCATTGCAGCGTTTAAAGGAGTGCTTCCCCATCCACGCTATGCCTTTTTCCAGCTACTAAGCTTGGGGTAAGCTTCTGAAAAAAGCCGGCATGTGGTTGAAAAAAGCTCATTTTCCCCACTATACGGAACCGACGCATCAAGCCCACAGAACAAGTCCCGATCAGGCTATGATGCCGTGCAAGAAAGATTTCCAGGAATGGAAAAGGATGAAAAGCTTGACTTTTTTAGCCTGTGGGGGATTAGGCAGCGCGGCAACGCTGCTCAGGCATTGGGCAGCAGAAGGCCACAAAGCGGGCTGGAAGCCGATAAGGCCGCCCTCTTCTTCGTCAACCTCTTCTTTTACCTCGAGATCAGCAAACCAATCGGCAGAGGAAGCTGCAGCCGGGCTTAGCAACTTAGCCAAATGGACATCCTCTCCTACTGAAAAGGATGCCGCCGAGGTATGCGCATAGGCAGTCTGCCCTTCAGCCGCCCCAAAAAGGGCAATGGCGAAGCTGCAAAACAAAGCCCAGCTGATAATCCCAATGCGGTACATGGCTGTCGCAATTGTGCTTTTTAAAACTTACGGGCCAAAGCTAATCCAATTAAACCGTAAATGCAATTTTTGGCTGGCCGGCAGGCAGCGTAAGAATTAATATACAGATAAAGCCCAGCTCAGCTTATTCTGTGCCGGGCCCGCTATTTTTGGGTTTTTCATTGCCCGCCCGCTACCTGCGCGGCCTACCCTACCTGCTGTATGCTCAGACAAAAGCCCCTTTTGGCGGTCACAGCCCTGGCCCTTTTCCTCCTTAGCTTTTCCAGCTACAATCGCCCGTCAGCAACTGCCCGGATTGATGCACAGGCGCTGTACGCTTCCTTTGCCGCAGAAGCTGATACCCTCCTGGTGGTTAGCGAAGCTTACCAAAAGCTGCAAAACAGCCAGAGCAGCCTCAAAAAAGCGCTCTCGGAAACCCGGTTGGCCTACAAGCAGATCTCCTTCCTGCTCGAGTACTACTATCCTGCTTTTACAGAAGCGCACCTCAACGGCGCCCCACTGCTGCATGCTGAAAAGTACAGCACCCACTCGCTAGTCAAGCCGCCAAAAGGGCTGCAGGTACTTGACGAAATGATCTTTGCAGAAGACGCCGCACAACAGCGCTCAGAGATCGCTATCCTCTGCCGGGAGCTCGCCAATAAATGCCGGGAGCTGCAGCCCGAACTCAACCGCAAAACTTTTCTGTTGGAAGAAGTAGTGGAAGCCTGCCGTATGGAGCTCATCCGCCTTTTCAGCATGGGCATAGCCGGCTTCGACACCCCCGGCTCTGCAAATGCCCTACCCGAAGCGGCAAGCGCCATCGATGCCATGAAAACGGTGCTCGATGGCCAGGCCATACTACAGGGCACCCGGTACGCCGACCGGATTGCCCCCCTGTTGGAAAGCGCAAGGCAACAGCTTCTAGCTAGCCCTGATTTCGACACCTTCGACCGCCTCGCTTTTCTGAAAGCGTACATCAACCCGCTGTACCAGCAGCTGGGCCATTTGCAAAGCGATCTTGGCCTGGAAGCGGCCGTGCCCTTCCCGACCGGCCGCAATGCCCAAAGCGCCAATCTTTTCGCCCCTGATTTTCTGGACCCCTACTTCTATACGGAACTACAACGGCAGGAAGACAATGCGAGCCTTAGAACTCTGGGCAGGCAACTGTTTTACGATGAGCGCCTGAGCCGCTCAGGAGATATAAGCTGTGCTACCTGCCATAAGCCAGAGCTGGCTTTCACCGATGGGCAGCCCAAATCCGATAGCAATGTGAAAGGCGAGACGGTGCTGCGCAATGCCCCCACCCTGCTCAATGCCGTCTATGCCGACCGCTTTTTTTATGATATGCGGGCTTTTACGCTAGAGCAGCAGGCAGAGCATGTCATCTACAATACGGATGAGTTCAATACCGAGTATGAGGCCATCCTTAGTTTCCTCAACAAGGACAAGGGCTATGCCCGTCAGTTCAAAGCAATTTTTGGGCGGGGCCGCATCAACCGCGACCGGTTCGCTAAGGCGCTGTCCTCTTATGTACTGTCCTTGCAATCTTTTGACAGCCCCTTCGATCAGTATGTCAGGGGCGAAACAACAGCCCTCAGCGATGAGGCCAAGCTAGGGTTCAACCTTTTTATGGGCAAAGCAGCCTGTGGCACCTGCCACTTCCCGCCCACTTTCTCTGGCTTAATGCCCCCGTATTACACCAAAAATGAAAGCGAGATCCTGGGCGTGCTCCAAAGCCCTTACAGCCTGCAAAAAAAAGCTGACCCTGACCCCGGCCGGCAAAACAACGGGCTCCACTACGAGGATGTCTGGATCTACGGCCAATCTTTCCGCACACCAGGGCTGCGCAACGTGGAAAAAACTGCCCCTTACTTCCACAATGGCGCTTACCCTACCCTGGAAATGGCCCTAGAGTTTTACAACCACGGCGGCGGTGCTGGCCTTGGGCTCGACGTCCCCAACCAAACCTTGCCCCCCGATGCGCTTGGGCTTTCGCCAAAAGAGAAGGGCGCGATAGTCGCATTCCTGAAATCGCTGACCGATGTTAAGTATTGATTAAATGCCCTCCTTTTGCGGTGCGAGTCTGCCTGTAGACTTAATACTGAGGCCATGCCGCTTAACAAGCAGGTAAGATTCACAAGATACTTTTGGGCCAGACAAAAAACTAAAAATTGGCCTAATGAACAAAACCATTACACTACTGCTGACCGCACTCCTGATTGGGATGGCTGGCATGGCTTACAGCCAGAGCCAGATGCTCCAAGTCCAGATCAGTGCATCTTCCGACGATGCGGAAGAAAAAGGGCTAAACAGTGAAGACCCTGGAACGATGGACCTGACCAGCTCTGATGTTGAACTCGTCCGTGATGGCGGAGACGGCGATCAGTTCGTCGGCTTACGCTTTACAGGCATCAGCATCCCTTCGGGATCGCTGATACAAAACGCGTACATCCAATTTACGGTAGATGAAGACGACGACCTGCCCGGCACCGTTTTCATACAGGTAGAAGATGCAGACAACCCTCCCACCTTCAATGACACAGACGGGAATATCTCCTCCCGTACCGTGCTGAACGACACCATCGCCTGGGGCAACATACCCGTATGGAGCACCGTAGGAGAAGCCGGAGAAGATCAGCGGACGCCCGATTTGTCTGCACTGGTCCAAGCGGTAGTCAACCGCAGCGGATGGGCTGAAGGGAATGCGATCAGCTTCATCCTCACGGGCACAGGCGAGCGCGTAGCAGAAGCCTACGATGGGGACGCCGGCTCTGCCCCTGTCCTGGTTATTGAATACACGGAGTTGGTCACGCAAACCTTCACCCTACAGTCTTCTTCTGACGATGTAGAAGTGGATGTGGCCAATGCAAGCATTGATTATGGCAGCTCTGACTTAGAGCTGACCACCGATGGCTCGAGCATGCAGCTGATTGCCCTGCGCTACGCGGGCGTAAGCATCCCGGCCGGCTCCATCGTACAAAACGCTTATGTAGCGTTTACGGTAGATGAAACAAATACAGGCTCAGACGTTGATGTGCTTATGGCTTTTGAAGATACCGGCAATGCTGCGGTCATTACAGACGCCACCAACCCCATCAACCGCAATTACAATGACCCCATTATTTGGGACAACCTGCCCGATTGGGACGAAGTAGACGCCTCTGCCGCTGCACAGCAATCCCCCAATTTGGCTGCACAATTGCAGGAAGTCATCAGCCAGGAAGGCTGGAGCACCGGCAATGCCCTGCTCTTGGCCATGATAGACCCCGCTGTGCTAAGCGTGCCGGGCTACACCGGCAATACCTCTAAGCGCGTTGCCCGCTCCCACGATAACGACCCAGCCAAGGCCCCACGCCTTGTAGTGGCCTACTACCCGCCAGCTGAATACCAAAATGGCGCATTCCCCATAGCTGCAGGCGCTTCCTGGAAGTATGAGGACACTGGCACCGATTTGCACAGCGAAAACTGGAACAGTTTGGGCTATGACGATACCACTTGGGATTTTGGCAATGCCATCCTCGGCTATGGCAACGGGAATGAAGCTACCCTGCTCAGCTTCGGAGAGGATGCAGACAACAAATACCCGGCCACTTACCTCCGCCATACTTTTGAGGTAGACAACGCCGCACAATACGACTCCCTGCTGTTCAATACTCGCTATGACGATGGCGTGGTGGTCTATGTCAACGGTACGGAAGCCTACCGCCTCAATATGCCAGAAGGGCCCATCGGGTACAATACGCTTGCCCTTGGCGCCATTGGCGGAGCCGATGAGGACGCTTTCACAACAGTAAAAACTGCCAACCTTCTGCAAGATGGGCTGAACCTCATCGCCGTTGAGCTGCACCAGGCCAGCGCAAGCAGCTCCGACCTGAGCTTTGACCTGGAAGTAGGCTTTACACTGCCGCCGCTTTCCCCCTCTGCATTTCCCCTCGAACAAAACTCCGCCTGGCACTACTTGGACGATGGCTCAAGCCTCGACGGCATCGCCTGGCAGGATACCGCTTTTGCTGAAACAGACGACCAATGGGCGTGGGGCTTTGGCATCTTGGGCTACGGAGACCCCGTGTCCACTGAAATCTCTTTTGGGCCCGACCCCGACAATAAGTACACGACCTACTATTTCCGTAAGGAGATCAATATCGACTTGGCCACTCTCCCGGATACCCTCGAGCTTGGGCTGTTGCGCGATGACGGCGCCATCGTCTATCTCAATGGCGTAGAAGTAAGGCGGGACAACCTGCCTGAAGGGCCTGTAGACTACCTGACCACTGCTGTGGAAACCATCGCAGGAAGCGATGAAGACGTCTATTTCACCTCTAGGCTTCTGCCCTCCGATTTCCGTCAAGGTGTCAACACCATAGCTGTGGAAGTGCACAACCGGGACGTGTTCAGCTCAGACCTCTCCTTCGACCTTTACCTGCGGGAAGCACCGGTCACCAACCCGCCTGCTCTAGGCTGTAGCGACGGCAACGACAACCACATCGCTTGTTTCACCAGCATTGCCCCTACTGCACAGACCAGCAACCTGCTCATCCCGGAAAGCTCCCACCGCTTTCAGCAGATACACAAGCAGGGCTCCCCCTATTCTATAGGCGGAGGCAATGTGCCAGGCAATCACGACTTCACCGGCTACGTCCCCATCGACGGCAGCAGCGAGCGGGGCTACCTCTCTATCAACCACGAAAACACTCCGGGCGGTGTGTCTATGCTCGGCCTGCATTACGATGCCGATAGCCACCTTTGGGCCGTCGATTCTTCCCAGGCTGTAGATTTTTACAATGACGACCTGGTGACTACCACCCGGAACTGTTCCGGCGGGATTACCCCTTGGGGCACCATCCTTACCGCAGAAGAAACCTATAACAACGGGGATGCCAACAATGACGGCTATACCGATGTTGGCTGGCTGGTAGAAATTGACCCCGTTACCGCACAAGTGATGGAATATGGCAATGGCAAACAGGAGAAACTTTGGGCGATCGGCCGCATCTCTCACGAAAACGCAGTTGTGCTTGACGACCAGGTGACACTGTTCACCGGTGAGGACGGCGGCTCTAGTGCTGTTTTCAAATTCATTGCCGACAATCCGGCCGACCTGAGCAGTGGCGCCCTTTATGCTTTGCAGCTCGATGCCCCTCTCGCAGGCGGAGAGCCGACCGGCACTACCGGCACTTGGATCCCAATCCCGAACGAGACCCAGGAAGACCGCAACAATACCCGCTCCCTGGCTATCGCCTTGGGCGCCACCAACTTCAACGGCGTAGAAGACATCGAGGTGCACCCGCTTACCGGGCAGCTCTACTTCACCGCCAAAGGCAACGACCGCGTTTACCGCTTCACCAATGAAGACCTGACCGTAAGTGGGTTTGAGACTTTTGTCGGAGGGCAGCCTTATGTCCTGAACACCGAGGAAGGCGTATTTACTGAGCCCTGGGGCGGCGGCAACGACAACCTTACCTTTGATGATCAGGGCAACCTGTGGGTCTTGCAGGATGGCGGCCGGAATTACATTTGGGTAGTGCGCCCTGACCACACTCAGGCCGCTCCTAAGGTAGAGCTCTTCAGTTCCATGCCAATCGGGTCTGAGCCGACCGGGCTGACCTTCTCCCCCGACTACCGCTTCGGGTTCCTCTCCGTGCAGCACCCAAGCAGCGGCAATACCCCACAAACCGATGCAACAGGCAATGAAGTAGCCTTTGACGCTTCCGCCACCATCATTATTTCCAGGTCTGAAAACCTGGGGCTACAGCTCCCTGTCTCCGACTTCGCTTCAGATGTGCAGACGGTAATGGCAGGCAGCCCTGTGACATTCTTCGACATGAGCGCCAATGCGCCTTCGGGCTGGGAATGGACTTTTGAAGGCGGCACTCCGGCCACCTCTTCCGAAGAGAGCCCAACCGTGACTTACAATGAAGAAGGGGTATACGATGTTTCCCTGTTGACTTCTAACGCTGCGGGAAGTGGCAACCTAGAAGCCAAGGAAGATTACATCGTTGTCACCCCAATGACAAGCACCTCCGCTGAGCCAACAGATTTCAACCTGAGCGTCTTCCCCAACCCCACATCGGGCAAAGTCAGCATCAGAATGGACCTCAACGGCAGCGAGCAGGTGCAGATTCAAGTGCTCGACCTCATGGGAAGGGCCCTCGCCGACTACGGCTATACCACCGCTGTGCAGGGCACCGACATCTGGACGCTAGACCTTACCGGACAGGTAGGCGGCAATCAGATGCTTGTACTGAAAATCACAGTTGACGGCCAGGTCATCGACCGGCTGATACAGGTCGCCCGCTAAGCAGCGGACCCCAACCAAAGGAAACAGCCTGGGCCTGCAATTGCGGGCTCAGGCTTTCCTTTCCTGAAGGCAATTCATTTCACACCATACTGCTATGAAGTATTTGGCATCTATTTTTTTGTTCCTTTGCGCGCTACGGGCACAAGCTCAGTACGCCAATCAGGACCTGCCTGTTTATGACGGCCTGCACGCCGCACTGACTGCAGCGCCCCCTGCCCTGCAGCTCAACCTGAGAGACCAACGGCTTTTTTCGCTGGACAGCCAAATCGTAACGCTCACTGAGCTGCGCTACCTCAGCCTTATGCGCAATAACCTGGAAATTTGGGACACTGACCTTTTCCAGCTGCAAGCACTAGAGGTGCTCAACCTATACGAAAACCAGCTCAGGGAAATTCCTCCTTCGGTTGAAAGCCTGCAGCAGCTGCAACGGCTAGACCTTGGGAAAAACAAAATCGCGCTGCTGCCCCCTGCTATTGGCAACTTACGGCAGCTGCGTTACCTACACCTGCCGCTGAACAACTTAGTACAACTTGCAACGGAAATCGGGAACTGCAACCGCCTTGAAGTATTGGAAGTGCAAGGCAACGAGCTCAGCCAACTGCCGCAAAGCCTAGAACGGCTCAGACAGCTGAAAAGGCTCAACGCCGGCTATAATCAGCTGCGCGCAATGGAAGCCGCTTGGTGCAGGTTGGTGAACCTGCAAGAGCTCAACCTAGAATTCAATTTCATACGCCGCTTGCCACCGGAGATCAAAAAGCTGAACGCCCTGAAAACCCTCATACTGACGGGCAACCAACTACAGGAGCTGCCGGAACAGATCACCCGCCTAAGCAACCTGGAGCTGCTCGTCCTGAGCGGCAATCAAATCCGCCGGATGCCGGAGCGCCTCGGGCGTATGACAGGGCTGCGCACCCTCATCCTGAAAGGCAACCCTATCCCGGCTGAAGAACAAGCGCGCATCCGAAGGTTGCTGCCCGGCTGCCATGTTTACTTCTAGCAGGCGCAAACCAACAGCAGGGAGCCGTTGGCTGTGCCCAGGCAGGCAGCACGGCGGGTTTATAGGGGCTAGGCCAAATACAACTATTCCGCTGTTATGATGCCATTTGATAAACTATTCGATTCAAATAGACCTGGCACACAACTCGCCACTATACGCCCCCCAACGAGTTGCGCTCTTGCCCGGCAGTGGGCATCCGGCAAAGACATGCGGAGGCCCTGCCACCGGGCTAGCGATGCGAAGGGGTGGAAGCCCGTTAGGGCCGAGCGGGCAGCGAGCCCCGCAGCGTAGCGACCCGCGCCCTTAGGCGGGGGTAGCCCCCTAAAAACATTGCCCTGCCCGGCCCAGGCTGTGCCCAAGCGCTTGCTTATAGCGTTTTCGCAACGAAAATCAAAGGCTAATGCCAGCCTGCTGTCCCAGTACGGCCGGCAGGGCTGTAGCCATTTCGCGTGCTCAGCGCAGGAGCTGCACTTCGCCCCGCCAAATTTGTTGCGCCCCACTCTTCAGCAGCAGCACGGCTTGGCAAATATAGAGCCCGGCCTCACAATCCTGCCCGGCAGAACGCCCGTCCCAGGCCTCTTCTCCGCTTTGCGACTGAAACACCAGCCCGCCCCAGCGGTGGTACACCTGCAGCTGTAGTACCTGCGCTACACAAGGGCCATAAAAAAGCTGGAAGGTATCGTTGCGCCCATCCCCATTCGGAGAGAATGCGGTGGGGATGTAGACGGCTTGGCAGGGCACTACTTCTATCAGCTGCTGCAGCCTGACCTGACAGCCGGTAATGCTGTCGCGCACCGTAAGCTCATAGTTGGTCGTCTGAACCGGCCTGGCATCCGTCTCCGGGCAATCGGGGCAGTCTACGCTGCCCTCGGGCTGCCAAGACCAAATCAAGGGCCCGTCCCCCTCGGCACTGCCCGCCAAGCGTACTGCCTCCCCAGCATAAACCGTATCTTGGGAAGCTGTGAGCCAAGCCGTCAGGGAGGCCGGCGAGAGCTGTGCGCGCACGATGCTGTCACACCCCAGCGAGCTGAGCAGGGTATCTACATAAAACCCAGGCTCGGCATACGCCTTGCCCCCCACCGAGAAGGTACTGCCCTCGCAGATAAAAGTATCGATCGCCACTTCTTCCCCTGCCCCATCCAATATCTCCGTAAGCAGAATGCTGTCGTTGCAGAACTGTGCGCCCGGCAAAGTATCCCGGTACAAGCCAGGGGCCGCATACTCCCGCCCATCAATCACTACCGGCCCACTGCCGCAGCGTGTAGCCGTTTGTGACCGCACCGGGTTGCAAATGCTCAGGCTGATATCATCTATGGCCACATCATTGCCACAGCCTCCTGCCGCAGTATTGATCAGGAGCAGGCGCACCGCATCCTGATCGGGGGGCAGGGTGAACGCCATGCCATATTGCTCCCACCGCAGAAATGCCCCCGTGGGTATCGGCCCGGTCTGAATACTGCTCAGCAGGGCGTCCGTAGAGGGGTCGCGCAGCTCAAAACGCACATTCGGCAATATGCTTTGCCCGCCACAGGCAGAAGGCGTCACCACATTGGCCAGGTACGCACTGAACTCATAGCGGGTGCCCGGGCAAAGGCCGTCTAAGACCAGATTGAAGAACTCCCCCGGCGCATCTGTCGCGTCAAACAACAGCATATAGCCAAACCCGTCATCGGGCGTGTTATCCAGGCCAGGGTGCCAGCTTGCACCGTTGAGCTGTGTCCTATTGGTGACCATATAAGTGCCCCCTGCCGGAGAAGTGTTGTTGTAACTGTAGGTCGTGACGCCCGCCGGCAAAGGCGGCCCGAAGTTGGAGCCCTGCCCAAAAGACTCTGTAAATGCGGCAGCTCCCGGGATGCCCTCGCACAGCTGTGCGCCCGCCAGCAGGGGGAGCAATGCCCAAAAAAATGAAAACCAGTATTTCATACCGTTTTTGCTTTTTACCGATAGTAAAGACGGCAAAAGCTCCGGTTTGTTGAACACAGCCCCCTTTTTTGCCCATTCGGCCCAGCCCAGTTCCTTGCCCCTGAAAAGGGTTGTGGGGCCTCCCCTGCCCAATGGCAGGGGGCGCTACGCTACGGGGCTCGCTATCCGCTCGGCCCTGCCGGGCTTGCACCCCTCCGCATCGCTGGCCCGGGCACAGCGTGGGCAGCAGCGCTATTGCTGCAAGGCCGTTTGCACCACAGCTAGCCTAGTGCCTCAAGCCACAAATCCTTGACAACCCAAGTTTCGTTCTTTTCCGCCTACTCTTCGTTAAAGAACCGCTCCTTTAGCTCGGGCTAAAGTCGCGAACCTTCGCCTCGATTAGCCAGAAAACAACTTCAGCTTAAGTATCAGAGATTTATGACTTAAGGCACTAGCCCCCGCTCCTCCAGCAAGGCGTCAACCTCTTTTTTCTTAGCCCGGTTCCTCCCAGCTATAGGAAAGTAAACCAAAGGCAGGAACGTAAGGATGCCTATACCGTTGTTTGCCGCGCTATAAATGGCTACCCCGGCGAGCAGCCCGACAATGACCGCATCATAAACCGGAGTGCGCTCCATTTCTTTCGCTAGTTTCAGCAGCTCTTCATCAGAGCAGGCAGCAAGGTCTTTCTGCTTCATTTTCCGTCCGTATTAGGTTGAGAACAAGCCCGAATTTGTGTTTTGCACTTTGCAGGCAGAACGGCCCGCCTGTACAATTTACTCAATTTCCTGAAATGCAGCGGCCTATTGCTCAGGGGCAGCAGCCCAAGAGGGCATGCGCCTACTTTATTGCCCTGGCAAAACATCACCACAACTCATTTAGCTGGCCAAGTCAGGTTTGGGGGTGACATCCGGCAGCTACTTCAGCCATTGTAGCTGTTCGCGCAGCTGCTTGCTTTCGTCTCGGCTAAGCGGCAAGGAACCGGTTTAGCAGCAGCCCGAAACAAAAAGCACTCATTTTCATTGTGTTGTATGGCAGCAGTAGGCTATGGCTGCTGCTGCCTCTCGCTTTCTGCAAGCTTTATGTTTTTTTAAAGAAAAAACGGTGCCGCTGCAACGTTTGGCCCACAAATGCACAATAGATAAGCAAAAACTACCATCATGCAACGAATTACAATCTGTTTATGGGCCATCGTCTATATCGCGCTAGTCAGCTGCGAACGGGAGAACTTCCTCGAGATTACGGAGGCCCCCGAAGCGGCCCCTCCTACCACTATTGAATACCAACAAGGATTTGCCCTAAAGGCACAGGAAGGGGATGTCTTCATTGCCGAAGGCACCGCCAAACGGATAACTGGGGCAGGCGGCTTTACCTCCTACGCCATATCCTCAGGGGCCATCATTTGCGAAGGGGGCAGCGCTTACAGCACGAGCTACACCGGAGAAAACTTTTTCGTGCTTGAATTTTACGAATTCGAGGGGGAGCACTACGTCACTCAGGCCGGCATCACCACGGAAGTAGATGGGCAGCCTACGGTTTTGTTCAGCCTAGTGCCCCCCGGCAGCGGCTGCCAGGAGCAAACCGCAGCGGTGACGATCAACGCGATTACTGAAACCGAGATCAGCGGGACATTCACCGGCGATTTTTTCAGGATGGATGGGCCGGTAGGCAATGACCTGCCCTGTGGCGGTTTCGTTTACGTTGATGAGTATACGGCCTCCTTCAGCCTGTCATACGAAGACTGCGAATAAGCAGCGCCCAATGGATACCGCTACCCTCATCCAAAAATGCCTTAAGGGCAATGCCCGTTCACAGCAGTGGCTTTATGAGCAATACCTGCCTTATGTACTGGCCATTGTACGGCGGTTTGGCATCAGCCCCTCTGAAGAGCGGGACCTCGTCCAAGACATTTTTATCGCGGTATTTCAGGGCCTAGACCGGTTCAACCCCAAAAAAGGGGATTTGCACCAATGGATCCGAGGGTTGGCGATTCATAAAACTATTGCTTTCCAGCGAAAGCTGCAGCGCCTCAGGGCGGAGGAGCTCCTGGCTGGCGAACAGGCAGCGCTTACGACAAGTATCGACCTGTCCTTTTTTGAGGCGGAGTACCTGTTGGAGCTCATCGCGCAATTGCCTGTGGGCGCCCGTACCGTATTCAACCTTTATGTGGTGGACGGGTATACCCATGAGGAGATCGGGAAGATGCTGGACATCAGCCCGGTTGGGTCTCGGTCGCAATTATCGCGCGCAAAAAAACTCCTAAGGGAAGCGCTGGAAGCACAAAAAACAGAAGGCCGTTATGGAATCATTTGATCAACGAGGCGGGCTCGACGGCAAGCTGGGCCGGCATCAGGCAAAAGACATCCCTGCTGGCCTGAGCTGGGGGCAGATGGGCCCGGGGATCAGAGCAGGGCTGAAGCCTAAACGCCGGAGGCGGCGGTTCTGGTGGTGGCTGCCGGTTGGCTTATCCGTTGCCTTGGCTATTGTTGGCTACTTCAGCTTCTTCGGTGAGCGTGCCAGATTGGGTTATTTCCCGGTGCCCGGGCAACCCGTAGGTACAACTCCAGCTATAGCTAAAACTGCAACGGAGATGCCTGAAGAAATAAAGGGAGCTAATAAGGCGGGCATTGCCATCTCACCGGATGGCCCGAAAGCAAAAGGCGGTCCGAATGGACTGGTTGCTTCGTCCAACCCTGCGGAGAGAAAAGCTTCAGTGCCATCAACCTCAAAGGCGGCCTCAACACCAACAAATCCTTTAAACGAACTTAAAGAAAGTCAGGCTGTGTCAGCTGATAAGGCACAGGATAAACTGGTCGGTTTAGACCTGCTAAATCAAATTGAAGCGTTGGCACCGGGACCGGTGGTCAGCCTCGATTCAACTACCCCATATCCGGAAGTGCAGAAAATGCAGGCTGTTCGCGACCCCTGGATTGTGGAAGCCGGGATTGGGCTGGCCTTCAACCTGAGCCCGGATATTTACAGTGCGAAATTGCCCAATACCACCATCGACCCACTAAGCGGGCTTGCCGCAAGCCTTCGGATAGGGTACGCACTTCCGCAACGCCCTTACACCCTTTGGGGCGGCATCGAAATGGAAGAACTGGTGCAGCGGGAGCGTTTGCAGGAAGCTTTCCCCATTCAGCTATACCAACCCAATACCGTAGATACCATTTTCCGGAATACCATCACCGGAGAAGAATTTACTTCCACCACTGATTCCATACCCGGCATCAGGCAGGTCAATATACAGCAGCACAGCACCTTCCGCTCCTGGTCGATACCTGTACTGATTGGCAGGGCCTGGGCTGCAGCCGGCTGGCAACTGGAAGGTAAAGCCGGATTCGACTTCAACTTGTCTTCCTGGCGTTCGGGCGGTTATTTGACCGAGGGGTATACGGTGGCAAGCGCCAGCAACCGATACCAAACCGGATGGGCCCTACGCCTAGAGGGGCAGCTGTTATTGCCGCCTGTACGGTTTGGGCGCTTGTTTCTTCGGGGTGGCTACCGCCGTTCCCTGAGTCAGCAGGAAGGGTTGGTGCAGGGTAGCCTTTTCCGCCCGGAAGCTATAGGGTTAACAATGGGGTGGCGGGTGGAGTGGTAAAGCTATAGTGAACTAAACGGCCTTTAGCTTAAGGTTTAAGCAACGCTTCTGCCTCCGCCTTCATCGCCAAAACCCCTTCCAAGCTCTCCCGCTGAATATTGAGCATGTGCTCAGGGGTGGCTTCCGGCATTTTTTTCCCATGCGTATGCTCATGCTCATGCCCATCATGATGGTGATGTGCATGCCCGAACCCGGGGACCTCGATGCGATCTTCCCTCCACTGCGCGTAGCGGACCTGCAGCGTGCTCACATTCTCCAAAAAGGACTGCTCCGCTGATGTCAGCGCCCGGCCCTGAACGCTCAAGCGGTTGTACTGCTGCTCTAAGCTGTTGAGCAAAGGCTGAAGCGCTTCCTCCTCGCTCAGGGCTTGTTCATAAAGGCTAGCTGCCTCTTCGAGCAGCGGGTTGGCTTTTTCCCCAGAGCTACAAGCAACGGCCGCCAGCCATAAAAAACAGATGGGTAAAATTCTCATTGTTGGTGAAATTCTGCGCCTTTTAAAATATAATTGCAATGGTCCAAATCATTGACATTGAGAAGCAGCGTGCCTTTAAAGGACAACTGCTCATCCATGCGGTAACGCTTTACCGCTTCTGGTTTCAGCTGAAGCTCCACGACTGTCTCCGGGCCTGCTGCCCCGCAAAAGTAGCAGGAAGACAAGGGGTAACGCGATAAAATGAAAAACATTTTCTGCTCATTTATGCTCAACGGGGCTGAGTCTTGAACCGGACCACCTTTGGCTGCAAGGGCCGAAGGTCTGCCGTACGGTAGCCGGAATTGATGACAAAATCATAGGCCTTGCCCGGTTCTAAGTCCATCTCATAAACCATAGTCCGCCCATCCTCTGAAAAGGTCAATGCTGTGATGGCAGGGAAAGCGCTTTCCCCTGCCTCCCCGTACCCGGTAGACCAAAACCTCCTGTCCATGGGCTCTGAAAAACGGACTGCCATCGCGGCTTTCCCGTAAGGGACGGACTCGAGATTATCCCCCAGCCCTTCTACGGCTTCCACTACCGGGCGGCGGGCATCAAAAGCTGCTTGGTAAACGGAGAGCGGCTCAGGGAACACCCCGGTTGCTTCTACCAGAGCGGCGACGGCAGCGGGCGACTCGAAGTCCAGCTCTACCAGAGCCTTTATGGCCTTTGTCTTGTCTTTCTGCTTTTCGTAATAGGCTTCTGCGAGGGTATACCCTACAAAATACCCGAGGTCCCTCACCCCAAACTCATTGTCTGAGCTGTTATACAGCCAGTGATAATAAAAAGGGTTGTGCATTTCTTCCGCAAAACGCGCCAAGACCTCCTCCCGGTGCAGAGCGCCATAAGCGAAAGCGGGCTGCACGGAAGCCTGCCCAGTAGAAAGGCTGGCCAAGAATTCAGGTATGCCCTCAAAAAGGGACTGCGAGAGCAGGTCGTATGCATAGGCTGCAGACTGTTGGGTGTGCACATATTCATGCACAGCCAAAAATACCAGCCCATCGATCGGGTTCTGTTGGGCATAAGCCCGAACATAATCCATTGAGGCTGGCAGCTCCCAACAAACCGTGGCCGTATCTGCAAAAGACAATTCTGCCCCGATGACGACCACGCCGTCTACCGCTGTGCCCGGTGTACGGAACACCCCGGGCTCAAAATAAATGGCAGCTGAGGCCCCATCCGGGTACAGCTGCCGGAAGCGCTGCAGCCCGGCTGCTATCTCAGGGATATAAGCCAAGGCCCTCGCCTCGTTCCTACGGATGCTTTCCCAATACGCAGGGTAGTTGCGTATTGCAGCCACATAGTCTTCAGCGGTATAGCGGCGGGCTTGTTGTATAGCCTTCAGCCCAGGAGTCCCCCTATCCTGTAGCAGCTCCTGGAAAAGGGGGAGATGGGCATTGGTATCGGGCTCCTGCCGGATGGCATCGTAAGCTTCCCAAAAGTAGGCAAGGTCGTCAGTGACGATGTCTTGCGCGCGCAAGGCGGAGAACGGAACGGACAGCAGCAGCAAAAAGATAGGCGAGCGCATGGGTGTAGGCATTGGTGTTGGTTGAAGATGTATTGATGCTAAGTTGGCCATTTTTGACGGCTTTGGCAAACCCCGCATCCCTGAAAAACAAACAGGCGTGCTGCCTTTGCCCTACAGCCAACACGCCCGCTCCTGTTTTGCCCTCAAAGAGTACCAACTACAGCCGCTCCAGCCACAGCCTGTCTCCCTCATCATCAAATTTGATGATGCCCTGATCAATGGAAATAAAGTACCAGTCATCATTGAGCTCAGCAAAATTAGCCGTATTCGGAAAAGACATGCGGAGCTCTACACGGCCATCGTCCCGGAACACAGCGTAGGTGCCCTCCACAGTGCGGTCTGCATTGGCTGCGCTGACCGTGCCGCTATCGCTAAAATTAAAAGTGTAGGAATCGAAGTAATAGGTCTCGTCCTCCGCATCATCTGTCAGCAGGGTTATGGCCAGCCCATTGCTGTGAAGAAGAAACTCAGAAACGGTGTCTGTTCCGCTCATTGAGGAAGCAGCACTGTTGCTGTCTTCACAAGCTGAAGCAAACACGAACAACAACAGTAGAGAGATGTTAGCCGCAGTGGCTTTGCAATCAAACCCAATAGTCATACTTGTATTTTTTAAGCTAAAATAACAAGGACACCTTATGACCGCATTTTGTTCCCGTTAGGCGTTGGCTGTGCCTATGAGTTAACGCAAAATTAACCCCTTGACCCTGCAGCTTTACCGCTCCCTCCTTTACTTTCGTAAACGAAACCATAAAAGCATCAAAAACATGAAAAAAACTTTACTACTCCCTGCGGCTTGCTTGGCTTTTTCTGCCCTGAATGCACAAGACGTCCTGCTCAATGAAACCTTTGATGACGGCACCCTTGGCGTTTTCACCGAGTTCAGCGCTGAGGGCGACGATCAGTTTTGGGCAGCCCGCTCCTTCGGCGACCGGCAGTTTGCCCAAATGAACGGTTTTGACGATGGCGTGCAGGATAACGAAGACTGGCTCATCTCCCCTGCCCTTAACATGGATCAGTACGCCGACGAAGTCCTTACTTTTGAGAATGCAGCCAACTTCAACGGCCCGGACTTGGAGGTCCTCGTATCCACCAACTACGATGGGGAAAGCGACCCCAATACAGCCGATTGGACTGACCTCTCTGATCAAGTGGCCTTTTCAGGAGGCGGGTACGAGTACGTCAGCTCAGGCGAGATCAACCTGTCTGGGTTCGAAGGAACGGCTTACCTAGCCTTCAAGTACGTATCCAGCAATGTCCTGCAAGCTAAACTTTGGCAGCTAGACAACATCATGGTGACGGCGAGCGTCCTGAGCAGCACAGTGAAGCACAACCCCGGGCTGCTCCGTATCATCAACCCTGAAAATGGCGGGCTGCATTTTACCGCCGAGCTGCCCATTGAGGGCACCTATAGCGTGCTCAACCTCGCGGGCCAGGCGCTGTATCGGGGCCGGCTGCCCAAAGGCGGCGCTGCCGTTCGCGTAGCGATGGATGAAGCGCCAAAAGGCTTGTACATTCTGAGCTTGCAAGCCGGGCAACAGCAGTACAGCCGCAAGTTCTGGCTGCCGTAGGCAAATGCCCCCCTGGCACATCCTCATGATAAGGCTGTGCCAGGGGTTTAGCGGCCTGCCGGCAAAACGTAAGAAGGATAGGGCAATACAGCAACACAATCCCCTTCCCCATTCCCCGTTGAATAATCATGCGCTACACCTTCCTCCTGTCCGCCCTCCTGTCCGCCCCAATGCTCTTTGGGCAAAACGCCCTGCCCGACTCCCTGTGGCAAGGCCGCCCCGCTACCCTGCTCTTCTTCACCCATACTTGGTGCGCCCCCTGCTGGGCCGCCTACGAACCGCTTAGGGCTGCCGAGCAGTCTTGCCCAGAACAGCTCAGCGTCTGGGCCCTCCACCTCGATACCGAACAGAAGGACTGGCTAAAGATCGCTAACCGAAAGGGGGTGTCAGCGCCCCTGAGGCACAGCTGGGAAGCAGGCCGCAATCAGGCATGGGCCGATGCGCTCGGCTACCCCGGCATCCCCTTCTTTGTCCTCCTCGATGCCAGCGGGAATGTCCAAAAACGCTGGCTAGGCGCTCGCATGCGGAAGCTCAGGCGCACCCTGAGGAAGGCCTGCCGCCCTGAGCGATAAGCAAAAACACCAAGCCATAGCCCTTGCCTTGCCAGAAGCAGCCTATATTTGGCACATTGGACATTTCTGAAACCAACCAACGTATGAAAAAACTAATTTTGCTGGCCTGGACAGCCCTGGCAGGGCTGACACTGGGCTGCCAACAGCAGCCGACAGGCCCCGAGGCCGCACCTTCTGCTTACTATCAGGAGCCCTACCGCCCTCAGTTCCACTTTTCGCCAGACAGCATGTGGATGAACGACCCCAATGGCATGGTCTTCCACAACGGAGCCTACCACCTCTTCTACCAGTACTACCCCGACAGCAACGTTTGGGGGCCCATGCACTGGGGCCACGCCATCAGCCAAGACCTCCTGAGCTGGGAGCACCTGCCTATTGGCCTCTATCCCGACAGCCTCGGCTGGATCTTCTCCGGCAGCGCTGTACACGATGCCAACAACACCTCCGGCCTGGGCCAAAACGGCAAAGGACCGCTCATCGCTATATTCACCCACCACAATGACCCCCTCGCGAAAGCTGGCAGTGATGCTTTCCAGTACCAAAGCCTCGCTTATAGCCTCGATGAGGGCCAGTCGTGGTCCAAGTACGCAGGCAATCCGGTGCTGCCCAACCCAGGCATCAAAGACTTCCGCGACCCCAAAGTGTTCTGGCATCAGCCTTCTGAGCAGTGGGTCATGGCCCTTGCCGTCCAAGACCGCATCCAATTCTACAGCTCTCCCAACCTCTTGCAGTGGGCCTACCTCAGCGAGTTCGGCCAGGGGCTGGGCGCACAGGGGGGCGTATGGGAATGCCCAGACCTTATCTCCCTCGACCTGCCCGGAAAAGACAGCACCGTCTGGGCGCTGCTCGTCAGCATCAATCCAGGCGGCCCCAATGGCGGCTCCGCTACACAGTACTTCCTGGGGGATTTCGATGGCACCACCTTCTCCCCCTTCCCCCAATTCATGGCAGCCGTCGCTGCGGATACCCTTTCGGGCAACCCATACTGGATAGACTATGGGCGGGACAATTACGCTGGGGTGACTTGGTCGGGCGCAGGCAACCGCCAAGAACGGCTCTTCATGGGGTGGATGAGCAATTGGGACTACGCACAACAGGTGCCTACCCAACGCTGGCGAAGTGCCATGACCCTGCCACGGGCTTTGTTCCTGGCAGAAAGCCCCGATGGGCTCCGATTGGGCAGCAGGCCGGCCGATGCCCTGCAACACTTGCGCCAACAAGCGCAGCGCTTTGCGCTCGAAACGGGCGAAGAACCGCTTAGCCTTGCTGCCATCCCCTCAGCTGCCCCAGGGCTCGAATTGGACATCCGCTTGTCTTGGGATACCGCTCAGCCTCCTGCTCAGGTCATTATCCGTGCAGAAAATGAAGCAGGCGAACACTTCGATATCGGGGTTGCCCCAAATGAAGCCCTGCTCTTTGCAGACCGCTCCAATGCTGGGCCAAATGGCTTCTCTGAGCAATTTGCCCGGGGCGCCAAAGCTCCATTGCTGTCTGCTCCGGGGGAGGCTAGGCTCAGGCTGTTCTACGACCGGGCCTCCTGCGAAGCCTTTACCACAGATGGGCTGACGGCAATGACGAACTTGTTTTTCCCAAGCCAGCCCTTCACCTCCTTCCGTATACTTGCACAGGGCGGCAGGGTTAAGGCAGAAGGCGAATTTTGGGAGCTGAGCCGCATTTGGGATTAACACGGTGCTCGATCAATCAGAAGTGCCTGGGGGGACAAACGTCACCACAGGCACTTTTTTCCTTTACAACCTCTACCCCAGAGCCCATAGCGCAACCCATATCCTCCTTTTTGAGCCTGCCCAGCTTGCTTCTCGTGATAGGCCTGCCCCTGACGTAAGGAAGAGGGGCCTGCCCCTGCCTCACGGCAGGAGCCGCTATGCTACGGGGCTCGCTGTCCGCTCGGCCCTATCGGGCTTCACACCCCTCCGCAGCGCTAGGCCAAAACTACCATAATAGCGGTGAGATATTTCAGCCAAGGGCCAGAGCCGGCAAACAGATCAGACCACCTTGTCTGCACAAGAAGAACTGGCGAACGCATTGGGCTTAGCCTTGAAAACAAAGCCCATGCTCAAGATATACCCCATCGCCTCCTTCAAAGCTACATTAGACTGGAACTCAGGGTCGGTATTGATGTCGGCGTGGACTTCTAGCTCAACGTTGTGCTTATCGAGCAGATCGCAAAGGGCATAAGCCGTCTCCACCGACTTAGCTACCTCTGTGATCATGCGCTCCTTCAGCCCCATCCCCTTCCGTTCCCTAGAATTGTGGATGTACATGAACCCGCCTTTTTTCTCGCGCAGGAAGACGATGACCGTTGCAAACTCGATGTGGGCGCCCCTGACCTGAGAGTCGGAGCCAATACACACCTTCAGCCGGTGACCGCTGGCTTTTTCCCTTAAGATGGTCTGCTCTACTGCCTCCTTGATGGGAAGGTCGATGCGCTCGCCGTTAAGCTTTCTCCATTTTGTTGCCATGGCTGATTTTTGATAAAAATAAAAAATATGCAAACCATACGCCCTACGGCTTGCATGAAATAAAACAGAATTAATGTTTGATTAACAAAAAATCAAACCCTAACTGCCCCGCGAAGGTTCCAAAAAGGCCTATTTTTATCGCCCGCCCAACAACCAAAATATACAACAGCTTGTAAATCAATTTTTTAGACAAGACACAGTATTCCTCTTTTCTAAACAGCCCTGATTATCAACCCTTTCTGCTATTGCCCAATGAATGGCCAGCAACACCGCCTTGAATGCCTCGTCCTTTCAAAGCCCCCTGCTGTGCCTGCCCTGCAGCCCAAGCCCAGAGCAGCGACAACAGCACAGACCGCTCAGCCAAACTTAGCGCTTGCCTGTAGCGGTTTCATCATGACAATCAAGGATTCATGCCCGCCTGGCCGGTAGGGTTCTAGCGAAAGCGCTACGGAGTGCAGCAGGCAAGATGGGAACATAGTGAGGAAGGGGGTGAGCCAAAATGCCGCAGGTGTTTATGCTTTTCGGGCTTTAGCCTGGCAATGGACTAGCGCTGCGCAGGGGTGGCCGAAGGCCAGACCCGACGCCTGTAGGGCGAGGGGCCGAGCGGACAGCGAGCCCCGTAGCATAGCGGCACCTGCCCGCAGGCAGGGGCAGGCCCATCCCACAAAGCAGGCTAGTGGTCTGTCAAGGCTAAAACTAGGGGTTGCCTGCGGCGACTTTTGAGGCTACTCTTCGTTGGACAACCCCTTACGTAGCGCTGCTATGCGCGGGAACATCCGCCTTGATTAGCCTCAAAATTCGCTCCCACTCAACCCATAAATTAACACTTGACAGACCACTAGGCAGGCAAAAAAACGACAATCTGGTTTGCGCCCGTGAGGGAGCCATGTCCATAAAGCATTGGTTTGCAATAGGAACAAGCCCTAAACACGCGCCCAGCAGTACAGGCTGCCTGCTAAAGCCCCAACAGCGCTCAACAGCCCACTAGCGCTGCTGCTACTAATAGCCGAGGATACGGAGCATCTCTTCTGCAGACTGCTCCTCCTGGTACAGCTCATCAACTAGATTGCCTTGAGCATCTTTGTACACCAAGATATGCTTTGGAGAAGGGATGAGGCAGTGCTTGATACCGCCATAACCACTGATAGAGTCCTGATAAGCGCCCGTGTGGAAGAAGCCCAAGTAAAGGGGCTCTTCATCTGAGGCAGAAAAGGCAGGCAGGTACACTTGGCTCTCGTGCACTTCCGAGTTGTAATAATCCGAATTATCGCAGCTGAGGCCACCGATATTGACCCGGCGGTAATCGTTGTACCACTTATTGATAGGCAGCAGTATGAAACGCTCCCCTATGCCCCAGGTGTCCGGCAGCGTGGTCATCAGAGAATTGTCGATCATGTACCACATTTCTGAATCGTTCTGCAGCTTTTGGTCGAGCACCGAAAAGATAGTCGCCCCGCTTTCGCCCACCGTATATTTGCCGAACTCTGTGAAAATATCCGGCTCTGGGATTTCTTCCTCCTCGCAAGCTTGAGAGATCAAGCTGACAATCTCCTTGACCATGTATTTATAATCGAACTCAAAGCCCAGGGAATTCCGGATAGGCATCCCGCCGCCTATATTGATAGCATGCAGGTCTTCGCTATCGCGCTTGAGCTCACAATACAGCTTAATGGCTTTTTTGAGCTCCCCCCAGTAGTAGAGAGAATCTTTGATGCCAGTATCCACAAAGAAGTGGAGCATCCTGAGCCTGAACTTGTCGTTGTCCTTGATGCGCTCCTGGAAAAAGCGGAGGACGTCTGCATGACGGATGCCAAGGCGGGAGGTGTAAAACTCAAAATTAGGCTCTTCTTCGGTGGCCACGCGCAGCCCGATATTACAGCGCCCTTTGACGTTCGCTTCGTAATAATCAAGCTCCCGCATATTGTCGCAGACCGGGATCACATTTTCAAACCCATCGTTGATCAGGGCAACGATACGCTCTAGGTAACCCTGCGTTTTGAAGCCATTGCAAACGATGATCGTCTCTTTCTTGAGGTTGCCCTGCTGATAGAGCCGCCGGACCAGGTCGATGTCAAAAGCCGACGAAGTTTCTATTTGTACTTCATGCCGGGTGACCTCGTTCAGCACATAGCTAAAATGGCAGCTTTTGGTGCAATAGCAATAGTAGTATTTCCCCCTATACCCCATAGCTTTCATAGCACGGGTAAACATATTGCGCGCCTTCTTGATCTGAGAGCCTATTTTAGGCAGGTAGGTCAGCTTCAAAGGCGTACCGTACTTTTTTATCAGATAACTCAGAGGCACCCCATTGAACACCAGATAGCCCTGTTCAATGTCGAAGCCGTCCTGAGGGAAGTAAAAAGTTTGGTCGATCAGGTCGAAATAGCGGTTCGTTGCAGCCAATGTACCAGTAGTTTAGATGAATGGATGAATCAATGACGCTGCCTGTACAGCACAGCAGCCGGGCATCAATAAGCAGGCTCTTTTGCCAGCGCACCGATCATACCAGGTGGATAATGAAAGCCTCTTGGCTTTTGTTCCGCCATTGCCCAGACAAGATAGGGATTAGCCCAAAAAACGCGCAAAAGTAGGCGCATTATTCCATACACAAAAGGAAGAGGCACATTAAATTGTTCAGTACAGCCGCCACCTTGGTTTTCCCCCTCAAGGGCCTTACTTTGCGCCCGCAAACCAAACCGCATCTTTATGGAACAGCCCAATACGCTCGAACTCGTCGCAGCCTTCCACCGTACTTTCCAACATCCTATAGAAGACCACCCCTGCATCCCATCTGCCAAGCGCTGCCAACTCCGGGTGGCCCTGCTCGCCGAAGAGCTCAAAGAGCTTGAACAGGCCATAGCCGACCAAGACCTGACCGAAATTGCAGATGCCCTCTGCGACCTGCAGTACGTCCTTTCTGGCGCTATCCTGGAATTTGGGCTGGGAGCATCTTTCAAAGCCCTCTTCGATGAAGTGCAGCGCTCCAATATGAGCAAAGCCTGCAACTCTAGAGCAGAAGCAGAGCAAACTATGGCCCACTACAAGGCCACTAAAGGGTTTGACAGCTATACTGTCGAAAAAGATGGGAAGTTTCTGGTGTACCGAAAAGGGGACGACAAGACCCTGAAATCCATTAATTATGAAGCAGCAGACTTAAAGGGGATCTTGAGCAGGGAGCGCAGTTGACAGGCGGGCTAGGCAGCATGCCCAGGTTGTAAAATAGCCGTGAGCCAGCCCTGTACTTCTGCCCGCGTAGGAAGGGCACGCCCATCATAAACGACCTGCCCACCTACAAGCACAGCAGGGATGGCATCTACACCGGAGGCTAGTATCACCTCAATATCCATAACCTGCTCTACCGGTATGGCCAAGCCCATCCGCTCCAATTCCTGCTCCAAAAGGTGGGTGAGCTGCCGGTGCCTATTATTCCCTAAGCCAAGTACCTGTATCGTTTTCATCGTTCATCGGGCTTTATTGTACCTGCAAGGTGGGGCTATCCTAACCCAACCCACATGACATTCGTCAAAAATTGCTTTGAACTTTATCAATAGGTTTCTACAGCTCTCATTTGGCAGGATGTGCTGTATGCCATTATCTTTACCGGGCAACCAATGCTCAAAAGCCTGACTCAATGCCTGACAAGGACAACCGCACTCCTCTGTTTTCCAACCCTGCAGACCTCATCAGCCAACACCAGGCGGCACTGCTCGCTGTTGCTGAAGACGGCTCGGTAACCCTTGCAGACGAGAGGGCCCAAACCTTGCTCTCCACAAACCCTGCTGCCCTCTATGGCCAAAATATTTTCGGCTTTATCAGCGGGCTGCCCGCCATCTCAGATTGGGCCGGCCGGCCCGATATCTGCAATGTAACCCTCCCCTCTGGCCTCAATGCCCGCTGCGCGCTCTTCCCCGCAAAAGGGGAAGGGGCCAGGTATTGGTTTGTCGCCCTCTATACCGACAATGATGCACAGGACAGCCTGGCTTTTTATAATGCCATGCTGGAGTGGGTCCCCGTGCCCATCCTCATCTTCAGCCAGCTGCAGCAGGCTGTCATTGGCGCCAACG
The DNA here is from genome assembly GCF_007993045.1 of Phaeodactylibacter luteus. Lineage (GTDB taxonomy): Bacteria > Bacteroidota > Bacteroidia > Chitinophagales > Saprospiraceae > Phaeodactylibacter > Phaeodactylibacter luteus. The sequence goes on from NZ_VOOR01000003.1 coordinate 32,369, forward strand.
ACGCCTTGGTCCGCATGTTCGGCAGCAACAGCCGGGAGCACTTCCTTTCACACGGGCCGCTTTCCCCTGACAAAGGCAACCCCCTCCGCGATGCTTTGATGGCAGGGGGCCTTAACGCGCCCTTCGAAATCCAAACCCCTCACCCGGCCCGGCGTTCCATCTGCCTGCAATGTGCACCGGCCCCCCTCCCAGCTTTCGAAGAAACCCATCAGATTGTCCTCCTCAACGACATCACGGCACAGCGGGAGGGCGCTCAGGAGCTACAACGGAGCAAAAACACCCTGCAGGCCATCATTTCCAATGCAGTAGATGGCATCATCATTATCGACTCCAAAGGCCTCATCCAAATGACTAACGAGGCCACCACCCGCCTGTTTGGCTACCAAGAGGAGGAAATGATCGGGCAGAACATCCGAATGCTCATGCCTGAGCCGCACCGCAGTAAGCATGACGGCTATATCCAGAATTACCACAATACCGGCGTCGGCCAGATCATTGGTATAGGTAGAGAGGTGAAAGGCAAAAAGAAAGACGGCACCTACTTCCCCTTCCGGCTTGGCGTCTCCAAAATCGAAACCGAAGAAGGTTTGCTCTTCACGGGGGTCATCCATGACCTGACCGAAGAGAAAATAGCAGAAGAAAAAATCATCAGCCTAAATCGGGAGCTAGAGCAAAAGGTAGAAGAAAGAACGGAAAAACTGACAGAGGTCGTCAATAAACTCCTGCAGTCTAACCTGCAGCTCGAACAGGAAATCAAGGAGCGGAAGGCTGCCGAAGATGCCTTAAGGGCCAACGAAGAAGAGCTCCGCAAGGCCCTCGAAAGGGAAAAGGAGCTCAGCGAGCTCAAGTCTAGGTTTGTTTCCATGGCTTCCCATGAGTTCCGCACCCCCCTGACCACTATCGCCTCCTCTTCGGAGCTCATTGGCCTGTACACTTCCGGCGATCAGCAGGAAAAAAGGGAGAAGCACCTCAAGCGCATCCGGTCTGCAGTGACCAACCTCACCGGCATCTTGGGCGATTTTCTTTCCCTCAGCAAGCTCGAAGAGGGCAAAATACACAATGCCCCTACTGCTTTTGTCCTTGAAAACCTGCTGGCTGAAATTGAAGACGACATGCACACCCTGCTCAAAACCGGGCAGAAACTAGAAAAGGTGCTCGTGGGGGTAAGGCAGGAGATACGGTTAGACCAAAAAATCCTAAAAAACATCTTCATCAACCTGTTGTCGAACGCCATCAAATACTCCCCTCCCGGCTCGGCCATACAGCTCAAAGCCAGCCTGGAAGGCGGGAAGTTGACCGCCCACATCAAAGATGAAGGCATTGGCATACCAGAAAGCGACCAAAAACACCTGTTCAGCCGGTTTTTCCGGGCTGAAAACGCGGTCAATATCCAGGGCACTGGGCTGGGCCTCAATATCGTGCACCGCTACCTCGAGCTGCTCAATGGGCAGATTAGCTTTGAGAGCACAGAGGGCAAGGGGACAACCTTCTTCTTTGAAATCCCATTGGACCAAAGCGGCTAAAGCCCCCTGCCTCAGCCGTCAATCTTTTTTTGAAAACAGCCGGCCTAGCCCGCCCCCCTTTGCTTTCCGGGCTTTCTCCGTCTTCTTTACGGCCCGTTTCTCCGCCCGGGCAGCTTTGCGGTCGGCACGGATGGCTTTTTTCCGCGCCTTGGCTGCTTTTTCCCGCGCCTCCGCAGCTTTGCGCTCCTTGCGGGCAGAGCGGTGGGTGCCCCGGGCGTCCCTGTGGCCCTCCCTCAAGTCTTTGCGCTCCGCCTTATTCCCCTTTAGCCAGGCCCGCAGCGTACCCTGCTCTGCCTCCTCTCCCCTGCCTGCCTCCTCCTGGCTAGCCTTACGCCCAAAAACCTGGGCCTCCACATCTGGAGCAGCGCACAGAAAAAGGGCGGCTAGGATGATCAATCGATAATGGCTCATGTCGTTCGTTTTTAATAGTTGAAAACCAAATTGCTATTCCTGTAGGCCTTGGGGCCTGCCCCTGCCTAACGGCAGGTGCCGCTATGCTGCGGGGCTCGCTGTCCGCTCGGCCCTATCGGGCTTCCACCCCTCCGCAGCGCTAGGCCATCAAAAAGCCCGTAAAGGCTAAAAACTCGCGGCATTTTCCTTTGCGCGGCTCTTCGTTGATGGACTGCATAACGCAATCGCCACACAGTTTCTTGCCACAAAGCATATTGATTTCTGATCATTAGCTTATTTTTAGGAAAGAACATGCTCAACAAAAACCCAATCCTTATGCGCCCATTTTTCGCCCTAGCTTTGGCCACCGCCCTTCAGCTAAGCCTCTACGCCCAAAACCAGCCGCCACAAGTGGCCATCACCGGCATGGCTACCGACCCGCAAAATCAGACCGTCACCCTGACCTTCAACCTTTCTGACCCAGATGATGAAGCGCTAGACGTCTACCTTCGCGCAGCCCCAACGGGCAGTGCCCGGTTCAATATCATCCCCGCTCAGGTCAGTGGCAACATCGGGTTCCCCGTCGCCCCCGGCGATGGCCTTCAGCTAACTTGGGCGTACGCCGGGGAACTGGCCGAGGCCACTGCCCTAGACCTCAAAATCATTGCCGACGACCGCTACGAAATCCCCATCAGCGAAATGGTGGCCCAGGTAGACTCCCAATTGCTCAGGGCCCGGCTCCAACAAATTGACGGGCCCCGCCACTTCGCTGCAGCCCCTGCCACACTTAACCTCTGCCGGGATACGATCATGAATGCCTTCCAGGCTTACGGGCTCTCGGCCTACCGCCAAAATTTCCCCTACGCCAATACTATCGGGCAAAACCTCATTGCAGACCATTGGGGGGATATCAACGGCCATTCCACAGTGATCATTGATGGCCACTACGATACCGTATCTGATGCACCCGGGGCAGATGACAACGGCTCCGCTGTAGCAGGCATGCTCGAGGCCGCCCGCATCCTGTCCGCCTACCACTTCCGCAACAACTTGCGCTTCATTGGCTTTGACCTGGAGGAAGCAGGCCTACGGGGCAGCATCCATTATGTTGGCAACCGCCCAGAAGCTGAAGATATCCTTGGGGTGCTGAACATGGAAATGATCGGCTACTTCAGCGATGCGCCCAACAGCCAAACCCTGCCAGATGGGTTCGCCCTACTGTTCCCACAAGCCAGCGCAGAAGTGGCTGCTCAGCAAAACCGGGGCAACTTCCTGACCAATGTCGCCATACAATCTAGCGAGCCGCTCCGCCAAGCTTTTGATGCCGCTGCAGCAGCTTATGTGCCGGAGCTCCGGGTCATCTCCCTCCAAGCCCCCGATGGCCTGGTGCCCCCTGACCTCGCCCGGAGCGATCATGCCCCATTCTGGGGGGCTGGCCTACCTGCCCTTATGCTGACCGATGGCGCAGACTTCCGCAACCCGCATTACCATGAGCCTTCTGACACCATCGGCACCCTCAATTTTGCCTTCATGTCCAATTGTGTGAAAGCCGTAGTGGCTACCGCAGCCGAACTGGCAGAGCCCATCCACATCGGTGAAGCGGTGGCCAGCAACCTCGTCCTTACCCATTCGGAAGGGCACCTGCACCATTTCCCCTTATCTTACACCCTCTCCCCCAACCCCGCAAATGGCCAGCTCTTCATTCAGTTTGGGAAAGGCCCAGCCCTCCAGCTAGAGGCCAGGCTGCTCGACCTGCAAGGGCGGAGTGTTTGGCGCTCCGCTCACGCTACTGCCCAAGGCAGCTTAGCCATCCCTTTACAGGCTTTGCCAGCAGGCACTTATTGGGTACAGCTCACCGACGGGCACCACTACAGCGCCCAGCAGGTTGTCGTGGCGCATTAGAACCGCAGATGGGCGCTGAATGGCAAGTTTTCGGCGCCCTTCTGCCAAAGCTATTGCGAGAAAAAAATCCCCTTTTATGCTCCTCTCCTGCCCCCTCTATTGCCATTTTTCCCTAATTTCCTCCAAAACGGAAAACCAATGAGCGACAAACTGAACCGAAGGAGTTTCCTCCAGAAATCCACCCTTGCAGGAGCAAGCCTTACCGGGCTACCTTTTGCTGCCATCGCCGCAAGCGATGCCCCGCTTTCCAAAAAAGAAGGGGACCCACTCCGGGTGGGCATTATCGGCAGTGGGCTGCGCGGGCAAGGCCACCTCGACTTGCTGCTGCGGCGCAAAGACAGCATCGTCACCGCCATTTGCGATATTGACGAGCGCATGATCGCCCGCAGCCTTGAGATAGCCCAAAAGCACAATGCCAAAGCACCTGAGGTATACAAGGGGGAATATGCCTACCTTGAGCTCGTACAGCGCCCAGATATCGATGCGGTCCTGATCGCCACGCCCTGGCGCTGGCATACCCAACAGGCTGTTGCCGCTATGCAAGCCGGCAAATATGTAGGCATGGAAGTAAGCGGGGCTTTTTCCATAGACGAATGCTGGCAGCTGGTCAATACACATGAAGCTACCGGCACCCCATTGTTTTTCCTGGAAAATGTCTGCTACCGGCGGGATGTCATGGCGGTACTTCAGATGGTCAGAGCAGGCTTGTTCGGAGAGCTCGTCCATTTAGAATGCGGCTATCAGCACGACTTGAGGGGCGTGAAATTCAATGACGGGGAAACGCCTTACAACAGTGGGGCTGAATTTGGGGAGAAGGCTTTCAGCGAAGCCCGCTGGCGGACCCGCCACTCGGTGCACCGCAACGGAGACCTCTACCCTACCCACGGCATAGGCCCCGTAGCCCAGTACATCAACCTCAACCGGGGCAACCGCATGACCTACCTGACCTCCACCGCCACCAAATCTAGAGGGCTGCACGACTACATCGTCAACCATCCCAAAGGAGGCCAAAACCACCCCAATGCCAAGGTGGAATTTGAATTGGGCGACATCATCACCACTGTGGTGAAAACGGCTAAGGGCGAGAGCATCATCATCAGCCATGACACCAACCTGCCACGCCCCTACTCCCTGGGGTTCCGTGTGCAAGGCACAAAAGGGCTATGGATGGACCTCAACGACAGCATACACCTCGAGGGGGCAAGCCCTGCTCACCGTTGGGAGAATGCCCAGCCCTATCTTGACCGCTATGACCACCCGCTGTGGAAAAAATACGCTTCTGATGCTGAGGGCGCAGGCCACGGAGGCATGGACTGGTTCCTGATCAACGATTTTGTCATCAGTGCAAGAGAAGGCACCCGCCCCCCTATCGATGTATACGATGCTGCATCGTGGCTCGCTATTACGCCATTGTCAGAGCAATCTATTGCGGGGGGCAGCCAGCCCATGGCCTTCCCAGACTTCACCCGCGGGCGCTGGATGGAGTGGGAAAACACCTTCGCGCTTTGATAAAAGGCTCTCTACTCCACGAAATCCTTTCCCTACCCTTCTTCTGGGCACAGTCGGTAGGCAGCAACCTGCCGCGGGCCCGGGCGGAGCGGTTGTTTTATGGGCCCGGGCGCAGGCAGTATTACCTCCTGGCCAAACCCTCCGCAGCAGCGGCCAAAGCCCCGCTTTTGGTCTACCTCCACGGCGGGAGCTGGCGCTGGGGCAAGCCTGAGTTTTTCCTTGCCCATGCCGCTGTGCTCAACCAGTTGGGCTATACGGTCGCCCTTCCCACCTATCGCCCTACGCCGGAGGCTAATTATGCAGCGATACGGGAGGACCTTGCAGCCATGCTCCGCCATCTGGCTGGAGCGCTCAAGATGGGCTTTGAAAGCCTGCCCGGCACCGAGCTGGGCGGGATGTCAGCCGGGGGGCACCTAGCGGCCATGATTGCGCTAGACCCCCAATTGAGGGCGGAAGCGGGGCTTCCGGCCCAAGCTTTCCGAAGGTTTGCTGTGCTTGGCGCACCACTCGACCTCGAGCTGATGCCAGACAATTTTATCATCCGGAGCCTCGCCGGGCCCAGAGGGGAGCACGCTTTCCGGGAAGCCAACCCCGCCTTTTGGGCACAAAAGGACAGCGGGCAACACCTGAGCGGACTGCTCGTGCACGGCACACACGATGGCATGGTGCCCCTTGCCAGCGCAATGTCTTTTGCAAAGTGCTGGCCCAAAGGGGCTCCCCTCCAAATTGCCAGGGAAGAAAAGGGGACCCACCTGAGCGCAGCATCTTGGTTTTTCAAAACAGGGGCCCCAAGGCAAGCCCTGATGAAATGGTGGGGCACCGCAGCAGCCGGCAGTACAGGCTGAAATCCTTACCTTCGCAGCAAAGTTGAATGCATGTCCAAATTCCTCCTCGTAATTGGCGGGCCAACGGCAAGCGGCAAGACCGGGCTGGCCATACGCCTAGCGAAGCATTTCAATACCGCTATCGTCTCTGCCGACAGCAGGCAGCTTTTCCAAGAGATGCGCATCGGGACAGCCAGGCCTACTGCCGAAGAGCTGGCCCAAGCCCCACACTACCTCATCGGGAGCCACAGCATATCGGAGGGCTATAGTGTGGGGCAGTACGAAGCAGATGCCCTACGTGCACTACAGTTGATTTTTGCCCATCATGACTACGCCGTGCTCGTCGGCGGGTCAGGGCTTTACATCAATGCCGTTTGCCAGGGGCTCGACCACTTCCCTCCGGTCAGTGCAGGTGTACAAGAAGCCCTGCAAGCCGTTTTTGAGTCCGAAGGGCTAGCCCCTTTGCAACAAGAGCTGCAAGAGCTCGACCCAGCCTACTATCAGGAAGTAGACCGCTCCAACCCGCACCGGCTCATCCGGGCACTTTCCATCATTAGGAGCAGTGGGCAGCCTTTTTCCTCCTTTCGGAAAAAGCAAAAAAGCCAAAGGCCGTTTACCCCCATTTACCTGCAGCTGCAGCGGCCTAGGGAGGAATTGTACAGCCGCATAGATCAGCGGGTAGAGCAGATGCTCGAAGAAGGGCTTGAGATGGAGGCCCGCTCGCTTTTTGCCCACAGGCACCATACCGCTCTGCAGACGGTGGGCTATCAGGAGCTATTCGATTACTTTGGCGGGCGGCACGACCTGAGCACAGCCGTTGAGCTTGTCAAGAGGAACAGCCGCAGGTACGCCAAAAGGCAGATGACCTGGTTCCGCAGGGATGGGCATTGGAAGCTGATCGGCCCAGATGATTGGGAAGTAGCGCTGCAGTTCATCAGCATGGCGGCTGAAGAGGGCCTGTCTATCCATCAGCCTTTCCATAAAGAAGGCCAGGTACAAGCGCTTGCTTGGGATAAAAACGGGCAGCCCTCTAACCGGGGCAGGCGGTTCGTGTTCAAAGGCGGCAGCACATCTGTCATCCAGCAGCTGGATAAAGGGCCTGCAGGGAGTTTGTTGCTCCATCAGCTGAGCCTGCTTACCATAGACGAAAAAGAAGCCCATCTGCTGCTGCCGGCAGACGCTCAGGGAGCAAGCGGCTGGGACAGGCAGCACCCCGGCTGCCCTCCCCCCAAATACGATGCCCCTCTGCCCGAGCCACTGCCCTGGAGCCATTGGCGGAGGGCGTAAACCAGAACATCGCAGGCGTTTATGCTCTTCGGGCTCTAGTGCCTCAAGCCATAAATCCTTGCCACCCCGAGCTTCGTTCTTTTCCGCCTACTCTTCGTTAAAGAACCGCTCCTTTAGCTCGGGCTAAAGTCGCGAACCTTCGCCTTGATTAACCGGAAAATAACTTCAACTTAAGTATCAGAGATTTATGGCTTAAGGCACTAGCCTGGCATTGGCCTAGCGCTGCGCAGGGGTGTCAAGCCCGTTAGGGCCGAGCGGATAGCGAGCCCCGAAGCATAGCGGCACCTGCCATCGGGCAGGGGCAGGCCCCTATCCTTGCGGAGGGGGCAGGCCCAAAAAACGGCCCTCTGTTTGCGCCCTTGGCTGAAGCCTTAGCCCAGCCAAGACATCCTGCCGCCGCAGTTAAACTTCCACCAGGCTTTTGCGTTGGGATGTATGAAATATTGCCCGCCAGTTGCCATTTTCAAATTGATTTTATGAGCCCACTTCGACAGGTCGTTTCGGGGTACCGGAACGTCCCCCGTCCAATTATTTCAATCATTACTGCCCAATTCTTTGTGCAGGGGGTCAATACCGCTTTTTTCCTCCTCCTCAATTACTACATGGCACGGGAAGGTTTTGCAGACTTTGAAGTAGCGGATGTGCTGTCTTACCGTTTCCTGGCTGTCTTTCTGCTCGCCTTCCCGATCGGGCTTTTCATCAAAGGGCGCAAGCTTAAACCATTTTTCCTTGCGGCCACCCTGCTTACGCCGATCACATCACACCTTATGTTGTGGTCTATAGCAGAGGGCTGGGGCACCTTGCTCAACCTTTCAGCCATGGCATGGGGGCTGGCTTTCACCTGCATGCAGGTGACAGTATTGCCCTATCTGCTGCTCAATGCGCCCCCTAAAGCCCACTCTGAAGCCATCTCCCTCTCCTTCCTCTCCTTTTCAGCAACCATTTGCCTGGTCGGCTTCCTCAACTTTGCGCTCAACCGCATAGCACCTGATTTCTTCACCGAGCAGCGCGTGCTCCAACTCGTCTCTACCTTCGCCTTAGTTGGGGCATGGTTTGTTTTCCGGGTAAAGACCCCGGAAGAGGTGACACCAAAAATCCCATTCCGGAAAATTTGGCAAGGCTATGACTGGAAGGCCATCGCAGGAGCCCTCGCCCCCACCTTGATCATTGCCATCGGGGCAGGGTTCACTATTCCAGTCATCAATTTGTTTTTCCTGAACATCCACGACCTGCCCTCCAGGGCTTTTTCTCTGGTCGGCGCAGGCACCTTCCTGCTCGTAGCCATAGTCGTCACCCTAATGCCCTACATCAAGCGTACCTTTGGCTACCGCATCGCCATCACAGGTTTTCAGACCGCCTCTATCCTGGCACTGGCCATACTCGCTACTACCGAATACTACGCAGGCTGGCAGGGCGCACTTGGGGTGGCCATCGCTGCTTACATCATCAGGCAGCCGTTGATGAGCGCTGCAGCGCCTATGACTTCAGAGCTGACCATGTATTATGTAGGGCCCAAAAACCAAGAGATCATGAGCGCCCTAAATGCCTCTATCTGGTCAGGGTCTTGGTTTATTTCTATGAAGCTATTCGGCTGGCTGCGCCAAATGGATTTCAGATACGTCAGTATTTTCCTCATCACAGTTGGGCTGTACGTGATAGGGGTTGCCTGGTATGCATGGCTTATCCACAAGTACGAGCGCAAAAAAGCACCTGTTGGTGCTCAGCTTGCAGCAGCCCCATGCCGAACAGCTGCGCTATCAAAAAAATAAACCGGGCCTGTGCAATACCCGCGACAAAGCATCCGTTATTGCCGTGTCTTTTCTGCAGCCTACAGCTTTGTGCCCCATCTCGGCCCAATCAGCAATGGGCGCCAAAAGGCATCCTTACTAAACACTACTAACCAAACCACTCAAACATGGCAACCACTCCTTCCAACCCTACTCCTTCAGGACCAACCCCTGGACAGAACCCTGGGCCAGCAAAAAAGGACGATGGCCAGCAGAAACTGAAAATCGCAGCTATTGCCACTATCGCCATTTTGTCAATCGTCTGCATTGTATTGGTGATCAACCTGGTCAATAAAAATAAAACCAACGACAGCCTGACTTATCAGCTGGATGAATCCGAACAGCTCAAGGCGGAAGTTGAAAAGCAGTATTACGAAGCGCTTTCTGAGCTGGAAGAGCTGCGCGGCAGCAACGAAGAGCTGAATGCCCTCATAGATGCACAGAAAAATGAGCTCAAGGAATCCAAAGACCGTATTGATGTGCTCCTGCGCGACAGCCGCAACCTTGGCAAAGCCCGAAAGGAGATCAAAGGGCTCACCGCACAGGTTGAGCAATACCTGGCAGAGATCAATCAGCTGCGGCAGGAAAACGAAGAGCTGACCGTGCGCACTACACAGCTGAGCGAGGAGAACAACCAACTTTACAACAACCTGGACTCTGCACGCAGCCGCAATATGGAGCTTTCTTCTGCCCGCGCTGCCCTGGTGAGCGAGAAAGAAGCCCTTGAGGCCGACCGTGCCCGATTGGCCCGCAAGGTAAACATCGCCTCTGTGGTGAAAGTCGCTAACGTAGAAGCGGAAGGGCTGAAAATCCGCAATAACGGGAAGACGACTTCCCGTAAAAGTGCAAAAAGCGTAGATCAACTGCAGGTTTGCTTTACCACTACAGCCAATCAGGTAGCAGAGCCCGGGACAGAAGAGTTCCTTATCCGTATCCTGAACCCGCTTGGTGAAACCCTAGCGGTCGAGTCTATGGGCTCTGGCGTATTCGTCAACAACGCCAGCGGCGACCAAATCCGCTTCACTATGGCAAAGGATGTTGATTATGACCAGGACGAGCAGCGCATCTGCATGGTATGGGCACCAAGCCAGGCGTTCCAAGAAGGCAATTACGAAATCGAAGTGTACAACAAAGGCCATCTTGCTGGAGCGACCTCCATTCAGCTGAAATAGTGCAGTACAGCAACTACTAAAATCGTGATGAAAGCCGGTGCCTCTCTTTTGAAAGGCACCGGCTTTTACTTTTCCAACCATTGAACAATTCCGGCCCTGTGGCTATTCATTGAGGTATATGAGCTGGCACGAGTACAGGCCGCCCAACCACAACCCCCTCTGTACCTGATGCCGCACAAAATTCGTCACATTTGATTTATGGATAAGGAAAAACAGGCCCGGGAATCTATCATCAACCCCATCGACCCAGATAAGATCGCAGCATCCCCTCACAACCTGCCGTATGCACATACAGTTGGCGGGGTAGAAATCAGGCCCATAGACAAAGGCAAGGTCAAAGGGCGGGCGGTCAAGGCTATGTACAAGCAGACCGATATGCAGCTCGGCCAGATCAAAAAGCAGATTGAGCTGCTGGCCGAGCAAGCCCAGAAGATTCAGGACCGCATCGTGGTATCGGAGCAGATTTATAATGCCCAGATGAACTTCGAGCCGCTCATTGGCTTCACCTACCACCTTTATGAGCGAAAAGGGGCAGAAGAATATGTCCTTTCCATGGTCAGCCCGGAAGAATGGGGGCCTAACCCTCCTTACCGCTTCATCGCTACGGTGGAAATGCTGGCCGACCACACTTGGGATGTGCTCCGTATGCATGATGAAGGTTAAATACTGCCTATGAAAGCGCTCTTTGCCTTTTGTTTCCTGTCGCTATTGGCTACCGCCCGCTCTACCCCAGTTGAGGCACAGGTTGTCGCCTGGAGGGATACCACCGAGGCCGACTTGGGCGATATCCTGCACTTGCAACCAGCCACTCACGACTTCTATTTCACCAATACCTCTACCGATACCCTGCGCATCGACAATGTCCGCCCCTCCTGCGGCTGTACTTCCCCGGAATGGGCAGCGGCAGCTATCCCTCCGGGGGGAGAGGGCTCAATACGCATTACTTATGATGCCAGGGATGTTGGCTACTTCCGCAAAAAGATAAAAGTCTACTTCAGCCGGCAGCGGAAGGCAGAACTGCTCTTCATCTCCGGGTTTGTAGAATAGCCCTGCTCAAAAGCGGGTATTGAGCCAAAGGCCAAGCTTGTACAGATCAAATGCCCACATCGGGGCCCTGCCGGTGCACAGCCACCGCTCAAGCGAAGGCTCCAATATTTTTAGCACGGCTGCTGAAAGGCGGCCAGCGCCCCAGCTTTCTACCTTTGCCCCCAGGTTGGACAAACGGGTAGACACCCGCTCTCCCCGGCCAATGAGCTTTCTAAGGTTAGCCACCCCCTGCCTGGTCTTCTCCAAGAACACCGCTGCCGGCTCAAGCCCCAAATGGGCCACGGGGTTGTCGAGGTGAATGACCGCTATCCCTGCGTCTCTGAGCTGTGCCCCAAAACGCGTATCCTCATGGCCATAGCCCTCAAGAGACTCATCAAATGGGAAGCGCAGGGCTATATCCCTGGGGATGAGAAAATTATTGGTCATAAATGCATGGTATGGCCGGGCTTTGCGGGCCGCCACTGACATAGACTCCCGCTCTGCCCCATAGCGCCAGTGGAAGAGCAGCGCCGGGTCTGCAGGTGGCTCGCGCTCATAAACCCGGCCGCCGTAAAGGACAGCTGCCGGTTGGAGGTGGGCAGCATAGCACTGCAGGAAGTCGGTACGGGCAAGCCCCCCATCCCCATCCAGGAACAATAGGTAAGGGCAGCTGGCCCGCTGCGCCATGATGTTGCGGATACGGGAACGGCCCACATTGGCAGGCAGCTCCTCCCAGCGGATGCCCTTTTCAGCCCGCATATCGCTGTTGATGGCTTTCCAGTGTTCGCCAGAGCCGTCATCCAGCGCAAAAACCTCCACAGGGAAAGGGCAAGATGTTGCCTGATCGCGCAGCCCGCACAAAAAAGTACGGACGTCATAATTGTAAACCGGCACCAGCACGCTGATGCCTTTCTGCCATGCTTCCTTCTCCATCTTCGAAAATTAGGCAATCCTTTAGAATTCCCACAGGATTAAACTTGCCAGCTCCGGGCATAGCCCTTAACTTTAAGAGCGTATTGGGACTTTAGCAATCGGTCTATCCCGCTAGACAGCGGGACACTTTTTCGCTTATACCAGGCTACTGAAGCCCAGCAAGCTGGCCAAAAAAACACAGTGCGGCTGCCTGCCTTCCTCAAAAAACTTATATCCAGCCCAGGCAAAGGGGAAGGCCATGCCCTAAGCCTCGGGCGGTACTTAGCAAGCCCATCATCCAAAACGCTTTTGAGCAGAAGCTGGCCTGGCAAAAAGCCAGCAACAACCGGTCATCATGAAAACACCACGCCTCCTTCTTTTATTGCTTGCCCTGGCTGCCCACACTGGCCTGCAGGCCCAAGACTTCCTGCTGCAGGGCTGCTATTGGAACTGTCCGGAGGATGAGCCCGGCAGCTTGCCGGATTCAGCCACGCTCAGTTTCTGGCTGGACAAGATGGCCAATCAGGCGCCAGAGCTGACGCACGCCGGCTTCACTGCCATCTGGCTCCCCAACCTTGCCCCCTCTTCCCCTCCTGAGGTCAAGAGTTTTCTGCGCAGCCTGGAACAGCAGGGGCTACTGCCAGTAGCACAAGCCAAACCCCCTTCCGATTCCCTATCCCGCCTGGCCAGCTACCTGACAGCCTTCCGGGATAGCCTTGGCGTAACCGATTTTACATTTGGGGCCGCCCGGCCTTCCCCCTCAGCATTTGCCAGCCTGGCCCGCGAGCTAGAACGCCAAGCCCTCACGCCAGGGCTGTTGATCGTTGAAGCCGGACAGCCCTCCGGCAGCAGAAACCTGCCTAAATGGCTCATCAGCACTCTGGCCGAACTGCGCGACAGTGCTTCTACCGTTTCGCCCAGGGTCTATGATTATGAACTGCGGGAGGCCCTCCGCCGGGCTTCAGCCGACAGCACTTTCGACGCAAGGCTGGTTTTCGAGCGCAGCCTGCGCGATGCGCACGCCCTTTCTGGTTATCATGTGGTCACCCTCGCCAACCATCCTATCTATAAAAACCAGAACGGGAAAATGGGCGATGCAGACGACCTTATGCAAGACCCTCTGCTTGCCTATGCCTACCTGCTCACCAATAACCAAATTGGCTTGCCCAGCATTTACTACGGCGATTACTACGGCGCAGATGCAGAGCTGGCAGAATTCCTCGATAAGCCTGCACTGCAGCAGCACATCAACCAATTGATCAGTATTCATCAGCAGTACATCTTCAACGCCACTTCCGTAGAGTACCTCAATGCCCGGGCATCTGGCCGACGCTCAGCGTATCTGCAGGGCGACTCCACCCGAGCCTTGGTTTTCCAGCTTGATGGGGCTGCTACCCCGGCGGGGAAAAGCAAATACCCCAAGGGCAGCAAAGATGTGGTTGTCGCTATCAATTTTGGGGCAGATACTTTGGACCTCTGGCAGCACATCAATGCGGCACATGCCCAGCCAGGAGATTTTTTTGAGGACGTGACAGGGCTCGCCCTCGCTCCCCGGCTTACCATCGAGCCGGCAGACAGCGCAAACGGCACCTACGAGCGGGTACACATACAGGTGCCGCCCAAATCCTATGGCATTTGGGTACAAGGGCGTACGCCCAAGGTAGTGCCCAGCAGGGTAAAACTGACTACGGAGCCTTACACCAACCGGGTAGAGCTGACTTGGGAGGTTGCGTACGAGCGCAAAGTACTAGGGTATGAAGTAGAGCGGTCGATCAATGGAGGGCCCTACCAAAAAATCAAAAGCCTTGCCCCCATTGGCAAAGGCAAGGAAGCCGCTTCCTACCTCTTCCTTGACCAAGATGTTTTCCCAGAAGAGGAGCTCCGCTACCGGGTTAAACTGTTGGACACAGAGGGCGGAGTAGAGATGAGCCCGCCGTGTACAACCCGCCTGCTGCGCCCTGTGCTTCAATTTGAGCTCCTACAGCCCCCTGGGCAGCACATCTGCGCGGTCAGGGTAAAGAGCAACTACAAAGGTAAAACACGGATCGGGGTGTTTGATGTCCGTGGGCGACCGGTATTTGAACAAGACCAAAACTTAAACCGGGGGGAGAACACGACGCAAATCAACCTGCAGCAGCTGCCAAGCGGGGTGTACTATGTCAAATTCTTGGAAGAAGGGAAAGCCCTATGGAGCACCAAGGTGGTAAAGCTATAGGGCGCAAACCAGATTCCCGTTTTTTGCCGTTAATATGGGGCCTGCCCCTGCCAGCGGGCAGGTGCCGCTATGCTCCGGGGCTCGCTATCCGCTCGGCCCTGTCGGGCTTGCCACCCCTGCGCAGCGCTAGTGCCTTAAGTCATAAACCTCTGATACTTAAGTTGAAGTTATTTTCCGGCTAATCAAGGCTAAGGTTCGCTCCTTTAGCCCGAGCTAAAGGAGCGGTTCTTTAACGAAGAGTAGGCGGAAAAGAACGAAACTTGGGGTGGCAAGGATTTATGGCTTGAGGCACTAGGCCAATGCCAAGCTAAAGCCCGAAAAACATAATCGCCAGCGACATTTTGGCCTACGCCCAAGAAGCTATAGCTCAAGCAAGCCTTCGGGCAGGTCCATAAGCACCCGCTTACCTTCTGGGTCAATGGCTTCGATGAAAGCTTCATGCAGCGGGACAAGGACTTCGCGCTCCCCATACCTGACCGTGGCCATAATCTGCTGCGGGTACTCCTCTATCCTGATGATGGGCCCAATTTCGCCAGTGCTTGCTTCATCCAGTATGAACCCTTCCAGCAGGTGGAAATCTTCGGCCTCCTCTAGTTCGAGATCTGTACTCCGCATCAGGATGTCCTGCCCGATCAGTGGCTGGGCTTCTTCTTTTTTCCCTATGTCTTCAAACTTAAGGACCAAAGGGTTCGAGAGCAGCGTCTTCTCTAGGAAAAAGGGCGCAGGGTGGCCCCCAACGGTAGCAAAAAGCACGGTCGCATTGAGCAGTGCTTGCTCGTAAGCTTCCGCTACCTGTACCCGTATCCCACCTTCGTGCCCGTGGGTCTTCCCAAACCGGCCGACCTTTACAAACTCTGTTCCTCCCTGGCTCATTGCTCGAATTTTAACAACTGCTGCCGGAACGTAAACCCACGCTCTGCGCGCTCCGGCCAGGGCAATGCCCCGCAATCTACATCATCGTTGATATCATAGGTATTGTTGCCATCGGTATCGCAGCAAGTTACGCAAGTGCTGAAAAGCATAGCCACTTCCCGCTGTACCAGCCCGATCCCTCTTGCATATTGAGCCCGGTACTGCCTCAGCTCCCGGTCGGATACGTCCAAGGCGGCCTCCTCCACTGCGACTACCTCCTGCAGCACCGTATCTGGCAGTGCATAAGCCCGTTGATCATCTACAACCTGTAGTTCCAGCCCCACGAACAAAGGCAGCGCCTCCCCTGCTACATCCACTAAGGTATACTCATCGAAGTAGAGATGGAAGGGCCAGCGGGCACCTGGCCGAGGCGGGAAGGTGAGTTCCAGCATCCTGAGGTTGCCTTCGGTGCGCAAGGCTTGTTGCTCATTTTGTGAAAGCAAAAAAGAAGAAATAGGCGCCCAGGGCAAAGTATCTGCTGCTCTTTGGTAGCGCTCCACCCGGTAAAGGACCTCTCCAGAAGGGCTTTCGAGCGAGTCGGCCACCACTTCCCGTATAAAAGTCGAGGTGCTGTCCCGGTTGGCCTGCCCCTGCCCCGGGAACCACACAATGGAATCAACCCGATATTCCCAAACATTGCCCGTTGCCAACGGGAAATAACTGAGGCCAAGGTCAGGGCTGACAGCCTCCGTTTCCCGCAAGCTTTCGCAACAGAGCAGGGTACACAAGGGCAAAAACAAAAAGAAGTGGCGCAACATACCTATGTGTTAGTTTTGCCGGAGCCCGTCCATGAAGCTGCCGTGGATGATACCACCACCCACCACATCGTCGCCTTCATAAAAAACAGCTGACTGCCCGGGCGCGACCCCCTGCACATTAGCATAAAAGTCGACCTGTACATTATTGCCCATGTTCGTAAGCTGGCTCATCGCCCCTTGGTCCTTATAGCGGATGCGGGTCACCGCTTCGAGCCCATCGGGAATGCGCTCGTACTTCATGTGGTTGACCTGCCCCACCTGCATGCCATTGCGGATGAGCTCGTCTTGAGTGCCCAGCACCACCGTATTCGTTTCCGGCTTGATTTCGGTCACGAACATCGGTTGCCCAAAGGCTACGCCTAGCCCTTTGCGCTGGCCAATCGTATAAAAAGGATAACCTTTGTGAGTGCCGATGACCTCCCCGCTCGTATTGACAAATTGCCCACCGCTGACCCGCTCCTCCAGGCCATCTACCCGGCGCTTGAGGAACCCACGATAGTCATTGTCCGGCACAAAACAGATTTCATAGCTCTCAGCCTTCTTAGACAGCTCCGTATACCCCCAGTCTGCAGCCATTTGACGGACTTCAGGCTTGGTGTAAGGGCCGAGCGGGAAACGGCTGCGCTGTAGGCATTCCTGACTGAGCCCCCAAAGCACGTAAGACTGATCTTTGTGCTCATCCTTGGCTTTGCTGATGTAATGCCGACCACCGCCCTGATTGATGAGGGCGTAATGCCCCGTGGCTATGAATTCGCAGTCGAGCGCATCAGCCCGTTTCAGCAGGGCGTTCCATTTGATGTGCGTATTGCAGAGCACACAAGGGTTGGGGGTACGCCCCGCCAGGTATTCGTCCACAAAATTATCGATGACATAATCACCGAACTCCTCCCGGATATCTATGATAAAGTGATGGAAACCGACCTTCACGGCTACCTCCCGGGCATCGTTGATGGAATCGAGGCTGCAACAGCCCGTTTCCTTTTTCGACCCTCCGGAGTTGGCGTAGTCCCAAGTTTTCATGGTAATGCCTACCACCTCATACCCCATGTCGTGCATCATCATAGCGGTGACCGTGCTGTCGATCCCTCCGCTCATGGCCACCAATACTCTTCCGTGCTTACTCATGTTTGTAAATTCTTCACATTTGGCAGAGCGCTTGTCATCGCTCCGCTTTAACCGTACAAAAGTACAAATTTAGCCTTCGAATAGTTTAGCCGGACCGGAAGTATCCGGCCTGTAAATCAGGCCGCTGTACCTCTTGATGCCACACAAGGGCACAGACACGCCCTCCGGAATACAATTTTGTGCTATATTTGAAATGACACTGTTAAAAGATTCGTTCTTGAACTGCGCATTCATTTCTTCATGGAGCCCCTTGCCCCTAACGGCTCGGCGGCTGCCTAAAAACAGCAAGTGATATGAAATTTCCCATCCGATTTTTGACCCTGGCCCTGCTACTGACTGCCTCTACCCTATTGGCACAGGAGGAATTTGGCGTAGCCTCTTATTACCACGACAGCTTCCACGGCAATGAGACCGCTTATGGCGTCAAGTACGACAAAAAACAGCTGACTGCCGCACACCGGCAGCACCCTTTCGGCACCATGCTCAAGGTCACCCGCCTCGATGACAACCGCTCTGTGGTAGTAAAAGTGACCGATAAGGGGCCATACAAAAGGGGGCGTATCATTGACCTTTCCCGGGCTGCCGCCGAAAAAATAGGGCTGATCCGGGACGGGCTGACGGAGGTCAAAGTAGAGATTGTGGGCAGTGCCCCAAAAACTGAAGTAGCCAACAAAAGCCAAAAAACTAAAGAGCCCACTGTTGCCGCTAAAAACCAAGCAGCAGCTACCGCTGAAGTGGCTAAACCTGCCAAAAAGGCGACAGCAATAGCGGCGGATACCCAAGACAAAGGGGAAGCCCCCGCCCCCAAGCTTGTCGGCAAGGAATACCAGAAGTATGGCTTGTACAAGGTTTCTATCGAGCAGCCCGGGCAAACAGGCTTTGCTGTGCAGGTGGCGTCCCTGACCAACTACGAAAACGTCTTTAAGCAAGTAGCAGACCTGCAGGGCAAGTGGTTCGACAACGTCCTCATCAGCATAGAGGATGCCGGTACGATCCCCATCTATAAAATCATGCTCGGCCCATTCGAGTCGGAAGCTGCAGCCAGCAATTACCGCAAGAACCTCCAAAAGAAACACAAAATCAAAGGCTTTGTGGTAGACCTCAACACCATTGAGTACAACAACCCCAAGCCCTAGATGTGCTAGGCCAGCCTCTCGTTCAAGATGGGTTAGGAAGCCTTAGGGTAAAAGAGGGGGCAGCGCGAAAGCCTTGCCCCCTCTTTTGCGCTCAATGCGCAGCTATTCTACGCTTACCTGCCCGGCCTGTGGCTGCAAGCTCACGAGCTCTTCATCGAGGTTGACCACTTCTATCGCGGTAGGGCTGTCTACAATCTGCAAAGGGCTGACCTGGCCGGCTTTGCCGATCACCTCAAAACAAACAGCATACAATGTACTGCCATCGGGGATAGTCGTCCCTTTTAGGGCATTGTCGATCCAGACTACAGGCATGACGCCCTCTGCTGCCCGTGTTGCGCCAAAATTTTGCCCACTGAGGTAAGGGAGGCCAAAGTTGGCCACCTCTTTGAGCTTAAGCACTGCGGGGTCCCAGGCTACCGTGTATTGCATGGAAAGCAGGCGGGTGAACTGTGTAGCTTTCAGGTCTACACATACCGTACCGCCGGCCTTGGCCACCGTTTCGGCGAAAGCCAGTTGGAGGACAGCATTGCTGATAGGCGGGGTGTAAAACGCTGAAGACTCTACAGCCGGGGTGTTTTCATCCACTGCCGGCGCCTCAGCAACGGGCGCAGCTTTTTCCTCTGCCCCGCTTTTCCCCTCTCCAGAGGGCTCAGCTTGGCAAGACATCACACTTAGGTTCAACAACAGGGCCCAAAAGAAAATCCGGTTCATATACTTTTTGCCCAAAGGTAGGAATCCTTGCCGAAATTGCCGACCGCGCGAGCCCCTGCTGCTTTCGCAAATAGGAATAACTTATTACCTTGTGCAGGGCTTTGTCCATTCGGATTCAAAGCTTGTTGCCCCACAAAAAATCCTAACACCAATGATCAAGCGATACCTTCTGTCTTTCCTATTGCCCGCAGTGGCCCTTACCAGCTGTGTAACCAAAAAGGAATTCCAGGAAATGGAAGACCTCAAAGCCTATTACGAGCAGGAGGCACAAGCAGTAGATTCACTCCAAAACGAATACAACAAACTGGCGGAGGAAAAACGGCAACTGGAAATAGAGGTGAGGAACACCCGCCTAGAGCTGGAGGAGTACGTGGTGACCAACCAAAGCCTTTACCGCAGCTACCAAAATGCCGTAGAACAGATCAACCAGCTGGCGCAAGAGCGCAATGAACTTGATGAAACCACCGCCTACGAAAAGACCAATCTGCAGAAGCAGCTCTCCAGCCAACAGAACTACCTGGACCAGAGCCAGGAGAAGCTCGAAGGGCTCGAATATGAGCTTTACCAGAAAGCCAACCGCCTCACGGCAATGGAGTACGACTATTCCGGCATGCAAGGCAGTTTGCGGCAGAAAGAAGCCCGCATTACAGAGCTGGAGCAAATGCTGGGCGAAAAAGGCGACAACATGGCCAATGTCCGCAATAGCCTGAACGACTTGGTCGATCAGTTTTCCAACCGTGGGCTTTCTGTGGAACAGCGGGGCGGCAAACTGTACCTTTCTCTGAGCGCTGACCTTTTGTTCCCCAGCGGCAGCACCCGGATTGACCAAGCGGGGCAGGAGGCCCTCCGCCAACTAGCCAATGCACTGAAGAACAACCCAGACATTGACATCCTCGTAGAAGGCCATACCGATGCCGACGGTGGCGCCCTGGCCAACTGGAAATTGAGCACAGAGCGGGCCGTAGCCGTTACCCAGATCCTGACCCAGAACGGCGTTCAGGCCGAAAGGCTTACCGCTGCGGGCCGGGGCGAGCACGTGCCTGTAGCATCCAATCAGACGGCAAGCGGAAAAGCACAGAACCGGCGTACTGAAATTGTGATCTCCCCAAAGCTGGATGAAGTGTACGAATTCCTGAGCAATGAGTAAAGCCCCCCTGGCCTTGCTGCTCGGGGCCATTGGGATGGCTTTTGCCCTCAATACAGCAGCCGGGCAGGCCCGCTGTATGGCAGATGCCCATCTGCCCCATCCTTTGCCAGCCCGGGGGCCAGCAGATGAGCTGCTGCTCCCCGTCGTAGTGCATGTGGTATGGCACTCCCCCGAGGAGAACATCAGCGATGCTCAAATCCATTCCCAGATTGAAGTGCTCAATGAAGACTTCAGCGGGCAGGCTGCAGCAGATTTCGATGTCCCTTCGTTTTTCCAGCCGTTGGTCCACGATAGCCAAATTCAATTTTGCCTGGTTGGCATTACCCGGACTTATACCTCTGTTGAAGGCATTGCCTCTGTTTTCCAAAACGGGAAAAGGAGGGTTTGCTATGCTGAGCTGGGCGGGCAGGACGCTATCATGCCAGAGCAGGTGCTCAATATCTGGGTTTCTGGCAGAGGGGACGGCACCCTGGGCAGCGCCACCTTCCCTTGGGAAGCAGCAGACAAGCCACTGGAAGACGGCGTGTTTATCCCCCCCCAATATTTTGGCCGCTTGGGGACGGTAGCCCCCCCCTATCACTTGGGCAAGACCTGTACCCATGAAGTGGGGCATTACCTAGGCCTCAGGCACCTCTGGGGCCCCGGTGCCAATAATTTTGACTGTAACGAGGATGACGGCATTGTGGACACGCCCCTACAGGCCGATACTTACCAAGGGCTCTGCCCCCCCTTCCCCCTAAGCTCCTGTGGGACAGCAGACCTCTACCTCAATTTTATGAATTTTACAGACGATGCCTGCCTGGCGCTCTTCACTCCTGGCCAAACCAGCCAAATGCATGCTTCGGCCGCTGCTTTCCGGCCGGGGCTGCTAGGTGCCGATTGCAGCCCGGTAAGCACGCAAGAAGAAAATTGGACAGCAGGTGTCCAAGTTTACCCTAACCCTTCAACAGCAGGCTGTACAATCAGCTTTCCGGATGATCAGCCGTGGGCCATTACAATTTTCGCCCCTGACGGCCGTTTACTTCATCGGCAAAGAGGCCGTGGCACAGCAAGGCTGGGCACAGAAACAGTGCCTGCCAGCGCTGGCATTTGTTATATAAAAATATCGTATAGGAATAAAATGCTCTTCAAAAAGCTTATTATTGCCCGGTAATCCCATGCGCAGCCTGCAGCCATTCCTCTGTCCATTTAACCAAACTACATCCTAATGCGAAATCAACACTTCCTCCCCCCCGGGAAATTGATGGCCTTCTTGGCAGTAATGGCGCTCGCCTTGGCATTTCAGGGCTGCGGGTCGCCAGCCAGCGTCAGCCTGAGCAAGTTAGCGCCTGTCATTTCTATGTCTAAAGGCCCTTGTTACGGCAGGTGCCCGGTATTTACGCTGACGGTTTACGACAATGGCATCGCCAGCTATAAGGGGGAAATGCATACAGAGCGCCTGGGCACCTATGTGCGCAAGCTGGAAAAAGGCGAGATGGAAAAGCTCCTGAGCGAGTTCAAGCGTGCCAACCTTTGGCAATATAGGGATACCTACCGGGGGCACATCCCGGATATGCAAAGCGTGTCCATCACCTACCACGAAAATGGCCGCCAAAAGACCGTAGCAGGCAAGGAGATACGCCCGAATGCTGTGAAATGGCTGGAAACTCAACTAGACCAGTTGGCACTGACTGATGGCTGGATACTGAAGGAGCCCGCAGCTGCCCAACAGCCAGACTACCTCATCCCCAATCAGCTGTTGGTAGAGCTGCAAGGCGGCACCGACCCGGAAGAATGGGCCTCAGGCTACACGGCTTACGAGATGAGCTACCGCCGCTTTTTGCCGGATACGGATTTCGCCATCTTTTCGTTTGATGACAGCCTGATCAGCCCGGAGGAAATGCTGGGCCAGGTGCGGATGGACGAGGCGGTGCTCAGTGCTGAGTTCAACAAGAAGATTTATGAGGATTTGGGCGAAGAAGCCCCCAAAAGCGAAAAGCCGGAGGCTCCAGAGCAGAAGGCGGCCCCTTCCGGGAAAACAGGCGGCAGCAGATAGGTGCTGCTGTGCTTAGCCCTCCCGGTCAGGAGCTCGGGCTTATGCGGCAGGCAAGGTGAAAATGTGGCTGTTTTGCTGAGGCGGAGCACGTCAAAATAGCATCCTCATCATTGAAGGGCAAATACTAGTGCCTTAAGTCATAAATCTCTGATACTTAAGCTGAAGTTATTTCCCGGCTAACCAAGGCGAAGGTTCGCTCCTTTAGCCCGAGCTAAAGGGGTGGTTCTTTAACGAAGAGTAGGCGGAAAAGAACGAAACTTGGGGTGTCAAGGATTTGTGGGTTGAGACACTAGGGCTTCAGGGTGGCACCGGACTAGCGCTGCGCAGGGGTGTCAAGCCCGTTAGGGCCGAGCGGATAGCGAGCCCCGGAGCATAGCGGCACCTGCCGCGAGGCAGGGGCAGGCCCCATCACATTGTGCAGCAGGGGCAGGACAAAAAAAAAACGGCAATCAGGTTGGCTCCATTCTCATTAGGGGCTATCGAAAAGCGCTAGGCCCGGTCAGGCCGCAACGCCAATTGCAAAGGACGGGGCAAGCTCGGCGATTGCTGTCCGACGATTAACAACAGCGCAAGGGGGAGGAGGAAATGTGGCGCCCGCATAACCGCTTCGTGCAGCCATTGCAATAAGACCGTATCCCAAGCCGCTACCTGTGCATAAGCTAGCGGCCGGGCCAATGTCGTAGCCAAGCCCCACAACACTGCATAGCCAACAAAAGGGCGGGCCCATTTCGCAGGCAGGAAGATGAAAGCGCTCAACACAAAATCCAGCGCGCCTGCAACGATTAAAAACTGCACCGCGGTATTGTCGTCTACCCCCAAAATGCTCATGGTCATGAACACAAACTGCCCGGGCCGGGGGTAGTACCCGAAGGCGTACAGCCCGTGACAGGTAAAAGTCAGGGCAATACCGATAGCCAGCGCCCAACGTATCGGGGCCTCCTCCAAACGTGCTGTGCGGGCAGCCGCCCATGCCAATAAGGCTGGTGAAGCGAACTGCAAGGTGTACTCAAAAAATTGGCCGGCAAAAAAGAACTTCTCTTTGCAGTACAGCCCAGCCAAAAATAACAAGCTGATGCTGCTCAGGTACAAAACAGACCGGCCTGCTGCCCCAGCTTTATGGATAAAGGCTGCCGACAACGCGCCCAGCAAATAGAATAGCCCAGTGCCCCATACGGCCCACTGCACGAAAAGGTCAGTAGCCGGCGAGGTCGCGTAAGTGGCCCAATCTACGCCCAAAAGCCAGCGCACAGGGCCTTCCATCCATTCTTGATCCCAAAAGAGCGTCCGGTAGGGGGCATCCCAGTACAAATGCTGCCAAGCGCGGCCCAACAGCACGGCTGCCGCAGACCACTGCAAAATTCTGAATACTATTGTTGAACGCTTTGGCTGCATCTTTTTCCCTTAATAACGCGAGCTTGAGCACTGCGTATTGTTTGAACGAGTGAGAACAGCACATATAGCGGGCAGAGCGGAGCGAAAATTGGGGGTGCCCTGCACGAGCACCCCCAAAGCGAAGCTTAGCGCATGTTTGGAGCGCTTATGCTTTCCCCTCTACGGGGCCATTCATCAAGAACGCCTTAAGGAATTCGTCCAGGTCGCCGTCGAGCACGGCGTCTGTCTGCGAGGTCTGATAATTGGTCCGATGATCTTTGACCCTGCGGTCGTCAAGCACATAGGAACGGATTTGCGCGCCCCACTCGTTCTTCATCTTACCAGCTTCTACCTTATCTTTTTCTGCCATCTGACGTTCAAGCTCCCGTTCGTACAGGCGGCTTTTGAGCATCTGCAGGGCTTTCTCCCGGTTCATGTGCTGAGATCGTTCCTGCTGACACTCGACCACAATCCCGCTAGGCAGGTGGCGCACCCGCACGGCTGACTCCGTTTTATTGACGTGCTGCCCTCCGGCACCGCTCGATCTGAAGGTGTCCCAGTCCAAGTCTGCAGGATTGACCTCTACTTCGATGCGGTCATCGATCATAGGGTGCACAAAAACGGATGCGAAGGAGGTCATGCGCTTGCCCTGTGAGTTGTAAGGGCTGATCCTTACCAGCCGGTGTACGCCGTTCTCCCCTTTCAACAGGCCATAGGCAAAATCGCCATCAATCTCCAATGCACAAGACTTGATGCCGGCGACATCTCCATCTTGCCGGTTGAGCTCGGAGATTTTGTATCCTTTGCGCTCGGCCCACATGATGTACATGCGCTGCAGCATTTCCGCCCAGTCGTTGGCCTCTGTACCGCCGGCCCCTGCGTTGATTTCCAGGATGGCGCTCAGCTCGTCTTTTTGTTTGTTTAGGGTAGACCGGAACTCCAAGTCTTCCAGCGCAGCTGTAGCGTTGGCGAAGCGGTCGTCCACTTCGGCTTCTGTCCCCTCCCCTTCCTTTAAAAATTCATAGACGACTTCCAGGTCTTCGATTGTAGTCTCTAGCTCCTGAAAAGCCGCCACCCACTTTTTGTGGCTTTTGATTTCTTTCTGAATCGCTTCAGCCCGCTTGGGGTCATCCCAAAAATTGGGATTCATAGTTTGCTGTTCTTTGTCTTCGATTTCGAGTAGCCGTCTATCGACGTCAAAGATACCTCCGCAAACCAGCCAGGCGGTCCTGCAGCTCCTTAAGTTGATCTGCTGTCATGATATTGCCTTCTGTCTTGGTTTGGGAAAGCCGAGGGCTTTCCACAATAGTTATTAGAAATGAAAGCTGGTGCGGGCTTCCCCTTACCAGCCTGTTGTGCTTATCCGGATGAAAGCGCTTACTTAGCGCTGACCAATTCAACGTAAAACATCAGTTCAGCGTTCGCGGGGATGCGCGGCGGCGACCCTGCTGCTCCATAAGCCAGATCGGATGGGATGAACAAAGTAGCTTTCGCGCCTTCTTTCAACAATGCGATGCCCTCGTCCCAGCCTGGGATCACACGGCCCTGCCCAAGTGGGAACTCGATAGGGTTGCCGCGGGAGAAAGAGCCGTCAAATTTAGAGCCATCGGAAGTCAGCGCGCCATAGTAATGTACGCCTACCAGCTTGCCCGCTTCAGCCTGTGCGCCGCTGCCCTGCTCGTGGATGATGTACTTCAGCCCTGAAGGGGTAGTCTGCAGTTCGCCTTCCAAGCTTCCTGCTTTGTAGGCGGCGAGGGTCTCCTGAGCCATAGCTTCCACCTCCGGAGCACGCTCACGGACCACAGCAGCTTCCGCTTCCATTGCGGCCTGCTTCTCTTTTTGTTCTGCCATGTAATCGTCTGCCGACTGTATTTTGGTCAGGACCAAATCGTAGATGATCTCATCTGAATCTTTGAAGCCCATCGGTTTATTAGGCATCGTATCTATCCTGATAAAGACCGTAGCGCTATCTCCGACCCCAATCAGACGCAGGACCTCTTCAACAGGGGAAGGGTTGCGCCCGGGCAGGTCGTTTACGGGTATTTGCATAGAGGGGGCCTGGCCAGACTCCCGGCTGCTGATGACTACGGAGTCTTGGTTGCGCATTTGCGCATGGAAGGTGACATAATCGCCTGGGATAGGTTTTTGGCCACCGTTATCGGTGTGTACGACATACTCGTAACCGCTTGCAGTAGTTTGCCGGGATGCTTCCTTTTGGCAGGAAACCACAGCCAAGGCTGCGATCAGAACGAGCAAATGTTGGATTCTCATAAAGGATTTATTGAATTGAGATATGATGAATACGATTCTGTTGTGGCTGCCTGTGCAGGCCAGGCAAAGGTAAGGTGCTTCCTTTACATTTTCACCTGTGCTAAACGGTAGTCGCCTCCAATTTGGATTTGTACTGCGGCAACAGCGCTTTGAACCTCTTGAGCGTCACCTCCAGCGGCTGAAAAGAAAAGCCGCCAGAGGCATTTTGATGCCCCCCGCCCTTAAAGTGTTTACGTGCGATCTCCTGAACAGAAAAGTCGCCTTTAGACCTCAGCGAAATCTTGACGATCGTCGGCTGCTCGGTAATAAAAGCAGCCATTTTAACTTCTTTGACTTTCAGCAGATAGTTGACGATCCCCTCTGTATCCCCACGCTGAATATCGAAGTCTTCGTAATCCTTCTTTGTCAGGTAAATGATGCCGGTGTGGTACTCCGGCAAAATCTCCATTCGGTTGTTGAGGCAGTGCCCAAGGAGCTTGAGGTGCTTTTCGCGCAGGCTGTTATTGATGTAGTCCTGCACCTTGTAATCATCAACTCCCAGCTCTACCAGATTGGCCACCGTACGGTACAGCTTGGGTGAAGTGCTGTAGCGGAAAGAGCCCGTATCGGTAATGATGCCCGTAAACAGGCAAGCGCCTATGACATCATCCAGCTCCTGCTCCTGCCCCAGCAGGTGGACAAAATCAAAGACCAGCTCGCAGGTGGAGCTTGCGGAGGTGTCCGAAAGCACAAAGTCAGCGAAGCCTTCGGGGTACAGGTGGTGGTCGATCATGACCTTTTCGGCTTTAGCCGGCCCCACCAGCTCCCCCAGTTTGTCAATGCGGTCGAGGGCATTGAAATCCAGGCAAAAAATCAGGTCGGCCCGGCCGACCAGCTCTTCGGAGTACTCCGGGTCTAAGTCATAGATGGTAATCCGCTCTGCATCGGGCATCCAAGCGAAGGCCTCAGGGTATTCGGAAGGCGTAATGACCCGCACGGTATGCCCGCCCTTGTTCAGAAAATGATACAGGCCCAAAGAAGAGCCCATTGCATCGCCATCAGGGTTCCTGTGCGTAGTGATTACAATATCGCGCGGTGTTCCCAAGAGCGCTTTCAGGTCGTTTATGTTATCCATATGATGGTAAAAGCTATGGCCGGGAGGGTATTTTGGTCTGAAATAAATAGGACGGCAGCACCCCGGCAAGGGCAAATTGGCAGCACTTGCCCGCTGCTTGTCCGCGAAGTTGACAAAAAAAGTGAATTTAACCAAAATATAAGGTTGCCCGTTCACAGGTTTACAGTGCTTTCCTTACTTTTGCAGCGCTTTTTAAAAACCAGAAAAAACAAAAAAATGGCTGGAAACAGAACTTTCACCATGATCAAGCCGGACGCAGTCAAAGCCGGGCATATCGGAGGTATCCTTGCAAAAATCAACGACGCAGGTTTCCGCATCGTTGCCATGAAGCTGACCAAGCTGTCTACTGAAAAAGCCGGTGAGTTTTACGAAGTGCACAAGGAGCGCCCTTTCTATGGCGAACTCGTTGAGTTCATGTCTTCTGGCCCCATCGTAGCGGCTGTCCTTGAAAAAGACAACGCCGTGGAAGATTTCCGCACCCTGATCGGCGCTACCAACCCGGCTGAAGCTGCGCCAGGCACTATCCGTGCCCTTTATGCCAAGAGCATAGGCGAAAATGCAGTACACGGCGCAGACTCTGACGAGAATGCAGCCCGGGAAGCCAGCTTCCACTTCGCGGCTACTGAAATGTTCTAACGAACCGCTGCACCACCCAGAAGGGCATGCAGCACAAGCGCCAACTGGCAAATTTGCCGGTTGGCGTTTTTTTATACTGCCCGCAAACATCTCCGATTGCCCATCCGTTCCTATCTTAGAGCAGTCTTGAGCCTGTATAACTATCGACAGCCCCTACCCTATAGCTCTACATAATCATAAACAACTGGCTAACAACTAGTTAAAAGGCCCAGACACACGCTTAGCTCCGTAACCTGAACAGCACAACAACCATCATCGCCTTGCCCAACCAACGCTTGCATTTATTGTGGAAATGGACCTGGCGCATGCTCGCGGCCCTGCTCATCCTCTTGGCTGTGCTCTGGGGCGCTCTTCAGCTGCCTGCTGTCCAAAACCGTATTGCCCGGGAAACGGCCAGCTACCTCTCGCACAAGCTCGGCACACCGTTCTCGCTCGACCGGGTTTACATTGATTTTTTCAACCAGCTGACCCTGGAAGGCCTCTACTTGGAAGACTTACAAGGTGATACCTTGCTCTATGCTGGCCGGCTGCAAGTACAGCTCAGCCTCTTCGCCCCTCTACAACAGCAGATCACAGTTGACAATATCGCGCTATCCAATGCTCGTGCGCGGGTCTACAACAACCGCACTGATGCTACCTTCAACTACCAATTCTTGGTTGATGCCTTTGCATCTGATGCCCCCACAGATACTACTGCCCAAACTTCCCCGTGGGCCATCGGCCTCAAGGATATTTCCCTCCGAGATATCCGCTTGTCCTTCGCAGACAGCCTGCAGGAAGCTTACTACTATAGCCAAATTGGGCAGCTGGAACTACAGGCCCAGTCATTTGACCTGGAGCAACAAACCATAGCTATCCGTGACCTCTTATGGTCTGACAGCTACCTCGAAGTCAAAGTCAGGTCAGAACCGAGCGTGGCAGAAACGCCTGCCCAGGCGCAAGCTACTGGTTTTTCCTGGCCCTACACCGGATGGGATATCTCATTGGGGCAAATGGAATGGGCCAACCTCAGCGTAGCATTCGATGACTTCGGGAGCCCTCCTTTGCCCTATGGTAATTTCGACCCAGCCCATATCCATCTGGAGGAGCTGTCGCTAAAAGGCGAAGGATTATCCTGGTCTTCGGCCCAGCTGTCTGCAGGCCTTACCCAGCTTGCTTTCCGCGAACAGAACGGCTTCGAGCTCAGGGCTCTGAGCTTTCAGGCAAACCTTACTCCTCAATCGGCCCAACTGGCCAAGCTGCAGTTCGCTACGCCATACTCTAGCCTGGCCCCCTCTACCGCCAGCCTTTCATTTGATGACCTAAACGCCCTATCTGCCCTCAAGCCAAATACTGGGCTGTCTCTTGATGTCCCTCAGCTCACCCTTGCACGCCAAGACCTTAGCTACTGGGCAGGGGCCTTGCCGGTGATCTCCAATGAAAAAGACTGGGCCATCAACAGCACAGCCACCCTGAACGGTAGCCTTGCACAGATCAAGGGCAAGGTGAGCGCTCAGGCGGGGAAAGCATTTGCGCTAAACCTTTCCGGCCAGGTGAGCGCGCCTGCACAGGCAGGCCTCCTATCTTATGAGGGGGAAACACGGGCAGAGGGAGACTTTGCACTGCTGAAGCCGCTGTTGCAAAAAGGGGCCCTGCCAGATAGCCTTGTGCAATGGGGGCGATTTGCCTTCAGCGCCACGCTCAGAGGAAGCCTAGAAAAGCTGGACATTCCGGTTTTGGAGCTAAAAACCGCAGCTTCAACTTCCCTACTGGGGCAGGTAAAACTGGATATCCCTTCACAGAACCGCCCTTTGGCCTACGCCTTTCAATGCCAGGCCCTGCAAAGCTCAGCCGAAGACCTACGCCCTTTCATCGGTACAATAACAGAGCTGGAGCGCATGGGCCCCTTAAACTGGTCTGGGCTCATCAAGGGCAATGCTGATAGTATTTTTATCGATGGCTCGCTCCAAACAGCCGCCGGCCAGTTGGCGCCAAGCCTGTCTTTGTCCTTTGTAGGCCCAATAGCCTACTCCGGCTCCCTCAACGTGCCCTCCTTCAACCTGGGGCAAGTGCTTGCTGCCCCCACACTTGGGGAGGTTAGCCTAAATGCCCGATTCGAAGGGTCAGGGGCATCCCCCGACAACCTTATTGCCAACCTGCAGCTGGATGTTCAGCAGGCAGGATACAACGGCTACACTTATCGGGGCTTGCAAATACGCGCCAAAGCAGCGCAAGGCGTTTACGAAGGAAGCATCTCTGCTGACGATCCGCTTGCAGACCTCAGCCTTACTGGACAATACCGATCGGACTCCCTTATGCCAGCCATAGCCCTTGAAGGGGAAATCCGCTACCTTGATATGCAGCAGCTCAACCTCTACCCTGCCCCCCTTGCCTTGTCTGTCAGCCCATCTGTCAACATTCAAGGGCTCCACCCCGATGACCTTAACGGGCAGGCGCTCCTGCTTGGGCTACGCTTGGTGCAGGAGGAAAAGCAACTCGTTGCAGACCGTATCGCCTTACAAGCCCAGGCTCCGGAAGGTTCACAGCCCGGAGAGATACGCCTTTCCTCCCCCTTTGCAGACGCAACCCTATCCGGCAGCTACGAACTGGGGGTTTTCCCAAAGCACTTGATGGCTTTTGCCGATACTTTTTTCCCGCTCGGCCGGCTGCTAGGGCAGGATGTCAAATCAGATACCCTCCCCCTGCCTGCACAAGCTTTCGAGGCCAGCATCAAGCTCAAAGATACGCAGGCCTTTACAGACCTTTTCCTTCCTGCCCTCCGCCTGCCCGCAGGGGCCGCCTTTCAGGCTCGGTTTGACAGCGAGGCCAGGCTGCTCAATGCCGAGCTATCGGTTGAAGCATTGCAATATGGCCTTTTCAAAGCTGACACCGTGGCTTGGGCAGTATATGGCGACACAGCGGGCATTAGGCAGCTGCTGAGTGCAGAAAAAGTCTGGCAAGACACCACAACATTAGCGCA
Source organism: Phaeodactylibacter luteus (assembly GCF_007993045.1). GTDB lineage: Bacteria > Bacteroidota > Bacteroidia > Chitinophagales > Saprospiraceae > Phaeodactylibacter > Phaeodactylibacter luteus. The sequence goes on from NZ_VOOR01000003.1 coordinate 63,091, forward strand.
ACAGCTCCGCATAGGGGGCGAACTACTCCGGGACAGCTTATTTGGGGCTTTTTCTGTCGGCCCTGCTGACGCCCCCCCTAGGCTTAGAGCAGGTATGTATGTAAAAGCGGTAGACAGTTTGTTCCAACTCCGGCTAAGCCCTCCGTTTTTCCTCAATGGCAAAGAGTGGCAGATCCCGGAGCGCCACAGCCTGCTGTTTGGGCCAGGCTACTTGTATGCTCACCAAGTAGGGATAGCCCGGAACGGCAACCGCGTCACCCTCCAAAGCGATAGTGCAAGCACCGAAATGCCCATCCCCCCGCTAGGGCTCTTTTTCGAAGATTTCCGCTTGCAAGAGCTCTCCCAGGCCATTGGGCTCGAGGCTGGATACCTTAGCGGGAAACTGAACGGGAGCGCAACGGTGAGCCCTGCCGACAGCCTTCAGCCTTACCGGGCTGACCTCGGCATTTACGACCTGACACTTGACAAGGTGAAGCTAGGGGACCTGACGCTGAAAGGGGCGCCGGACACTAAAGGCAACCGAATAAATGCGATGGCCAAGCTGCAGTCCGGCAGCCAGGCCCGTTTGATAGCCAACTTGGAATATGACCTCAACACCAGCCAGGCTAACGGCACAATCAAAGCTGACCGTATGCCGGTCAGCCCGTTCGATTTCTTTGCCCAGGGCAGCATACGGGACAGCAGGGGGTACCTAAGCGCCGACCTCAAGCTTGCCCCTGCGGGCGAGGCCCTGCCACAGGTCACAGGCACCGTATCAGCCGATAGCCTGTCTACCTTTATAGATTACCTGCAGGCCCGTTTCACCATCCCACAGCACCAGATCAATTTCCAGCCCGGGCAAATCCTCCTGGGCCGTGTCCCTTTGGTTGATGAAACCGGGCAGCGGGCTTCCCTTAGCGGAGACATTGCCCATCAAGCATTCTCACAGTTTAGGCTAAACCTCCTGTTCGACGCTCCTAACTTCCAGGTCATGAACACTCAGGCAGCAGACAACGACCTGTTTTTTGGCAAAATACAGCTGGGCACGACCGCCCGCTTGTCCGGCAGCCCAGATGACTTGAGGATCGACATCCAAGCGACCACCATGCCAGGCACCAAGCTTACGGTACTCCCGCTTACCGAAGCCGAAGCCGTCACCCAAGAGGACTACATCATTTTTGGCAACCCGGAAATACGTGAAGCCGCCACCGCGGATAGCCTTTATCAGATAGCCCCTGCTGGCTATAACATCTCCCTACAGCTGAACCTGACGCCAGAAGCAGAAATCATAGCCATCATCGACCCCGCTACCGGAGATCAGCTTACCGCACGAGGGAAAGCCAACATACAAGTGGAGCTCCTGCCCAATGGCAACCTGAGCACCACCGGCACAATTGAAATCACAAAAGGCAGCTACCAGCTCAACTATGAAGGCCTGGTGAAAAGGAAATTTGAGGTTGCCCCGGGCGGCACCATTTTTCTGCCAGGCGACCCGCTTGGGGCACGCTTTGACCTCGCCGCCATTTACCGGACGGAGGCGCCCGTCCTGCCTATCCTACAGCAAGAAGCCACCCTGACTGCGGACCAGGAGCAAGCTGCGAGGCGTCGGCAGCCTGTTGCGGTAAGAATGGCCATGACCGGCACATTGGAAGCACCTGAGATACACTTCAGCCTGAGCGCAGGCGAAAAGGTATCAGGCAACCTGGCTGAGCTGATACAACAGAAATTCAACCAGCTGGCAGATGAAGAGACAGAGCTGAACAAACAGGTTTTTGGGCTGCTGCTCTTCAATGCCTTTTTAGGCGGGCAAAGCGACGGCAGCCTGGCCGCTGCTGGGGAGAACATCGCCCTGTCCAGCGTCAGCAGTATGTTGACCAATCAGCTCAACCGGCTGGCCGAACAATACGTAGACGGTGTCGACCTCAACGTTGGCATCGACTCTTACAATACTGGGGGCATCAGCTCTGGGGAGACCATTACCGAGCTCAACCTCGGCTTGTCCAAGCAGCTGTTCAACGACCGCATCTCCGTGGAGGTTGGCGGCAACGTGGGGGTGAGCGAAAGCCAAGCCTCTGGCCAGCAGACTGTGCTCGCGGGCGATTTCCTGCTCGAATACAGGATTACGGAAGATGGGCGCTACCGCTTGCGGGTGTTCCGCCGCCCCGGCTACGATATTTTCACCAATGGCACCCGGACTGGCGCCAGCCTGCTGTTCCGCAAATCGTTTGGCAGCCCTGCCCAAGACACTGCCCGCAGTTCAAATCCTGAGCGCCATGACTGAGAAGCAGATTTTTATAGCTTTACTGGCAGCGAGCCTCCTCTTTGCTTGCCAACCGGCCCGCCGGCTTTCAGAAGGAGAGCTGTTGCTGACCGGAGTGGGCATACAGACAGCAGCCCCTGCCAAGGGCCTGAATGAGGGGGAAGCTGCCGCACAGCTGAGGCAATCCCCCAATGCAGCTTTCTTGGGCACCTACCCTAGGCTCGGTATCCACAACGCTTTTCACGACAAGAAAAAGGGCATAGGCAAATGGATACGCGAGAAGCTCGGTCAACCGCCTGTTACTTTTGACCCCGACCGGGCAGAGCTAGACCGGCTGAGGCTAGAAAAATGGATGCAGGACGAAGGGTTCCTTCAAGCCGAAGCACAGATGGACACTGCCGTCCGAAAAGCCCGTGTAGAAGTCAGTTATCAGCTCTACCCCGGCCCTAGGTATAGGGTGGATTCTGTCAGCTGGCCTACCGATACCCGAGCCATATCCCAACTGCTGTTGGCCATGCGCTCGGAAGTCCCCCTACAGCCTGGCCGCCCATATCGCATAAGAGACCTGAACGCCACCCGAGAGCAATTGGCTGCTGCCGGGCAAGATGCGGGCTTCTTTGGGCTTAGCCGCCAACAGTTTTTTTACTACGTAGATACCCTCCCTGGGCAGCAGAGCGCTATCGTAAGCCTTCGGTTATCCCCTCCCCCGCAAGGCCAGCCTTTTCAAAAACACTACCTTGGGCGCACCTATATATTCCCTACCTACCAGCTGGGAGAAGAAAGTAGCGGCGCAGATACTACGTACCACGATGGGCTAATCTTCATACAGCAACAGCAGTTTGTGAGCAGCCAGGCCATCGCGCGTTCTGTCCTGCAAAGAGAGCAAACACTGTTCAGGCAGCCCCTGCAACAGAAATCGCTGAACCGCCTGCTAGGCCTGGGCCCTTATAAATTTGCCAACCTTAAATACGATACCCGGAGAGCAGGGGACAGCCTGCTAGTAGACCGCTACTTTTACCTAACCCCTGGCTTGCCGCAGGATTTTTCCGCAGAGCTTGAAGCCAGCACCTTGAGCACGGCAAGCAGCTCCATTAACGCAGGGCTGAGCCTAGACTATACCCACCGCAACCTGTTTGGCAATGCGGAGCAGCTACAGCTCAGGGGCTCGGCCAATGCGGCCACACAGCTTGGGCAGGAAGTAGACTTCATCAACAGCATCAACCTGAGCGCTCGGGCTGGCCTTTCCTGGCCCGGGCTTATCGCCCCTTTTGGCTTATTGGGGACAGAGCAAGCCTGGCAAGCCAAAACCACCGCTAGCGTACAAGCAGACTTTCAGCGGCGGACCGGGTTCTTCTCGGTCTTTTCAGCTTCTGGCAGCTGGGCCTACGAATGGCAGCCTGGCCGCCTGCACCGGTACCGCTGGCTGCCATTTCAGCTCACACAGACCAATTTACTGAGCAGTACCCCTGCCTTTGATGAGCGCCTTGCCGCAACGCCCAGGCTGCAAGCCAGTTTTCAGAACAACCTCATCCTGAGCACCCAATTTGAGTACAGCTACAGTGAAGAGGAGCCCGGGAAACGCCAAAACTACCTGCGCATGAATGCAGTGGTAGAGCCTGCTGGCAATCTGGCTTTTCTGGCAAGGCGTGCGGCTTCCGGCCCACAAGACGCCCCTTTTGAGCTGTTGGGCTTGCCCTTTGCACAGTTTTTCAGGGCAGAAGGCACCATTACACAGCATTGGTTTGGCCGCAAAGACGAATGGGCAGCACGGCTGAACATAGGAGCAGCCCTGCCCTATGGCAATGCCTCTGCCATCCCGTACATCCGGCAGTTTTTCGTGGGGGGGAGCAACAGCATAAGGGCCTGGCAAATCCGGGCATTAGGGCCCGGGGCGACCCCCGTCGAAGCATTAGATGCCGGCAATTTTCAGGACCAGACCGGGGACATAAAGCTGGAAGCCAATATAGAGTACCGCTTCCCGCTGTTCAGTTACCTCAAGGGGGGCCTTTTTGTAGATGCAGGCAACATCTGGCTGGCACAAGGAAGCGAGCCAGAGGCTGTATTCAACTGGAGCCGCTTCCCGGAGCAAATCGCAGTGGGCGGAGGGGCCGGGCTAAGGCTGGATGTAACCTACTTCGTCCTCCGCATGGATATCGCTGCGCCATTCAGGAAACCTTACCGCCCAGCAGGGCAACGCTGGGTATTTGACGAAATGGCGCCGCGCCGCGCAAGCTGGAGGGCCCAAAACCTGGTTTTCAACTTGGCGCTGGGCTATCCGTTTTAGCGCCAAAAAGGGGGGCAACGCTATAGCCAATCAATTCCGTGCAGAAATAGTTGCTCCCGGCTAAGCAATTCTCTGGCTCGTGCTGTTGTTATGTCGGAACACATCCGTCAAACCGTTATTTTTTAGTATCATTGCCGGAATAATCCGCTGAAATAATCTTTAGCAAAGCGAGCAAGGGCATGAGCAGGCCAACCAAACAGCAGCCGCATATCGGGGGGGCATCCCCAGCGCTATCGGCAGCCATTTCTTAGTGGCCCCGCCTTACTGCCTCTGAACTCAAATCCGAAAAAGCACTTTAAGCATGAGGACCAAACTGTCTCAATTTGATTTTGACTTGCCGTCAGACCGTATTGCCAAGCACCCCGAAAAAAACAGGCATGATTCCAAGCTGATGGTCATTCACAGAGATAGTGGCAAAATCGAACATCGCCAGTTCAAGGACATCTTGGAGTATTTTGACGAGGGAGATACCATGATCTTCAACAATACAAAGGTTTTCCCTGCACGCCTTTACGGGCAGAAAGAAAAGACTGGAGCGGATATAGAAGTATTCCTGTTGCGGGAGCTCAACAGCGATTCCCGTCTTTGGGATGTACTAGTAGATCCCGCCCGGAAGATACGCGTTGGCAACAAACTTTACTTTTGCGACGAGCACGGCAATGAAGTCCTCGTAGCAGAGGTTGTCGACAATACCACTTCCCGTGGGCGGACCATCCGGTTTATTTACGAAGATTCGGACGAGGCTTTTCAGCGCGACCTCAACCGCCTAGGGACTACCCCGCTGCCCAAAGAGATCGGCCGGAAAGCGGAGCCCGCCGACCGGGACCGTTTCCAGACGGTATTCGCCAAAGAATTAGGGGCTGTTGCAGCGCCCACTGCGGGCCTTCACTACAGCGAAGAGCTGATGAAGCGCTTGGAAATCAAAGGCGTTGAATTTGCTGAGCTGACCCTTCATATCGGGCTGGGCACTTTCCGGAGTATCGACGTGGAGGATTTGTCTAAGCATAAAATGGACGCGGAGTACTTCCGGATAACGGACAGAGCGGTAGACACGGTGAACCGGTCCAAGACTGAAGGGCATAGGGTATGTGCCGTAGGCACGACAACGATGCGGAGCATTGAGTCGGCGGTTTCGGCTGAAGGCTTGCTGAAGGAAGCGGAAGGCTGGACCAACCTTTTCATTTACCCTCCTTACGAGTTCAGCATAGCCGATGCCATGGTCACGAATTTCCACCTGCCAAAATCCAGCCTTATGATTATGGTGTGCGCATTTGGAGGGTATGACCTGATCATGGAGGCCTACAAACAAGCACTGAAAGAAGGCTACCGATTCTTTTCCTACGGAGACGCAATGCTGATCCTGTAAGCTGTGAATTTAAGCGCTATCTTGGCCCTGCTGCCCGGCAGCAGGGTGCCCACACTGCTTCTGCTCAAAGCATATTTAGAGCGCTAAGCCTACGAACTGAAGGCTGCCCACAAAGAACATTAAGCCCGGCATATTTCGGGCTTTAACCCTTGCTGCTTATTATCCTGTGTAAACCCCAAACTTTACACCAGCTTCAAGAGCTGTTTCAGCACTGAACTATGCAACAAGGACACCCCTACTCACGGATATTCCCAAGCCTTGCCTTTGGGTTACTGCTGCCGATTTTCCTTTGTGGGGCTACCCCCGGCAGTACGGATCCTATCAAAGAAGTGCTTGTCCCGATCTGGGGGGAGCACATCCGTATTTCTTACCCTGCCCAATTCCTGCCGCCCTCCCCAGCTGCCATCGATGACCATGGCATACCCCACTTTTATCATCAGCTTGCAAAAAGCAACTACCATCCGCTGCTCTACAGCCTCCGGCAAGTACGCAGGACCCTAAAACTCAACGACTGGCTCTATTACCAGCTGATAGAAGCGGCTATAAAGCAGACTTTCTCCCACCGCAGCAAAGCTGACCGCACACTGACCGTCTGGTTTTTGCTGGCACAATCCGGCATGGACGTACGCATAGGCTACCGCGCCAAGGAAGTCTACCTTTATGCCTATAGCGATGAGCACCTCTTCAGGGTACCGCTCGTAAATGACGGCGGGCGCACCTATTTCAATCTGAGCACTCAACGCCAGGCCGTGCAGGAAGACGGGGCACCGCTGTATTTTATACTCTTCCAGCCCAACCCCAATGGCGCTTCTTTCCGCTTTGGGCTTCAGAGCCTGCCCCTGCTGCGCCCCCGGCCAGAACAACAGCAGCTGAAGTTTTTGGCAGACGGAGCATGGCAGCACCTAGAGGTGACCGTAGATGCTACCATGAAGATGCTAATGGAGCAATACCCTCAGCTGGATGAAACCGCTTACCTTGACATACCGCTCTCAGCAGCTTTGGAGCGCACACTCATCCCCCAGCTGGAACAGCTAATGATGGGGAAAAGCCCACAACAGCGAGCGGCTTTCCTGGCAGCCTTCACCCGTTCTGCTTTCGCTTACCAAGAAGACCACGCACAGTTTGGCTACAGCCGCCCTATGTCAGCCGAAGAAGTGCTGCTGCACCCTTATTCCGACTGCGAAGACCGGGTTGCCCTTTACGTGCAGCTCAGCAAGCACCTGCTTGGGCTCCCTATGCTCGTCGTCGCTTTCCCTGACCACCTCACCCTGGCCGTTGCGCTGCCGCAAACAAAGGGGGAGGCTGTCCGTTATGAAAACAGGAACTATTATTTCTGTGACCCGACCGGGCCGGCCTATTCCCAATCCATAGGGACCGTGCCCCAAGGTTATGAGAAAAGCCCCTTCCGCATATTGAAAGCCTACCCTTGACTAGGATACCGCATGGCAAAAAAGGAGGCTGGCCGCAGCCTAGCTGTCCGCAGGGCATACTGCTCATTATCAGCTGGGTAAAATATTTACTGCTCCGGCGAAAAATAAATCGCTCAGTATTTGGTTAGTAGGGCAGGTTTTTTACTTTTGCCGTTCGTTAGTGGGTGCCGCTTGCAGCAGCAGCTTATGATGCCCCTGTCTCATTGATGCAATGCACAGGAAGACAGGGGAAAACCTGATAAAGCCGCGCCCCTCGTTCTGAATGTTTTAGGAAAACACATAAATAATCCGATATATGTACTGGACTCTTGAATTGGCGTACCACTTGGAGGATGCACCTTGGCCAGCCACTCGTGATGAACTCATTGACTACGCCATCCGTTCAGGTGCACCCCTTGAGGTTATCGAGAACCTGCAGCAAATGGAAGACGAGGGGGAAGTCTACGAAGGCATAGAAGAAATCTGGCCAGACTATCCCCGCAAAGATGACTTCCTCTTCAACGAAGACGAATACTAGCTGTTTCGCAACCCCAGGCTATAGCCCCTAAAAAAAGGTTTTGCAGTGTACTGCAAAACCTTTTTTATTTGGGATTGCACACATTTTTCCCCAACTTCACTGTCACAAATTACCGGTAATGGTGTCAGCCGGTAGGCTAGTTCCTTTCTTAAGCAGAAAGGGGAGATTCTCCCCTCACTGTACCACAACAGCCAAAAAATGAAAAACCTACTGGAAATTGCGCGGGTCGTAACTAAACGGAAAGTGCGGAAAATTGAAATCTTTGACGACCACTCCCTGAAGCACAAGAACAGTATGTTCAATCAGTTCTACGAAGCGCTGAGGGATCAAAAATTCAAAAACGACCGGGAAGCGGCCCAAGCCCTTTATGGCTGTGGCCCCACAGATGCGAAGTACCGGCAGCTCAAATCGCGCTTCCGCAAACGCCTCCTCAATACGCTTTTCTTTCTCGATATCAACTTGCCTAAAACCGCTGACTATGACCGGGCTTATTATTCCTGCCATAAAGATTGGACCCTGGTCAAAACACTGTTGTGGTACGATGCCCCCCTTTCTGCCCTACAACTGGCCCGGCAAATCCTGACCGCCAGCCTGAAATACCAGTTTGCCGATATTATCGTGAACAGCGCCCGGATACTGAGAGAGCACAGCGCAGCCGAAGGCGACCTCAAAAGCTTTGAAGAGTATCAGGCTCATATTGACGCCTACCTTCCTGTTTTGCAGGCCGAGCTGACCTCAGAAGAGCTTCTCCAAAAGGTCTCCCTTATGATGAAACTCCCAAAGGTGGATGCCCTGACAAAGCTGCCAGAGATCAGATCTTATGGAGAACAGCTGGTCAAACTGACCGAACAGCAGCACTCCCCTGTGGTGCGCTTCAATATGTACCTGGTGTGGATTCATTACTATGAGCTGCAGCAGCAGTACGAAGCAATGATAGAAGTCTGCCGGCAGGGCATTCAATATGTGAATGACAACCCGGTCTACAAACAGCATAAGAAGCTCATTGCTTTCCATACACTAAAAATGTCGGCTTTCCTGCACCTGCAAAATTTCCGGGACGGGCGGACTACGGCAGAACAGTGCCTTAAGGACCTCGATAAAGGCAGCGAAGAGTGGTTTGCTTTTATGGAGTACTATTTCCTGCTCGCCATGCACACAGAGAACTTTACCCAGGCGGTCGCCATTTTCCGGGAGTGCTTTGGCCATTCCCGGTTCAGGAAACTCTCAGCTGCGGTACAAGATAAATGGCATATCTTCGATGGGTACGTCAACTACATCATCGAGGCGGAGGGCAAGCGCAATAAAATCTTGTTGATGCAAAAAGATAAGGCCTACCGGGCTTCTAAAGTCTTAGACCACCCTGCCATATACCCCCGCGAGCAGAAAGTCCTTACTTTGCATATGCTTGCCCTTCAGGTGCTGTTTTTGCTGGAAAGGCGAAAGTTTGGGGAAGCAGGCGACCGGATCGAGCAGCTCAAAAAATTTGCCAGCCGGCAATTGCGCAAGGATGACTACTACCGCCCGTTGCAATTTGCACGGCTGTTACAAAAATACGCAAAAGCTGGCTTTCAGCCTGAAGAGGTCACTTCGAGCGCTAAAAACCTACAACTGCTCCGGGAGCACCCTATGAATTACGACGGCACTATAGACAACCTCGAAGTCATTCCCTTTGAGCGCATTTGGGAAAGGGTTCAGACTTATATTCTCTGACTGGGGAGGGATTTAGCTGGAGCGATTTTACATCTTTGGTATTCCTCGGTATCTTCGGCCCCGGCAAAGCAATGAACTGTGAATAAAATTACTATCGCCATTGATGGCTATTCTTCCTGTGGAAAAAGCACCCTGGCAAAAGCTTTGGCTCAGCGCCTCGGCTATACTTATATCGATTCGGGGGCAATGTACAGGGCGGTCACCCTTTATTTTCTACGCCACGGCATCGCTGTAGAAGACGCCCAACGGGTCAAAAGCGCATTGGGTGAAATCCAAATCCGGTTTGACCTGGCCAACCGCACCTTGCTCAACGGAGAACTGGTCGAGTCGGAAATCAGGGAGATGCGGGTATCAAATTATGTGAGCGAAGTAGCAGCTGTGCCAGAAGTGCGCCGGGCAATGGTAGCACAGCAACAGGAAATGGGCAGTGAAAAGGGGATTGTAATGGACGGCCGGGATATTGGCACCGTGGTTTTCCCTAGGGCAGAGTTGAAAATCTTCCTAACTGCGGCTGCACAAATCCGTACCAAAAGGCGGTACGATGAGCTGCAGGCCAAAGGCGTGCCTGCTACGCTTGAGGATATAGCCCAAAACTTACAGCACCGCGACCACATCGATTCCACCCGGGAAGACAGTCCGCTCCGTAAAGCGGCAGATGCAGTTGTGATCGACAACACTAGCCTTGACCGGGATGCGCAATTGCAACAAGCCATAGCTTTGGCTCGGCAGGCAGGGGCGGCTTAGGCTTTTGGGAAGCAAAAAATACTGGGCGTGAACCAAAATGCCGTAGGCGTTTATGCTTTCCAGGCTTTAGGCTGGCATTGGCCTAGCGCTGCGAAGGGGGGTACGCCCGCTAGGGCCGAGCGGATAGCGAGCCCCGTAGCATAGCGGCACCTGCCATCAGGCAGGGGCAGGCCCCCATTACATCGTGTAGGGGCAGGCCTTTAAAAAAAGGACAATCGGGGTTGCGCCCAAAATACTTTGGTGAGCCTTCTTGAAACGCCAAAGGCCCAAGTTCGCGGGCCAGCCTAAAACGAAGACCGGCCGGAGAGCGCTAAGCTTTCCGGCCGGCCTGTAAAGGTAAAGCCCCGAAAACATCTAGATGTCTTTAACAGAATTGCGGTCCGCAAGAATGTCTTTTAGCTCTTTCAGGAACTTATACTGATGAGGAAGGACTTTTTTGAAAGCTTCCTTCACTACGAAATAAGTGCCTTTCTCCTCCATAGAACGGAGTTTGTCTTTAAGATATTGAGCATCCTCTCCAAGCATCGCTTTGAGGGAAGGGATTTCATGCCAGTCGCCTTCGACAGCCATAGCGTTTTCCAAATCTCCGCTTTCCTGAGCCACAGGGTCAAGCTCTATGAGGCGGTCTTCCTCCATTAGAGAACGAGACCGGTTGTCATTTACCTCGCCTTGGGGGATGCCCCAAGACTCTTCTTGCCCGCTTTTGTCATCATTGACCAAGAACACCTCCAGGCCTTTTTCGCGGAAGCGGTAAATGATCAGATTAGCTTTTTTAGATAAACTCATAACTATAGCGTTGGGCGGCGGTCAACCGCGAATTTGCTTAGAAACAAAAATGCTGCTGATTGGTTTTGGCCTGCAGCAACATAATCACGCAAATTAGGCCATTCCAGCTACATTGCCAAATACAGGCTATTGGCCCCTTGCCTGTTTTACGAGCTCTAACGCCGCCAAAGACAGGAATACGTCCCGTTCTTCTTCAGACAAATTATCCGGCACAAACTGGAAAGCCCTCTCGCTCAGCTCTTTGCCCACAGCATTGCCTGCCATCGGCAAGACGATGCTCCCGAGCTCCCGCTCTTCAGATACGACGGGCAACAGCTGATTGGCAGATTGCCCCAGACGAGCAAGCGGCTTGCCGTTCTTTGCACTATATAAAATATCATCTGCCTTAAGGGTGCCTAATTCGGTATTCCCTGCAGCAATCCGGACTCCATTTTTGCCTTTTACGAAAGAGTAGCTCTTCTCCGCAGTCTGCACAAACAATAGGCCCTGACCGCTGTTGCCGCTGTATTCTCGGAAGCTATATGCCATGACCGGCTCGTGGTAGATGGTGGTGAAAATGCCGCGCCCCTTTTTCCCCGAGCGCTTTTTGAAGGATTGCTCCACCTGATTGAGAGAAAAAGCGTCCATCTCTTCCCGTTTGAGGGGGACTAGCTCCCTTCCCCCTATCCAATCCTGCATTTCCATACGCAGTTCTTCCAGGTCCTTGAACATTTTTTTCTCTCCGGGAGGCAAGTTCGATAATGCCCGCCACAACAGCAAGACCCCAGCAAGGACCGCTAATAACGTAATGAGTGCAAAAAATCCCATAAGCCTTTTTTCATTCCATAGGCAGCAGAACGCCTGCCCGATGATTAAATCGCTGATCTCCATCCGGAGCGGCAGCCCATGAACGCAGAACGCCACCGATGATCGCAGTATCGGCAGGGTGGACAACTGAGAGCGGTGCGTGGTATATTTCTGTCAGCTCCGCTAGGGCTTTTTCTTTTGGCTCCCAATATAAAACACCCGGAGCAATAACATCGTTGAAAATCGCCCCTTTCAGCCGGCCGAGCTCCTCCCCTGCTTCATCTGACTGCCCTGCCGCCTCGTCCAAAAGCTTCAAGAGCTGCAGATGCCTGCCCCTTCCCAGCAGGCTGAACACCCTGCCCGCGCCGTCCTCCAGCTGCCAGCTGCCTAGCGCATAGCCAATGCTGTCAACAGGGAAAGCGCAGAAAAAAACTTCTAGCATATCGTCATCAGCTGACTCCAAGGTCTGCATAGCCGCGCCCCCGAAAACCCGATAGTCAAGATAAAAGGACAACTGCCCGTTAGGGCCAGCCGAAGGTACGACAGCAGGCAATGCCCCTCTGAGCAAAGCAAACTGTGCTTCCGGTTTTTGCGCTGCGGCTTGCGTGAGCGCTCTGCACAGCTCCTGCCCTTTTAACAGGGCGGTGATGTTTGCAGCAGCGCTTTGCTGCCGCTGCGAGAAGGCTGCTACGTACGCCCTCACCATCTGGGCCTCATCGGCGCCTGCGGCCAGCGCAACCCATTCTTCTACCGGCAGGCTATTGCGGATAGCAGTTGGGTGCACCCACCCTTCTCTTCCATCCTTCAGGTAGCAGTGCACCCACGGCATCTCGTAAGTGCGTTGCCCTACCTTGACCCGGGTGAGCTCCTGCCCTATCTCACCGCTCAGCCAAAGGGTATCCCCTTCAGAAAGTGTAGCGATTGCTTCCTGCATGGTGCCAGGGCCTTTCCTGACCTGGCTGAACGGCATCTCTACTACCGCAGGCCGGCCAGAAGGTGGTGCCGTTTTTTGCTGTGCTGTAGTATCCGGCTCGGGCCCATCACCCGAACAGCCCGGCCCAAAGCCTAAAAGCATAAAGATGGCAAGAAGACAGAAATGCTGACGGGCCATAAAAAAGAGGATTGTGTTTTTTGTAAAAGAAAGGCCCATCTGCAATGGCAAACGGGCCTGATTTTTTATCCACATTACTTCAGACGAGCGGGGCAAGTAAGCTGGCATAAACCAGATTATCGTTTTTGCCTGCCCAGCCTGCTTCGCGGAATGAGGCCAGCCCCTGTCGCAAGGATGGGGCCCTGCCCCTGCCAGCGGGCAGGTGCCGCTATGCTACGGGGCTCGCTATCCGCTCGGCCCTATCGGGCGTACCCCCCTTCGCAGCGCTAGGCCAACGCCAAGCTATAACCCGAAAAGCACAAACGCTTGCGAATTTTGGTTTACGCCCAGCAAGCCCAACTCCTCTGCGGGGCACTAAAGCTACCCCAAATAGGACTTCAGTGCATTCCGGTTGTAAGACTTGCGCAGGCGGCGGATAGCACGCTCTTTAATCTGCCGGACCCGTTCGCGGGTCAGGCCATATAAATCGCCTATTTCTTCCAGCGTCAATGATTTGTGCCCATTGAGGCCGTAGTAGGAAGACAGCACCTCTACCTCTCTTGGGGAAAGGATAGACAGGCCTTGCTGCACTTCATCCTTAAGCGATTGTTCCATCAGAGAGCCATCCGGGGCAGCAGAGCCCTCTTCATCCGCTGAGATCACATCCAGCATTGTGGAGTCTCCGTCTTCACCGCTCATCGGCGCATCCACTGAAACGTGGCGGCCATTGCCCTTAAGCATATTAGAAATTTCCTTAGGGCTGATGCCCAGCAAATCGGCCAGCTCTTCATGCGTAGGCTCCCGCTCGAATTCTTGCACAAAAGAAAGGAAGGCCTCATTGACTTTGTTGTAAGAGCCCACCTTATTCAGGGGCAAGCGGACGATACGGGAGTACTCAACAATGGCCTGTAAGATAGATTGCCGGATCCACCAGACCGCGTAAGAAATAAATTTAAAGCCTTTGGTCTCATCAAAACGGCGGGCAGCTTTCATCAGCCCTACGTTCCCTTCGTTGATGAGATCGCTGAGCGACAAACCTTGATTCTGATATTGTTTGGCCACCGAAACGACGAAGCGGAGGTTTGAACGGGTAAGCTTATCCAAGGCTTCCTGATCCCCTTGCCGGATACGGCGGGCCAGCTCAGCCTCCTCTTCCGGGGCAAGCATTGGGATTTTGCCAATATCGTTGAGATACTTATCCAGGGCGAGGCTCTCCCGGGCAGTAATTTTATTAGTAATTTTTAACTGACGCATACATTACGATATTTAGGGTACTTCCCGGCTAAAAAGCAGCGGGCAGAGGACGCCCCGGTGGCTCGGAAGTGCCTTGTTTGTCAACAAAGTGTACAATACGCAGGCGGTAATTCCGGGATTCGGTCTCCGGTAATACTGCTTTCTCCTTTGTTAAAATACGGAATAATTAGCTGAAAAGTTGCCCAAAGGAAAAAAACTTGACGGTTAGCGGAAAAACCCCGTTCAGGAGGTATCCGTATAAAATACAAGTATGCGTTCAAAAAGGTTCCCACTAAATTTTTTGCCCTAGTGCCTCAAGATGGCGCATAAGCAAAACCGGGCACCCCTAACTAAAGGAGCGCCCGGTTGCTCTTTTTCACAAAGCCTTTGCTAAAAGGCTGGCCGGTTAATCCCGGTCGTTGCGGTCGCCACCCTCACGCCCCGGGCGTGGCAGGAGAGCTTTGCGGGACAGCCGGATTTTACCTGTTTTTTTGTCTACGCCGATGAGCTTCACACGCACCTCGTCCCCTTCTTGGAAGACATCTTCCACTTTATCGATACGGGAGTGGGAGATTTCAGAAACGTGCAGCAGGCCGCTTTTGCCCATGAAGTCGACAAAGACGCCATAAGGCATGACCGTTTTCACCACTGCGTCATAGGTATCGCCTACAGAAGGCGTGAAAGTGATGCGGCGGATGCGCTCGAGCGCCTTGTCGATAGACTCTTTGTTTTCGCTGGCAATGCTGACCACCCCTTCGTCTCCTTCTTCTGAGATATTGATGACGGTGCCGGTCTCGGCCTGAATCTCCTGAATGACTTTGCCGCCCGGCCCGATAACAGCGCCGATATAGCTTTTGTCAATCCGGATTTCCACGATGCGCGGAGCATGCGGCTTAAGGTCTTCGCGCGGCGCTTCGAGGGTCTTCTTCATCTCATTGAGGATATGAAGGCGGCCGGCACGCGCCTGCTCAAGCGCTTTCTCCAGTTCTTCATAAGGCAGGCCATCAATTTTGATGTCCATCTGGCAGGCAGTCACTCCCTTTTCAGTGCCCGTGAGCTTGAAATCCATATCGCCAAGGGCATCCTCGTCGCCAAGGATATCAGAAAGGATAGCAATGCGTTTGCCGTCCGAAATCATACCCATAGCGATACCCGCTACAGGGGCCTTGATTTTGATACCGCCGTCCATGAGCGCAAGCGCACCGGCACAAACCGTAGCCATAGAGGAAGAACCGTTGGACTCCAGGATATCGGATACGATACGCAGGGTATAAGGCATCTCGTCTGGCAGGACCTGCTTCAGGGAGCGGGCTGCGAGGTTGGCGTGCCCAACTTCACGGCGGCCCGGGCCGCGCATTGGCTTGATTTCGCCAACGGAAAAAGCAGGGAAGTTGTAGTGCAGGATAAAATTGGAGAAGCCATGCTCCATAGCTTTGTCCACCATCAGTTCATCCTGCTTAGTGCCCAGAGTAAGGGAAGTCAGCGACTGGGTTTCACCTCTGGTAAAAACGGCAGAACCGTGGGCTGCAGGCAGGTAATCCACCTCGCACCAAATGTGGCGTACTTCGTCGTAGGCACGGCCATCAAGGCGGCGCTTCTCAGTGAGCACCATATCGCGGATGACCTCCTTCTTAAATTTGTTGTAATATTCTTTGAGCCAGCTGCCATGCTCTTCGATAAACTCCTCTCCCCGCTCTTCCTCAAGCTTAGCGAGCAGTTCTTCGATGATGGCTTTAAAGCTGGTGTTGCGTTCTTTTTTATCGAGATTGCCCGCTGCGATAGCGTGGATTTTATCCCGAGTCTCGCTCTCGATAATGGCTTTCACCTCATCAGGAGCCTGTGGCGATACAAATTCGCGTTTGACAGTGGCTTTCTCTCCTACTTTTTCTGCCAATGCCAACTGTGCCTGACACTGTACCTTGATCGCTTCATGGCCGACCTTGATGGCTTCGACCAACGCGCTTTCAGGCACTTCTTTGCCTTCGCCCTCCACCATCATGACGTTGTCCATAGTCGCTGCAACGATGATATCGAGGTCAGCATTTTCCAAGTCAGACTTAAATGGGTTGACGATGTACTGCCCATTAATGCGGGCCACGCGCACCTCAGAGATAGGGCCGGCAAAGGGGATGTCTGAAACAGCCAGGGCCGAAGAAGCAGCAAGAGCCGCAAATGCATCGGGCAGGACTTCAGGCTCGCCAGAAATCAGGTTGATGATGACCTGTGTTTCGTTCATATACCCATCAGGGAAAAGCGGGCGTATGGCCCGGTCTACCAAGCGGGAGATCAGCACTTCATAATCAGACAGCTTGGCTTCCCTGCGGAAGAAGTTGCCCGGGATGCGGCCCGCAGCGGCAAACTTCTCCTGGTAATCTACAGAGAGCGGGAAGAAGCTCTGCCCTTCTTTAGGTTCTTTGGCGGATACAACCGAGCAGAAAAGCATGGTATCGCCTACGCGGATAACGACGGAGCCGTCTGACTGACTGGCCAGTTTGCCCGTTTCGATAATAACGGTGCGGCCGTCGGGCAAGTCAAAGGACGTGGTGGTTGGAATCTGTTGTCCCATTTCTAAATTAAGTTAATTTGCTACGTGATCAATGGAGATTGAACGGGATCAGGGCTGAGTTCATTATGTTCCGGCAACTCGCAGTTAGCTGGCAAGTGGATACAACGCTTGAGGGAGGAATCATTATTGCGGTGAATGGCAGGAGGTCATCATCCTTCGCGGCCGGCACATGCTTTCGGCCCAACTTCCGTAATCTTTCTATTTTCTTTTCCTTTTTAGTCGGGAGCGAATATAAATATTTTCTGAGGATTAGCGGCTATTCCAACTAAAAAATAGAAGCTCCCTGTAACGCAAGAAGCACTTCCCGTTAGAGAAGTGCTTCTTGTTGCTTTTATCGGCGGATATTCCGGATTTCGAGTTTCTCGATCAATGCGCGGTAACCCTCAAGGTTCTTCTTCGCCAGGTAGTTCAGCAGGCGCTTGCGCTTGCCTACCAAAGTAAGGAGGGCCTTACGGGAAGCGTGGTCCTTTTTGTTGTCGTTCAGGTGCTTAGAAAGCTCCTTGATACGGTAAGTGAACAGGGCAATCTGAGCCTCTGTTGATCCTGTGTTCTTGTCAGAACCGCCGAACTCTGTGAAGATTTCAGCCTTTTTGTCTTTAGATAAGTATTCTGCCATGATTAAGTTTTAAGACCGTTAGTGATTACGAAAATCAGTTACAGCGGCGCAAAGGTAAGGGAATTCCTGAATTAAACAAGGGAGCAGCTGCATTTAATCAGCTCCTCCCCTGTCAGGATCATCTGGGCGTGAACCAAAATGCCGCAGTCGTTTATGCTTTTCGGGCTACAGGCGGGCATTGGCCTAGCGCTGCGAAGGGGTGGCCGAAGGCCAGACCCGAAGCCTGTAGGGCGAGGGGCCGAGCGGATAGCGAGCCCCGTAGCATAGCGGCACCTGCCCTTTCGGCAGGGGCAGGCCCATACCGCGAAGCAGGCTGGGCAGGAAAAAACGATACTCTGGTTTGCGCCCGATCATCTTGGTGGTGTTGCAGCTGGCCTAGTTCGCAGCCTTGAACTTCTTGATCGATTCCGTGAGGCGGGGCACAACGTCGAACAGGTCACCGACTACGCCATAGTCTGCCGCCTTGAAAAACGGAGCTTCGGGGTCCTTGTTGATGACGACGATGGTCTTGGAGCTGTTCACCCCGGCCAGGTGCTGAATTGCCCCCGAAATGCCGATCGCGATGTAAAGGTTCGGGCGGATAGCAACTCCGGTCTGCCCAACGTGCTCGTGGTGCGGGCGCCAGTCTGCATCAGCTACGGGGCGGGAGCAAGCTGTAGTCGCCCCCATCTGCTCGGCCAGGTCTTCCACCAGATTCCAATTTTCGGGCCCTTTCATGCCGCGCCCTGCAGATACCACGAGCTCAGCTTCTGGCAGAGGGGTACGGCCTTCCATCCGCTTTACCTCCTTCACCGTCACCTTGGGCGCAGGCACGTCTACAGAAAGCGCTTCCACAGCAACCTCGCTGCCCACTTCCTGCGGCTGTAGGGAGTTGCCCATAAGAGACAATACTTTTTTATCTGACCGGACTTCGTAAGTGGCGAATGCCTTGCCGGAGAATACCGGCTTGCGCACTTTGAAAACGCCCCCATCAACTACCGGCACAGCATTCACCGCAGGCACAGAGCCTGCTTTCAGCCGTACGGCTAAGCGCCCGAGCAGAGATTTGCCCAATGAAGTATGGCCAACAACGATAGTGCCTGCGCCTGCCTTTTCAGCCACCTGCGCGATCACAGCGGTATATACTTGGCTATCGAATTGATCCAAGGCGGTATCTGAGACATGGTAAACCTTTGACGCACCGTATTTGCCCAGCACTTCAGCACCTGTAGCCGTGCCCAATACCAAAGCTGCGCAGCTTGTGCCCATAGCTTGAGCGGTTTGATAACCATAGTGCACCAGCTCGTAGGCTGCCTTTTTGAACTGCCCGTTCTGCGTTTCTGCTAATACTAATACCATTATATATTTCGATTTCGAAGGTTCAGAGAATAAAGAAAATCTGCAGCTGCCTTAGCACCTGTTTGGCGCTTATATGGCTTTAGCCTCTTCGTGGAGCAAGCGCACCAGCTCGTCCATGTCTTCAGGGTCAATCAGCTTGACGTCGCCTTTTTTAGGAGGAAGCTCATAGTGAACCGCTACCGCAAGGTCATCCGCTTCTACAGGTGCTTCCACCTTCAGCGGCTTGCGCTTCGCCATCATGATGCCCCGCATATTA
This sequence comes from Phaeodactylibacter luteus, assembly GCF_007993045.1. Lineage (GTDB taxonomy): Bacteria > Bacteroidota > Bacteroidia > Chitinophagales > Saprospiraceae > Phaeodactylibacter > Phaeodactylibacter luteus. The sequence goes on from NZ_VOOR01000003.1 coordinate 82,052, forward strand.
GCAATGCGCTGCTCGGCCAGCCCTTTGGCCGCACTGAGGACGAAAGGCGCTTTCACCTCTACTGTTTCGCTGCCGCCTTCAATATCGCGGGTGATAGTGGCTGTATCCCCGTCCATTTCCATATGGGAAGCATAAGAAACAAAGGGGGCTTCCATCAGCTCTGCAACCATCGCACCCACTTCGGAGCCGTTGTAGTCGATCGTTTCTTTGCCCAGGAATACCGCGTCAAAACCCTCTTTTTTAGCGTAAGCGGCAATCTGCTGTGCCACAAACATTGAGCTCGAGGGCTCTGCATCCACACGGACCGCTTCGTCCGCGCCTATAGCCAGAGCTTTACGGATGATGGTATCGTTTGAGGCAGGGCCTACATTGATCACGGTAACCGAGCCGCCCTGAGCTTCCTTCAGCTCTAAGGCGCGCACTAGTGCGTACCATTCATCGTATGGGTTCATAATAAACTGAACGCCAGTGGCATCAAATTGAGTGTCACCATCGGTAAATGCAATCTTGGCCGTTGTTTCAGGGGTCTTACTGACACAAACCAGTAGCTTCATGAAGTATATTTTTAATTGGTTTTCTTGGCAGGGCTTCTCGCTTATAGGCCCCACGATTCAAAACTTATGAAATTATGGCGAAGCTGTTTTTCAGCTGCCAAACTGCCTAACAGGGGCTGCCGGGCAAGCAGGGGCAAAACCACGAAGTGGGCGCGGAGCGGAATGCAGGCCATGCCTGCACGAAGCCTGGTAAAAAGGCCCAACGGGAAAGCCGGTGGGGCTTTTGAACCTGCCTACCTGCGGTACGCAGGCGGGCGCCGTGAGGTAGAAAAACAGCAGGTCAGAGATCATAAATTTTGAGTTGGCGGACCGCAACCTTCCCCAAGGCGGGGAAAGCCTGCCGGGCTTTCTGATTATTTCGGAGCGTAAACATACTCACTTTTAACGACATCTATATTTACGCTAGCGAAAATTCGCTAAACACTTATGAAAAACAATCATCCCATACAAAAGTTGACGGACTGCTGCGAAAATGGCTGCCTTACGTGAGGCATGTCACTGCACCGCAGCGCTATTTACTGCACCTTTGCCCCATCAACAGTACCAAAAAAGCAGTACCTTATGGAACAAGCAAAATTGATAGGCGTGAAGCCAGAACTTGCAGAGCAGCTGGCAGAAAAACTCAACATACTGTTAGCTGATTATGGTATTTTTTACCAAAACGTCCGTGGCTTTCACTGGAACATCAAAGGCCGGAAGTTTTTTGAGCTCCACCTCAAATTCGAAGAGCTGTACAACGACCTCCTCGTAAAAATCGACGAGGTGGCCGAGCGCATCCTCACACTGGGCTATTCCCCTGAGCACCGCTATTCCCTTTACCAAGAGAAATCCGGCATCACAGAAAGCCCGAAAATCACTGACGGGGACGAAGCCGTGCGCAATATACAGCAGTCGCTGTCTGCGCTCATCAGCCAACAGCGGGAGCTGCTTGAACTGTCTGGGGAAGCAGAAGACGAAGGCACCAACGCGCTAATGAGCGACTACATCCGCGAACAGGAAAAACTGGTTTGGATGTATACCGCCTATCTGGGGTAAGGGCGGCATGAAAGCCCCTGTGGCCTTGGCCTCAGCTGTTGGCCCTCCTTTTTTGGGCTGCCGCCCTAAACGTTTTCCCATCGCTGCGGGTTAATTCTGGCAAAACGGAACGCTATGTCAGACCGCCTGCAACAACTTTTAGAAATGCATCAGCAAAGCCCCAAGGATGAGTTCCTCCGTTTTGCCATCGCTAAAGAGCATGAAAAGTACGGGCGCAAGGAGGATGCCCTAAAGTGGTACCTACAGCTACAAGAACAGTCCCCTCAATACATCGGCACCTACTACCACCTGGGCAAGCTTTATGAAAGCCTTGGCGAGCCAGCCCTTGCTTTCCGGTCTTACACCACTGGCATGGAGGCGGCCAAGTCGGTTGGCGACCAACATGCCCTCAGCGAGCTCACAGGGGCTAGGCTAGCCCTGGGAGACGAAGAGGATTTTGAGTAAAAAAGGGGGCGCAATCCACGCCCCCTCCCTTATTGGCCAAAGGCCTAACTTAGAGCCTAATTGGAAATCTTACTGGTCGCAAACCAGATTGTCTTTTTTTGCCTGCCCCTTCCGCAAGGATGGGGGCCTGCCCCTGCCCCAACGGGCAGGTGCCGCTATGCTCCGGGGCTCGCTATCCGCTCGGCCCCTCGCCCTACAGGCCTCGGGTCTGGCCTTCGGCCACCCCTGCACAGCGCTAGGCCAATGCCCGCCTGTAGCCCGAGAAGCTTAAACGACTGCGGCATTTTGGTTTGCGCCCCTCTTACTGTTTCACTACCTTGGATACACCCAACAGCTGCCCGCCTGCGGCCTGAACCTGCACAATATACAAGCCTGCAGGCAACGCTTGGACATCCATCTGCATAGCGCTCTGCCCTGCAGCCCAAGCAGCTTGATGTACGATCTGTCCATTCAAGTTCAAAAGCTGTACTTGGGCAGGCTGGCCAGGCGCCGGCTGGCCGGCCCAGCTCAGTGAGATATCGCCCAAAGAGGGGTTGGGGGCAACGACTAGCGACCGCTCCGCCAGCACCTGAGGCTCAGCCACAGCTGTTGCACGGTCTACACTGTAGCAAAGCTCCAGCTCCCAGTTGGAAATGGAGCCACTGACATTCCCACTTTTAAATAAGATCAACCGCCAGTTGCCGGCAGTAGAAGCGCCTTGGAAAACAGACAAAGGGTCTTCCGGGCGGTAACTATTGCCGCCCGTTGGCGGGCAGGGGATGTCTGCGCCTGCAGCGTCATCAAGGGAAAAGTCAAAAACAAAGCCGCTGCTACAGTTTTCGGTCAGGAGGTCTATGAATTCATTATTGGTGCCCCTGAACCGGAAATCTAGCCCGGATAACGGATTTGCGCCCCCGGTCAGGTTCAGAATGTTCACATCGCGCACCGGCCGGTCAATTTCTACCGAGATGACCGAAGTGATGATGCTGCCAGTATTGTCCAGGCTAATGGGCAGGTTTTCGGGCTGGAATATTTCACACCGGACTATTTCTGTGGCAAAGGCTCCCGTGCCGTAAGGCCCTGCTCCACAAGCAGAGCTCTGCCCACGCACCCGCCAAAACACCAGCGTGCTGTCTGGAAGAGCATTCTCTACATTGTAAATATTGCCTGTCAGCCCGGTTTCGGAAAGGACGATATCCGTAAACCCTGCATCCATTGCAATGTCCAAGTCGTACGATTCTGCTTCAGGCAGCATCTCCCAGGTCAGCTCAGGCGTCACTGCTACGTCTTCACTGCCAGTGAGCGGCCCCAGCAGCAGAGGGGCAGCGGGCGCACCGGCAAAATAGGCCAAGCTAAGGTCAACCGTATCGGCTACCTCCTCGCCCCCGGACAATATAACGGAGAAGGGGTAATTGCCGCTTTCCAGGCCTGTCGGCACAGCGATGCTCAGCTCAAGGCTTGCCGGCAGCGTGATTTCTGGCTCGAAAGAAGCTGTAAACGCCGCAGGCAGGCCTTCCACCGAAACTTGTACCGGCTGATCAAAGCCCAAAACCGGTACAGCCTGAAGGGTAAAGTCAGCTGTGGAGCCGGCACAAACCGTAGCCATTGCTGTTTGCGCTACTGCGGCAATGCCCGGTGCGGCAGGCGCCTCAATGGCAATATCCTGGCTATTGATGTTGAAGAATACATGGCCATGGCCTTTCACTTTCACTCTCGCCTGTGCCGTCTCCAAAGTATCAGGCACAACGATCAATGCGCTGCCAGTATTGGGTATGCTGTCTGCCAATTGAAAAGGGTAGGTAAAACCTCCATCTACGGAAAGGAAAACATCCACGGCCGGTGCGCCTACTGGCGCGACATCTGTTCCAGCAACCTGCCAGGTAATGGTTTGCAGGCTACCTCCGGTCCAGGTTTCAGCAGTCTGTTGGGAAGTAACGAGGAAAGGCCCACCTTGTTCTGTGACGTTGAACGTCCGATCATCGAATGCAATGCCAGTGCCAAAGCCGTGATTGTCACGGACCGTCAGCCGGAAACGCAAGCCACGGTTGTAATCGGGCAGATGCTCTCCTATGGTTGTTGTGCTGTTCACCAAGTCCTGCAAACGCGGGAAAACACGCGTGGAGTCAGCGGTTGGAAAAAAGCTCCGGAAGATAGGCGAATTGCCTTGTGGCTGGTTGGGCGGAGCGGAAGGGCCTACATCATACTGCTCCCAACAAAACGTCAGGGAGTCTCCCTCTAAGTCTGTGGCTGTGCCCGTCAGCTCGAAAGGAGTAAGCACCGGGAGGAAGAGCCCGTTCTCGCCCGCCTCGACTACTGGCGGCGTATTGCCAGTGGGCAGCTTTTCTGCACAGCCGTTGGCACCGCCAAAGACAGTATGGTCTATCATTTCTTCCTGGCTGACGGCATGAAAGTAGGCATCGCTATTGTTTTGAAGGTTGGGCGCACAGATGCCCGCATAGCCCATGATGGTACTGGCACTGCCGGGCTCCATTGCAGTTTCTTGCACCCGGTTGCAATTGTTGTTCTGCGTATGGTTGGCCCCAAACTGATGGCCTATCTCGTGGGCTACATAATCAATATCGAACGGGTCGGCCACAGGGTTGCTCTGAGATGTGAACCCGCGAGCTTTATTGTTGGGGTTGCAAAGGGAGCGCAGGAAAGCCACCCCGCCGCCGCCAGCCTGATGGAAAACATGGCCGATGTCATAATTGTCATTCCCGATGACCGCATCAAGGTTCGTCTGGTTTTGCCCCAGGTGATTGCCAGAACTCCCGGAGTAGGGGTCCGCCCCTGCATCCGTATACACAATGAGCTGGTTGCTGTCGATGAGCATCATCCGGGCAGAAATATCGGTTTCATACACGCCATTTACGCGGTTCATAGTCGTTACGATGGCAGCCATGGCATCTTCTACAGTCCCTCCATGATACTGCGTATACTCGCCCGTTGCGGCTACGGCCAGCCGGTAAACACGCAGCTCTTCGCCCACTACCGCAGCCTGGGTGCGCCCCCCTGCCCTGCCGAGCTGATGGTGGCCTTCTACTTCACAGACAAAAGCCTCTGCCGATGCATAGTCCGCTTTGAAATAAGCTTGATGCAGGCTGCTCTGCCGGTCATCGTGATAGAGTGGATCGATGAAATAGGTCTCCTCCCCCGCCATGACCATGGCATGGAAACCCTTGGGCGTCAAATCCATACGCAGGTACCGACGGGCATCTTTTGTTGAAAAGCCATTGAAGGTTTTTATTTGAGGGAATTGACGGGCCAGCCCCCGGGCCATAATGGGCGCCTGAAAAACCCGGAAGGCCTCCTCTCCGCCATCAGGAGTGGGCAGGTGCAGCAACAGCCCTCCACCATGCAGCCCATCGGGAGATTCCATAGGCGCCTGCTGCAGATAGGCTGCCAAGCCGGCTCGGTCCATCGAGATGGCCCGGGCTTTTTCCGGAACGATTTTCCGTTCAGGGCTTATCTCGGCGGGCAGATCTGCCTCCTGCCAGAGCGCCCGCTGCTGTGCCGCAGCTGTCAATATAGCAAAGGATGTGAGCAATACCGTGAGGATAGCTTTTACTTTCATACGAAGTCCAAAGTTTGATGATTTAGCTTTACAGCAAGTGCCGCCTGCCGGAAGAAGCTCCCCGCAGCGGTTTGATTTTTCAGCACGCCAAAGCTAAAGAAGGAAAAACGCTTTTTTGTTCGGCTTCCGGACATTTGTCGAGCCCCTAACAAAGCCTTTGCTGTTTTTTGTATTTTTTCAGCTCCTGCCTGACGCCCTGTTCTCGTTCCAGTTGTTACATTTGCCCCCCGCACGACCAAAATACAGACAGATGCCTGACCAGGATACCCACCTTAAGCTGATCGCAGCGCGCACCGGCCTCCCACAGCGGAAAGTCGCCAACACCCTTTCGCTACTGTCTGAAGGGGCCACTATCCCTTTTATCGCCCGCTATCGAAAAGAGGCGACCGGCTCTTTGGACGAAGTGCAAATTGCCGATGTCCAACGGGAGCACAAAAAACTGGAAGACCTCGCCAAGCGCAAAGAGAGCATCCTGGCCTCCATAGAAGAGCAGGGGAAGCTCACCGATGCCCTCCGCAAACGGATAGCGGATACCTTTGATGCAACAGCGCTGGAAGACATTTACCTTCCCTACAAGCGCAAGCGCAAAACCCGGGCCAGCGTAGCCCGCGAGAAAGGGCTGGAGCCCTTAGCAGAGCTACTGCTCAAACAGCCTCAGGAAAACGCAGAGCGGGCAGCCCAAAAGTTCATCTCCCAAGAAGTGCCCGATACGGCAGAAGCTTTGCAGGGCGCACGGGACATCATCGCAGAATGGGTCAATGAAGACGAACGGAGCCGCAACCTCGTCAGAGGGGCTTTCCGCCGGCAGGCGACCATCCGCTCCAAAGTGGCCCGGGGCAAAGAAGAAGAGGGCGCCAAGTACAGCGACTATTTTGAATTTGAGGAGCCCCTGAAAAAGTGCCCCTCCCACCGCCTGCTCGCTATACGCCGTGGGGAAGAAGAAGGTATCCTTAGAGTCTATGTCACGCCTGATGAAGAAGAAACGGTCTTCCGCCTTCAAAAACAGTGGGCAAATGGCAGCGGCAGCGCAGCCGGGCAGGTCCGGGAAGCTGTGGCCGATAGCTACAAACGGCTGCTGAGCCCCAGCATTGAAACAGAATTCCGCAACATCTCCAAAGACCAAGCCGATGAGGAGGCCATAGGCGTATTCGCCAACAACCTCCGGCAGCTGCTCCTTGGCGCGCCCCTTGGGCAAAAGCGGACAATAGCCATCGACCCCGGCTTCCGCACCGGCTGCAAGGTGGTTGTCTTGGACGAACAGGGCAACCTGCTGCACCACACTGCGGTCTTCCCCCATCCGCCCCAAAAGGACGAACGGCAGGCCAAACAAACCCTGGCACAACTAGCACAGCAGTTCGAAATAGAAGCCATAGCGGTGGGCAATGGCACTGCAGGGCGCGAAACCCTAAGCCTTTGCCGCAGCACTGATTTTGGGCGGAGCATCCCCATCTTTTCTGTCAATGAGGCCGGGGCATCCATCTACTCTGCCTCCGAAATCGCCCGGGAAGAGTTCCCTGCCCAAGATGTGACCGTAAGGGGGGCCGTATCCATAGGACGGCGGCTGATGGACCCCCTGGCAGAGCTGGTCAAAATCGACCCCAAAAGCATTGGCGTCGGACAGTACCAGCATGATGTGAACCAAGTAAGGCTTAGGGAAAGCCTGGACCAAGTCGTCGAAAGCTGTGTCAACTCGGTAGGCATCAATGTCAATACCGCCAGCAAACACCTACTGACCTACGTCTCTGGGCTTGGGCCTACCCTAGCCCAGAACATCGTCTCCTTCCGGGCAGAAGCCGGGCCTTTCCAAAGCCGGCAGCAGCTGCTCAAAGTCCCCAGGATGGGGGCCAAAGCCTTCGAGCAGGCAGCGGGCTTCCTGCGCATTAGAGAAAGCAAAAACCCGCTCGACAACACAGCCGTCCACCCGGAAAGCTACCCCATCGTAGCCCAAATGGCCAAAGACCTCAACTGTACCGTTGCTGACCTGATACAGCAGCCTGCGCTGCGCCAGAAAATTGACCTCAAACGCTATGTCACCGAACAGATTGGGCTGCCTACCCTTACTGATATCCTGAAAGAACTGGAAAAACCCGGGCTTGACCCAAGGGGCTCCGCCCAACAATTTGAGTTTGCCAATATCCAATCTATTGAAGACCTACAGCCGGGGATGGTCGTGCCGGGCATCATCAACAACGTCACCAACTTCGGTGCCTTTGTGGACATTGGGATCAAAGAGAGCGGGCTAGTCCACATTAGCCAACTGGCCAACCGGTTTGTGAAAAACCCAGCCGATGTGGTCAGCCTGAACCAAGAGGTACAAGTCCGTATCATGGAAGTCGACCTTAAACGCGGGCGGGTACAGCTCTCCATGAAGGGCCTGTAAACCGCCAATTGGCTCAAGCTTCTACGCTCACAGCCCTGTTCAAGTACTGAAGGAAGGGCTGTATGGCTACGACTGAACGGATGACCTCCTTGGTGAAACTTGTACCACAAACCGCTTCCCGGGAGAAGGTGCGGGTGACCGCAAAGCTTTTCTCCCGGAGCAGGTGGATGTGCGGATGGTCTGAAGCATAACCTTTGGGGGCGGTTTTTAGCGCCCCGGTGCTGTACAGCCCACCGAACACTTCAAGGAATTCCTTATCATCGATAATGCGCTGCAAGACTTCCCCATCGTAATCAATAGCTGCCCGGATACGCTTGAGGAGGTTGGATGGCGGTTTGTAAAACCCTCCTGCGATCATATTCTCGCCCAAGCCGATGTGCAGGTACATAGATGCTGCTGCATCCACGCTGCCCAGCCCTGCGGAAAAATGGTCCTTGTAAGTAGGGGCATCAGGCTTGAATACCAAGTTATTGTTGATCCGGCTTATGGATTCCCTGGCCGGTTTGGGCAAATAGCCTGGCACCCTAGCCGCTATTTCATCATTGAGCTGGCTGACATAGGCTATAAAATCTTCCCGCAAAGCTTTATACCTGGGCCGGTGCTCATCGAGCCAGGCTTTGTGGTTGTTGTCTCGCAAGTCTTCCAGAAACTGGTAAAGGGCTTTGAAATCCATAGCATTAAATTGGGTTGGTCAAAAAAAGCCCGCTGAGGCGCTATAAGGGATAGCGCCATGCAGAAAGCGTTCGCAAGGCTGTAGCCTCCTAGCTTGCCCGAAGGGCCTGACCCTCATAAAGGTACAAATCAAGCCAACTATTTTCCGGATGAAAACCGGTTTGCCATTTTTTTGGGCCCTCCCCCAGCCTGTCGGCTGAGGGCCGCTATGCTACGGGGCTCGCTCCTCGCTCGGCCCTATCGGGCTTCCCACCCCTTCGCAGCGCTAGTGGCGGATTTCTCAAAGGGTTGCCTATCAGCAGCAACCTTAGCCTGCTCGCGAAATGCCCTCGCAGAGCCGTGTGCAAAACACAAAGGAGGCCCCGCAGAGCCTCCCCGTCATATAACCATCAGATATAGCTATAAGCTGGCAGGACATGGCCTCCTGCCCAACTCACAGTTTGCTAAATATTTACTTTGCGCTGGCCAGCACCTTTGGCGCGGCCGCAAGAATCTCATCGCTAGCCTTGGCCTCAAACTTTTCGAAGTTTTTGTTGAAGCGAGCAGCAAGGTCTGCCGCTTTGGCATCATAAGCGCTGCCATCGGCCCAAGTCTGCCGCGGATCGAGCACCTCATCGGGCACGTTAGGGCAGCTCAGCGGCATCTGCAGCCCAAACACTTCGTGCTCCTTGTAAGCCACCTCTTCCAGTTCGCCCTTCAAGGCGGCAGAGATCATCGCACGGGTGAATTTCAATTTGATGCGGTTGCCCATCCCATAGGCTCCCCCGGTCCAACCCGTATTGACCAGCCATACGTTTACGTTGTGCTCCTGCATCTTTGCCCCGAGCATTTCTGCATACTCTGCCGGGTGCAAAGGCATAAAAGGGGCACCAAAGCAGGCCGAGAAAGTAGCCTGCGGCTCCGTAACACCTGCTTCTGTGCCTGCTACCTTGGCGGTATAGCCCGACATGAAGTGGTACATCGCCTGCCCCGGGGTGAGCCTGCTGATCGGGGGCAGCACGCCGAAAGCATCGCAGGTCAGGAAGAAAATATTCTGCGGGTGCCCGCCCGTAGAAGGCTGCAAGGCGTTCTCGATATGATAGATGGGGTAGGATACCCGTGTGTTCTCGGTGATTTCGCTATTTTCGAAGTCAGGCGTCCGTGTCCCAGGGAAACACTTGATGTTCTCGAGGATAGCGCGGTGCCGGATAGCGTGGTAAATTTCCGGCTCTTTCTCTTCAGTCAAGTCGATGGTCTTCGCATAGCAGCCGCCCTCAAAGTTGAAAACGCCTTTGTCCGACCAACCGTGCTCATCATCGCCGATCAGCCCGCGTTCGGGGTCCGCAGAGAGCGTCGTCTTGCCAGTGCCGCTCAAGCCGAAGAACACCGCTGTGTCCCCCTTCTCGCCCACATTGGCAGAGCAGTGCATAGACAGCACGCCCCTGTGCTTCGGCAGTACGTAGTTGAGGACGGAGAAAACCCCCTTCTTGATTTCACCAGTATACCCAGAGCCACCGATCAGGATCTGCTTTTCCGTGAAATTGATGACGGAAAAGTTGTGCTGACGGGTACCGTCTTTTTCGGGGTCTGCATGCAGGCCAGGTGCACAGAGGATAGTCCATTCAGGGTCAAAGGACAGCAGTTCAGCCTCTGTAGGCCGGAGGAACATATTGTAGGCGAACTGATTGCTCCAAGGGTATTCGCTCACCAGCCGGATATTGAACCGGTACTGATCGTCGGCGCAGGCGTAAGCATCTCTTACAAATACCTCCCGGCCGTCCAAGTACTGTACTATCTTATCGCGGAGCCGATAAAAGCTTTCCGCACTGATGGGCTGATTGATAGCCCCCCAATCGACAGTGCCCGCGGTCTCCTCATCCTTAACAATGAACCGGTCTTTGGGGGAACGGCCTGTAAACTCACCGGTTTCGATGGCCAATGCCCCTAAATCGGTGATAAACCCCTGCCCCAGCTGCAGCGCACGCTCGGTAAGCGCTTCAGGGCTCAGGTTCCAATGTGCGTTTTCGTGGTCCTTTAGCCCAAGTGTTTGCAAGGTTGCAGCAGGATTTTTGATGCCAAACTTTTCCATAAGAGGAAGGTTAGTTTTGTTGCTAGAAAAATGTGCAGCGCTGGCTTTTGATAATTGCCGGCTTTGCTTCATTTGAAGAACATGATGCAAATTAAGTTGTTTTTCTACGTTAGAGAAAATTTCTCTGGTGGATTTTTTTTCGTTTTTGTAAATTCGCACCATGTTAAAAGATATCGATACCGTCAAACTGATCTTCGGGCTCAAAGTCCACCAACTGCGCCAAGAGCAGGATCTTTCCTATCAGCAGCTGTCGGAAAAGACTGGCCTGGCCATCTCTTACCTCCACAATATCGAAAAGGGCAAAAAATACCCGAAAGCAGATAAAATATTGGCCCTGGCCAATGCGCTGGGCACCGATTACAACTACCTCGTCTCCCTTGATGCCGACAAGCGCCTAAAGCCGATTATCGACCTCATCCACTCTGATTTCCTAAAAGTATTCCCCCTTGAGCTCTTCGGGATCAACACCCCAAAGCTGATCGAGCTGCTGTCTGTAACCCCCGACAAGGTCAACGCCTTCATCAGCACTGTCATCAAAATTGTGCGCAACCACCACCTGCAGGGGGAAGACTTCTACAAGGCCGCCCTGCGGTCTTACCAAGACCTCAACGACAACTATTTCCCGGAGCTCGAGGCCGCAGTGAAGCAGTTCAAGCTGGAGCACCACCTTCCGCCTGCTGCCCTGCCGGGCACAGAGGTGCTGGAAGGCATACTGCAGCAGTCGTATCAGGTGCAAGCCGACCGCACCGTATTGGCAGAACAGCCCCACCTCGGTGAAATCCGTTCCTTCTTTGCGCCGGCTTCCCGCACCTTGTTCCTCAATCAGGGGCTTAGCAGCGCCCAAGAAAACTTCCTGCTCGCCAAGGAGCTGGGCTTTCAGTACCTGGGGCTGGCCGAGCGCCCACTGGAAACCCGCATGACAGAAGTAGATTCTTTCGAAAAGCTCCTCAACAATTTCAAGGCTTCCTATTTTTCGGTAGCCCTGCTGATGGACGAGGAAGCCATCATCGCAGATGTAGAAACAATGGCCCAATGGCGCACTTGGGACGGGGAAGCCTTCCTCGAGCTGTTCGCCAAATACAACGTCTCTTCCGAAATGCTCATCCAACGGCTGGCCAATATCCTGCCCCGGCATTTTGATATTCAAGACCTGTTCTTCCTCCGCTTTTTTGCCCGCCCAGACTTGCAGAAGTTCGAAATGACCAAAGAGATGCACCTTTCCCAATTGCACAACCCACACGCCAATCAGCTGGACGAGCACTACTGCCGGCGGTGGATCTCCATCAACCTGATCCGGAAGCTCAAGGCCATGCAAGATATCGACAATACCGAAGGGCCTATAGCCGATGCACAAATCTCCAGGTATTGGGGGACCCCAAACGCCTACCTCTGCATCACGATTGCTAAATCCGCTACCAGCAACCCCGACCACAACTCCAGCGTCACCATTGGGCTGCTCATCAATGACAAGCTCCGCCGGCTTTTCCGCTTCCTCAAAGACCCCAACCTCATTGCCAAAGATGTACATACCACCTGTGAGCGCTGCGGGATCTCGGACTGTGGCGCACGGGCGACCCCGCCCATCGCGTTGCAGCACAAAAAGCTAAAACAGAAAATCAAAGAGAGCCTTGCATACATGGAGCAATCCACTGCCCATTCTGCCTGATAAAGCCTTACGCCTATTCCGACGGCTGCATATTGCCCATTTTCACCAAATCAGGCCGTACTTTTGTACAAAACCAGCCCTATGTTCTTTATCTTTTCCAAGCTGCTCATCTTTCTACTCCGGCCCACCACCTGGATCGCCACCCTCTTGGTCTACAGCTGGTATTCTGGCATACCCAAAAGGAAAGGGCGGAGCTTGGCTGTTGCCCTGCTGCTGTTTTTCTTTTTTTCCAACGCCGCCCTGCTCAACGTTGTGGTAAAGGCTTGGGAGCCTGAGACCATCACTGCCGATCAGATAAAGCGCCCCTATCCTGTTGGCATCTTGCTGGGCGGCTTTTCCAACCTCAATATCACCCCAGCTCACGACCGCTACAACCTCAGCGAGACCGGCAACCGCCTGGTGAACACCCTTGAGCTCTACCACAAAGGCAAGATCAAAAAAATCCTGATTACCGGAGGGCAGGGCAGCCTGACACAAGAGCACCCCGCAGAAGCCCAAGCAGTGCGCCCCTTCCTTGAGACGATGGGCGTCAGGGCAGAAGACATCTTGCTCGAGCCCCGAAGCCGGAACACCCATGAAAACGCACTTTTCAGCAAACAGCTGATCGACTCTCTTTCCATCGAAGGCCCCTTCCTGCTGCTCACCTCCGCCTGGCACCTGCCCCGGGCAAGGCGCTGTTTTGAAAAAGCAGGCATGGAGGCCACGCCCTTTGGGGTAGACTATATGTCGGAAGGCGGCCGCATCTCACCCGAAAAACTGATCGTGCCCGATGCCGGCGCCTTGCACCGCTGGGAGCGGCTGCTCAAGGAATGGATAGGGCTGCTGGCCTACCGCCTGAAAGGCTATATCTAACGGGGCACCTCGATAAGCCTAAAGTCACCGTCATGGAAAGGGATATCGACCAGCCCACGGTAAGCTGGGAAACTATCGGCCGGCACCATGATGAACGCCCCGGGCACAAGGGTGTCGCAAAAAACTACAGTGCGCTCCCTTCTGCGGTCCAGCTCATAAATCACAGTATAGGAGACCCGCCCCCCTTCGTACAAGCACAAGGGCTCTTCCCCTACGATTTCGTATATGGCGGTGGCGATATCCGTATTGCGCTGCCCGGCGCTGTCCTGCGACCGCTGCGGGAGCACAGTGAACGCAAAAAGGAGCCTTGCCGCAATCAGCCCAAAGAATAGGGCCCAAAGGGAACGGCTACGGTCTTGATAAACCAAAAAAGCCAGGCCGCCAAATGCCAGCGCGCCAAGCAGGGAGATCAGCAGCCGTCCTTCCAAAAAATCGAAAGCAGGGACGGCATTCAGCCCAAGGCTGCCCAGGCAGAGGGCCACCATCAGCCCCAATACGATATGCCCGAAAACCCCTTCCCGCCAAGCCGGTGCCTCGCCCCGGTACTGCCAGCCCAAAACGCCAACGCTGTACAACAGCGGGTACAACATATAGATGTAGCGCTGCCGGGCACCGGGGGAAAACCAATAGACGAGGAAATTGGCAGCAAAAACGACAAGCCCAAACGCTACGAGCGGGTGTTGGCGGGCTTTCGCCCAAATATCGCGCCGGGTGGCAAACAAAAGCAACAGCAGGCTCCCCGGCAGCATATCCTTAAGGGTATCGAGCGGGAAAGTGGCCAGATGGCCAATCGTGCGCCCCAGCTCATTGCCAACGGCAGTCCGCCCTACCGATTCTGTAAGCCAGTCGGCCAGGTAATTGTCCAAGCTATTGTACTGATGGTAAGCGAGCAGATAGCCTCCAGCTATGGCCACAAAAGCGCCAATCCCTACCCCATGCTGCCAGGCCAAAAGCAGCTTCAGCCTTTTTTCATAAGCCAGCCAAGCGAGGACGGTCAGCCCTAAAAAGGGGATGGCGGGCAGCCCTTTCGTCAACAAGCCCACGGCAGCCAGGGCATAGCTCCAACCGAACATCTGCGTATAGCGCTTCTGCTGGTAAAAATGGAAAAAAGCCAGCATGCTGCCCAAGGTCACAAAACTGTAGAACAGGTCGATTTCCCCCAAGAGGGAAAAATAGAATAGTATAGCCCCGCTGCCAGCATAGAGGGCAGCCCAAACCCGGCCAAACTCTGGCCCTTCGTAGCGCTTGCCGATACTGTAAAGCAGCAGTAGCGTAGCCAGTAGGGAAAAGACCGTCGGCAAACGCAAAGCCCAGCGCCCATAGCCGCCGGTGGCCTTGGCCGACAACATGACCATCCAGTTGAAAACGGGGGGCTTTCGGTAGTAGAAAGCGCCCAACTGACGGGGCACCAGCCAGTTGCCAGCCTCTTCCATTTCCATAGCAATGAGGGCACGGCGAGGCTCTTCCAGGTATACCGGCTGCTCCCCCAGCTTCACGAACAGGCTGATGGCATAGAGCACTGCGGCAAGGTAGAAAATACGGGTGGGGAAAGCGGGCGGTCGGGCAGTATCCATGCTGTTAGTCGTAGCGTTGGCCAGGAAAAAGCACAAAGATGCACGATTTTGCTCAATTTCAACATACCCCTCGTCTGTAGGCCTCAACTTCGCCCACGGTCATAGCGTTTCCTTTTCCTGAAGCCCAAACCCCATCGGAAAAGTGTGATTAAGGTTACAGCCGGGCTTGAGCAATCTTTTTATTTTTGCCCGCGTGCAGCTGCTGAAGCGCTGCCCAAGCCCAAGTCTATTCAAAAGAATAAAATATAACTATCCAAATGGCAACAGATAAGGAAACCCTCAAATGCCTCATTATCGGCTCTGGCCCTGCAGGCTATACCGCAGCAGTATACGCCGCCCGGGCAAACATGGACCCCGTGCTTTACACTGGCCCCGAGCCGGGCGGGCAGCTCATGATCACCACTGATGTGGAAAATTATCCGGGCTACCCGGATGGCATCATGGGGCCTCAAATGATGGAAGACTTCCGCAAACAGGCCGAGCGCTTCGGGACGGATGTCCGCTACGAGAAAATCACCAAAGTAGACCTGTCCGGGCCTGTGCACAAAGCCTGGACCGAATCTGGGGAAGAAATCCTGGCACACTCCGTCATCATTTCTACCGGCGCAAGCGCGAAATGGCTCGGGCTGGAATCAGAAAAACGGCTGACCAACAAAGGCGTCTCTGCCTGCGCAGTTTGCGACGGCTTCTTCTTCCGTGGCAAGGAGGTTGCAGTCGTAGGTGGCGGAGATACTGCCGCCGAAGAAGCCCTCTACCTCTCGAAGCTCTGCCCTACTGTCCACCTGCTGGTACGGCGCGACGAAATGCGGGCCTCTAAAATCATGCAGGAACGGGTGCTCAAAACCGAAAACATCAAGGTGCACTGGCACACCGAAACGGAGGAGATACTAGGCGACGAGGAGGTCTCGGGCATGCGCGTGGTGAACAATCAGACACAGGAGCGTACCGAAATCCCCATCAGCGGGTTCTTCGTGGCCATCGGCCATAAGCCCAATACTGATATCTTCAAAGACTGGCTGGACATGGACGGCACCGGTTACCTCATCACCAAGCCCAAGTCTACCAAAACCAATATCGAAGGGGTCTTTGCGAGCGGTGATGCACAAGACAATGTCTACCGGCAGGCTGTTACTGCAGCTGGCACCGGCTGCATGGCAGCCTTAGATGCTGAGCGCTACCTGACTGAGGCCGGTATCATCTAGGGCCGAACGCTAATTTAGTGTACAAAACACACTAAGGCGTCGTAATTGCCCCGATCTGTGGCCCAAGCGCTTTTTACTGAACGGAAATAAATGGCTATATTGCCCACGCTGTGGTGATATAGCCATTTTAGTATCAAAACCGAACCTGAATATTTATGTCAACTGGAACTGCAACCCGATTCCGCCCCGGTGTGCTTCACGGCGATGAAGTAACGGAGCTGCTGAACTACGCTAATGAAAATAATTTTGCGCTGCCTGCTGTCAATGTAGTCGGCACCAACTCCATCAACGCTGTATTGGAGACTGCGCGGGAGGCCAACTCCCCGGTCATCATTCAGTTTTCCAACGGCGGGGCAAGCTTTGTTGCAGGCAAAGGCCTTTCAAATGAGCAGCAGCGCGCTGCTGTGCTAGGCGGCATTTCTGGAGCTATGCATGTGCACACGATGGCGCAAGCCTATGGCGTGACCGTCATCCTGCATACCGACCATTGTGCCAAAAACCTCTTGCCTTGGGTAGATGGGCTGATCGACGCGGGCGAAAAATTCTATGAGTCGCGGGGCTATCCGCTTTACAGCTCCCACATGCTCGACCTCTCCGAGGAGAGCTTGGAGGAGAATGTAGCAACCTGCGTGAAGTACCTCGAGCGCATGGACAAAATCGGCATGACCCTGGAAATAGAGCTCGGCGTGACCGGAGGGGAAGAAGATGGGGTGGACAACACCGACGTGGATAGTGCCCGCCTTTATACCCAGCCGGAAGAAGTAGCCTATGCCTACGAAGCCCTGAGCAAAGTAAGCAACCGCTTTACTATTGCCGCTGCCTTTGGCAACGTGCACGGGGTGTACAAGCCCGGCAATGTAGAGCTGAAGCCGATTATCCTGAAAAACTCCCAAGAGCATATTAAGGAGAAATACGGCACAGGCGACAACCCCATCAACTTTGTATTCCACGGCGGCTCCGGCTCTTCAAGGGAAGAGATCCGCGAGGCTATCGAATACGGTGCCATCAAAATGAACATAGACACCGACCTGCAATGGGCTTTCTGGGACGGCGTACGGCAGTACGGCCAAAAGCACCACGGATACCTTCAGGCACAGATCGGCAACCCGGACGGGGAGGACAAGCCTAACAAGAAATATTACGACCCGCGCAAGTGGCTGCGTGCGGCAGAAGAGAGCTTGCAGGCGCGCCTGCGGCAGGCTTTTGAAGACCTGAACTGCATTGGCAAAAACCAATAGGCTTGATGCGCCAAGCCCGTGCAGTGTGGGAATGAGCGGTTTCAAATCCCCAAAGGCTTGCTCAGGAATGAAGAGATGCTATGCTAACATAGCATCTCTTATGCTTTTCGGGCTTTAACTTGGCATTGGCCTAGCGCTGCGAAGGGGTGTAAGAGCTAGTTAGGGTTTTACACTTCGGGCTGCTCTTGCCGAATTTTGTCCTGCTCTTCGTTGTTCTTCGGTCACGTAGCTAAGGCTATGTTCCCTCAGAACGCCTCGATCAGGGCAAAATTTGGCTGCGTTCGCTCCAAAAGTAAAATCCTAACTAGCTCTAAGCCCGATAGGGCCGAGCGGACAGCGAGCCCCGCAGCATAGCGGCACCTGCCAACAGGCAGGGGCAGGCCCCATCCCGTCAGGCTAGGTAGGCTTCAAAAAAAACTGCCATCTGGCCCGCCCCCGAAGCATCAGATCTGAAAATAAGGAAGCTGCGGCTATCCTGGATACGGGCACTGCCTGCCGGCAGCTGCCCGTTTTTCATTGCCCCCCGAATACGACTGTCCCGAGCTCCGCCGCGAGCTGATTCCTCATCTCTTTCAACTTTTGGTCAATTTTAAGGCAGACCATGACCTCCACATCGTCCTTGTTGGCGGCGTGGGCCTTGAGCTCTTCCTGGTTCTGTAGGATCAACCGGTTGATCTTGCGCAGGCGGAAACGCTTCAGCCCCGATTCGCTATCCTTTCGGAAATTCTCATCCGGCATCTTTTGGGAATTGAGATAAATCTCCCATTTGTTGGCCCAGTTTTCACTGTACTCATAAGGCAGGGCGGAGAAATCGATAGCCAGCTGTTGCACCTCCGCGTCAGGATGGCGCAAAAAGAAAGCAGGCCCGACCTCCTGCCCGGCCAACATCGCATCCCGGGCCATCTCGAATATGCGCTGGTACAAGGGGTGGTCAAACTCTGCCAGGACATCCTCTACATTATCGATGAGGTAACGCGCCACCGTCAGCCCTTCATCCGGGTCGAAGACCTGATCGCCCCCTGTCATCAAGATGCGCGTAATGTCCCTTTCCTGAAAACCATCGCCGGAAGGCGCCTCTTTCCCCTTCATAGGGGGCAATTCGGGAGGCGGCAGGTCTTCTATGGGCACTTCGTTCAGCCCGGCCGGCTCTTCGGAAGGGAAAGGCGGCTCCTCCCCTCCTGCCTGCCGCCCCCTGCGGGCTTGCTGACGCGCTTCCCGCTCCTGTTCTTTAGCCTGCTGCTGCATCCGGCTGGTGACCGCTTTGTTCGCCTCGCCTACCAAGAGCTCCTCCGACACCTCCATCACCCTTGCGCATTCCCGCACGTAAAGGGCCCGCTTGATGGGGTCCGGGATCTTGGAAATGCTGGCGACGATCTCACGGATCAGCTTGGACTTGCGCACGGGGTCTCCTGCCGCTTCCTCCTGCAGCAGCCCAGCTTGGAACATAATAAAATCCTTGGCCTGCTGATCGATATACGTTCGGAAAGCTTCCGCCCCCAGCTGCTGCACGTAGGAGTCGGGGTCCTCCCCGTCTGGCAGTACTACAATCTTGACATTGAGCCCTTGCTCGAGCACCAGCCCCAGCCCACGCATAGCTGCTTTCAGCCCCGCCTTGTCCCCATCGTACAAGATTTTGACATTTTCTGTATACCGCTTGATGAGCCCGATCTGCCCGACAGTGAGGGAAGTGCCAGAAGAAGCAACAACGTTTTCCACCCCAGCCTGATGCAGGGAGACCACATCTGTATACCCTTCCACAAGGATGCATTCGTCTGCCTTGCGAATGGCTTTTTTGGCAAAAAAGGCACCGTACAGCACCTTGCTCTTATTGTAGATGTCGGTCTCCGGCGTATTGATGTACTTGGGCGCCTTAGGGTCTTGCGCCAGGATACGCCCACCAAAGCCAATAACTTTGCCCGAGAGGTTATGTATGGCGAACATCACCCGGTCCCGGAAGAAATCCCGCCCGTACTGTGAGGTCAGCCCCAGCTTTTTCAAAGACTCCGCTTCGTACCCTTTTTGGACAGCTGTGAGCGTGAATTTGTCCGTGCCCGCAGGGGCGTAGCCAAGGCCAAACTTCCGGATCACTTCTTCCCGAAACCCCCTGCGCTTGAAGTAGCTCAAGCCGACACTTTTGCCCCGGTCGGTCTCAAAAAGCTGCTCTTGGTAAAAATCGCGCGCAAACTGATTGATCAAGTAAAGGCTTTCCTGATACTGCTGTTCTTGGCGGGCTTCAGGAGAGATTTCCGTCTCTGCGATCTCGATGCCATACTTCTTAGCCAGGTAGCGCAAGGCATCGGGGTAGCTCATCTGCTCGTGCTCCATAATGAAACGGACGGAGTCCCCTCCCTGCCCACAGCCAAAGCACTTGTAAATGCCTTTTGCAGGAGAGACCGTGAAGGAGGGCGTTTTCTCATTATGAAAAGGGCACAGCCCGATCATATTAACCCCGCGCCGCTTTAAACTGACAAAGTCTTCAACCACCTCCTCTATCCGGGCGGTCTCCATGATATCGTCTATCGTCTTTTGCTTGATCATGCTCAAAAATAGCGGTTTTCAAGGGATAAAAGACAGGGCGCTTAGGACTCTTTTTGCCCTGCCTCACATTTTAACAACGCCTTAACCACAACACCCACCTTACCCAAAGCCCTGTAAATCAATATCATAAATTCAATTTTAACACTTGTGAAATATTATAACAAAGCCCAATGTAATATACCTTGCCCTTAGCTCGTATTGTATGCGCAATGCCGATGAAGCTGCGGCTGAGGGGTTGCAAAATTAATGGGTGTTCTCATAGTGTGAGCTGCCCCGGCGCCCGGAAGGGCGTACCGGGGCAGCGTTTTTCCTTTTACAGGAATATGACCTTCTGCTGTTGATTTTTAAGCAGATCACTAAACAAAAAGCTCAAAAGACTGTATCTTTGAACATACAGAGAGAGCGCGTTAGTGAGCCCGCTGCACCTTCCTTTAAATTAGCAGCGGGTTTTTTCTTCCTTCTCTGCCCTCCCCCTTTTTAGAAGCTTACCGGGATTTAACTACCTTTGCGCCTTCCGGCAAACCGGGTTAAAGCAAATCGGCGCATGCAACACTACCTTTCTATCGTCATCCCGGCTTACAATGAAGCCCGCACCATCCACCTTATCCTCGATAAAGTGAAAGCAGTCGAATTGGATGGCGGGCTTGGCAAAGAGGTGATCATCGTGAATGACTGTTCCACAGACGCTACGGAGCAGGCCATTCAATCCTACCGGGAAGGCAACCCTGGGCTGAACATCCAATACTACCGGCATGAAGTGAACAAAGGCAAAGGCGCTGCACTGCACACTGGGATTGCCAAAGCGACGGGGGACTACGTTATCATCCAAGATGCCGACTTGGAGTATGACCCGGAAGAGTACAACATCCTGCTCAAACCAATGCTCAGCGGGGTAGCAGATGTAGTGTACGGCTCCCGGTTTATGGGGGGCAACCCGCACCGTATCTTATTCTTCTGGCACTCGATCGGCAATAAATTCCTGACTTTCCTTTCTAATGCCATGACCAACCTCAACCTGACCGATATGGAGACCTGCTACAAGCTGTTCCGCCGAGAGACGGTTCAAGGCTTGCAGCTCCATGAGCAGCGGTTTGGCTTTGAGCCCGAGGTCACTGCCAAAGTCTCCCGCATCCCGGGCATCCGCATATATGAAGTGGGCATTTCCTACTACGGCCGCACTTACGCTGAAGGCAAGAAAATCAATTGGCGGGACGGCTTCCGTGCCATTTACTGTATCTTGAAATACAACCTCTTCCGTTAGGGCGTAAACCTTGATGCTGTACCTTTCTTGGCTGATTGGCGTCGTGCCCTAAACTTACCCCAATCAGTCAATCCGTTAAGAACCAAAAAACAATGGACTTGATGCATCGGGGCAGTACCGCAGGGAAAATGAGCCATTTAGACAAACTACACATTGTTTTGTTTTTAGGGCCAGCCCCTGCCGGAAAGATGGGGCCGAAACACTCGTTTTTCTATACCTAATTCTCTAAGAAAGTTTTTAGGCTTTTGTCAGCGCGTTTAGGGGGCTGTTATGAACTTACCCCAAACCTGAGGGCAGGGGCAGCCCCCTCATCCTCCCCTGCTCATTGGCCATGCAGCTTGTAAATGCCCAACGCTTTGGCCTGCCCGACGTAGATGGCGTGTACTTCCTCTCCTGCGTAGGGCCCTGATCTGCGCAGGGCCTGCTGCAGCCCGCTTTCCCATAGCCTAAAGTCAGAAATATAAAAATCCGCCTTCTCAGCCTCTTCTACCAATTGGATGCGGCTGCGGAGCTTAGGCTCGAGGTAGGCGTGGTTCAGCGTAGCGGGGTAGGAAGCATAAGCCACTTTGACCGGCCCACCCTCAGCTTGACTGGCCAGGTACTCCAGCCCTTGCTTGTAGGCGGTGCCCCAGTAGTCCAAGTCGAAATGCCCGAGCTGATTGCCCCGGGCCAGAGCGTTGAAGAATACCTGCTGATGCGGGTGGTTGCGGGCCATCCAAAAAACAAGGAAAAGCATTTGCCCAGCCAAAAGCGCCCTCAGGGCTCGCCGCCAAAGGGCGCTTTCCCCCTTGCGGTGCCACAATTGATAAACGCCCAGCACTGCCAGGTACAGTAGGCTGGGGTAGATGAAAAACACATGCCGCCACCCATCGTACACTACAGCGCCCAAGGCCCAGATGGCCACTAGCGGGCCGAGGAAGAGCCCCAAAGCGGCCCAGTCTTTGCGGTCTGCAGCGGTATCCCAAAGGGCAAAACCATGCGCCTTCAAGCCCGCCAGCCCACGTCTGGCCAGCCCGGCCAGCCCGGCTGCTGCCAATGCCAAGTACAACAAGGGCACAGAAATGCCCAGCCAGGTGGGCAGGTAGTACCAAGGGACTTCTGCCCCTGTGTAGAATGCCCCCATGAACAGGACTTTGCTCGGCCATTGATAATCTGCCATAATGGAAAACGCCTCAGCCAGCCGGGCGAGCGGGGCTTCCCATAAAAACGGCCAGAACAGTACCGTAGCTCCAGCCAGGGCGGGCAGGTAAACCAGGAGCCCCGCTGTGCGCCTTTGCCAGGAGGGCAAAGTGCCCCGCTTGCCTAAAACCGCATCGGCTGCAAATAAAAACAAGGTGAGCATGGGCACAAACACCCCCAGCACCCGCATGCCGATCAGCGCGCCACAAGCCAGGGCATGCATAAGCCCGGCACCCGGGCCGGGCCTGAGCCAAAACCGGTAGAGCGTCCAAGTGCTCGACACGTATAGGGCCAACAGCGGGATGTCTTTAGGGTTGAAAAAGGCATGCCCGAAGAGCCTTGGGCTAAGTACCCACAGCCCCGCTGCCAAAAGCCCCCATGACCAATGCCCGAACCGCTGCCGGACAATTTGGTAAAAAACCAGGCTGCTCAGCCAGTACAGCAGGAATACCCCAAGATGGCGCATCCGGTACTGCTGCCTTGGCGTATCCAGCCCCATAGCCCGTTCCAGCCAGGCCATGGGCAGGGAAAAAACGACCCCGTAGTGGCGGTGCTGATAAGTAGACAGCTCCCGCCAGTCATAGGCGGGGCCTTCTGTGCCCGCTCGCTGCTTGATGTACTGTGCAGCTACCAGCCCATGCTGACGTTGCAGCTCTTCGTCCCACGACATTCCGTAATCGCCAAACAGGGCTAGCCCAAGGCCGAGGTAGAGCAAAAAAAACAAGCCCGGCCACTTCCATTCCGGCCTCTTGAAAGGTTGCTTCCAGTTATCCATAGCCCAAAGCTAAACAAACACTGAAAAATACAAGGGCTAAAGCAGCACCCACTCCGCACTGGCATCAGATTGCCGTTTTTTTTTGCCTGCCCCTGACATAAGGATGAGGAGCCTGCCCCTGCCCGGTGGCAGGTGCCGCTATGCTGCGGGGCTCGCTGTCCGCTCGGCCCTAACGGGCTTAGAGCTAGTTAGGATTTTACTTTTGGAGCGAACGCAGCCAAATTTTGCCCTGATCGAGGCGTTCTGAGGGAACATAGCCTTAGCTACGTGACCGAAGAACAACGAAGAGCAGGACAAAATTCGGCAAGAGCAGCCCGAAGTGTAAAACCCTAACTAGCTCTTACACCCCTCCGCAGCGCTAGGCCAATGCCAGGCTAAAGCCCGAAAAGCATATGAGCTTGCTGGGGTTCTAGTTTGCGCCCTAGCGCCAAGCCCCGAACAAACATGTTTGACGCCCTTGCCGTTGCATAATAAATCAATAGCCTATGAACCTGTCCCAAAGCAGCTAGTGGCCTGTCAAGTGTTAATTTATGGGTTGAGTGGGAGCGAATTTTGAGGCTAATCAAGGCGGATGTTCCCGCGCATAGCAGCGCTACGTAAGGGGTTGTCCAACGAAGAGTAGCCTCAAAAGCCGCCGCAGGCAACCCCTAGTTTTAGCCTTGACAGACCACTAGGGCGGCAAGGAAAGTTGTCGCCCCCCAACTGGAGTTCCTGAAAATTCGGTAGCTTCATAACCACCAAAACTACAGGATACATGAGAATACGCCTTGGCACCTTCATAGCCGTCGCAATAGCTTTGGCCTGTGCGCCTATCGACAACAGGCAGCCGCCCGGCAGTGAAGATGTTTTTGCTGTGCGCGACAGCATCAGGAACGTGCTGCTGCTCAGGCTGGGGGAAGCTAAGCAGGCCATCAACCGCCGCTCAGAAATGCTGGAGCGCAAAGCATACAGTGTGGGCAGCCGGGAAGCCAAAGCGCTCAGGGCAGAAGCTGCACAGCTCGAGAAGTACTACCAACAGCTGAACGCCCGGTCGCAAGTACTGGAACAGGACAGCATCCTCGGGCAGTGGTTTTCCCAACAGGGCGCGCTAGAAGTCGAGCTGCTGGAGGTAAGCCAAGCCTTGGGGCAGCCTTTTTAATTGTCAAACCGAACGCATATGGAGCAGTTTATTGGGGATGTAGCCGACTACATCCTGTCTTACTACAACACTTTAGTCGCCTTATTGCCCAAGCTCGTGCTGGGGCTTGCCGTCATGGCTTTTTTCTGGCTCATCGGCTCCCAGGCCAAACGGCTGGTGCAAAAGCGCCTTTTCCGAAGGATTGACGACCCACTGCTAGCGGACTTTCTGGGGCAGGCGGCCCGGGCCGCATTGATCACGCTGGGCGTGCTGGGCCTGCTGCAGGTTGTTGGGCTGGGCAAAGCGGCGTCCTCCCTATTGGCAGGCGCAGGCATATCTGCCTTTGTCATCGGTTTTGCTTTCAAGGATATCGGGGAAAACTTCCTGGCCGGTATACTGATGGCGTTCAAACGCCCCTTCCGCATAGGCGACATTATCGAAGCAGGGAGCATCAAAGGGAAAGTCACAGGCCTGACCCTGCGCGATACTCAGGTAAAGACCTTTGATGGCAAAGATGTGTACATCCCCAACGGCCAAATCCTGAAAAACCCCATCATCAACTACACCATTGACGGCTTCCTCCGGCAAGAGTTTACCGTGGGCATAGACTACGGCGCTTCAGCCAGCGAGGCTATAGTGCTCATCCTGCAGGCACTGGAGCGCATACCTGGCATTCTGAAAGGCGACAGGCCGCCTTCCGTCATGGTGCAAGACCTGGGCGCCTCTGCCCTCAACCTAACGGTATACTACTGGCTCGACACCTTTGAGCCTTCGGTTTCTGGCGTGGCGGTGCGGAACCAAGCGGTAGAAGAGGTACTGGGGGTTTTGTCTGGCGCTGGCATTTACCTGCCGGGCGAAGTGCTTGAGGTCAAGAATTATCAAGACGCGCCCTTGCTTTCCCGCTCTGCAGGCAGTTGAAGCAGCCCCTTAAGCCCAACATTTTTCAACCCACTAAAAATACACCTATGCAACAAGCAATAGACCCTGCCACAGGGGACACCATCAGTTCTTACGAAGAGCTCGGCAATAAAATGCTGAACAAAGCCATTGTGGCGGCGGATACCGCCTATCAGGACTGGCAGCTGGTAGCGCTAGACGAGAAAGCCCGCAAACTAAGGAACGCAGCGAGAGTGCTGGAAGAAGAAAAGGAAGCGCTGTCTATGCTGATCACCCGGGAAATGGGCAAGCCGATAAAAGCGGCTCAGGCCGAAATCGAGAAGTGCGCCTGGACCTGCCTCTACTACGCTCAGAACGCAGAGCGCTTCCTGCGGGACGAATTTGTGGTGACAGACGCCGCCAAGAGCTACATCGCTTACCGCCCGATAGGCCCGCTCTTGGCCATCATGCCGTGGAATTTCCCGTTCTGGCAGGTATTCCGCTTTGCTGCCCCCAATCTTATGGCGGGCAACACCATTTTGCTCAAGCATGCCCCAAACGTGCCGGGCTGTGCCTTGGCCATTGCCTCCATATTTGAAAAAGCGGGCTATCCCAAGGGGGTATTCAACAGCTTGCTCATCCCTCAAAAAAAGGTCAAGCGCCTGATCAAAAACCGCCTGGTGCGCGGTGTCACCCTCACCGGGAGCGTAGGTGCAGGGCGGGCCGTAGCAGCCGAGGCCGGCAAAGCCTTAAAAAAGACGGTGCTCGAGCTTGGCGGCAGCGACCCCTACCTCATCCTGGAGGACGCGGATATTGCCAAGGCTGCAAGAACCTGTGCCCAAAGCCGGCTGCTCAACAACGGGCAAAGCTGTATAGGGGCCAAGCGGTTTATCGTGCTGGAGCCGGTATACAAAGACTTCTTGGATGCCTTCAGAGCTGAAATGGGAAAAGCGGTACTGGGCGACCCCCTAGAGCAACAGACTACGCTTGGGCCCCTCGCAAGGGCTGACCTGCGGGAACAGCTCCACAGCCAAGTGAAACAAAGCCGGAAAAAAGGGGCTAAGATCATACTCGGGGGCAAAAAGGCAAAAGGCAAAGGCTACTATTATCCGCCTACTATCCTTGCCGGAGTCCAAAGGGGGATGCCTGCTTATCATGAAGAGCTGTTCGGGCCCGTGGCCAGCGTTATGAAAGCACAGAACGAGCGCGAAGCTGTACGCCTAGCCAACGATACCCTTTTTGGGCTGGGCGCAGGCATTTTCACCCAAGACCTTGAAAGAGGGGAACGGCTGGCCCGCGAACATCTACAGGCAGGCTCCTGTTTTGTAAATGAGATGGTTAAGTCTGACCCGCGCCTGCCATTTGGCGGCATAAAGAACAGCGGGTACGGCAGAGAGCTTAGCCATTACGGGCTCCGGGAGTTTACCAACCCTAAGACCGTTTACATTGAATAAACCGAATTTACGTTACCATGGAAATTACGACAGCAGCTTTAGACATTAAGCAGGATACTGCAAGAGAACAATTTAGGTTTGACATGAAAGGCGATGAGGATGCCTTCATGCAGTATGCCATAAAGACCAAGCCCAACCCCAATGTTTTAGACATCCAAAAGACCTACGTCCCCGATGTACTGTCGAGCGTAGGCATAGAGGAAGCGATGGCCCTTCAGGCTGTGCGCTTTGCCGATAAAATGGGTTACCGCATTAAAGCCACTTGCCCGTTCATGTCTGGCTACCTCAACCGCCACCCGGAATTCAACAATATGAGGGCAGCTCAATAGCAAACCTTTGCCCGGCCCTCTTATCGTGGCTAGTGCCGTTGGGAGGGAAACAGATAAAAAGCCAAGCTGCGGCCGCAGCTTGGCTTTTTTGTGCCAGATGTGAACTACCCTTTTGCTAAAGACAAATGGGCTTCCGGTTTCACAGCAACTTGCTTACTGCCTCCTGAGAAGTTAGAAGTCTTATTGTCGCTCCACCCGTGTACTCGCAAGCACCTTACGAGGTTTCAATGTCTTATACTGACCGTGCAGATATACAACATTGGCCGCTTGCATCCCACAGGCTAAAGACCTGTGGGTTTTACGCTCCTTTTATAAAAAGAATACGTTAACTTGCGGGTTGGTCCCTCAGCAACAGGAGCAGATGCCCGCCAAAGGCGCCCTACTCTGGTGTGCAAAGCTGATGGGGCCCGCTAAGCAGCATGGGGCTTTTCCAGGCCGTTAGCAGGACCAAACCACTATTTTCTGACCTTTTACCGCTTAAACCGACAGTGGCAGATCACAACCTGGCTAGAAATCTAAAATTCCTGCGGAAAAGCCACGGGCTGAGCCAGCAGAAACTGGCTGAGCAGTTAGGCCTCAAACGCAATAACATCGCTTCTTATGAGGCAGGCATCGTAGAGCCCAAACCCTTGAACTTCATCAAAATGGCCCTCTTCTTTGGTGTCAGCCCAAGGGCGCTCCTTCAAGAGGAAGCGGCAGGGCTGCTTCCCGAAGCAGATGACACCCCCGGGTACGGGCACGAGCTCAATGTCCGCCTCAACCGGTTTGCCCAAGGTACAGAAGACCTTCAGAAAGTATTCGAGGGCTTTCAAGAATTTTACAGCCTTCCCAACAGTTCCCCCACAGCCCCCAACAAACAGCAAGACCTGGAAACCCTCATGGCCATCATTGCACAGCTGCTCCAAACCAACTGGGAATTCATGGAGTCCATCACCCGAAATCAGGGGGAAAGCCTGCTTTAAGCCCACAGGTTGCCCCATCTCCCCTGCATTTACACCTGCACTAGGTTGAAAACCCAACCTAGAGGCGTATATTTGCCCGTCATTTTAGCACACATCCTTTTTATCATGGTTTTAGACAACGACCGTTACGTCCTTAGCGGAGGAATAGACCCGCTTGAATTGGTAGAGCAGTTTGGCTGCCCCCTGTATGTTTATGACAGCGCCATCATTAAACGGCAGTACAAACGCATGTCTGATGCCATGAATGTCAAACGCCTGCGGCTCAACTACGCCTGCAAAGCCCTTTCCAATATCAACATCCTCAAGCTTTTCCGCAGCATGGGCGCTGGGCTAGACACGGTGTCTGTGCAGGAAGTATCTTTGGGCATACGCGCTGGCTTCGACCCACAGGACATCATCTTCACGCCCAACTGTGTCAGCTTGGAAGAAATAGCAGAGGCCGTGGAGTACGGTGTCAAAATCAACATTGACAATACTTCCATCTTAGAGCAGTTTGGGCAGGCTTTCCCTGACGTGCCGGTCTGCATCCGCATCAACCCCCATATCATGGCGGGCGCGAATGTCAAAACTTCCGTAGGCCATATCGACTCCAAGTTTGGCATCTCTTTCCATCAGATGCCCCTTGTGCACCGCATAGTGGAGGCCACCGGGCTGAAAGTGGAAGGCGTGCACATGCATACCGGCTCTGATATACTCGACCCGGAGGTGTTCCTGAGCGGGGCAGAGATCTTGCTGAACATTGCCAGAGAATTTCCCGACCTGGATTATGTCGACTTTGGCAGCGGCTTCAAAGTCGCTTATAAAATCGGCGATGTGGAGACCAATATCGAAGAGCTGGGCGCCCGGATTTCGGAACGCTTCAACCGCTTCTGCACAGAGTATGGGCGCGACCTCATGCTCATGTTCGAGCCAGGCAAATTTATGGTGAGCGAAGCTGGGTACTTCTTTGCGCAGGTCAATGTCATCAAACAGACGACCTCTACCGTATTCGCAGGCATAGACTCTGGGCTCAACCACTTCATCCGCCCGATGTTCTACAACGCCTACCACAAGATGACCAATGTTTCCCGGCCCAAGGGCAAAGCCCGTTTTTACACGGTAGTGGGCTACATTTGCGAGACCGACACCTTCGGCATCAACCGCCAAATGACGGAGCTGCAGGAAGGCGACATCATCTGCATGCACAATGCCGGGGCTTACTGCTTCTCCATGGCCTCCAACTACAACTCCCGCTACCGGCCCGCAGAAGTAATGGTGCACGAAGGCAAAGCCTACCTGATACGGGAAAGGGAAAACATGGAAGACCTGATGCGCCGGCAGGTAGATGCCGGGATTTTCGAACCCACATCTACCGAAGCCTAATCATAAAAAAACGGGATGCCGGGCACGGTCCGGCATCTTTTTGTTGTTACCTCTGCTACATCATTCTGTACGCAAAAAAGAACAATTATCCCCATGACGGAGCTTTCCACCCGCTACAACCCACAAGAAACGGAAGAAAAGTGGTACGGCCACTGGATGGACAAAAGGTATTTCCACTCAGAACCCGATGACCGGGAGCCTTATAGCATTGTCATCCCGCCGCCTAATGTGACCGGGGTACTGCACATGGGCCACATGCTCAATAATACCATTCAGGACATCCTCGTCCGCAAGGCGCGCCTGGAAGGCAAAAACGCTTGTTGGGTGCCTGGCACCGACCACGCCTCTATCGCCACCGAAGCCAAGGTGGTGAAGCAGCTCCGCGAAAAGGGCATCAAAAAATCAGACCTCTCGCGGGAAGAGTTCTTGGCACATGCTTTCGAGTGGAAGGACAAATACGGAGGGATCATCCTTGATCAGCTTAAAAAACTGGGGGCATCCTGTGATTGGGAACGCACCCGGTTTACTATGGAGCCTAAGCTTTCTGATGCTGTCATCAAGGTTTTTGTAGACCTCTACAACAAAGGCAAAGTATACCGTGGGCTGCGGATGACCAACTGGGACCCCGAAGCCCTCACCGTGCTCTCCAACGAGGAGGTGCTCTACAAAGAGGAAAACTCCCGCCTATACTACCTGCGCTATGCCATAGAAGGAGAAACGGACAGCTGGATAACCATTGCGACCGTCCGCCCGGAAACCATCTTGGGAGATGCGGCTATCGCGGTTAACCCGGACGATGAGCGCTTTGCCCACTTGGTCGGCAAACGGGCTATTGTGCCCCTCATCAACCGGCCTGTGCCTATCATCGCAGACCGCTACGTGGATACCGAATTCGGCACCGGGGCCCTCAAGATCACCCCTGCCCACGATATGAACGATTACGAAATCGGTGAGCGCCATGGCCTGGAAGTGATTGATGTGCTCAACGACGATGGCACGATGAGCGAAGCAGCACAGCTATTCGTAGGCGAAGACCGCTTTACCGCCCGCAAGCTGATCGTCAAAGCGCTTGAAGCAGCCGGCCACCTGGCCAAAACAGAGGATTACCGCAATAAGGTAGGGCGTTCGGAACGGACCAATGCTATTGTCGAGCCCCGGCTCACCCTGCAGTGGTTTGTCAAAATGAAAGCCTTTGGGCAGCAAGCGCTCCGTGCAGTAAAATCCGGCGAAGTAAAGTTCTTCCCAGAGCACTTCTACAATATGTACCACAGCTGGCTCAATGAAGACAACATACGCGACTGGTGCATCTCCCGTCAGCTTTGGTGGGGGCAGCGCATCCCGGCTTGGTATTATGAAGACCAGATTTTCGTAGCAGAGACAGCGGAAGCAGCGCTCGAAAAAGCCCGGGAAGCGACTGGCAAAAACCTCTCCTTAACGGACCTGAAGCAAGATGAGGACGTGCTCGACACTTGGTTCTCCAGCCAGCTGTGGCCGATCTCCGTTTTTGATGGCTTTGAAAACCCGGAAGCGCTGCGCTACTACTATCCAACCAACGTGCTGGTAACCGGCTGGGATATCATCTTCTTCTGGGTGGCCCGCATGGTCATCATGGGCTACGAATACGCGCCCGAGCTCCTTGGAGAAGCTAAAGCAGCAGAGGGCGTACAGCCTTTCCGGGAAGTTTACTTCACGGGGATGGTCAGGGATAAGGAACGCCGGAAAATGAGCAAATCACTGGGCAATTCCCCTGATGCGCTAGCCTTAATTGACCGCTACGGGGCGGATGGCGTCCGCTTCGGCATGCTTTCGAGCGCCTCTGCTGGAAACGACATCATCTTTGATGCGCCCTTCGATAAAGAGACCAAGGAAGTCCTGAACGAAAGCAAACTTTGCGAACAAGGCCGGAACTTCTGCAACAAAATGTGGAACGCCCTGCGCCTGATCAAAGGCTGGGAACTGGCCGATGACGAGCCTGATGCGGTCAGCCAACTGGCAGCGCAGTGGATGGAGCACAAACTCTTGCAAACCACCGAAAAGCTGGAACAGCTCTTTGCGCAATACCGGTTGTCTGAGGCCCTGATGACTACTTACAAACTCATTTGGGACGACTTCTGCAGCTGGTACTTGGAAATGGTGAAGCCAGACTACGGCGCCCCGGTAAGTGCACAGACCGTAGAGGCTACTGTACGGATTTTCGAACAGCTGATGACGCTGCTGCACCCTTTCATGCCTTTCGTCACCGAAGAAATCTGGCATCAGCTGCGGAGCCGGGCTGAAGGCGAAGACTGCGTAGTGAGCCGCTACCCGGTTTCTGCTCCGTACAATGCAGCCATGATCGGGCAGGTAGAGCAAGCGAAAACCATCGTTGCCAGCGTGCGGGAGGCCCGAAACGCCAAGGGCATCAAGATGAAGGACGAACTGAACCTCTTTGCGCAGAACGACGAGAGCAGCCAAGACCTTCTAAGCCTGAATGGGCTGAAGGCCATGATCGTAAAAATGGCGAACCTGGCCAAACTCGAAGTTACGGGAGAGGATGTGCCCAACAGCGTATCCTTCCTTTCCGGACAGTCCAAGTTTTTCCTCGAGCTCAACCAGGAAGTGGACACCGCCGAAGAGTGCGAACGCCTCACCAAAGAACTGGCATATCAGGAAGGCTTTGTCGCTCAGGTCATGAAAAAACTGGGCAACGAGCGCTTCGTCAACAACGCCCCAGAGCAGGTGGTCGCCCGCGAACGGCAGAAGCTGGCCGATGGAGAGGCCAAAATCAAGAACCTCAAAGAGGAGCTTGCCGCTATGGGCTGCGCATAACTGCGCCCCTTGACAGGCCTTTGACAGCCCTGCGCAACGCGATCAGCAGCGTGCCGCAGGGCTTTTTTTTTCTTTTCTGGGCTAAACTTATGGAATTGAGCAGCATGCTGCGACTATCTATATGACACCAACCCAGAAAACGATGAGAACACCTATCACCCTGGGCCTGCTATGCCTGGCCCTTACTTCCCCTGCCCAGTCTCCGGGCGATTTTGTCATTTCAGAATACATGGCCAACCCAGCCGGTGCCCCAGATGAGCAGGGCGAATACATCGAAGTCTACAACCGTACCGATTTCCCGCTTTCCCTACAAGGGTGTACGCTACACGATGGGTCTGCCACTATGGTCACCATTGATGAGTTCGTGCTAGTGCCCGGGAAGTCCTTCGCAGTACTCGGCCGGAGCGCTGTACCGGATGCAGCTTTTTATTTCCCCTCCTCCCCTCCCCCTTTTAACCTCAACAACTTTGGCGGCGACCAGATCCAGCTGATCTGCAATGGGAAAATCATTGCACAGACCTTCTATACCAACGGGCAGCTGGAAGGCGTAGCCATGGAGCTCACCGACGTGAACAGCCAGGCTGCCGGGATTACCGTAGAATCGGCTTACCAGGCTGCGACCGCATCTTTTCAGTACATTGGCTATGCTCAGGACAACCTGGGCTCACCTGCGCAGTCGGGGAATACGATGCTCCCGGTCGCCCTAACTGCTTTCAGTGCCAGGGCAGTGGCAGGGGAGGTTGCTCTAAAGTGGGCAACGGCAACAGAACTGAACAACGACTATTTTGCTATTGAACACAGTACTGACGGCCGGGCTTTTTCAGAGATCGGCCGGGTGCAAGGCCAGGGCACCACCCAAGCGCCACAGGCATACTACTTTTCAGCCCCTTTGCCCCGGCCGGGGCTGCACTTCTACCGCTTGCGGCAAGCTGACTTTGATGGACAGCTGGCCTATTATGGCCCGGTGCAGGTACAAGTAGCCCAATCTGAGCCCGCTCAGCTGAGCGCCTACCCCACCTTTGCCACCACACAGGTGCACTTGCAATGGGGCAGCCCCGCCCCCGAAGGCAGCACGTTGCTCCTCACTGGCCTGAACGGGTGCATAAACAAGCAATTAACGGTCCCATCAGGTAGCAAAAGCATGGCTTTCGGGCTACAGGGGCTGCCACGTGGCAGCTATGCCGCTGTACTGCGCACTCCCGACCGGCAGCAGGCAGCCCGGTTCTTTATCATCGATTGAAAGGTGCTGGCCTAGTGGTCTGTCAAGGCTAAAACTAGGGGTTGCCTGCGGCGACTTTTGAGGCTACTCTTCGTTGGACAACCCCTTACGTAGCGCTGCTATGCGCGGGAACATCCGCCTTGATTAGCCTCAAAATTCGCTCCCACTCAACCCATAAATTAACACTTGACAGACCACTAGCTTAGCCGGCAGGTTGCAAGTGGAATATCAAGTCTAAAATTTCTGGGCCGCTTCAGCCTTACCGGCTGCAGGACGGGACCGGACTAGCGCTGCGGAGGGGTGGCAAGCCCGGTAGGGCCGAGCGGACAGCGAGCCCCGGAGCATAGCGGCACCTGCCATCGGGCAGGGGCAGGCCCCAAATACGGCAAACGGTCTTTAGCTTACTCAGGCTTAAAATAGCCTTGCAGACATATGAACAGGGCAGCATTTGGCAGCGTGGAGCGCGATAGCAGGGTTATTGCCATACCTGCCCTGTGGACAGCAAAGCGCATTCAGCAACTGGAAATACACCATTATTTTTTCTGCGCTACACGCATTCTTTTGAAAAAGATTATCTAAACTTGCGGCATGAGCTAGTTCTTTTTGAGTACTTTTTTTACTCATTATGATATGATAGAAACGCTGATATCCAGCAAAACACGGATAAAGCTCCTGAAGAAGTTCTTCATCAATGCCAATACTACCGGCTACCTGAGGAGCCTACAGCAAGAGTTTGGGGAATCCTCCAATGCGATCCGCGTGGAGCTGAACCGCTTGGAGGAAGCCGGGATGCTGAATGCAGAGCTGGTCGGCAATAAAAAAGTATTCCGGGCCAACGCCGAGCACCCGCTCTTCGAGGAAGTCCACCGGATACTGCTCAAGCAAATTGGGCTCAACAGCATTATCGAACAAGTGATAGAGCGGTTGGGCAATGTAGAGAAGGTTTTCCTGATCGGCGACTTCTCC
Source organism: Phaeodactylibacter luteus (assembly GCF_007993045.1). Classification (GTDB taxonomy): domain Bacteria; phylum Bacteroidota; class Bacteroidia; order Chitinophagales; family Saprospiraceae; genus Phaeodactylibacter; species Phaeodactylibacter luteus. The sequence continues at coordinate 116,136 of NZ_VOOR01000003.1, forward strand.
CGCGGCACAGACAGCCCGATCATTGACTTGCTCATTTTTGGGGAGATAGACCGCAGCTACCTGCTCGAGCTGATTGAGAAAGCTGAAAAGGCAGTACACCGGAAAATCCGTTTTTTGCTTTACCCCAGTGAGAAAGCCTCTGTAGCAGTGCTTGCTCAGTTCCACCCTTCCCCCTTGCTGCTATGGTCAAAAGATAAAGAGGCATGAGCGAACCCAACAGCTACGACGTAGCGCTGATCGGCGCGGGCATTGTAGGGCTTGCTACCGCCTATCAGCTATCCCGCATCTCCCCAAAGCTCAAAATCGCCATCTTGGAGAAAGAAGAAGGCCCTGCACGGCATCAGACCGGTCACAACAGCGGCGTTATCCACTCCGGGATCTACTACAAGCCGGGCGGCTCCAAAGCACTGAATTGTGCAAAAGGCTACCGCTATCTGCTTGGCTTTGCCCGGCAGCACGATATCCCGCACGATATCTGTGGGAAGGTCATTGTGGCCACCCGTGCGGAAGAGCAGCCCCGGCTGCGCGGCATATTGGAACGGGGCAGGGCCAACGGCATGCAGGGGGTGAAAATCATCTCTGCCGGCGAATGCCGGGAAATAGAGCCGCATGTCAATGCATTGGAAGCCATATGGGTGCCGCAGGCCGGTATTATCGACTACAAGGCCGTAGCAGAACGCTACCTGCATTTGGTTTTGGAAAAAGGAGGAAAAGCGTACTTTAGCGAGCCGGTTTTGAAGATAGGGCGGCAGCCCAACGGCAAAATGCTGGTCCAAACGGAAAAGCAAGCCCTGCAAGCCCGGCTTGTCATCAGCTGTGCCGGGCTTTACGCCGACAAAATGGCTAAGCAGACTACCCCGGGCCTCGGCCTGCAGATACTGCCTTTCCGCGGAGAATACTATGAACTTAAACCTGAACGGCAGCACTTGGTCAACAACCTGGTTTACCCTGTGCCCAACCCCAACTTCCCCTTCCTCGGCGTGCATTATACGCGTATGATACACGGAGGCATAGAGGCGGGCCCTAATGCTGTACTTGCCTTCGCAAGAGAAGGCTATAGCCGTTGGGATGTCAATTATAAAGAGCTCCTTGAAACGCTCAGCTTCCCGGGCTTTCAGCAGATTGCGCGGAAATACTGGAGAGACGGGCTGGGAGAGCTTTACCGCTCTTATTCAAAAGCGGCTTTTGTACGGGCCCTGCAGCACCTTATACCGGAGGTGGGCGAGGCCGATCTGCAAAGGGGCGGAGCAGGGGTAAGAGCTATGGCCTGTGCGCCAGATGGCACCCTGATCGACGATTTCCGCATCCTTGAACAAAAAGGGGCCATCCACGTATGCAACGCCCCTTCACCGGCGGCTACCGCTTCCCTTGCCATAGGGGAAACGGTGGCACAAAAGGCATTGAAACAACTGTAAAGATCATCATAAACCAATACGAATGGCTACTTCTCCTATGAACATACAAATGGTCGACCTTAAAACTCAATACCAAAAGCTGCAGGGTGAAATTGATGCAGCGGTCATTGAGGTGATCCGCTCCGGGGCTTTCATCAACGGGCCGGCAGTGCGCAGTTTCCAAGCCAATATGGAGGCTTACCTCGGCGCAAAGCAGGTCATCCCCTGTGCCAACGGGACAGATGCGCTCCAAATTGCGCTCATGGCCGCTGGGCTGAAGCCCGGAGACGAAGTCATCTTGCCTGCCTTCACTTACGTAGCTACAGCAGAAGTCATCGCCCTGCTGGGGCTGAAGCCCGTCATGGCGGATGTCGACCCACACACCTTCAACATCACCCCTGAAATTGTAGCGCAGTCCATAACCCCCCGCACTAAAGCCATTGTGCCGGTCAACCTTTTTGGGCAGAGCTGCGACCTCGAGCCCATTATGGCCCTGGCGGAAAAGCACGGGCTTTGGGTCATCGAAGACAATGCGCAGGCCATCGGCGCTGATTACACCTTCGCTGACGGGCATACTCAAAAAACAGGGACTATCGGCCACATTGGCTGTACCTCCTTTTACCCATCCAAAAACCTGGGCGCTTTCGGAGATGGCGGGGCCCTCTACACCAATGATGAAAAACTGGGGCAAAAGCTGCAAATGATCGCCAACCACGGGCAGGTGAAGCGCTATTATCACGATATGATCGGCGTTAACTCCCGCCTCGACAGCATACAGGCTGCTATCTTAGACATCAAGCTGAAACACTTGGACCAATATGCCGAAGCCCGTCAGCAGGCAGCAGCCTATTACGATGCTGCTTTCGCAGAAGTGGCAGAGCTGGCTACACCGGCCCGAGACCCTAAGTCAACCCACGTTTTCCATCAGTATACCCTAAAGGTAGCCGGCGGGAAGCGCGATGCACTACAAGCCCACCTGCAAGAGCAGGGCATACCCAATATGATTTACTACCCAGTCCCATTGCACCATCAAGAAGCCTATAAAGGGGCAATGGCCAACCCGGATGTACAATTGCCGGTAACGGAAGCCTTGTGCGGGGAAGTCATTTCGCTCCCAATGCATACGGAGCTGGACGAAGCCGCACTGAGCCATATCACCAAGGCGGTCAAATCCTTTTTTGGCGCATGAGCAGTTCTTTCTTCGCACATCCGACCGCCTGCATAGACGACGGGGCACAAATCGGACCGGGCACCAAAGTCTGGCACTTCTGCCATATCATGCCTGGTGCGGTAGTGGGCGAAGCCTGCAATCTGGGGCAGAACGTATTCATCGCCGGGCAGGTCCGCTTGGGCAGCCGCGTGAAGGTCCAAAACAACGTCAGTCTTTATGAGGGGGTCATTTGCGAAGATGAAGTATTCATAGGCCCGAGCGCAGTGTTCACCAATGTGCGCAACCCCCGTTCTGCCATCAACAGGCAGGGGCAGTATGAGACGACCTACATCGAAAAAGGGGCTACTATCGGTGCCAACGCCACGATAGTCTGCGGCGCCCGGATCGGCGCCTATGCTTTTATCGGCGCGGGGGCAGTGGTCACTAAGGATGTGCCTGCACACGCATTGGTCGTCGGCGCGCCCGCCCGGCAGGCCGGATGGCGGAGCCGCGCAGGCCTGCCTTTAGATTTCAAAGGTGGCACCCGGGCACAGTGCCCCGAGACAGGGCTGTGGTACGCCCTCACCAATGGATTGGTAAAACCAGAACAATTATGATGCACATCGACGGCCCCGTAAGGTTTGCAATTGCGGGTTTCGGCCATATCGGGAAACGCCACGCTGCCATGATTGCAGCCAACCCCGCCTGCGAGCTCGCCGCCGTCTGTGATATAGCAGCAGAAAACACGCTGGGCCTACCGGAGAATGTGCCTTTTTACCAGGATTGGGAAGCACTGCTCAGCGCCAACCCTGGCATCCACGTCTGCTGTATCTGCACCCCCAATGGGCTGCACGCAGAGCAGAGCCTGAGCGCGTTAAGCCACGGCAAACATGTGGTGGTAGAAAAACCTATGGCATTGAGCCGGGCAGATTGCGAGCGTATCATCCATAAAGCCCTGAATGTATCCCGGCAAGTGTTCTGCGTAATGCAAAACCGCTATTCCCCTGCTGCGCAGTGGCTGCATGGCCTGATAAAACAAGGCCTGCTTGGGGACATCCACCTCGTACAAGTGCAATGCTATTGGAACCGGGATGAAAGGTACTACCGCCCGGGCGGCGCCCCCCACCCCTGGCACGGCCATCCTCAGCTCGATGGGGGTACTTTGTACACTCAGTTTGCCCATTTCATAGACATTCTGTACTGGATCTTCGGGGACATTCACCGCATACAGAGCCAGTTTTATGATTTTGCCCACAGCCACACCACGGCTTTTGAAGATAGCGGCACCGCTTTTTTTGAGCTCGTGCAGGGCGGGATGGGCAGCCTGACGTTCTCCACAGCAGTATGGGGGCAAAACTTTGAGAGCACGCTGACGGCAGTTGGCTCAAAAGGCACGGTGAAACTCGGCGGGCAGTATATGAACGAAGTCGCCTATTGCCATATTGAAGGCTATGACATGCCGGAGCTGCCGGCTGCACAGCCCGCCAATGAGTACGGTGGCTACCAAGGCTCCGCCGCCAATCACCATCATGTCATCCAAAACGTCGTAGAGGTGCTCAAAGGCCAAAAAGAAACCACCACAAATGCCCTTGAAGGCATGAAGGTCGTGGATATGATAGAACGAATATATCAGGCGGGCAGCCGCCCAATGGCCGCCTCCTGGCCGCCGGCTACCGCTAACCCCTTAAAAACGAAAAGTCATGTTTGAGGCACTGCAACAAAGAAAAAAGAAAATCTCTGTCATTGGGCTGGGCTATGTAGGCCTTCCCCTGGCCCTTGAATTTGCCCGCGACTTCGAAGTGATCGGCTTCGATATCAGCGAAGACCGGGTGGCACTGATGAAGCAAGGCATAGACCCCTCCGAAGAGCTGGATAGCACCGCCTTCGACAACAAGCGGATCACCTTTACCGCTGACCCTGCTATGCTCAAAGACGCACATTTCCATATCGTTGCCGTCCCTACACCCGTAAATGAGAGCAAGGTACCCAACCTCAGCCCGGTGCTATCGGCCTCCCACGCCGTAGGGAAAGCCTTGAAAAAAGGCGATTACGTTATCTTCGAATCTACGGTTTACCCTGGCTGTACCGAGGAAGACTGCCTGCCCATCCTCGAAGCGGAGTCGGGGCTGAAACTCGGCACCGATTTCAAAATCGGCTATTCTCCCGAGCGCATCAACCCCGGGGATAAAGAACGGACAATAGATAAAATCCTGAAAATCGTGTCCGGAAGCGATGAGGAAGCGCTTGCTGAAATCGCGAAGACCTACGGTGCCATCATCACCGCTGGCATCTATCAGGCTCCGAGCATTAAAGTCGCTGAGGCCGCTAAAGTCATTGAAAACACACAGCGGGACCTGAATATCTCCTTTGTCAACGAGCTCGCCATCATCTTCGACAAAATGGGCATTGACACCAATCAGGTGCTAGACGCAGCGGCTACCAAATGGAACTTTATCAAGTTCACCCCGGGGCTGGTAGGCGGGCACTGCATAGGCGTAGACCCTTACTACCTGACCCACAAGGCCAAACAGCTGGGCTATGACCCGCAGGTCATCCTAAGTGGGCGCCGCATCAACGATGGCATGCCGGGCTTCATCGCCAAACGGCTGGTGCAGATGCTGATTCAGAAAGGCAAAAACCCTGGCAATTGCAAGGTGCTTATTATGGGGATTACGTTTAAAGAGAACGTGGCCGATATCCGGAACTCAAAAGTGGCAGAACTTGCCCGGGAAATCATGCAGTTCTCCATCAACGTGCACATTACCGATCCGCACGCTTCCCCCAATGAAGTGGCAAAAGAGTACAAGCTCACCCTTGTAGACAATATATCAGATGACTACGACGCTGTGCTTGTGGCCGTCAACCACAATGAATACAAAGCCTATGACATGGGCTACTTCAAGTCCATCTGCAAAACAGACCCTGTAATCATGGACATCAAGGGCGTTTACCCGGCTCCTGAGGGTGCCGGCATCACGTATTGGCGGCTTTAAGCATCTGATTTCTCAACCCCAAAATCCTTAACCATGAGCATTGCTGCTCAAGAGAAAAAAGAAAACCATCTTTCCAACGAGGAAGCCCGGTGGTTTGCGGTATACACCAATTTCAAGCGCGAGAAGATGGTGGCCAAGCGGCTAGCAGCCAAAGGCATAGAACACTTCCTGCCTTTGCAAAAGGTTACCCGGAAATATACCCGCAAAGTCAAACACCTGGAGCTGCCGCTCATCAATTGCTACGTGTTTGTCAAAATTAAAAAGCAGGAGTACGTCCCGGTATTAGAAACCGATGATGTCCTGCGCTTTGTCACCTTTTCCCGCAACCTGATTTCTATCCCAGAACGGGAAATTGATATCTTAAGGCTCATCATAGGGGAAGAGGTGGAAATGGAAGTGCAGCAGGGCACCCTCGCCGTGGGCGATCAGGTCGAAATCATAGGCGGCAGCATGACCGGCGTGAAGGGCATCCTTATGGGGCAGCAAAACGAGAAAAACTTCGTTGTAGCACTCGAGACCATGGGCTATTCTATCCACATGGCCATAGAGCCTTCCAGGCTCAAGCGCATTAAAGCAGCAGCAGCCCCGGCAGAAGAGCAAAAACAGGACAAAGGCGGTTTCAAAAAGTATCTATAATCAAACGAAATAACCCACCACTTATGAATATTGCAGTTATTGGAACAGGATATGTCGGCTTGGTCACCGGCACCTGCTTTGCAGAAACAGGCAACCACGTGACCTGTGTTGACATCGATGAAAATAAAGTCAACCGCCTGCAAAACGGAGAGATCCCCATCTATGAGCCTGGGCTGGACACCCTATTCGACCGCAATACCCGCCAAGGCCGATTGACATTTACCACCAACCTGGCAGAGGGCATCAAAGGGGCAGAGATCATCTTTCTGGCACTGCCCACGCCCCCCGGTGAAGACGGCTCAGCGGATTTGTCTTATGTCCTGGGCGTTGCCGGCGACCTCTCCAAAATCATAACAGAATACACCGTGATTGTCGACAAAAGCACGGTCCCGGTAGGTACTGCCGAGAAAGTACACGCCCTCTTGGCAGAAAATCTGTCCGAAAGCCTCTTCGATGTGGTCTCCAACCCTGAGTTCTTGCGGGAAGGCGTAGCGGTTGAAGACTTCATGAAGCCGGACCGGGTCGTCATTGGCACAGAATCAGCCCGGGCAAGGGAAGTCATGGGCCGCTTATACGAGCCTTTTGTCCGGCAAGGCAACCCCATTTATTATATGGACGAGCGCTCTGCGGAAATGACCAAATACGCGGCCAACTCCTACCTGGCCACACGCATCTCCTTTATGAATGAAATCGCCAACCTATGCGAGCGCGTAGGCGCTAATGTAGATATGGTACGCCTGGGCATGGGCTCCGATACCCGTATCGGCAAGCGGTTCCTTTTCCCTGGCGTTGGCTACGGAGGCTCCTGTTTCCCCAAAGACGTACAGGCCTTGGCCAAAACGGCTACAGAATACGGCTACGACTTCAACATCCTCAATGCCGTGATGGGGGTCAATACCAAGCAGAAACAGATCCTTAGCCAGAAGATCATCGCCCACTTTGGCGGCAGCCTCAATGGGAAAACCATCGCGATCTGGGGGCTTGCTTTCAAGCCCAATACCGATGATATACGGGAAGCCCCTGCCCTGACCATCATTGAAGAGCTGCTGGAAGCCGGGGCGGACATCAAAGCCTTCGACCCGGAGGCTATGGATAATGTGAAAGCCGTTTTTGGCAGCCGGATCCAATTTGTAGAGGAACAGTACGAAGCCCTGATCGGCGCAGATGCCCTGGCCGTCATTACCGAATGGCCTGTTTTCCGCAGCCCAAGCTACAAGGTGCTCAAAGAGCTCCTCTCCCAGCCTGTTATTTTTGACGGCCGCAATATTTACGACCCCAAAACGATGGCTGCAGAGGGCTTCTATTACGATAGCATAGGCCGCAACACCGTTCAAGCCAACTAAATTCACAACCATCCCGGGGGCGTCCACGCCCCCGTCTTAATGTTATACCTCTATGAAACGAGTACTCATCACCGGCGCCGCCGGCTTCCTCGGCTCACACCTTTGTGACCGCTTCATCAAGGAGGGCTACCATGTTATTGGCATGGACAACCTCCTGACCGGCAGCCTCGACAATATTCAGCACCTCTTCCCCCTTAAGGAGTTCGAATATTACCACCACGATATCACCAAGTTCGTACACGTGCCCGGAGAGCTGGATTACATCCTCCACTTCGCTTCTCCAGCCAGCCCCATTGATTACCTCAAAATGCCTATTCAAACGCTCAAAGTAGGCGCACTGGGCACGCACAACCTTCTTGGGCTGGCAAAAGCCAAAAAAGCCCGTATACTCGTCGCGTCTACTTCTGAAGTGTATGGCGACCCCCTCATCCACCCACAAAAAGAAGACTACTGGGGCAATGTCAACCCGGTCGGGCCAAGGGGCGTATACGATGAGGCTAAGCGGTTCCTGGAAGCCATCACCATGGCCTACCACAACTTCCACGGCGTGGAAACCCGTATTGTGCGCATCTTCAATACCTATGGCCCGCGCATGCGTGTTGACGACGGGCGCGCCCTCCCCGCTTTCTTTGCGCAAGCCATAAGGGGCGAGGGGCTGACCGTATTTGGAGACGGCTCCCAAACCCGCTCCTTTTGTTATGTAGACGATCTCGTAGAGGGCATCTACCGCCTGCTCCTGAGCGGACACCACCTCCCGGTCAACATCGGCAACCCCGACGAAATCTCCATCAAGGGTTTTGCGGAAGAAATCCTCGCGCTGGTCGGCAACCCCGACGCGAAAATCACTTACAAAGAGCTGCCAAAAGACGACCCCAAGGTCCGGCAGCCTGATATTACCAAAGCCAGAGAGATTCTTGGCTGGGAACCTACCGTACCCCGGGCAGAAGGGCTGAAAATAACCCTCGACTACTTCCGGGAGCACGTCAAGTAGGGCCGTACAGCAAAACAACGGTTGCGCCCGGCAGTAACGCCGGGCGTTTTTTTCATGCGCTTCAATTGCCACTATGTTCAGCTTTTTCAAAAAAACACGCCCGCTAGGCAGTTACAGGTTCTTAGGCACCGATTTCCACTCTCATCTGCTGCCAGGCATTGACGATGGCGCCAAAGACATGGCGGACAGCCTCCGGCTCATCCGGCGCCTTGCTGATATGGGCTTTACCCGCCTGATCACCACGCCCCACATCATGGCCGACCTCTACCCCAATACTCCAGAGGCCATTCTGGCCAAAAGGGATGAAGTAAGGAAAGCTATGCAGGAAGCAGGCATCAGCCTCCCCTTGGATGCAGCAGCAGAGTACCTGATGGACGAAGGCTTTGAAGCCTTGCTTGAAACCGGCAATCTCCTTGCCCTGCCTGGCAACCGCGTGCTCGTAGAAATGAGCTTCATCTCTGAGCCGCCCAAACTCGATGCCTATCTTTTCCGCCTGCAGACCAAAGGCTATAGGCCCGTCCTTGCCCATCCGGAGCGCTACCTCTTCCTAAGGGAGCGCATGAGCCGCTACCAAGAGCTGAGGGAGCGGGGCTGCGAATTCCAGCTGAACCTTTTATCCCTTACAGGGTATTATGGCAAGCCTACACGAGAAAACGCCCTTGCTCTACTAAAAGCCGGGCTGATCGATTACGCAGCCTCAGACCTTCACCATGACCGCCACGCCGAACGCTTGGAGGCAGCCCTTCAGGACCCCGGCATTGCCAAAGCGCTTGGGCAGGCTACCCTCCGCAACGACACCCTCTGAGGCGCCCTGGCCTGCACGGCTCCAAAATCATACCTTAAACGCACCGCCTCGCCCGGCGGCCTTCATTATTTCAAGGAAAAGCATGGCCATCCTTTCAAAAACCATTAATTTCCATGCCTGTTACCCTATTGCAAGGCCGGCCAACAGCACGGCTGATCTATTGACCTACCGCAAAGAAAGAAGAGCATGCGCCAATCATTCTACCTGTTTATTGCCCTTTCCTTATCCTTGGCTACCCCCCTCGCCGGGCAAAAGCCAGCCCTTACCCTAGACGCTATCGACAAATGGAACCAAATAGAAGACCCTAAACTGAGCCCTAACGGGCAGTGGGCAGCCTACCACCTGCAGCCCAATACAGGCGACCCGTCCGTCTACCTCTACCAGGCTAGCAGCCAATCTTCCCTAACCTTCCCACACGCTTCCAATGCACAGTTCAGCTTCGACAGCCGTTTCCTAGCTTTCGAGATCCACCCGCTGCAGGATACGGTGAAGGCCATGCGCAGGCGAAAAGTCAAGAAAAAAGACCTGCCCAATGACACCCTTGCGCTGCTCACTTTAGGCGAAAGCCAGCCCTTGAAAATCCCTAACGTGAAAGCCTTTTACATGCCCGAAAAATGGGAAGGATGGATGGCCTATCACCTGGAGCCCATGCCCCGAGATAGCAGCCTGCCGGATTCTGTCAAGGTCAAAAAGGAAAACAACGACAATGGCAGCACCCTTGTCATCCGCAACCTCCGTACCGGGCAGGAAGATAGCATCCGCTACGTCAAGTCTTTCACCGCTGCAGAAGAAGCCTCGCGCTTCCTCATCCACAGCACTGGGCAGGACAGCAGCTTTCAGAAGGGCATCTACCTCTTCGACTGCCCTACCCGGCAGCTCACGCCCCTGCTTGCCGGGCAAGGCCACTACGGCAAAATGGCCATTCATCAATCAGGCACCCGTGCCGCTTTCCTGGCTCTACAGGATACCCTTGAGCACCGAGCGACGCCCTATTCGCTCTACCATTGGCAGAATGGGGCACTTACAGCTGCAGCAGATACCGCAGCGGCTTTCCTGCCCGACGGCTGGCTCATCAGCGAGCACAGGACCCCCGAATTCTCCGAAAACGGGGACCGCCTGTTCTTTGGGATCGCTCCCCCTCCTCTATTGCCAGACACTACCCTGCTTGAGGAAGAGAAAGTGCAGGTAGAAGTATGGACCTACCAAGACAAACGCCTGTATACACAAGAAGAAGTGCGCCTGGAAAGCACCCGGAAAAAATCTTATGATTGCGTATGGCTGAGCTCCACCCGCCAAGCTGTACAATTGGGCCGCCCTGGCATACCCGATATCACCCTCGGCAATGAAGGCAATGCCGCCTACGCCCTGGGCACCAATGAAGAGCCCTATGTCCTGCCTTCAAGCTGGGAAGGCTTCCCTGTCCGCCGCGATATTTATCTCATCGAGGTGGAGACCGGAAAAAGCACCCGCATCGCAAAAGGCATAGCCGGCTCGCCCCGCTTGTCCCCAAAGGCCCGCTACGCTTATTGGTACAGCCAGCCAGATTCTATCTGGTACGCCTACTCCATTGAGAAAAAAGAGCTCCACACCCTGGCCACAGCTGTCAGCACTCCTTTTTATGATGAGCTCAACGACCGCCCCATGCACCCTAGCCCATACGGCCTTGCGGGCTGGACCACCGAAGATGACTTCATCATGCTCTATGACCGCTACGACATCTGGCTCATCGACCCCCTCGACAACCTTGCCCCCAACAACCTGACCGAAGGCCGGAAAAGCCGGACCCGCTACCGCTATATCACCCTCGACCCGGAAGAACGCTCCATCGAGGAAGTGCGCCCCATGCTGTTCCATACCTTCAGCGAGGAGGACAAAAGCTCGGGCTACGCTTGGTTCAACATCCACACTGGCGTGAAAAACCAGATCCAGAAAGGGCCTTTCGATTACAGCGCCCGCGTTCAAAAGGCGGCTAAGAGCAACACCCTGCTGTTTACCAGGGAGAGCTTCACCGAGTTCCCTGACCTCCGCATCAGCACCGACAACCTCGAATCTCATACCGCCATCAGCAAAGCCAACCCACAGCAAAGCAGCTACCGATGGGGCACCGCTGAGCCCTATTCCTGGACGGGGGCCGATGGGCAGCACATGGAAGGCATCCTCATCAAGCCCGAAGGGTTTGACCCCAGCCGGAAGTACCCCATGATGACCTACTTCTACGAGCGCTATGCCGACCGCCTGCACACCCACTGGGCGCCCCGGTACCCGCGCTCCTTCATCAACTTCCCCTACTACGCCAGCCGGGGCTACGTCATTTTCATACCCGACATCCACTACCGCGTAGGCTACCCCGGCGAAAGTGCGCTCGATGCCATCACCACCGGGGTCACCTCACTGCTCGACCGTGGCTTTATCGACAAAGACCGCCTGGGCGTACAAGGCCACAGCTGGGGCGGCTACCAGTCTGCCTACCTCATCACTCAAACGGACCTCTTCAAGTGTGCAGAATCCGGCGCCCCTGTTGTCAACATGACCTCTGCCTACGGCGGTATACGCTGGGCTTCTGGCCTCAGCCGTATGTTCCAATACGAGCATACCCAAAGCCGCCTGGGCGGCTCGCTCTGGGACAAACCCCTGCGCTACATTGAAAACTCCCCCCTCTTTTACGCCGACAAGATCAATACCCCCGTCCTTATCCTCCACAATGACGAAGACGGGGCCGTCCCTTGGTATCAGGGCATTGAATTTTTCGTCGCCCTGCGCAGGCTCGGCAAGCCCGCTTGGCTACTCAATTACAATGGCGAGCCACACGGTGTGCGCAAGCCCGAAAACAGGCGCGATTTCATGCAGCGCATGCAACAGTTTTTCGACTACTACCTACTTGATGCACCTATGCCAGATTGGATGAAGAGTGGTGTGCCGCCCATAGCGAAAGGGCTCAACCAAGGGTTCTGAACAAGCCCGTACCCCAGGCCCATACCCAAATAGGACAGGTATGGGCTTGGGCAATGGACTAGGGCGTGCCCCGCGCGCTGAGCAAGCCCAGGAAAGCGGGGCCGTTACACTGCGCCCTTCGCTGCCGCTCAGCCCTTGACGGGCCTAAAGGGGCTCCGCATCACTCACGCGCCCTGCTTTTGCATGCCGTGCCAGGGCTAGCAAATGGTGCAAATGCTGGATAAGAAGGTGAAAATAACCGGGCTGCCCAACCAAAGGGAAGAAAGAGGAGGAGGCACAGCACGGTACCCCATGCACTACCCCAAGTCTTTCAGTATCTGTTGTTGCCGGTTGCTGAAGTTGAACGCCTCGAAAAGTGTCAGTGAAAGCGCTTCCTCCAAGTTGCCATATACCGCGTTATAGTCATCCATGCTGGCCCGGATGACCTCCATCGCCTCTTCCCGCCCATAAGTGTGGGTGATTTCGCATTTAGGTTCTTCGCCAGGCAGCTGCTTGTACGTCAGGAAATAGTGCTTCAAGCGGTTGATGACATTCTCCGGCAAGTCTGCAATATCGCGCCAGTTGCCATAGACCTCGTCTTCGCGCAGCACCGCAATAATTTTATCGTCTGCCTCCCCTCCGTCAATCATACGGAAGCCGCCAATAGGAATGGCACGGACGATGATATTACCATGGGTGACCTCCCGCTCGGTGAGCACACAAATGTCCAAGGGGTCATCGTCGCCTATGATATCAGTGCGCCCGGTCTTCTCTTGGCAAATGGCCGCTACGCCATCACGGCAGTAAGTTTGGGGGATAAAGCCGTACAAGGCCGGCACAATATTTGAAAACTTCTGAGGGCGGTCAATTTTCAGATAGCCCGTCTGTTTATCTATTTCGTACTTTACAGTATCCGAAGGGATAACTTCGATGAAAGAAGTCACCACTTCTGGCGCGTCTTTTCCAATCTCTATACCATGCCAAGGGTGAGAGGTGTAGCGCAGCCCTATCATTTTCCAGAGCTTATCAAATGCTTGTTGGCTCATAAATTATCTCTTGAGTTGACCAAAATCAGGCAGGAGGGCCCCGCCATTCTTGCAAAGGTAAACGAATTCCGCATGCATCTCTGCCCTGCCTGCTGATCGCGCCTATTGACTTAAGCCTGCTGCGCTGCCTTCCTGATCAATAAATGCCCTAATATTTTGTACAGCCTGCAACCATTAAAATTGAGATTATGGGCAGGCAGCCTTGCCCAATGTAAATTTTTTTGGCGGGCCTGCATTATTTTTTGCTCCTGCTGCCCGCCCTACACCAAAACCGCCCTTCCTGTATCAACAGAAAGGGCGGCCCTGTTATAGTGCTATACTCCCCTGATTAAGGGTTTTCGCTCAGCGGGATGGGGAACTGATTGAACACCAAGTCTCCTTCCCGGTCTATGGGCAGGAAATCTGCATTCAACAGGCCATAACGGCGCAAGTCGAACATGCGGTGGCCTTCTGCCCAGAAAGAGTACCGGCGCTGATACAGCATCTCGTCGATCAGAGCGTCGCGGGACTCATCGCCCGTGTAATCGCCCAAGCTATAAGCATTGCGGATGACATTCAGGGCATCTACTGCCAAGCCAAAGTTGTTCTCCTGAATATTCGCCTCGGCATAGATGAGCACCAGCTCTTCATTGCGGATGATATCAATGGAAGAGGTAGCGTTCTCGTAGAGCGCAATCTCGTGTGTGCCATTGAGCCCATCCTGAGAAGTAGCGCTCACGCGCTCACGGAATTTGCTGATCCGCGTATCATTCTCCCGGATGTCGCTGATGAGGTCGTTGTGCACGATGATCTGATCACCGCTCTGCCCAGCTGGCTTGAACACAGGGTTCAGCACATCACCAGAAGCAGTGCTGAAAACCATTTCAGGGCCAGCCATCAGATCGCCGCCCAAGTCCAGGAAAGAATCTTCCAAGTAACCCAGTGCATCCCCGTACTGACCGGCATACACAGCGGCACGAGCTGCAATCGCTCGGTTGAACTGCGCGAAAGAAGCCGGAGTATCAAAACCGGCAAAGCCACGCCCGAGGTCGAAGTGGAAATCAGCACCTTGCAAATCATTGAAGCCCTCCTGCAGCAAGCTTTGTATCTCAGCGAACGCTTCGCCTTTGGCCACAAACGGGCCGAGATTGTCCGCGTCGGCCACGTCTACACGGATGCCATTATCATTCAAGCGCATCAGTTCTTGCAAGAACATCAAGGCTTTGATGGTTTTGGCAAAACCGCGGTAGCCGTTCAACTCCGCTTCGCTTGCGCCCTGAGCACTAGCCAAAGCATCGAGCAGCAAGTTGCAGTTCTTCACTGTCTGATACCTCGACGCGAACGGCCCAGTGAGGTAGAAGGTGTTGTTGTCCAAGCTGCGCCCATCTTTGCCAAGCAGATCCTCGGTATTCCGAGGGTCAGCATTGAACAGGTAGAGCTCCCGGGCGATTGTGCCCGTAGAAGTCACATAGTTGTCCCAGCTGGTACGCATGCGCGAAAGCGCACCGTACACCAGCAGGTCCAGCTCGTTGGGCTCAGCGTTGGTCAGGATTCCCGACACGCTAGGCCCGTTGGGGTCAAACTGCTCTTCTATGGTGCAGGCTGAAAGCAGCATCAAGCCCAGAGCAGAAAAAATCAATACTATATTTTTCATAAAGACAATGCTTTTTGATTAGACAAAACAAGGTTTAAAACTCCGCTGTAATGTGGAAGTACGCCTGACGTGAGCTCGGAAAAGGAGTCACTTCAATGCTGTTGGACAAGCCAGAACCCCCTTTGGTAGACACCTCAGGGTCGTAGCTGCTGTAGTCCGTCAGCGTGATCAGGTTGCGGCCAGATACCCCGACGCGCAGGCGGCTGATGGCGTTGGTAAACTTAGGAAGGGTGTAGTACAGGCCTACTTCGCGCAGGCGGAAGTAAGAACCGTCTTCGATATAGCCTTCCAAATCGCTGTACTCCTCTGGCGTAACGCCGCCCAAGTCCGTAAGCAGGCGGGTCAGGTTGAGCACATCGCCCCCTTGTTTCCAGTGGGTCAGGAAGTTGAAATCAATGTTTTTGCCAATCTTGATCTGGTTGAACCAGCCCAACTGGAAATCCGGCTCTGAATCGCCGATAGTGATTGGCCCTTCAGGCCCATTCCCTTTGAACTGCGTAATCGGCTGCCCTTGCTCCACGAAGAAAGTGCCTAAGCCCAAACCAAAAGCAACGCCAGGCGGTACAAACGGAGGCACGCCCAAACGGGTCACCTCTGAACGGTTGAACCAGTAGTTCACGTTCGAATTCCAAGTGAACGACTCCGTGCGGACAGGGGTCAGGCCAAGAGAGATTTCAAGCCCTTGGTTGCGCAGGTCCAAGTCACGGCGGCTCTCATTGACAAAGCCCGTTGACGTCGGTAGGCTATTCTGATAGAGCAGGTTCTCAACATCGCGGATGTAGTAGGTGATACCCAAGTTCAGCTTATTGTCCAGGATACCGATGTCTGCACCGAACTCCAATTCCTGAGAAGTCTCCGGCTCAAGGTTCGCATCGCCCAGGCTGCCACCTGCACGAACGCCCACCTGCCCGTCAATATTGGTGCTGACCAGAGAAGTGAACAGCGAGCCGAAGGCGGCAGAAGAGCCGGTTTCACCGTAAGCTGCGCGCAGTTTGAACTGACTGACTGCTCCTACGTTCCAAAAGTCAAAGTTCGCTACGTTCACAGCCAAAGACGCGCGCGGGAAAGCGAAATACTTGTTGGGGTCGCCGTTCAAGCTTGATTTGTCGAAGCGGATACCAAGGGTACCGATAATCTTATCGTCAAAGTTGATCTGCTCCTGAGCCACGAAACCAAACTCTTCCTCTGTGCCGAGGGTCTGAATGATTTCCTGTGCGCCAGCATTATCGAGGCTGCGCTGCCCCGGAATGAGCTGTGTAGCCTGATTGAGGACAAAGTTGCGGTCAAAGTTGAGGTAAGACACGCCCACCTGTGTGTTAAAATTGATGTTGCTTTCCGTGAAATGGTCTACTACCAGGAAAGACTGATAGTTGTAGTTGAAGGCTTTGTTGCGGCCAGCGCCGATAAAGCCATTCTGACGCCCTACCTGCCCCTGATGCGTCTCTGGCACATAGACAAAGGTCTCGTTGAAGAGGAAATCCAAGCCCGCATTACCGGTCACCTTAACTACGGTCTGATCATTTTGGAAGAGGTTGATCTCCAGGTTGGCACCAGAAATCAGGCGGTTGTTGCGCTCTTCGTTAAGGGTATTGTCCCGCACAAAAATAGGGTTGCCCGCTGCATTAGGGTTGAATGGATAGTTGCCCAGCTCATCAGGGAAAAGGTTGACCCAGTCGCGGGTGAAAGCCAGGTTGTAGCCGTAGCTCAATCCGCCCTCGTTCTCATTGCCAGTAAAGCTCCGGCTGGCGAAAGAGTTGATGTAGTTGGTGTTGACCCCAATGCGGATCTTGTCGGTGATTTTGTGGTCTACGTTCAGGCGCATAGAAAAACGGTCGAAGCCCGTATTTTCGATAATGCCCTCTTCGTCCCGGTAGCTGGTATTGAAGTAGAAGACGGTTTTGTCGTTGCCCCCTGAAACGGAGAGGCGAGAATCAGAGATGAACCCGGTATTGCCGTAAATCTCCTTTTCGTAATCAAAGATCTCCCCGGCAGCCTGTGCTTCTTCGAACAGCTTGCGCTCGTCTGCGCCAAATGCGGCTTCCACCTCATCAGCAGTGTACTGACGGCGGCCCGCATAGCGCTGAATGGTATTGGCACCGAAGTCCTGTTCAAAACGCACCTTGGTTTTGCCAGCTTTGCCCTGCTTCGTAGTAATGATCACAACACCTGCATTGGCCCGCGTTCCATAGATGGCCGCAGCAGATGCCCCTTTCAAGACCTCGATGCTCTCGATATCTTCAGGGTTGAGGTCAGCTATACGGTTGGAAGCGTTCTCCTCGTTGCCTGCATTCGCACCGGAAGCGAAGCGAAGGCCATTGGGGATCTCCACGTTGCTGATGTAAACGCCATCGATAATGAAGAGCGGCTGATTATTGCCCGTAAGAGAAGATACGCCGCGCAGTCGCATAGCGATACCGCCGCCAGGGGCGCCCGAGGTAGATACAATATTGACCCCTGTCATCTTGCCATACAGGGCACCGTCTACCGTTTGCTGTGTGGTCACTTCGGTAAGCTCCTGCCCCGAAATGGTCGCCACGTTGTTCGCCAGGTTCGAGCGCTTGATGCCCGAAGCCAGTCCCGTCACAACGACCTCTTCCAGGTTGGCGATATCCTCCTCCAGCACTACGTTGATGGTACTGCTGCCGGAAGTTACGTTCACGGTCTGAGAAGCAAAACCCGTGTAAGAGAATTGCAAGTCAGCGCTTTCGCCGCCAACGTTGAGCGAAAAGTCGCCATTGAAATCGGTAACTGTGCCTGTGGTGGAGCCCTTCACAATGATGGATACACCGATAAGCGGCTCGCCGCTACTGTCCGATACATTACCGGTAACGGTAAATTGGGCAGTCGCTGCCACTGAAGTGAACAGTAAAGCCAGCAGCAAGCTGAGCTTTGTAGAGTACTTCATACTTTAATCGTTTTAATGAACTAATGATTGCTATATACAGGCCTTATGCAGGCACTATCTGCGATGCCGCCCCCTTTGCCCTGAAAGGCACAGGTACAGAACGAAATATAGTTGCCTTACGCGGCTTGCTTCCGGAGGAAAATGCAAATTGCCGACACCTTTCAAAATTTTAAACGCGATTTTTGGCCTAAGCCAGACTGCACACAACAGCAAAAGGGTTGCTGTGCACTTTAGATCCTAGCCTTGATGCGCTGCATCAAGTGTATTTAGCTTGGGGTTTAATTGTTCCGGGGCCAACAGAGCAAGGCCCACACCGGCTACATCCGATGATCATCAGCGCTTGTTTGAAGCAGTTCTGCCATGAAGATCAAGAATTTACGCCTGCCTGCTGTGCCAGCACGGCCGGCAGGGTTATGAAGAGGCCACCAAATTTAAGGTTAGCGGGCTAAATCTAAATCCAGTGGGGAACCTATTTTCATAAAGCACTGATTTACAATAGCCACGAGCTCTGAACATGCTTTATTGCAGAGGCTGTGAGCAAGCCGGGGCATCAGGCCAGCAGAAACCATTGGGCTGAAAGCCGCCCCATCTTCAGTCCGTCCGAAAGAGGACCAACGGTAAATATAATAAATTTAACAAACCGTCCTATGCCCATTTAAAATTTCAAAAACCCATCAAACAACCCCAGAATCAAACGGCAGTTTATAAAAAGCCTAATATTTTATCCACAGCAGATATAACCTGCTCGTAGCCAAGCCCTACTAATGACAAAGATCACCTTAGGCGTACTTGGCGGAGCGCGCTGCCCGGGTTAATATTGCAGCTCATTAATGACACCATGCCTACAAACCAACGACTGTCCGCCCTTGCAGCAGTGCTCTGCGCTTCCTTTGCCGCCATACAGGCATTAGGCTATTGGCACACTTGGCTCGGGCTGCCCACACCTGCGGGCATTGCGCTCAGCATACTCCTCATCACGGCCTATCTATGGATTAGCGAAGCCCTTCCCCTGTACATCTCGAGCCTTGGGGTATTGGCTATGGGCGTCCTTTGGCTCGCCCCAGCCCTGCAGCCCGGTTATCAGCCGGAAAGCCTCTACTTTGCTTTTTTCAGCGACTTGACCCTGCTGTTCCTCGGCGGCTTCACCCTCAGTGCCCTGCTCAACAAATACGGGCTGGCACAGCGCATGGCCTCGTGGCTACTTGCACGCACCGGCACTGCGCCAGACCGGGTCCTGTTGGGGCTCCTTCTGGTTTCGGCTTTCCTTTCAATGTGGATGAGCAACACGGCGACCGCTGCCATGATGTTTGCTATCGTCACCCCTATGATTGCGCAGTTGCCCCAAGGGCATTCTTTTTCCAAAGCGCTAGCGATCGGCATCCCTTTTGCCTGCAATATCGGGGGGCTCGGCACCCCGATCGGCACCCCGCCCAATGCTATCGCAATGGCCTACCTTGCACAACAAGGCTGGGAGCTCTCCTTCGCTTGGTGGATGGCCATCAGCCTGCCCGTTGTAGCCCTGCTGCTAGGTGGGCTATGGCTGTTGCTGCTGCGCCTCTATCCGCCCGGAGCGCTACAAATGGAGCACCAACAGGCCAAGCAGCCCAATGCGCCACTATCGGCCAAACAATGGCTGATTATTGGCATTTTCGGTTTCACTGTGCTAGGGTGGCTGCTCGGTGGCCAGACCGGTATCAGTACAGGGATGACCGGGCTGATTTGCGTTTTGCTGGCCTACGGCAGCGGGCTGCTCAAAACACCCGACTTCAGGAATATGCCCTGGGATATCTTGTTCATGCTGGGGGGCGGCCTGTGCCTTGGCAGCTGCCTGACCGCCAGCGGGCTGACCGCTGAAGCGGCGGGCCTCATCCCGGCAGAAAGCAGCCTGGCACTCATCTTTGGCACCATACTGTTGCTCTCCGCTGGCATGACGACTGTCATGAGCAACACAGCGACCGCAAACCTACTGCTCCCTGTAGCCATTTCACTGCCGGCCAGCCCTTTGCTGCTGAGCATAGCCATTGCCTTTATGTGCTCTTCTTCTATGGCCCTTCCTGTAAGCACCCCGCCCAATGCCATTGCTTTTGGCTCCGGCCTTTTCAAAGTCGGGGACATGGCCAAAGCGGGCCTCGTGGTGACATTAATGGCCATGGTGCTTACCAGCTTGGCAAGTATTTTCTATATTCCACTTTTTATTTAATGCCGCCTGCATTTAGCCCTACCATGGAATTACATACCCAGCACTGCCAATATTGTGGCGCCACATCTGTCAAGAACATCCTCGTCCGTGCCCCCGGAGAGTCGGATAAGGTTTTCGTCGCCTGTACGCAGTGCAATGCCTTTGTCGCCAGCTATGTCATTGCCCCTTTAGGGTACTACCACCATGGGAAGGGCTATGAATCTTTTCTTAGAGGGATACACCGAAGCGGAGAGTTCATGAGCGGGCGCAATGTGAAGCGGATGTTCGAAGACCGCAAAGAGCAAGACTTGGAGGAGTTCAAAAAGATTTGCCAAATGCTGGCAGACCGTACCGAAGAGGAGGAATAAGCCGCTCACACTTGCTCTCCTAATGGGCGCAAACCAGTTTGTCTTTTCTTGGGCCTGCCCCTGCACAATGTGAGGGGGCCTGCCCCTGCCTGCGGGCAGGTGCCGCTATGCTCCGGGGCTCGCTATCCGCTCGGCCCTGTCGGGCTTGCCACCCCTTCGCAGCGCTAGGCCAAAGCCCGAAAAACGCAAACGCCTGCAGCATTATAGTTCACGCCCCTCCTAAAACAAAGCAGGGGAGCCCTGCTTTCCAGAACTCCCCTACTCTGTTGGGCTTGCAAAAGCACAGCGGCTCAAGGCCCACCTGTACCACTGTAAGCATTACAGCCCTTGGCTTTCAGGCCATTAGCCTTTTTTTTGTGCTTTCGCCCACCCATCTTTGAGGGTCACCGTACGGTTAAACACCAAATGATCAGCGGTCGAGTCCGGGTCTACGCAGTAATACCCCATGCGCAAGAACTGAAACTGTTCGCCAGGCTGCAGCTCCCCTACGTTGGGCTCAACATAAACCCGGTCCAAAACCTGCAAAGAATCTGGGTTTAGGAAATCCAGATAGTCCTTGCCCTCGTGCTGATCTGGGGTGGGGTCGCTGAACAGCCGGTCATAAAGCCGGACCTCGGCAGTACGCGCGTGAGCAGCAGAGACCCAATGCAGGGTGCCCTTGGCTTTTACTCCGGAGGTGTCTTCCCCGCTCCGGCTGTCCGGATAATAGGTACAGTGTACTTCTTTGACCTCTCCTGTCTCAGCATCTTTGACAAAGTCATCGCAATGAAGGATGTATGCCCCTTTCAGGCGTACATTGCGGCCCGGCCCCATACGGAAGTATTTCTTGGGGGGGTCCTCCATAAAGTCTCCACGCTCGATATACACTTCACGGGAAAATGGCATTTCCCGGGTGCCCATGCTTTCATCTTCCGGGTTATTGACAACCGTCATCTGCTCCGTCTGGCCTTCTGGATAATTGGTGATGACCACCTTGAGCGGATCGAGCACTGCCATGATGCGTGGGGCTGTCTTATTGAGCTCATCGCGCACGCAAAACTCCAACAAGCCCATATCGATGAGGTTCTCCCGCTTGGTGATGCCCGCTTTATTGCAGAAAGTACGGATGGCCATTGGAGGGAACCCCCGGCGGCGCATGCCAGAAAGCGTAGGCATGCGAGGGTCATCCCAGCCGGTCACGTGATGATCCCTGACCAGTTTGAGCAGCTTGCGCTTGCTCGTGATCATATAGGAGACATTCATGCGGGCAAACTCGATCTGCCGGCTGGGGAAGATCTCCAGTTCCTGGATGAACCAGTCATAGAGCGGCCGGTGATGAATGAACTCCAAAGAGCAAAGGGAATGGGTGATGCCTTCTATGGAATCAGACTGCCCATGAGCAAAGTCGTACATAGGATAAATACACCATTCATCGCCAGTGCGGTGGTGGCGGTCCCGTTTGATGCGGTACATCACCGGGTCGCGCAGCAACAGGTTGTGGTGCCCCATATCTATCTTGGCCCGCAGTACCTTAGCACCATCGGGGAAGGCCCCTTCCTTCATTTTGGCAAACAGCTCGAGGTTTTCTTCCACAGACCGGCTGCGGTAAGGGCTTTCCTTCCCTGGCACGCCGATATCCCCTTTCATGGCCGCAATCTCCTCTGCGGAGGAATCGTCCACATAGGCTTTGCCTTTCTGTATCAGCTTGACCGCAAAATCATAGAGCTGCTGGAAATAGTCAGAAGCGTAGAGCGGCTCCCCTTCCCATTGGAAGCCCAGCCACTCGATATCCTTTTGGATATTCTCCACATACTCTGTGTCTTCGGTGGTAGGGTTGGTATCATCAAAGCGGAGGTTGGTCTTCCCGCCATACCGCTGAGCGATCTCAAAGTTGAGGGTGATGGCTTTAGCATGCCCAATGTGGAGATAGCCATTGGGCTCAGGCGGGAAGCGGGTATGCACCCGGCCACCATGCTTTGCGTTGTTGATATCCTCTTCGATGATTTGCTCAATAAAATTGAGCGACTCCTTTTTCTCGTTGGTCATCCCAAAATTGGTTTGGTCTGTTTCAAAAAACTGTGGTTGGCCGGTGTGGGGGCTACATGCGCTCCGGCATTTCAATCCCCAGAAGGTTCATACCGGTGCGCAGGGTATTGGCCACAGCCTGCGACAACATCAGGCGAAAGCTTTTGGCTGCCGCAGACTCCGCATTCAAAATGCTATGGTCATGGTAGAAACGGTGGTAATTTTTCGCCAGGTCATAACAGAAATTAGCGATACCGGATGGGTCATAGCTTTCTGCTGCCTCCTGAATGAGCGCTGGGAAAGCATACAACTGCCCAATCAGTTCGCGCTCAATATTAGCAAGTGGGCCGTATGCTTTTGCCCCGCCAAAATCCACCCCGCCAGCTGCTTTGCGCAATACCGACTGCACCCGTACATAAGCGTTCTGCACGTAAGGGCCTGTCTGCCCCTGCATATCTACAGATTCTTTGGGGTCAAAGGTCATCCGCTTTTGAGGCTGCACCTTGATGATGAAAAACTTCAAGGCGGAGAGCCCTACCTGGCTTATGATCTCCTCTTGTTCCGCTTTAGAAAGGGCCGAAAGGGTATCCCGTTCCTGTGCGTTGGCCCGGGCCTCGCTAACGACCTCGGCCACGAGGTCGTCCGCATCTACTACCGTGCCCTCCCGGCTTTTCATTTTGCCGGAAGGCAAGTCGACCATACCGTAGCTCAGGTGGTGCAAGCCGGCAGCATAAGGCTCTCCCAAGCGCTTGAGGGTTTCAAATAAGACCTGAAAGTGGTAATCCTGTTCGTCTGCTACCACATAGACCATTTTATCTACCCCAAAGTCTTTGTAGCGTTCTTGTGCGGTGCCTATATCCTGAGTGATGTACACAGAGGTCCCATCGCTGCGCAAGACCAGCTTGTGGTCAAGCTTGGCATCTGTCAGGTCTATCCACACAGAGCCATCCGCTTTCTGGTAGAAAATCCCTTTGCCCAGCCCCTCCGTTATCGCATCCTTGCCCAGCAGGTAGGTATTGGACTCAAAGTACAGCTTATCGAAAGAAACACCGAGCTTGGCGTAGGTCTGATCAAAGCCTTCATAGACCCAGCCGTTCATCGTGCTCCAAAGGGTAAGGACCTCTTTGTCGCCGGCTTCCCAAGCTAGGAGCATGGCTTTGGCCTTCTGCCCAAGCGCACTGTGCGCATTGAAGTAGGTGTTCTTGAAAACGGAGCCAAAGAAGTGCTTCTCCAAGGTAAAATCGGCCGGATCGAAGGTTTTGCCTTCGCGCTCCGCCTTCCCTTCTGCTTTGCGGGCTGCCTCCGCTATGGCCTTTTCCGCTTTTGCTACTGCCTTCTCGTCCCTCTTCCATTGGCTGAAGGCCTCCTGCCCAGCCTCAGACTGCTGCCAGGCTTTGTACTCTTCCTGGAATTTTTGCTCGAACAGCACATAAAAACTGCCGACGAAATGGTCGCCTTTTTTTCCGGTTGTTGCCGGCGTAGCCCCGTTTCCATATTCCTGCCAGGCCAGCATGCTTTTGCAAATGGCAATCCCACGGTCATTGACGACCTGCACCTTCACCACTTCATACCCGGCAGCATCCAGTATTTGAGCAGTCGACCAGCCCAAAAGGATATTGCGGATGTGCCCGAGGTGGAGCGGCTTGTTGGTATTGGGGGACGAAAACTCCACCATGACTTTCTGCCCGTTGGCAGGATGCCGCCCGTAGCCTTTATCCTGATAAATGCCTTCCAGGAAAGCGGACCAATAAGCATCATTGACGACCAGGTTGAGGAACCCCTTGATGACATTGAAACCCGACACCTCCTGCACCGCATCAGCCAGATAGGCGCCCAGCTCTTCCCCGATCTGATCGGGCTTCTTGCGGGCAGCCTTGGTGAATGGGAATACCACAACGGTATAATCCCCTTCAAATTCTTTGCGCGTTGGCGTCAGTGTTACTTTTTCAGCAGGCATTTCTATGCCGTACAAGGCTTTTACCGCCTGGGCTACGCCTTCCTGAATCGTCTGAATGATAGTCATGTGGATTTGGTCTTTTCGAAGCGGCAAAAGTATACATTTTTAGCCAAAACAGATAAGGTCATGCACGAGGGGAGACCCGGGACACCTTGATTTTCCCGGGCACACAGTCTGCCTCTCCGGTATTCCCAGACCACGGCCCTTCTAATTTTGGCTTTGCCCCACGTTTTACGACAAACAAGTCTGCCCTTTTGTAGCACCATTCCATGTGCTCGTGCTTCCAGTTGTCCAACAGTTTGATCTCTTCCCAGTGGATAGCGCGGTTGCCGATCAGCCGGCCTTCTAATTCCATCTCAGCATAGATCTCGCCGTACTTGACAAAGCTGCGCCCCTTGATGTCCATCCCGTCCTGCTCCAGTACGAGCTTGAAAGCATACTCTGGCGTATACCCGCCCTCCTCCTGCGTGAGTATGCCCTCCCAAGTGCCGGTGAAATCAAAAACGTCCTGCCCGGCGAGCCAAAAGGGCGCAATCAACAAGCAGCTAATGGAAAAAAGAAGCTTCATGAAATTCGGGTTTTGAGTATTAGGTAACAAGCAAAGCCTTACTGGGTGTTCCCTTCCGGACGGAAGAAACTGAATATTGTTTTGCCATAGTGCCGCTCCCCATCGTAGCGCGGGTGGGCCGTATAGGAATGATTGGGGTTGTGCTCCATAACAAAAAGCCCTCCGGGGGCCAACAGGCCATGCTTGAAAATCTCATCCGGGATGGTGTCAATCGTAGGCAAAGCATAAGGTGGGCCTGCGAAAATATAATCGTACTGCTCCCCTGCATAGGCGATGAACTTGAACACATCCCCGTGTACGATGCGGATATGCTCTTCTATGCCCAGCTCTTTGGCCGTGCGGCGGGCAAACTTCACACAGCCCGGGAACTTATCCACATAGGTGACATCCCGGCAGCCTCTGGAAATAAACTCGTAAGTATGATTGCCGGTGCCCCCAAATAGGTCGAGGACCTTCAAGCCCTCGAATTCAAGCTGATTGTACAAAATATTGAACAAGCCCTCTTTGGCGAAGTCCGTTGTAGGCCGGGTAGGCCAGTTTTTGGCAGGGGGGTTGAACCTACGCCCTTTAAATTGGCCGCCAATAATACGCATGGCATTTCAGGTTTGATGTAACAAAAAGAACAAGAAGAAAGGCCCGTGGTTGGCAACAGCTCCTAATGTGCGGAAATTACCGCAAGCTGCAGATCCGCTATTCAGGGCTCTGGCCAACAACACATTGAGGCGATTGGCAGGGCTAACAACGCCAACAGCCGGGGGTCGTAAACCAAAATATCCCAAGCGTTTATGCTTTTCTGGCTTTAGCCTGGCATTGGCCTAGCGCTGCGCAGGGGTGGCAAGCCCGTTAGGGCCGAGCGGATAGCGAGCCCCGGAGCATAGCGGCTCCTGCCATCGGGCAGGGGCAGGCCCCCATCCTCACAGCTGGGCAGGCCCAAATAACAACAATCTGGTTTGCGCCCCAGCCGGGCCCACTAACGGTTAGCGCATGTTTGACAGCCGGCCGCTGCACTAAGCACTTTTTGGGGCGGTTCCATTTTAAAAATCGAGCACTTACACACACCTGCTGTACCAGCAAGATCTTGGCGAAGCCACTACACTCGAGCTTAGCGGGCTAAATGAAAATTTAGTGCAGGAGCCAGGTTCATCAAGCGTTGATGGCAATAGGCACGAGCTCCAAATATGCGCTAAATGCCCCCTCAAACAAAGCTTAGGCTGAGCAGGCTGAAATATTGATACAACTGTAGCTCCTTTTGCACCTGCCCAAGCTTGAAATAAGCACCGGGGGACAAAAACTGAACCTGCAAAACGTAGCGCTTGATGCTTCGGAAAGCATCGGAATCCTCTGCGAGCGCCCCTGAAAGGTAAACGCCATGCTTTTCAGGGTTGAGCTGACACTGTTCGTAGGCCAGCATCAGGAAGTAAGTGATATCTTTTGCATGTTGCACCGGGTTGATGCTGAAGTACTGCAGGCTCCCGCCCTCGATCACGGTAACGCAGAAATAGCCCCCTTGGAGATGGCCAAAAAGTGCAGGCTGATGCGCAGCATACCCCATACGGCGCTGCCCCTCTATGAGCGCGCTGCCCAAATGGAATACCCGGCAACCGGGGAATGCCTTCCGCAAACTGACGTTCAACGAGGAGGGAAGCGGGTAGACCAGCTGTGCCCCAAATGCATCGATGCGGTTGTCCAGCACATCTGTGCCCTCTGCCAAGGCTGTAGTATGAGACAGGTACTGAGGGGCATGAGCTTTATTGAACAGGCGGGCTGGGACAATAGCCTGAGCAGGCGTAGCCACCCCCAGGGTGATCGCCCTAAAGGGGGAGCGCAGCAAGAGATCTGTGCCCGATACAGCCCGCACAGCCTCCGGGGAGAGCCCTGAGCTTGGCAGCCGGTACCGGCGCAGCACAAGCAATTCCTGCTGTGCAGACCATACCACATAATCAAAACTGCCCATCCCGGCCAGGATGGACAGTTCATAATTATTGGTGTTTCTTTTTTCGAAAGCAGGTGATATGATATCCGTGATTACCTCTCCCAATTGCCCGAAAGGTTTGGTGCGTTCATATTACCGAACTTGAGGAAGCTCTTAGGATCGTATCCGCTGTCGTAGCGCGCAAAGCGAGGATCTTTGAACGCCCCCATGAATGCTTCACGGCGGACGCCCACCTCTACAACGGGCACGATAGTGCTCTGATAAGAAATTGTGTCAGCTTTGATTTCGAACGCCTGCCCACCGCTGTAGGGCACATACTTCAGAGAATCGAGCGACATGCCGAGCACCGTCCGGATAGAATCATAAGCCGGCAGGTAAGTGGTATCGTAAATGATCTCGCCAGTAAAGTTGGGGTCATCCGGGTCACCGATTACCTTGATAATAGCAAAGCTATCCGTTTTCAACACCTGTGAAAGGGTATCGAAAGATGAGGCGAACTCGCCCTTGATGTTCCGATAAGCCTCCTGTGCGGTACGGATTTTCATCAGACGGTCTACCACAGCGCGCTCGCGTTTTTCTTTTTCAGCCTTAAAAGCAATAGGCTCCTGAATGCTGCTAACAAGCACGTAGACCAAACCTACTACGATAGCGGCTAGAATCAAGTTAATAACTATTCTCATTTTTCGGTTTGTTTTGACGCAAGTATAAATAATTTCTCGTGAAAAACTGCCATCCTCAGCGGGGCATTTTCCCCCTCCGCCACCACCCCAGCGCTTTATTGAGGCACAGGCAGAAGAAGACCGCCAACAGGGGGAGCGCCCTGATTACGGTAGGCAAGATAAAACAAACCCAGCATTTTCTATGCCTCTAACTTGCTATTTTAAAGGTGCCGTTGCAGGCTGCCCCAGCTTCCACCTCCAATCGGGAAGCAGATACCTCCCCGTCAACCCGGGCAGTGGCCGTGAGCTGAAGCAGGCCGCTGACCTCCAAATTGCCTTGTATATGCCCAGATATTATCGCCGTGCCTGCGGTTACGTTCCCGGCAATCACCCCGTTTGGGCCCAGCACCAAGCGCTGCTCCCCTTTCAGGTCTCCTTGCAGCTTGCCATCCAAGCGGATGTTCTCTCTGCATTGCAGATCGCCCTGTATGGCCGTGCCGGCCGAAATGATACAATTGCCCTCAGCAGCGCGCACAGCATCTGCTTCCAAGGCTTTGGCTTTTGTTTTTGCTTTGGCCATCATGTTGAAATCGGTCTTTTTGGTGTTGGTCAAGTAAAAGCCTCGTGGCTGGCCGCACGGAAGTTGCACGTTTGAAGGAAAAGCCTGTCCTTTGCGGTCCACAATTGAACGGAACGCCCAATGAGCATTACCTTACTCGCTATCGAATCTTCCTGTGACGACACCTCCGCCGCTGTCCTGCGCGACGGCGAAGTGCTCAGCAACTGCGTAGCCAACCAAGAGGCTCACCGTTTATACGGAGGGGTAGTGCCAGAGGTTGCGTCCCGCGCCCATCAGGTCAATATTATCCCCGTAGTAGACTTGGCGCTGAAAGATGCCGGAGTGGATAAATCTGAGCTGAGCGCCATCGCTTTTACCCGGGGGCCAGGCCTGTTAGGCTCCCTCATTGTCGGCGTTTCTTTTGCCAAAGCACTGGGGCTGAGCCTCAATATCCCGCTTATTGAAGTGCACCACATGCAGGCGCACATCCTGGCCCACTTTGCAGAAGACCCCAAGCCTGCTTTCCCTTTCCTTTGCCTGACCGTCTCTGGCGGGCATACTCAGATCGTTCAGGTCAACAGCCCTTTTGATATGGCAGTGCTAGGGCAGACCATTGACGATGCCGCCGGCGAAGCTTTTGACAAAACCGGGAAAATGCTAGGGCTGCCCTACCCTTCCGGGCCGGTCATCGATCAGCTCGCCCAAAAAGGAACGCCTAAGTTCGATTTCCCAGAGCCCCGTATCCCAGGGCTGGACTTCAGCTTCAGCGGGCTAAAGACGGCCATCCTTTATTACTTGCAGAAACAGGTACGGGCTGAGCCCGATTTTGTAAAAGACAACCTCAACGACATCTGCGCTTCCGTACAGGAGCGCATTGTGACCATCCTCCTGAAAAAGCTGCGCAAAGCGAGCCGGCAGACTGGCATCAAGGAAATTGCGATTGCAGGCGGGGTCTCGGCCAACTCCGGGCTGAGGGCAGGGCTGAAGGCCATGGGGGGAAAGGAAGGCTGGAACACCTATATCCCGGCCTTTGAGTATTGTACCGATAATGCAGGGATGATTGCGGTAGCCGCCTACTACAAATATCTAAACGGGGATTTCACAAGCCAATCCGTTCAGCCCGCTGCCCGCCTGCCCCAATCTTGAAAATGTACGAGCCCTACTTCTCTGCCCCTACACAATGTGAGGGGGCCTGCCCCTGCCCAACGGCAGGTGCCGCTATGCTCCGGGGCTCGCTATCCGCTCGGCCCTATCGGGCTTGACACCCCTCCGCAGCGCTAGGCCGGCGCTGCCACAAATCCAAATAGCCCGGGGTGGTGCCGCTCCGGGCTATTCCCTATACCATTCGCAGCGCCTAAAAATCATTAATGACCTTCTGCTTCAATTGTTGAAACTCCTCCTCCGAAATCACCCCGGCGTCCCGCAGCTGTGCCAATTCCCGCAAGCGGGCCAGAGAATCGGTGCCCGATGAGCCCGTAGCCTTATTGCCTTCAACCGGCCCTTCCGCAGCCGTTTCAGCTGCTTTGGCCGCTTCAGCCTCGGCTTTGGCTTTATCGTCCTTGCGCAGCTGCTCGGCAACTTTTTTGCCTTTCTCGAACTGCTCCTTGTACATCTTCTTCAAGCGGGCGGGGTCAAAATCTAGAATGGTGCCGCCGGACTCAAAATGGCGCTTAAAAACCTGCCCCAAAGCATAAGTGGACGCGCCAGCAAAAATCGAGACCGTTACGCCGCCCACTACCGAGCCCAAACCAGGGATAAGCTTGACGATGCTGCCGGCGCCCAAACGGGCAAGGGTCGTGCTCGTGAGGGAGGTCACAATGGCTTTGCCCTGCGTCTCCGAAAAATCAAGGTCGTAAGCACGGCACATCTGCCGGATCATATCTAGTTGCAAAGCGCTGACTGCGAAGATATCTGCAATCAATATCGGGATAAAACCTGCCCCCATAGACCACACGACGTGGTTGCGGATGATGGTCTCCGCATGTTGGCTCCTTGGGCTGTTAGAATCGCTCATGACAATCTTTTTTACAGTTTGGGCACTTTTGAGTACCTGCATAATCTTCTTTTGGTCCATGCTCGCAATGATATCGGAATCTGGTACAATTTGACGCTTTTTTCGACAACACGGCTATTTTCTAGGCTGAACGGCAACGCCCATAGCCGTCAGCGGAGCAGGGTCACCGTACCCGTTGCCCGCCTGCGCTCTCCGTTCAGGAAAGTCAGGTCTGCGATCCAAGTATATGCCCCTTGTGGCAAAGGCTCCCCTTTGTAAGTGCCATCCCAAGCCCCTGCCGGCTGATTGCCCCTCACTTCCTCTGAATGCCAAACCTGCTCCCCATAAGGAGCGTATACCCGTATCGTGATGGCATCTACCCCTATCCCTACAGGTTTGAAAACGCGGACATCACCCGCCCCATAGTCAGGGGAGAAAGCGTTGGGCGCATGAAAAGTATTGATCCACTCTGGCTGCAGAAAGATAGTGGTATCATGCTGGCAAAGGAACACCCCGCCATTATCATTGTAGGCCGTAAGCGTTACGGGCAGGCGGTCATTAAAATTAAATTCGTGCAAAGGCTCAAAGGCTGTAGTCGTAAAGCCATCCCCAAAATCCCATAAGAAGCGGTTGGCCTGCCTGCTGTAATTGAAAAACAAAACCTCCCCCAGCCGGCTCTCGAGCGGGTCAATCGTATAATCAAAATCAGCAGTCGGGCTGGGATAGACGGTCAGCGCATCGGCCAGCTGCAGGGTATCGCGGCAGGCTTCATTATAAATCGCCACCAGGGTAACGTCATACTGCCCGGGCTCTGGCAGGACAAAGCTTGGCCGGTCTACCGTAAACGGCGGGCGGGACTCAATGAGCCAAACGTACTCGGCAGCTTGCTCGGATAAGTTGTCTATCTCCACATAAAGCGGCTCGCACCCTTGTGTATCGGAAAAGGCAAGAGCGGCTTCCGGCCGCCCAAGGATATCCACTTCCTGCACTAAGGTATCGAGGCAGCCAAACTCGTTCTCTACAATGAGCCCTACAGAGAAGGCACCGGGAGAAGTATAGGTGAACAAAGGCGAGGTGCCAGCAGAAGTGCTGCCTTCTCCAAAAGACCAACGGTTATCAATATTCCCAGTTGAGGTGTTCTCGAAAAGCACGCTCCGGGGCACTCCGCATGCTTCTGGCTGCTCAAAAACAAAGCCCGCAACCGGAGCCGGATAGACGGTTACCGTTTCGACAAGGGTATCGGCAGGGCACCCGTTGAAAGAAAGGGCCACCAAACGCACCGCATAGCTCCCAGCCTCGCCAAAGGTCTGGGCAGGAGATACCTGCGTACTGCTGTTGCCGTTGCCAAAATCCCAGCTGTAAGTATCTGCCCATTGTGATGCATTCTCAAAATCAACAGCCAGCCCCTGGCAGCCCGCGTCAGGCCCAAATGCAAACCCGGCAACCGGGCTGTTGAGCACCTCTATCTCCCGGGCAGAGGTATCCCGGCAACCATTGGCACTGATAGCGGTCAGCTCGATGATGGAAGCCCCCGCCTCGGGCAGGCTGGAAATGGGCGCTACCAGCGTGCTCATCTCCCCAAAAATATCCCATTCGTATGCCACTGCGCCCTCAGACTGATTTTGCAGGAAGAGGGTATCCACCCCAAGGCAATACAACTGCTCGGGGATGAAGAAACTGCTGACCGGGTCCGGGTGGACCGTGATGTTGAAAAAGGTAGTATCGCCAAAACAGCCGAGCTCATCCGTTACGGACAGGCGCACCGGATATTGCCCGGGCGCTTCAAACGTGTGCACAGGCTCGGCCTCAAAGCTGGCAGAGGTCCCGTCCATGAAATCCCAGACAAAGTTGAGCGCCCCCTCCCCTTGGCTCGTATTCGCAAAAGCCACACTGAGCGGGCTACAGCCACTGACCTGCGAAGGGGCAAAAGCAGCTTGTGGACGGCCTAAAATAGTAATGGTTTCTGTCCGTGTAGCCGGGCAATTGTCCGCCAGGCTGTAAACCGTCAGGCTGACCGTGTACTGCCCCGCCGAATCGTAGGCAGCCTCAGGGGCCGGCAGCGTGCTGTTCTGGCCGTTGCCAAAATCCCAAAAAACCCCGCCTACGTCAGGTGTAGCGTGGGCAAAAGCTACCACCTCGCCCATACAGGCCGTAGCAGGCAAGGACATCACAGGCTCTGGCGCAGGAAGTACCTCGATGAAAGCCGTATCGGTATCCTGGCCACAGCCGCTGGCATAAAGCACGATCGTATGGAGGCCAGGCTCTTGCAGTACAACTACCGGGTTGGGCTGTTCGCTCCCGCTTATGGCCCCAGAAGGCGCAATGACCTGCCAGCTGTTCCGTGCCCCCGGAGTGGAAAAGTTTTGCAACTGCACCTCCAACGGAGAACAGCCGCTCAGCGTATCCAACTGAATGAAAGCATCAATATCAGGAGGGAAAACCGTTATGTCCTGCCATACGGTATCTACACCGCATTCATTCTCGGCCACCAGCCGCACTTCATATACGCTCACGGCAGTATCCGGGGTAGTATACAGCTGTGGCGGGGGCAAGCTGTCAGATACAGACAAGCCATTGCCCATTTGCCATTGATAGCTGTCGGCATTGCCTACGGTAGCATTAGCAAAAGAAACCTCTAGCGGAGAACACCCCTCGTCTTCGCTTATACCGAAAGAGGCCTGCGGATAGGGATGTACCAAGATTTGCGCCATTTGTGTGTCCGGGCCACAAAAGTTGGACACCGTCAAGATGAGGTCAAAGATAGAATCTGTGGTGATGCTGTCCAAAACGAGCCCGCTCAGCTGAGGGCCGAAAAGCGTGTCGCCTTCCAACTGCCAAAACTGCTGTATGCTGTCCCCATAACTGGTATTGACAAGCGATACCCCGAATGGGGCACAGCCCTCTGTTTCGGCTAAGGCAAATTCAGCTACAGGCGGGGTGGTAATATAGAGCACCGTGTCCTTTTGAGCTTCACACCCAAATGCAGAAGTAACGCCCAACGTGACGGTGTACGTGCCGGGAGTGGAATAACTATACCCTGGAGAAGCTTCCGAGCTTTGCCCTCCGTCCCCAAAATCCCAACTGTAACTACTGGCCAGGGCCGATCCGTCCTGAAAGGTAAAGGCAGAACCAATACAAGGCGAGCCATCTATACTGAAGCCGGCCTGTGGCAGTGGGGCGACAAAGACTTCAGCCTGCTGCACCACCTCGCAGTTGTTGCCGTCTACATAGGTATACGTTATGGCATTGGGCCCGGCCTCTGCCTGCTCAGGGTCAAAAGCCCCACTTGCAGTCACCCCTCCCCCAGACCAAACGCCAGTGCCCGGGCTGGCGAACAGCTGCTGTATACCTGCATCAACACAATAGGAGGTGTCCGGAAAAAGGACGGCCTCTGAGTCCACCACTTCCACCGTGATGGTATCGCTGTCTGTGCAGGCGCCGTTGTCGATCACGTACACTAAGCTGTACACCCCTGCCGGAACGCTGCCCGGGTCAAACACCCCATCGGCCGGATCTGAAATCCCAGGCCCCACCCATTGCCCCTCGTCCGCATTCACCTGCAAATTGACAGGCCCTGAGCCAGAACATAGCGGCTCATCTATGGGCACCGCTTCCACTTCTACTGCCGCCTGAACAGAAAGGGATACCGTATCGGCAGCAGTGCCACAAGTACCGGATACCAAAACGGCCAGCTCCCTGCTCCCAGGCCCATTGAGCACAATATCGCCGGGCAGGGAATCTGTTGAAAAGCAGTCCCCCTCATCCAGATAAAACCAGCAGTAGGTCAGCCCCGTGCCAGAGTAGCCAGGATCGGGCTGAACAGCCAGGGATTCACAACCCGTCGGGACATCCTGCAGGGTTACTGCTACATCAGGCTCAATAACCACTTCCACTGCCGCTTCGTTTTCGCATGCACCTGCCCCAGTGCTGTAGGTAAAAGTATAAGTGCCCGGCGTAAGGGCCCCGGGCGAGAGCACCCCACTTTCTGAAATGGCATTGCCGGGCCCCGACCAAATGCCGCCGGCTGGGCCGGCCTGCAGCTGCACATCGGGGCTGCTTTGGCAGAGGGCAGACGGGTTGTTGCCCAGTGTTATGGCCTCCGTGCCAGCCACCGTAATGGGCACGGCGTCAGAGACGTCATCGCAGGGCCCGCCCACCGAGAGGGATACTTCACCGCTTTCATAAAAAACCACTGAACCGAAGTCTTCAGTATCAGCAGAGGGGATGTCCCCATTCGTGAATAACCAAGTGTAGGTATTGATATCGCCAGCAGCCTCGTACCCCAGCGTGCTCAAGGTAACGACAGCTGAGTCGCAGAAAACTTCCGGGGCGTTCAAATTCACGAAAGGAAGGTCGTATACAGGCAATGTCAAGGATGCCATATCGCTGCCACAGGCATTTTGCGCAGTAATGCCAATTTCAAATAGCCCAGGCTGCAATAGGCTGATGACAATCTCATCAGAGAACACCGTCATGAGGCTATCCTGGAAAACCCAATTGGCCGTATCATTGGGGAAGATGCTCCAGACGGAGGCCGTCAGCAGCTGATCGTTGAGGTTGGCCAGGGAAAGGGAAGCAGGCGCACAAAGGGAATCGCCCTGCGCCAGCCCAGTCTCAAAGGCCGCCACAGGGGGCTCGACAATAGAAACCGACTGTGTATACGAATCCGAAGCGCACTCATTGGCAACAGATAGCGAAATGGTATAGGGCCCCGTATCCGGGTAAACATAGTTGGGGTTTTCCTCCGTAGAGGTGAAACCATTGCCAAAATCCCAGCTGTAGGTGTCCGCATTGCAAGAAGCGTTCTGTACGCCCAGCTCGTCATCCTGGCAAAGGGCGTTTTCAGCATCAAATTGTGCCAACGGGCGGTGCACAACCCCCACCGGCTGCCTCGTATTGTGGCAGCTGATGCCCGTGCCACACTCCCGATAGACCGTGAGGCAGATGAAGAAGTTGGTCTTGTCGTCCTCACAGACCAGGCTGTCCGGGATATTGTAAGTATGAGAAATGCTCTCTGTAGTGAAAGTCGTATCCAGGGTGCCATCGCCCCAATCCCAAACAAAGTAATCGTAATCGACTGCCGGGGAAGTGTTCAGCACCGTGAACTCAAACCCATCGCACACTACCGTCTGATCGCCTGCGATGGTGTAAGAAGAGATGATGTCGCCGCACTCATCCTCTAGGCAGTCACAGCTCTGCCCGAAAGCGGGCAGGCTCAGGCCAGTGAGCAAGATGCAAAAGAGATGATACTGTTTCATAATAGCATGGAGGTTAGGCGGGGTTAGTACCAGATGTTTTCAAAAAGTTTTTGGCGGGAGGATGCCCGCATCGCAGGGCAGGGCATTTGCTGCCCAGGGCCACCGCCCGGGCGCCCCATGATACGGCAGCCGGGGCTGCTGAGCAGGTGGAAGGAGAGCGTAAACTCATACAGCGCCCCCACAGCATTGCGCAAGCCTGTGAAGTTGTTGGAATAGGCAAAGCCCAAGTCTACCCGCTGATTGCTGCTGCTGCCGAAGACCGTGCCGGCCTCCGCAGTGAAAGTAAACCAATTGGTATGAAAGCCATCTGCTGCAGGCCGCCCATTGAAATGATAAAAAATGCCCAGCCCCAGCGCCCGGTTGAGGCTAAAGCGGGCACCGGCCTCCACATAGCTGAGGCGGCCGCCAGGCCGCCATAAGTCTTCCCCCTGCCGCTCCATCAGCAGCAGCGGGCGGATACTGAAAAAGGAACGGCGGCTCGCATAAGGGATAAACTCTGCTTCCACAAAAGCAGAAAAACGAGCGGGTATGCGCGCGCCAAAACCCAATACAGACTCCTCATTGCCAAAAATATCCTCGCCCAGAGAGTACGCATTATGCAGGCTGACACCGGCAGCAAGGCTCGTCGCCTGCCTAGCGCCAGCATTCAATAGGGCCTTGTAGGCCAGCCCCAGAGAAGGTGTGAAGAACACCCGGGACTCCCCCCCATTGGGGGGCGTGAAGGAGGTGCCAAAAATATTGCCGTACTTGGCATCCAGCTGATCCGAAAAGACTAGCCGGCTGAAGTCGATCCGCTTTTGGGACCACCCCAACGCAGCGCCCACACGGATGTTGTGCACACTATTCGGCCCAACAAAAGGCAATGTGCCCGCAAATTTCAGCGCCCCATCCAGCGTCTGAAACCGCCCATCCCCCTCCTCATCAAAGCCCAGCTGCAGCCCGTAGTCTAAGATGCTACAAGGCAGGCTCTCCTCTACATTGATACGGGCCGAACGGAAATTCGCCACCCGGGCCGAAGCCCATTGGGACTTCACCTTGAAATCTGCAGAAAGAGCGCCCCGGTGCCCTGTCAGGGCAGGGTTGAACACCGATTGGTTGCCAAAAAAGTGAAGGGAAAAAGGATCCTGCCCAAAAAGAATGGCAGAGGGCCATAATAAGAGCAGAAGTGCAAGTGTTTGTTTGTGCATGAGGCCAGGGGTTTAGGAATTAAAATTCAATATCGCAATTATCTGCCGGCTGCCCAAAAACTTGGCACATTTAGGCTGCGCTGGCCCCAAAACGGCTGCTGTTCATCTATTGGCTTACAGCAAGCACCCTCCTGCCTGTTACCTTAGCGCTTGAGCACAAGCCATATAGCTTCGTTGTGGGGCCTCCCCCTGCCTGACGGCAGGCGGCGCTACGCTGCGGGGCTCGCTATCCGCTCGGCCCTGCGGGCTTCCACCCCTTCGCATCGCTAGGCCGGCGCCATAGCGAATTGCCCCTGTGCAGTTGCAAAGCAATTTGTAAGAAGTATATTTGCAGGCGGCCGGGAGCAACGGCTAAACATCAACTGGCTTGCGCAGTGCGCAGGCCGCTAATCATTATTTATGGGATTTCTCGTTTTTCTGATGCTGGGCTACCTATTGTTGAGCGCCAGTTTGTTTTTCCTCTTCCCGAAAGCCGGAGAAGAAGGCTGGAAAGGGCTCGTGCCCGGGCTGAACTTCATTGTCCTTGCCCAATTGGTGGGCCGCAAACCTGCCCATGCCGTATGGATGCTCTTCCCTGTGGTCAACATCTTCATCTACGCCGGCCTGATGATAGACATGGCCCGCTCTTTCCGCCACTATGGCTATTGGGACAGTGTGCTCGCAGTGCTCTTTGCGCCTTTCTATTTCTTTTACCTCGCTTTCAAAGCAGATGAAACTTACGACGGCCCGGCACTGGCCAAGGAAGCTGCTTTCAAAGCTGAGCTGGAAGAGGCTCAAGCTAGCAATCAGACGCGCAAGTACAATAAGCTCATGGCCAGCAACCCCTACAAAAAAGGGCCGGTCAGGGAGTGGGTAGAAGCCATCACCTTCGCTGTGTTTGCCGCTGCTTTCATCCGTATGTTCCTCATTGAGGCCTACGTCATCCCTACTTCCTCTATGGAAGGCTCCCTGCTTGTGGGCGACTTCCTCTTTGTCAGCAAAGCCCACTATGGCATACGCACCCCTGAGACGATCGCCATGATCCCACTATTGCACAACCGTGCACCGATAGTAGACGCAGAGTCTTACCTGGAGAAGCCTAGCCTACCCTATTACCGGTTGCCTGCACTTGAGGCCATAGACCGCAACGACCCTATCGTTTTCAATTATCCGGAAGGGGACAGCGTCTACATCTTCCCCAACCGTACCTGGAGCATACACGATTACCGGAGGGGGGCTATCCCGCCGCGCTATGCCCAACAAATAAAAAGCGGCGCCAAAAAACTGGTGACCCGCCCTATGGACAAAAAAGACCACTATATCAAACGCGCTATCGGCATACCCGGGGACAGCGTCTCTATCCGCGACCGGCAGGTCTTCATCAACGGGAAGCCCGCAGACAACCCCGAGCACCTGCAGTTCATGTACTTGGTCAGCTTCCCAAACGCACAGATCAACACCCAGCCCTTTAGCGACTGGGGCATTTCTTCCGAAGACGTCATCGCACAGCAGGGCAACAATGCGTTCATCATCGTCTTGTCCAATGAGCAAAAAGAGAAAGTGCAGGCCATGGATGCAGGCATTGCTATCGAGCCTTTTGACGTCAGCAAATTCGATAACAACCCGGAAAAGCTATTCCCTCACGACTCCGCTCACTTCCCAGGTTGGACGGTAGACAACTACGGCCCGGTCTATGTGCCCAAAAAAGGGGCTACGGTCGCTATCAGCCCGGAGAACATCGCCCTCTACGAGAGGGTCATCAGTGCTTATGAGGGCAACGACCTCTCCGTTAAAAATGGCCAGGTGTTCATCAACGGGGAGGCTGCAGATTCCTACACCTTCCAGATGGACTACTATTGGGCCATGGGCGACAACAGGCACAACTCAGAAGACAGCCGGGTCTGGGGCTTTGTCCCCGAAGACCACATGGTCGGCAAGCCCATTATCATCTGGTTCTCTACCAAAGAGGGCAGTATGGCTAATGGCATCCGCTGGGAGCGGTTGTTCAAGTACGTCGGCAACCTCAAATAACCTCACTGGGCCAAAGCCCGACATCAGCCTGCTGGGACCTACTCTTTGCTCAGCAGGCTGATTTTATTTTGGGGCTATAGCACCCAAAGAACACCAAATGCCACTGATAGGCTGAACAACTATGCCCAAGTTCTTCTTACTTTAGTAGTTTTGTTGCGGGCCTCCCCCACCAGAATGGCACAAAAGCCCAAACGCCGCCCCATCTATGGTAGAAGCATTTATTGAAAACCCCGTACTTCTTCTTTTTATCGTAGCTGGCATAGGCTACGGAGTCGGCAGCATCCGCATCCGGGGCAGCAACTTGGGCGTCGCAGCAGTCCTTTTTGTCGGGCTGGCATTTGGCGGGCTGAGCCCTGACCTTCACATACCGGATATCATCATCTTCCTGGGGCTGGCCATCTTTGTATACACCATAGGGCTGAGCAGCGGGCCGAGCTTTTTTTCTACCTTCCAGCAGCGGGGCTCTAGAGACATATTGTTTGTCATCCTCATGCTGACTTTCTCAGCCAGTGCCGCTTTCGGGCTACACTACCTCTTTGGTTTTGAGGCTAGCACCACTGCTGGCATCTACGCTGGCAGTACCACCAATACTCCAGCTCTAGCTGGCTTATTGGATGCCATCACCAACCTTGGCATGGAGCCAGCCCAAGCCAAACTGCTGAGCGAGCGTGCTGTAGTAGGCTACTCCCTTTCTTACCCTATGGGCGTCCTTGGGGTCATGGTGGCCATCAACCTGATGCGGCGGCTACTGCGCATTGATTTCCGGAAGGAGGAGCAAGCGCTAAAAGCGGAGTACCCCGTTAGGCAAACCGTGACCAGCCGCACCCTGGAAGTCAAAACCGCTGAAGCAACAGGCTTAGCATTACGGGACTTTAAGCGCAAGTACCAGGTGAACGCCGTATTCGGCCGGCTACAGCGTGGGGAAGAAACCCTGCTGACCAACCCGGATACCATATTACAGGCTGGAGATCAGCTGGCGGTAGTGGCAGACATAGAAGAGATCGAACGCCTTTCGCCCATCATTGGGCCGATACTGCCCTTCCGCCTGTCTTACGACCGCTCGGAATATGATACCCGGCGCTTCTTTGTCTCCAACCCTGATATCGCGGGCGAGCGGCTGTCTACCCTCAACCTGAACGAGCGCTTTGCTGCCATCATCACCCGGGTAAGGCGGGGCGATATCGACCTCCTGGCCAACTCCAAGACTGTGCTCGAGCTGGGAGACCGGGTACGGTTTGTGGCCCGGCGGCAGGATATCCCAAGGATTTCCCAGCTATTTGGCGACTCCTACGATGCCCTTAGCCGGATCAACCTGCTCTCCTTTGGATTGGGGATGGCCCTGGGGCTGCTGCTTGGCATGATCACCTTTGAGCTTCCCGGCGGCGTATCCTTTAAATTGGGCTATGCCGGCGGCCCCATCATCGTAGCGCTTGTGCTGGGTGCTTTGCGGCGTACCGGCCCGGTGGTATGGACATTGCCCTACGGTGCCAACCTTACCCTTCGGCAAATTGGGCTCATCCTGTTATTGGCCGGCGTAGGCGTCAATTCAGGGCATACTTTTGTAGATACCGTGTCAAGAGGCGGAGGCGGCATCATCTTCCTGGCAGGCACCATCATCAGTTTCCTGACGGCAGTAGCCACCCTTTTCATTGGGTACAAAGTGCTCAAAATCCCGTTCAGTTTCCTGATGGGCATGGTCGGCAGCCAGCCTGCCATACTCGATTTCGCACTAGAAAAAGCAGGTAACAAACTGCCCAACGTGGGCTTCACCCTTATGCTGCCCATCTCCTTGGTGATAAAAATCGTCTACGTTCAATTCCTGTTCGCCCTGCTGAGGTAATCGGCAAGGGATTCCTTACCTTCGGTAGACCAACAAAAAAAGCTATGGATTTTACTGGAAAGCGCGTACTGATAACCGGTGGCTCCCGCGGCATTGGCCGGGCAGCGGCTGTGGCTTTTGCCCGCGCAGGAGCACGGGTCGCCATCAACTTCCACTCCAACAAGGAGGCTGCAGAGGAAGCCATCAAAGCTATGCCCGGGAACGGGCACTTCGCTGTCCGGGCAGACATCAGCAAGCCCGATGCCGTATTCCGAATGGTCGGTGCTGTTGCTGAAGAGCTCGGAGGGATCGACATCTTGGTCAATAATGCCGGGGTCTTTTTTCCTCATCCAGTTGCACAGAGCGATTATGCCGCCTGGCAGGAGAGCTGGTCCCAAACCATCGGCATCAACCTCATGGGCGCTGCACATACCAGTTATTGCGTAGCCCGGCAGATGATGGGGCAGGGCATGCCTGGAAAAATCCTGTTTGTCTCTTCCCGGGGGGCATTCCGGGGCGAGCCCGAACATACCGCCTACGGAGCTTCCAAAGCTGGCATGAATGCCTTGGCGCAGTCTCTGGCACAGGAACTCGCCCCCTACCATATTTTTGTGGGGGCAGTAGCCCCAGGTTTTGTAGAAACCGATATGGCAGCTCATGTGCTCGACGGCGAGGGCGGGGCAGCTGTAAAAGCACAAAGCCCTACCGGCAGGGTAGCACGTCCGGAGGAGATCGCCCACTGTATCCTTTTCCTCGCTACAGAAGGGGCAGCCTACGCTACCGGCTGCATCCTAGATGTCAACGGGGCTTCTTACTTACGCTAAACCTGAAAATCCAATGACTACCATAAGGCCCGCAGAAAGGACAGACCTCCCTGCCATCCATCAACTGGTCAGAGCATTGGCCCGCTACGAAAAGGCAGAAGGCGAGTTCGTCGCTACACTGGAAGACTACTATGCTCACTTTGACGAAGGCGTGTTC
Organism: Phaeodactylibacter luteus; assembly: GCF_007993045.1. Lineage (GTDB taxonomy): Bacteria > Bacteroidota > Bacteroidia > Chitinophagales > Saprospiraceae > Phaeodactylibacter > Phaeodactylibacter luteus. The sequence continues at coordinate 157,438 of NZ_VOOR01000003.1, forward strand.
CAGGCTCTCGTAGCCGAGCAGAACGGAAGCATAGCCGGCATGGCGCTGTACTACATGACCTATTCCACTTGGAAGGGGAAAATGCTCTACCTCGAAGACTTCGTGGTAGCGGAGCCTTTCCGCAGGCAGGGCATAGGGGGCCAACTTTTCGACGCCTTCCTTTCGGAAGCACGCCGGCGGGGCTGTGCCCTAGCTAAATGGCAGGTGCTGGACTGGAATGCCCCTGCTGTTGAATTTTATAAAAAAAAGGGCGCCATCATTGAGCAGGGGTGGTGGAACGGGAAAATATTCTTGTAAAAACGCCGTTTTTTACTCAACTTTGGAAGGTCTTCTAAGAGGTCAAAGTACGCTATCCCGATACCGCTCAAGCCTGTGCCCGATTTCACCCATACTCCACTGTTAAAAATTAATGAATAGTGTTTCATAGTGTAAGGGGTGGCCACGCAAGTGGTTGCTCCTTTCCTTTTGTAGGGCTACCGCTCGCCTCATACAGCTGGCTAGGGCTGCCCGGGCAACAAGGGCTTCGATATTCATCTGTGCCAGCCCAGCCATGCTCGAGAAGGGGCATAGGGGGGGACAGCTATCCTTACAGATGGGGCAGGCCCCATCCTCAAAGCAAGCTGGGCAGGCTAAAACAAAACGACAATCTGGTTTGCGCCCCTTTATTGCCTTTGCCCATTCACCAATTGCGGCGGCCCCTGGCCTTCACTGACAGCCTATCCCGGCTGCCGGAAATACAAAGAAGCGCGGCCGGCCTGCATGTCCCCACCGTTGTGGCTCCAAAAATAAGTTTTCAGGACATCGCCGGGGGCCACTCCATCAGGAACAGCTATTGGGATGAGCAGCGGCCTGCCACTGCCGCCTCTTGGTGCCCAAACATTGATGTCTTCCCCTGCCCAATGATAAAGCTCGCCCCCACGCTGCCATTCTGCCACCCAGGTGCCGCACTGCCCGGCCGCGCAGCTCAGGCTGGCTCTGAGCCAGATCACCTCGGCCATGGCCTGGCTTGGGGACAGGGTGTCCCAAAAAGGTGGGCTGTAAGGCTGCTGCCCAGATACAGCAGTGCTTTCTGCAAGCTGCTCAGGGGGGCTCTGCATCAACCGGGGGGCTAAGCGCAGAAGCGCAATGCCGCCTTTTGAACCAACAGTATCTGCCCGGATGCCATACTTTAGCCAAGTAGACTGATGCTGCCCCCTTCTCCCAGGCCCAGACAACAGGAATGCCGTATCGGCCATAGCCATTGCCTCCGATAGCGCAGGCAGGCTATCTGGCAGCCATAGCTGCGGCACACCCTCTGCCGCATATTGGCCAGCAAGCGCCATACTGGAAAGCTCGCCTACTGCCGCTTTGCCCTCCTTTTCAACCCATACCCTGAGCAAGGTATGGTAATTGAGCTCAGGGCTGAGGACCTCCCCTCCCCAGCCGAAAGCATCACTCAGCACCCTCAGCGGCCTGCTGCTGAATACAAAAGCAGTATCCCTTCCCTGCAGCAGCTCCTCGGGCGTTGCATCTTGGGCATGCGCAATACCCTCTGCTGCAAGGAAATAAGTCAGCCCATGTGGCTCGCAGCCAATAATCCCAACGGGCGCGCCAGAAGGGGGCAAAAGCTGGCTCAGCCGGGACACTTCTGCCCGTGGCTGATAATGGGCTGAATAATACTGATAAAAAGCATCTTGGCTCCGCCCGCCCGTTTTGATATCCTCCATCAAACGCTTGTCCACCGCCTGCCGCTCTTGGAAACAAGTGGCCAGCACATAAGCTGCTAAGGCTAGCACGACCCCATAACGCCCTGCCCTGCCCCATTGTGCCGGCCAGGGCACGAGCCGCAAAGCTTGTTCGAGCAATAGCCCGCTAAGCAATGCAAATGCTGGAGCAAGCACAACAAAAACCCGTTGCGGGGCAGGGTTGCCAAAGGCAAAAGCCAACAAAAAAGGCATAGCCAATATCGATGCCAACAGCCAGGCTTCAGGTTTGCTTTTCTGGCGGAGACCGGCCCAGCCCCCCAGCAACAACAAGGGCAGCAGAAGCCATTTCCTTCCTATAAAGGCCAGGAATGCCCCACGCAGCGGATAGGTGAGCCGGTCTAGCTGAAAAGGGGAATAGGTCACGTACGGGTTACTGAACACCTGCCCAAAAACCGGGCTGTAAGCGAACAAGCCTAAAACAATGCCAACAACTGCCGCGCTCCCGCCCCAAAAAGCGGTGCGGCTGCCCCTGCCATCACGCCGCCAAAACGATAGGGCCAGCTCGCCAAACCAATACCCGCCCAGCCCAAGCAGCACATACAAATTGGAGGCTACTGTATAAAACAATAGCCCTCCGGCCAAAACCTGCAGCCACCAATACCGCCATGAGGGCCTGCGGCAAAAGCCCCATGCCCCGTACAACAATATGGACAAAAGGAACATGCTCAGCCCATACCCGCGCGCCTGCAGCACGAAATTCATAAAACCTGGCATGCCTGCCAGACATATGCCTGCAATCAGCCCAGCCCAATGCCCGGCATAACGCTTGCCTACAAAGTATACGGCCGATATGGCCAGGAAAGCATACAACAGATACAACTGCCGCAGCCAAATCGGATGAGACAACAACGCATCAAAACTTGCCACCCCGATTGTTGACAAATACAGCCGGTTGAGCAGGTTGAAAAAGATATGATTGTTCGGGACGTGGTAGTCAGTGGCTATCGTAGACAAGGGTTTCAAAGCGAAGTAACGCAGCGTATACAGCTCGTCATTCCAAAAATCTAACCACAAGTAGGGCTGTAAAAGGGCAAATGCCATAGCCAAAATGAAGAGCAGCTCGCCAACTGGCCGGAAAAGTGAACGCTTCATGCCCTTTTTACCTCAAAATAGCCATTTTGGGGGAACATGGCACCATCGGGCGGCGCGGATCACCCCACTCCTACAGTAAGCGCGGGATACCGCCCCTCGTCACAGCGGCCCTAGTGTTTGCCTAGCGGTTCAGAGGATGGAGCTGACCGGGCCAGCCGGTTTTGGCTCGATGCCCAATGATCCCTCAACGGCACCTGGCCTTCCTGACGGCTTCCCTCAGCCTGCACCTCGTGGTGGCCGCCTTGCTCATCGGCTGTTGCCTTTGCCCTTACCGGGCGGACTCAGGGCTTGTGCCCGTCAGGCCCGCGCTATGCCTGCACCCTATGAGAAAGGGCCGGCAGTAAACGGCCAGCCCTTTCTCAGCTTTGCACATTGCCCAGTTTGGGGCGTTTTGGTCAAGAAAATCAAGGATTCACCCCCACTTGCTGTACCAGCACGACCGGCTAGGTTCTGGCAAAGCCACTAGATTTGAGCGGGCATGAACCAACATGCCGCAGGCGTTTATGCTTTTCGGGCTTAAGGCACTAGCCTGGCATTGGCCTAGCGCTGCGAAGGGGTGGCCGAAGGCCAGACCCGACGCCTGTAGGGCGAGGGGCCGAGCGGACAGCGAGCCCCGCAGCATAGCGGCACCTGCCCTATGGCAGGGGCAGGCCCATCACGCGAAGCAAGCTGGGCAAGCAAAAAACGACAATCTAGCTTGCGCCCATTTGAGTTTAGGGGCTCAACTGAAAACCCAGTGAGGAAGCAAGTTCATAAAGTATGGATCTTCAACAGCAAAAGCTACAAACAAGCGCTTAATCCCGGTTGGGCTGAGGCGTAAGCCGCAGGTAAGGCTTCACCTCATTGAACCCTTTAGGGAACTTTTCCCGGGCAGCCTCGCTAGAAACCGAAGGGGAAATCACAACCTCATCCCCGTCCTCCCAGTCTACAGGAGTAGCTACGCTGTAGTTGTCCGTAAGCTGAAGGGAATCGATGACGCGCAGAATCTCATTGAAATTGCGCCCGGTAGAGGGCGGGTAGGTCAGCGTCAGGCGCACCTTCTTATTGGGGTCAATCACAAAAACCGACCGGACCGTGAACTTCTCATTGGCCTCAGGGTGGATCATATCATAAGCAACCGCCACCTGTTTGTCCTCATCGGCGATGATCGGGAAATTCATTTTGACAGACTGCGTCTCCTCTATATCCCCCACCCATTTCAGGTGTTCTGCTAAGGGGTCTACAGAAAGGGCAATGACCTTGACATTGCGTTTGGCGAACTCCCCTTTCAAGGCTGCAGTGCGGCCCAGCTCGGTGGTGCAGACTGGAGTGAAGTCTGCAGGGTGGGAGTACAAAACGCCCCAGCTATCGCCCAGCCATTCATGAAAATTGATCTCGCCTTCAGTGGTTTTGGCGGTAAAATTGGGAGCCTCTTCTCCTAGTCGTAAGGACATAATCGTTGGGAATTTAAAGTGATGAGTTTTATTCCATATAATTCAGATAGGAATAAAATGATATTTTCATCCTTTTTGTTCTCCTGCGGAGGCGAAATCTGTGCTGCTGCAGCAAAAAATATAGCTTGCCCTGTGCTCGGCCCAAAACCGAAGTGCCAAATCCCGGCATAAAACGCATAGGGCAAAAGAACTACCCCTAGAAATGCTCTGTGCCAGGCAGTGCCTGAAGCGGGCGGAAGCCAAACCCGTTGCGCCGCTGACGCCTCAGCCGGTACTTGCCGGCTTCCTGCAGCTCTGCCCTGCCTTCCAGGAAAGGCCTGGCCAGGCGGTCGATGGCCTGGTATTCAATCAGGAAGCCATCATGCCCATAGGTACTGTCGAACAGCTCCAACTGTGCCCGGGGGATATGGGCTGCGAGCAGCGCCTGCTCCTCTACCGGGAACAAAACATCGGAATGTATGCCGACCACGAGGGCGTCAGCAGTGATTCGCCTCAAGGCTTTCTCCACACCTCCCCTGCCCCGACCAAGGTCATGGCTGTCCATTGCCCGCCCAAGGGCAAGGTAGGACAGCGGGTCAAAGCGGCGCACGAGCTTTTGCCCCTGATACTGTTGATAGGAAGCCGCACGGAAGCCGGACAGCAGACCGGGGGCGGCCTCCTGTTGTGTGTTCTGGTAGGTCCGGTAATTGCGGTAAGAAAGCATAGCGATAGAACGGGCCGCAGCCAAGCCAGCAGCCCCAGCCTGAGGGCCTGCATCGTATAGGGTGGGGTCTGCCTGAAGCGCCATGCGCTGAGCCTCATTGAACGCAATGCCCCACGGGGAGTGGACAGCATTCGTAGCCAGCACACAAATGCTTTGGAAAAGGCCCGGGTCTGATACCGCCCATTCCAGCAGTTGCTGCCCGCCCATAGAGCCGCCTATGCCCATCCGGATCTGGCTGATGCCCAAATGCGCCTGCAGGTACTGATGCGCCTTTACCATATCCCGCACTGTGATGAGCGGGAAATCCTTGCCATAAGCCTGCCCGGTCTTGGGGTTCAGGCTCCTGGCATTGGTGCTCCCGTAACAGGAGCCCAGCATATTGGCACACACAATGAAATAGCGGCTAGGGTCAAGCAGTTTGCCCTTGCCAAACAGCCCTGCCCACCAGTCGTCTACAGCAGTATTGCCGGTAAGGGCATGAAAGACCCAGATTACATTATCCCGGCCGGGGGCCATTGCCCCAAAGGTCTCATAAGCAATGTTTACTACAGGGAGCGCCCCTCCCCCTTCGAGCTTCAGCCCGTCATTAATCTTTAAATACTCCAACATGCTGCCGCTTTAAAATGAAGTACGCTCCCCCCTTGGCGCTTGGTTGAACCTTTGCTAAATATCTGGGCCCGGCCCAGCGGGCCCCTGGAAAATCAAAGGGGATAAAAAACTGCGTACATAAATGGATTTATTGTCCCAAAAAGCGCTGCCACAGGCAGCTTTGGCAGGAATTGGCACCTTTCGCCAAGCGGCGCGGTTGCCAGGGTTTCTCAGAGCCTGTTCTCTCCACCCTTCTTAATAAAACCACTTCCTTAGAAGAGATTAAGACACAAAATTAAGCAAAAAAGGGGTAGGCTGCTACCCCCCTATGGTTTTTAACCCTTTATTAAACGGCCCAGCAAGCGCCGGCCATGGTACTCACGGGCTCCAATCCTGCGGTGCCAGCCGGCCAGGTTTTCCCGGGTCACCTTCCCAGCTGCGATGACGATGATGCCTTGGCCTGCAGCGGCCTGCATTTTCTGTATGGTAGCCGCCCCCTCCAGGGCACGGGGCTGAGCTCCTGAGGTCAGGATGTACCGTATGCCCTCTACCTGACTGAGCTGACGGGCTGCCGCAACTGGCTCTGATGCTTCGTCTATCGCTTTGTGAAAGGTGAAGGGGATGCCCGGCGCTTGGCTCGTCAGCGCTGACATGAACTCGAGGTCGGGATTGCCGTCTGGTTGTAGGGCGCCGGTAACGACCTCGTGCACCCCGGCGTCCAACATCTGCTGCAGGGCTGGCAGCAGAGCCTGTTTTTCGCTTATGCTGTAGCAAAAGCCCCCTCCCCGGGCACGCAACATGGCTTTGACAGGTATGCGTACTGCCGCCAAAACATCTTTGAGCAATGAGAAGGCGGGGGTCAGCCCGCCCAGATCAAGGCGGGAACAAAGCTCAAGCCGAGTAGCCCCTGCTGCCTCAGCTGCCAAAGCTTCCTCTAAAGTTTCCACACAGGCTTCGAGCTCTAGCCCAGGGGGCGCCCAAGCTGGATAAGGGTAAAGCGGGCGCATATCTGTCTTTTCCATATCTACTGAATCCCAACTTGAGAGAACCCGCCATCCACACGGATAGTCAGCCCGGTCAGGTAAGAAGATGCCGGCATGGCCAGAAAGGCGATTGTGCGGGCGACTTCTTCAGGGGTGCCTACTCTGCCTAACGGGGTGGCAGCGTTGATCTCGGCTACTTTCTCTGGTATCTTTAAGACCCGGTCTACCCGGGAAGTGGAAATAAACCAAGGGTTGACCGCATTGACGCGGATGTTGTCCGAGCCCCAATCTACCGCTAAGAATTGAGTCATACGGTCCATAGCAGCTTTGGACATGGCATAAATGCCCGTGGTCCACATCACGCCCGTTTGAGCAGCAATGGAGGAAACGTTGATGATGCTGCCCCCCGCGCCAGATTTGAGCAAAGGGTACAGGCGCTGACTAAGATCAAAAGCGGTGGCGACATTCACATGCATGACCTCCTGCAGATCCTCCGGTGTGGCTTCCAGGGTAGGCTTCCTTACGTTAGTGCCTACATTATTGACCAAGATATCCAGGTTGCCAAAACGCGATTGGACCGCTTCCACTGCCCGTTCCCGGCCGGCTGCCTCTGCTATATCAGCCACCATGCCGTAAGCCGGCCAGCCTTTCGCCTCCCAAGCTTGCTGATTCTCCCGGATCAGATCAGCAGAACGGGCCAGGAATATCACAGACGCCCCCAAGCGCAGCAGTTCTTCAGTTGCGGCTTTGCCTATGCCTTTGCTTGCGCCCGTTACCAAGGCCGTCTTCCCTTCCAGGCTCCAATGTTCCATATTGCTCATTTCATTCAGTTTTGAGAATCTGAAAAAGGAACAAGGCCAGTGCCGGGGATTGTTTACCCCAAGGAGCGATATCGCCCAAAAACTGCGGGGGCAGCCCGCTCCAACCGGGCCGCCCCCGCAGGGCTCAATCCAAATCCTTGGCTAAGGGGCCTGCCGGATAATGCGCCGGTAGATGGTGGCCTCCCCCGTTGATACCCCTAACAGATAAACGCCGGCAGGCAGGTGCCCCAGGTCAATGACACCGGGCGCTGTGCTTGCAGGAAGGCTCAGCTCCCGCCCCTGAATGCTGTACAGTTTCAAGCCGGTCAGTGGCAGCCCCTGTGGGCTGACAACCGCTACCCTTCCTGTGGTGGGATTGGGGAACACCCTAAACAGCCCTTCGCCCTCAGGCGGCTCATTGCCGGTATCCCGCACCACCGTGAAGTGGGTTTCCAGCCCTTGGATGGGCAACAGGTCCTCGTCCTTATCCAGGCAAAGGATATGCTCTAGCGCTATGCCCGATTCCTGTATCCCAGCAATGTCATCAATTACTCCAATAATGTATGCGACTTGCCCATGGCCAGAAACGTTGTTGTGGTCGATGCGGCTCAGGGCCATTTCTATGCGCCCTTCTTCCGGATATATCTTGTGGATATTGACCGTATTGATGCCCGGCTCGCCAAACCAGCTTACGGGGTAAACGATTTCAATGGAGCTTGGGTCTATGACCTCCGGGTCAAAAGTCACGGTGAAGGCAATACCATAGGCGTTGCTGACCGGCTGAGCGGCCTCCCCCACGATGATCGGAGCCTGGAAAATGGCCCCATCTGGCTGGTTGTCGGGGAAATCCACATAAGCAGGCGGGTCGAGGGCAGTGCCCGGCAGTTCGGGCAAGTTGTTTTGCGGGCCGTGCGATAAGCCATAATTGAGCTCGATGGCTGCGATGTCCTGCTCATCAATAATACCGTCTCCATTGCAGTCGGCGTGCTTAAAGTTGGTGCCATCGGCAAAGGAAGGCCCCCAGTTCATGGAAGAAGCGGGCTCCCAGCTATTGCCCAGAGCCGTCCGCTCCGGCCCCTGCGCACCGTACGCCAGGCCTATGCTCAGCAGGTCGACATGATGGGCCAGGTTGTCCGCGTTGGCATCGCCCGGCCAGACTTCTTCTTCCACAGGCTCCCAGCAGAGGTTGTCCACAAACCCTGAACCATCTAAATAAAACTCGCTGAGCGCTCCGGTGATGATGACCTGTGCACTGTTCCCCCCGTTGGGGCTATCGGCTGGCCAACGTTTTTCCAGGACATTCCCATCGGGAAGGGCTATCGGAATGTTGAAGCCCAGGGTATCCAAACCGACGTGAATGAACTCGTCAATGCGGAGGTAGCTCAAGTCCGACTCCTGAATGGAATAATCGAAGCTGACCTGAGCAGCAGGCTGCTGAAAAACGAACCGGGCCAAAGCCTGCTCCATGCCCAACATCTCTCCTGCCGCAGCATCAAAATAGCTGACTCCGGCAGAGGGTTGTACCCAAAGGGCACAATTGCAGAAATCGCCCAGCAGATAAGCCAGCTCTACCCCGGAGGCTGTCCCAACCACAGCCCAATCATCCCCACCGGTAGAAGACGGGCTCTGAAAGCCTGCAAAGGGCTCAAAAGTTAGGCAGCCATCCTCTTCAAGGAAAGCACCTACGCAAAGGTGGTCGATGGCCATTGCCTGCCATGGATAAGCCTGAACCGCAAAGTACTCGAGCGGGCCCGTTACCGAAAGGCGCCCATAATTGCTCGCCAGGACCATAAAATCCAGCACTATGCCATTCTCTAAAGTATATGTATTGGAAACGAAGGGCACATAAATGCGCTCAGACCAGTCATTGGCGGTCACCCACAAACTGTCTGTGCCTGCCCCCAGCCAATAATCCATGCTCAGGGTACGTGCTGAAGTGTTAGCCGGCAAGCTGCCGAGCTCTACGGTGAATTGTGCATTGCGGAAGTATAAAGCCGCGCCCGTGCCCGTCAGGAAGCCAGGGATATTGCCAACCTCACGCACGCTTACGATAGGCTGAACTGCGTTTTCTGCTATTTCATAGCCTACCTGCAAGCCTTCCATGGCACCTAGCACGCCTGCACCGGCAAGCTCTGTTGCAAAACCAGTATAGGGCTCGAACATAAAGCACCCTTCTTCCCCCAGCCCTGTACAATCAAATGCTACAAATTCAGTGGAGGCCGTGCAATTGGGATGGCCTAAGTCTGCTATTGTCAGCTCATAAAGCTGATCGGTGAAAGGGTCAAAAGGGCCAAGGATTGGAAAAGCCCCCCCGTAGGTGAATACCCCGTATGCAACCCCATTCACAACGGCCTGGTACTCCTCTCCGGGCTCCACCCCGGTACTGTTGAACGAGGCCTCCACATAGAACCCTTCCTCATCGCACTCGACAAAGCCCACAAGCAAGTCGGAAATATTGCAGAGCGTGTTGTCGCAGTCTGGCGCTTCAAAGGTGGCCGACGCACAGCACTCGGCCTGGTCGTTCACACAAATTTCAAAAGTAAACAGCCCCCCGCCTTGCGGCATTAGCCCTTCGATGGCCCCTGGGAATTCGCTGGCCGGGCTGAACCCGGCAAAAGCACCGTTGATGAAATATTCTACGAATTCATTGCCCGGGCTGGCCAGCTCGAAATCTACAAAAAGGCTATAGGTGCCATCTTGCTCACAAGGGCCTGCCACCGCTGTAAGCCCTGAAATTGCGCAAGGCTCCGTTTCGCAGTCTATCGGCCCGATCTCCGTGTAGCCAAAACAGGTAGGCAACTCGAAGTCAAGTACGAGTATATCGTAAACCGCCGCTCCGCCCGCCGTGAATGGGCCTAGGTTGACCGCCTGCCCATTATACGGGAATGGGCCAAAGACCTGGCCATCTACAAAAGCCAGATAGCCCAAGCTGCCCGGCTCTTGTACCCCGACGGAGAGCTCTATCCAAAATTGCCCGTTTTCGCAGACGGAAGGGCTGGCCTCTACAAACTGGAACTGGCACTCGGCCGGAGGGGGGCACTCAATATCGAAACTCGCCTCGATACAGCAGTCGGACAATTCGAGGTTGCAAATGGTCACCGCATCAAAACCAGTGCCAGGGTCTGGCAGGTTCACCTCTACCCCAAGGTTGGGCCCTACCTCGGCCAGGGCTTGGTAATTGCTGAACTGGCCAATGACCAGTATGCTATCGCCCGGCGACACACCGGTCAGTTGCAGCGTAGCATGGTAAAAACCTTCATCGTCGCATTCTGGCTCATTCGCCAGCCCGGTGAAGCCGAGCCCACAAGCTTCTAAGCAGTTTAGGCTATGCCCTTCTGACACAAAAGGCGCACAGGACCCATTGCTGACTTCCACACTGATATTCGCATTCGGCCCAGGATAGGAAAAGGGGCCTACAAAGGCAGGGAGCTGAGCCGCTTGGAATTGACTGGACTCTCCCAAAGAGGTGGCCAGCGTGAATACCGGCCCGGGGGAGGCCTCTGCGACATACACCAGAAAGGTCCCCGGCTGATTGCCACAAACGATATCAAGAACAGCATCTACCGAACAGTTCGGCTCACAATCCACTTCTACCTCCACTGCCGTGCAGCAGCCCGGCTGCTCATCTAGGCAGATCACCAAGCTGTCCAGCCCTCCTTCCGGGGCGGGCCAGCCGTTCAGCTGTAGGATGGCACTGCCTCCTGCCCCGTACTGCACGACTTGGGCAAACCCTGTTGCCGGGGAAGCAACGGCAAGAGGTTCACCGGGCAGCACCCCAGGCACTAAAATGGGCACGTTGTAGGTCCCGTCCTCGTTGCAGCCAGCGCCAGTGCCCACGGCGGTAGGGGCGCCCAATGGGCAGCCATCTTCACAATCTGGCGGAATGAAGGCTACTGTAGCGCCACAGCCGCCGTTCAAATCGCTGATTGTAGCATAGTTGATGCCCGTGAAGGAAAATGGGATAGGCCCCACCGTGGCAGGCAGATCAGATTGGGATACCATCGTCTGGTAAGTATTGCTTACGTAAAACCGAAAGGTATCGTTATGTATCCCGCTCGCTTCAAAGTCGATATTGGCATAAAAGGCCGTATCGCCGGGCGAACAAGGCAGGGGCTCCATAACAAAACCGGAGACCTCGCACAGCTCGCAGGCAATGTCAAATCCAATTTGCTGGGTAAAACAGCCGGGGCTGCCAAAAGCCATCACGTAGATCTCATCCGTATTGCCAGGGATGAGCGGCAGGGTGAAAGTTGCGCCCCCCTCATCCACTACCCCAACTGCAGCGCCACCGGTAAGGGTTGATACCGCAAGGAGAGTGTCCCCACTTTCTACACCAAGAAAGTTAAGGCTGACATCGTAGAACCCCTCAGCCCCGGGCGTACATTCGGGCAGCCCTACCGGGCCATTGCCCGCCCATTCTAAGCTGCATGCTGCTTCGCACGATGGCGCAAATATTATGGGCAGCTCTGTGCAGCACAGGCTATTGCTGCCACGGCAAACGCTGAGCACAGGCACAGGGCCGGATGTACAGGGCACGGGGAAAGTCAGCGGCAGCTCGTTGTTGTTGAAATAGCCAAACAGTTCCCCATCGAAATACAAGGAGAAAAAGTACGGGCTGGAAGCACTGGCCGTAAAATCGAAATCCAGCGTAGCCAGCTGCTGCCCCCATTCGTTGAGCCCCGCCGGGGCCAGTGTCATGCCAGACATGGTACAGGAGGCACAGGGGGCAGCAGCCAGGGTGTCTGCTACAAAACAGGATGGGTCGGCTTCATCAAAAGCAAAGACCTCGTAAAGGTTAGCAGGGGCAGCCGGTATCGGCCCGACTGTTGCAGGGAGGTCGGCGTAAGCCTGGTAGAAAACAAAATCCCCGACAGAGATGGCTAAGGTATCTGACACGGGGTTCTCATAAGACACATCCACTTCCACAAAGAACCCGGCATTCTGCTCGCAGGGCAGGAAGCTTACCGCCAAGCCGGAAAGCGCACAGGCAGGAGGCTCAGGGTTGATGCAGATGTTGTCCAGCCAAAGCCCATCAGCCCCTCCCATGAGGAGGGTCTGCAAGCCCCCTGAAAAGCGGAGGGTGCCCTGTGCTGCATTTGGGCTGTCCGGCACCACTTCGAGGGTTGCACCAGGAGCTAAAGCAAAAAAGCCTGCCTGCAGGCTGCCCTGAATAAGAAAAGGCGCGCCGTTGGCAGCAAAGTTGACTGCCCCGCCCTCATAATAATAATCTGCCACCACTTCTACTACAGGCTCAGGGTAGCCCGTAAGGTCCAACACCAGGTTGGCCTCCTGAAAACGGGCCGCATGCCCGGCAGCTGCAGTAAAACTGCCTGTTGCAGCCCCTGCAATGACATCTCCATAAGCAGTAGCCCAAAAAAGCGATTGGAACGGCAGCAGGAGCATGGGGACGCCAGCTTCCGTGTAAAAAGTGGTGCCAGGCTGAACACCTGAGCTGCTGCCGTAAGCGCCTGAAGCCAACGCGTTGAAGCCGATGCACCCACTATCCTGGCTTGCTTCTTGGCTTGCACAGACGTTGTCTATCCCCAATTCCTGCCCACCGACAAGCAGGGCTGTGATGTTGCCCCTTAGGCACAATTGCCCTTGAGGAAGAGCGCTGTTGCCTGTTTGGAGCGTCAGTTCTACAGCGACCCCGGGAAAAGCCCCCTCTGGTATACCGCTGAAGGAGGTCAGCAGAAGCGGCTCGCCCCCGTTTACGCTAAGGTTGATCTCCCCGCCTCCATCAAAAAAATCAAAGCACACCTCCTGCACCGCTTCCGGGTAACGGAGCTCCAGCGCATTATTGCCCATAAAAAGGAAGCGGCTATCCAGCCAGCCCAGCCCGGGCCCTTCGATGGAGGCATTGAGGAATCCAGTCTGCCCGTTGAGGTACTGGAACGGGCGGGCGATCGCCACAAGCCCTTGGTTGTCGAACAGGGTGTCGCCAGGGCTTTGGCCTAGCAACGGGCCAAATGCAGGGCCTTCGGGGAAACCCTCAAAGTCCAGGCACAGTGGCTGGGCTGTTATGGCAAAAGGGGCCCCCAACAGGGTGATCAGGATAGAGCGCAGCAGGATTTTGTTCATGGTTGAAAGCATAAGGCGGCTATTTTTCTGCAAAATATTGGATTATGGTCTGGGCCGGGCACAGTACTTGGACAACTGATTTCGGCTCCACATTACAAAAATGCAATTAAGCCAGCCCCTCAACAACTACATTTTTAGAGATTTTTTGATATTTTCATCATCGTATTTACCCTTAACTTTATGATTAACAATTTTTTAACTCAACTTATATTTGGATAAAATTGCATCAGCACAAACTACTCCAGGCCCTTGCTCAATTCGACCGTCGGGAGATGTCCCGTTTCCGGGAATTTACGCACTCGCCCTACCACAACAAGCATGAGGGGGTGAAGCGGCTTTCTGCCCACCTGAGCAGCATTTACCCCGATTTCAGCCCTGCCCGCTGCAGCAGGGAGGCATTATGGGCAGTGCTATTCCCCGGAAAGGAGCATGATCAGCCCAAGCTGGCCCTGCTGTTTACTTACACTTGGCGCCTGGCCTTAGCGTTTTTAGAGCTCGAGCAGCTCCGCCAAAGCGAAGGCACCTGCAGCGGGCTGAGGCTTCAAGCCCTGCGGCACCGAGGGCTCTGGGGCATTTTCGAAAAGGAGCTGGCACAGGCCAAAAGAAGCTTGTTGGCGGAGGAGGCTGCCGGCGAGGGGCAATTGTGGCAAAAGTATGCCTTGGCTGCCGAAGCAGACCACCTTTTCAGCGCCCACGCAATCGGCATATCAGCGAATAGCCTGCCCGAAAAACAGCAGCACCTGAACCATGCTTTTGCCACAGCCAAACTAAAAGACAGCTGTGAAGCCATCATCAGAGGGCGGCTGCTGAACACCGCACACCAGGATTTCTTTGAGCCTTTAGCCGTACAGTACGCCCGCAGCTGCCCGCCCGGAAAGCTGCCCGCCCTCACCAAGGCTTACCTGAGCCTGTACGAGATGATACGGCAGAGCACTAACGAGCAGTATGCGGCCGCCTTCAGGGTCGTTCAAGAGGAACAAGCAGGCATTGAAGAGCAAGAGCTCAAACGGATTTACAACTACCTCCAAAATTTCTGTATCCAAAAAATCAACGCAGGAGATGGGGCCTTCCTGCAAGAGATCTTCCGGCTGTACAAAGCACAGCTGGAGATGGGGCTGCTGCTGGAGAACGGCCTCCTCTCAGAGTGGCATTACAAGAACATCGTCACCACCGCTATACGGCTGGGCGAGCTGTCCTGGTGCAGGTCTTTCCTGCCCCAATACGCCCCCCTGCTGCCAGATAGCGTAAGGGGCAATGCCTACCGGTTCAACTTAGCGGCTTACCACTATGCTGCAGGCGAGTACGGGAAAGCACTGGCGCTGCTCGCACAGGTCGAGTACAGCGACCTGCGCTACAGCCTTGGGGCCAAAGCCCTCATGCTGCGCACTTATTATGACTTAGGCGCCTTTGAGCCCCTGCTCTCCCTGGTAGACTCTTTCAAGCAATACTTGGTCAGAAATCAGCTTATGGCAGACAGCCGCAGGCAGGGCTACTACAATTTGTTCAAGCTCACCCGCAGGGCCGCTGTGCTCAAGTATCAGGGCGAGTTCTTAACCGCTGAGCGCTACCGCCGCGATCTAAAGCGGCTGATGGAAGATTTTGAACGCACCCCCACCATTTTCAACCGGAGCTGGCTGGCGGAAAAGATCGATCAGCTCCGCCCTGATTCATAAAAAAAGTTGCAGTTCCACAATTTATATAGCAATTTGACGGTTGTATTGCCGTCAATCCCAACTATTTCAGCGGGGATACGTACAACAATAGGACTGATACTGCCCCCCGGGCAGCTTTTTCCCGGGCAACAACAAGACAAAACCCAAGCGTATGCGATTAGCTGTTACTTTCACCCTACTTTTTCTAGGCACTGCCCTGAGCAACGTTTTTGCACAACAATACCCCTCCAATAGCGCTTCTGGTCAGCAGACCGGGGTCGCTGTTTACTACGCTGATTACCTGCACGGCAGGATCACCGCTATGGGGGAGGTCTACCGCCGAGACGAGTATACCGCTGCACACAAAACACTGCCCAAAGGCACCCTCTTACGGGTCACCCGCTTGGACAACAATCTTTCTACTGTAGTCCGGGTAAACGACCGGGGCCCCTTCGATGAAGGGGTCTTGATCGACCTTTCTAAAGTAGCAGCAATGGATATCGGGCTGCTTAAAGATGG
Source organism: Phaeodactylibacter luteus (assembly GCF_007993045.1). Lineage (GTDB taxonomy): Bacteria > Bacteroidota > Bacteroidia > Chitinophagales > Saprospiraceae > Phaeodactylibacter > Phaeodactylibacter luteus. Next base: position 173,034 of record NZ_VOOR01000003.1, read on the forward strand.
CCGGGCCACCGTTCAGATAGAGGTCGTCGGCTATTCAGAAACCAACCCCCGCTCTGGCAGGCTGCCCGGGGCACTAACGGCAAAGAGCGCCCCTGCACAACAACAGCCACAACAGCCGCAAGGCTATGCCTCCTATGGCGCTAGCAGCTACCGCCCTCAGGCACAGTCAGAGCCACGTTATTACGCCTCTCGGCAATACCCTGCGGCAGCAGCTTCTACCCCACAGCCTATTCGTCAGGCGGCAGCCCGCAACAATGACCTCGTTGCCAAAGGCGGGGCTCCTGTATCTTACAACCAACAACAAAGCCAGCGCATCAATCCTGCCGATGCGCCGGTCCGCAACTGGGAACAGCAATTGCAAATCGACCGGTACTCCAACCAAGGGCTGCAATCGCGCCGCCCCGGCTCTACTTATGAAGAGCCGGTCACCTCTCCTCAGCAGGCTGCCATGCCACAGGGTTACAGCCAAGTGGGCGGAGGGCTCGCGGCCCGGGCACCTGGCACACAGCTGACCGCTAAGTCTGCAGCCCCTGCTGCCAGCAGCAGGGCCGAAAGCGGGAAATTTGCCATCCAACTGGCTTCTTACCAAAACCCAGACAATGCCAACCGGCAGGTCAACGAGCTCAAAGCCAAAGGCTTTGAGCAGGTTTACCTCTGGAAAAAAGGCGGGCTCAATAAAGTCGTTATCGCATCTTTCCGCACCAAGCAGGATGCTCAGCAATACCTCGACAATATCCGCCGTGACCACCTGATGGATGGCTTGGTAATCCCCGTACAGCAATAGCATAGACAGCGCCCATCAGAAGGGGGTTGGCGCGGTATACCGCGCCAACCCCTTTTTTTATTTCCTCGAGACAGCAGCCATCGGTTGGCTTCGTAGGCCATAGCATCTGCCGTGCCGGGGTTCAGCGCTTCGAGCTTTTGCCAAAGCATACCGGAATGGCCCGCAAAATCTCCGCGCACTCGGTGCCTGCAGGGCAGGACAGCCACAGCGGTGCCAAAACGGAAAGTCCCTCTTTGGCCACAAACATTTAAAACCTTAACTCCGCCAAGCCCCCCTACTCTTCCACTTCTGCGATCAAATTGGGGTAGTCGGTGATGATCCCGTCAACGCCCAACTGAATAAGGGCTTTCATAGTTACGGTATCATTTACAGTCCAGGGGATGAGCTTCATGCCCCTTTGGTGCACCTCCTCTACCACCCCAGCGGTGACCATTTTGTAGTAGGGGCTATAAATTTCAGGGGTATAGCCCAAGGCTTCCAAATTGACCGCCACGCCATTAGGGTTTTCTACCAGCAGGGCGGTCGTTTGCCCGGGGCTCATCTTGTGCAGATGCTGAAGTGGGCGCACGTCAAAAGACTGTACACAGCTTCGGCCTTCTATGCCCAAAGCTTTCAGCTCTGCAGCGACAAGCTGGGCAAAGGTATAAGGGGCTGGCGCTTTGACCCCGTCGTAAGCGGGCGCATGCTTAATTTCAATGTTGAAGCGGGGGAGCGGGCGCTGCTTTTCCTTACAATAGTTGTCCACCTGCCTCACAACATCCCTGAACAGCGGCTTATAAACAGCCATCGGCACCTGCTGAGGGAAACGCTCATTGCCCCTCAAGCCGCAATCGTAGCCCTGAATAACCTCATAGGGCATGCCAAACAGCAATAGGCTGTCCTCTTCAGCGGCTTCCACAGGACGGCCATCGGGGTGGCTGCAAATGTGATGAGACATCCAGGGCTCATGGCTCACCACCAACAGGCTGTCTTGGCTAACTGCAAGATCGAGCTCCAAAGTAGCTACCTGCGGGTATTCCAAAGCCTTGATAAAAGAAGGGACCGTATTTTCGGGCAGCAGCCCACGTGCGCCCCGGTGCCCTTGCCAATCAAAAGATTTTGCCGTTGCCCTATCCATTTTGTCTTGTGTTTGAGGTGGTGTACAGCTGTATGCCCCAAAGCAAAGCACCAGCAAAATAACGTATATCCGGCTCATGGTCTTTTGGCTTCAAGGTAGCATGTATTTCTTATTCCTGGTAACATAAACCTAAGATCCCCACAGGCACGGCACGATCTCAGCTTTTGGAGCCTGCCCCCTCCGCAAGGATAGGGGCCTGCCCCTGCCCAATGGCAGGTGCCGCTATGCTCCGGGGCTCGCTGTCCGCTCGGCCCTATCGGGCTTGCCACCCCTTCGCAGCGCTAGGCCAATGCCAGGCTAAAGCCCCAATAAGCTTAGAGATGCTGGGATTTTGGCCTTCTAGCCGAAAACCGGAGCTTAGCCAAGTCCCGCTTTTTATGCACAAAAGCGGGAAGGATTTTCGGGGCGAAGTATAAGCGAAAAAGTGTCCCGCTGTCTAGCGGGATAGACCGATTACTAAAGTCCCAACACGCTCTTACACCCCTCCGCAGCGCTAGGCCGATGCCATCACAAGGCTTGGCGGGAACCAGCCCGTCACCTTATGCCGGCTCCTTCTTGATAAACAAGAGACCGAGCGATGCCTGCTGCCCTCGCCCTTAGGACGAAAAAATGCCTGCCCAAAATCCGGACCCTGGCATAACCCGTAAGAATAGAGTACCAAAATACTTCCAGATCATGAAGACGTTCACCCTACTGTTGCTGCTCTGCAGCGCCTCACCCCTCTTTGCCCATAACCCAAACACAGCAGACGCCGCAATGGGCATAAGCACCCAACATATAGGGCCCGCTAAAGCCCGTCTGCTTGATTACCCTGCCCCTTATGGCAGCCGCATCAGCAAGGTAAGCCCTGACAGCCCGGCAGAAGCAGCAGGCTTGTTGCCGCTCGATTACATCTACAAGGTCGATGGGCAGCAAGTGGATGCTGAGCAAAACCTGGACCAACTGCTGCAAACTTACCGCCCCGGAGACGGGGTGATGGTAACCTTCCTCCGCGGCAGCAACATCCAAGAGGTCCAAGTGGTAATCGCCCGCAGGGAAGATATTCCGCGCCAGCACACCCCCGCAACAGAAGACCCCTTTTTAGGCATCAGCCAAACCCACTACAACTACAAAGACCGGAAGCCAGGCGTCTCTGTCCAAGTCGTGCACAATTCTACCGCCCAAGCCATGGGCTTGCAGGATGGCGACCGCCTAATCCGGATTGACGGGTACCCTGTGCTCGACTGGCACGACACCTCCGTGCTTGTAGACAACCGCAAAGTAGGTAGCGACATTGCTATCACAGTTGAGCGGGATGGCGAAGAACTATCCTTCATCCGCCCCATAAAATCAAGGGCGGCCACCCATGGGAGCCACAGCCGGCCCAACGGCCCGCAGATCATTTCGCCCGACGGGGCTGCAGCCACTTTGCCCCCTATTGCACAGCCCGTATTGCGCCCCTTGGGCACACCTGAGGCCTCAGCCCTTGATTTCCTCTTTGCCCCTGACAAGGGGGAGACCGATCTGCCATCCACCGCTGAAGCCCAGCCATCGGCACAAGAGCTGCAACTGGAAGGCCTTTCTGCAACCGCCCTGAACATCTTCCCCAACCCAACTACTGGTATTTTCGACCTACAGTTCACCCTGCCAGAAAAAGGGGAAACTGCCGTGTTCATTTACAACCCCTCAGGCCAGGCCGTGTACTTCAATACCCTGGGCTTGTTCACAGGCACTTTCAGCGACCGCATCGACATTGCCAACGGCGTAAGGGGCATTTACTTCCTGGAGGTCAGACAGGGGAAGCGACGGCTCGTGCGCAAGGTCATCTTACAATAGGCTTAGTTTCAACCCCGCCTGGCCAGGTTAAAGCTTTGGACCAGGCGCTTACTCAGAGCCCTCCACAGCGAAGGCCGGGCGCAGCTGTGCCGGCCTTCGCTGTACGGTTTTGCCTAGGTGGCCACAAAAAAGCCTGCCGCAGTGCAGCCGCAGCTCGTTTGCCGAAAGGCTGGAGCAAAAACCATTGCCAGAAAAGGCACAATGCCAGCTTGCGAAAAAACACGCCCCCCCTAAAAAAGCCCCAAAAGGCTTAACTTAGACTCCAACAACTATAGCCGCCCTTTACCTTGCTGCTGTACACATTCGAACAAGCCAAAACATGAAAACATGAAAATGAGGATCTTAAACTGGCTGCTGCTGCCCATAGGGCTAATGGCAGGATGCCAAAACCAAGAGGCTGCGCCCACCGGAGCGGCAAAGGGCATCCCAGGCCAAGCCTGGTGGAAAGAGGGCATCATTTACCAAATCTACCCCCGGAGCTTCAAAGACTCGGATGGCGATGGCGTCGGCGACCTCAGGGGGATCATTGAAAAACTAGATTATATCGAGCGCCTTGGCGTCACCATGGTGTGGCTCAACCCCATCTATGCCTCGCCCAATGCCGACAATGGGTACGACATCAGCGACTACCGGGCCATCATGCAAGAATTTGGCAGCATGGAGGACTTCGATGAGCTCCTCGCGGGCTTGCACAGCCGGGGCATCAGGTTCGTCATGGATGTGGTCGTGAACCACAGCAGTGACGAGCACGAGTGGTTTGTGCAATCCCGCAGCTCCAGAGACAACCCCTACCGGGACTATTATCATTGGTGGCCAGCAGAAAAAGGGAAGCCCAACTACCGCTACAGCCTGTTCGACCCCAAAGGCGAAGCTTGGAAATACGATAGCCTGACCGACGCTTATTACCTCCACTATTTTGCCCAAAAACAGCCGGACCTGAAATGGGAAAACCCCAAAGTGCGGCAGGAAGTCTACGACATCATGAAGTTTTGGGCAGAAAAAGGCGTGGACGGCTTCCGCCTAGATGCTTTTCAGTACGTCAGCAAAGACACCACCTTCCCCAAGCTGCCCGAGGGGTACGAAAAGGAAGTCATCAAATACTACGGCATGGGGCCCGGGCTGCATGGGTACCTCAAGGAGATGAACCGGGAAGTCCTTAGCCAATACGATGTCTTTGTCGTTTCGGAAGGTGCCGGCTCCTCCTTTGAAGACGCCCACTCCCTAGTGGACGCCGACCGCAACGAACTGCAGATGGCCTACCATTTTGAAGGCATGGACGTTGGCAACAGCCTCGACGGCTATACCCTGGCGGAATTCAAATCGGTCTATTCCCGCTGGGACAGCGCTTTCGCAAAAAAAGGCTGGCTCTCTATATTCCTCGCCAACCACGATGTGCCCCGCATGGTTTCCAAATTTGGGGATGACCGCCCCGCCTACCGTGCTGCATCCTCCAAAATGCTGAACACCTTCATCCTCAGCATGAGGGGCACCCCTTATTGCTACTATGGAGATGAGCTCGGCATGACCAATATCGGGTTCGACAGCATTCAGCAATATCAGGACATCGCAGCCCGCAATGGCTATCAGAAGGCTTTGAGCGAAGGCCGCGACATGGAACAGTTCCTGAAGGAGCTCAAATTCCTATCCCGGGACAACGGCCGGACGCCTATGCAATGGGACAGCAGCAGGCACGCTGGGTTCACCACCGGCACCCCCTGGCTGCCGGTCAACGAAAACCATGCCCAGATCAATGTAGCTGCACAAGAAGAAAGCCCCAACAGTTGCCTGAACTACTTCCGGCAGATGGCGCAGCTGCGGAAAAGCCACCTTTTCCTGACCTATGGGGATTACCAGCTGCTGCTGCCGGCCGACGAGCAGGTTTATGCCTACACCCGCACCCTTGAGGGCGAAGGGGCCCTGGTTTTGCTCAATTTTTCCGCTGCCGAAGCGGCAGCCCCTCTTGACAAGCTCCCGGGGTTCGAGGAGCGCCCGCTCATCAATAATTATCCGGGGCTGCAGGTGGATGCCTCATTCATCACCCTTAAGCCCTACCAAGCCGTACTCTTGCCCTTAAAATAAACCTGAAATGAACTCTGCATTTGATTGCATAGGCGACATCCATGGCTATGCCGGCCCTTTGAAAGCCCTTTTGCGCAAGCTAGGGTATGAGCTAACAGGAGGCACATACGCGCACCCCGAAGGGAGAAAAGCCCTTTTTGTTGGGGACTACATCGACCGCGGGCCCGACATCCCTGAGGCCCTGAGCATTGTCCGCAGCATGGCCGAATCTGGGCAGGCCATTGCCCTCATGGGCAACCACGAGTACAATGCCGTCCTCTTCAATACTCCAAAGCCCGGGGGCGGCTACCTGAGGCCCCACAATCTGAAAAACTTCAAACAGCATGCAGAAACCCTGCTCCAATTCCAGGGGCAGCAGGCCTTGTACGAAGGCTATATCTCCTGGTTCCGATCTCTGCCGCTATGGTGGGAAACGGAGAACCTGCGTGCAGTGCATGCAAGCTGGGACCCTGCTGCCCTAAAAGTGCTCAAAGCGCAACTGCCTGAAGGGCGCCTGCAAGCCCAACAATGGGCAAGCCTTTCGAATGAAAGCAGCCTGCTATCTCAAGCACTGGAAACTGCCCTGAAAGGCAAAGAAGCCCGCCTGCCCGATGGGCTGTCCTTCCGCGACAAGGACGGCCATCTGCGGCATGAAGTCAGGGTGAAATGGTGGCTGGAAACGGATGGGCAACCTTTTGAGGACATCAGTATGCAGGGAGGCATTGATTTTCCAGAAGGGGCAGTTTGCGGCAAATTGCCCGGCGGGCACTACGGTGAAATGGAATGCCCCGTCTTCTTTGGCCATTATTGGCTAAAAGGGCTGCCCAACTTGTACCGTGGAAATATTTGCTGCCTGGACTACAGCATCGCCAAAGGCGGCTACCTGGCCGCCTACCGCTTTGATGGGGAGCAAGCCCTGCAACCGGAGAAGTGGGTGTATGTCTGAATTGAACCCTCAGTGGCGGGCTATGCAGCCCAAAGTGGCCGGAGCGCATCCGGGCGCTACATCTGCCGTAAAACAGCACTCCCACAATCTTTATGTACGAGCAGGTTTGATGCAAAGCTCCCGATAGTTTCTTTGAGCCGAATGTGCGGTGCGGAAAATGTGGAGGCCCTATGGCTGCGGCCCCCACACAGCAGTTATAGCTCCCGTACCCAAATATTGCGGTAGCTCACCGGGTTGCTGTGGTCCTGCAAGCGGATAGGCCCTTTGCCGTGGGCTTCGATCTGATATTCGGGTATGCCAATGTAGACTGTCGGGCCACGCAGTACAGCATGGTTTTGCACCACCACCCCGTTGTGCAGCACCGTCACTGCCGGTGGCGTCAGGTAGGAGCCATCATCCTTGAAACGCGGTGCCGTGTAGATGATGTCGTAAGTCTGCCACTCGCCTGGCGCTTTGCAGGCGTTGACCATAGGCGGGTGCTGTTTGTAAAGGGAGCCCGCCTGCCCGTTCTTGTACGTACGGTTTTTGTAGCTGTCGAGCACTTGTACCTCGTAAAACTCTTGGAAGAACACCCCACTGTTGCCACGGCCTTGCCCCTCGCTCTCCACTACGGCGGGGGAACGCCATTCGATATGCAGCTGCACATCGCCGAAGGAACGCTTAGTTTGAATATCACCAGCGCCTTTGACCACGGTCACCTCCCCATTTTCCACCTTCCACTTCGGCGCGCTGCCGTCCATGCTCGTCCATTCCCGCCCCAGATCAGCCCCGTCAAACAAGACGATCGCATCTGAAGGCGGTTCGGCTGCGGTAGCCCCCGGGGTGACGACCGGGACTTCAGGATCCCAGATTTCGGTCATCTGAGGGGTCATTGGGGCAGGCCCTTCCTGCGCATGAAGCGAGAAAAAGGGGCAAAAGGCCAAAAACAAAACTGATTTTTTCATGGTTCTGATGGTTTTCGTAAAAATTGGAAGGTTAAAATAAAAACAATACCGGACAGGCCGCCGCCAAAGGCGTTTTTTCTCTTTGGGTTTGCTCCTCTCCTCCCCTCAGCGCAGGCCAGATTGCCGATTTTTGCTTGCCCTGCTTGCTTCGCCTGATGGGCTTGCCCCCTCCGCAAGGATAGGGGCCTGCCCCTGCCAGAAGGTAGGTGCCGCTATGCTCCGGGGCTCGCTGTCCGCTCGGCCCTGTCGGGCGTCCCCCCCCTTCGCAGCGCTAGGCCAATGCCAGCCATAAGCCCGAAAAGTATAAACGCCTGCGGTATTTTGGCACCCGCCCACCCCCCTTTGGCTTCCTGCCCATATACAGTTGCTTTGCCATAAGGCCGCCCAGCATTATCAAATGCCATATAATTTTCTTTTCTTCGCAGCGTTTCGTAACCGGATCAAACCCAGCGACCATGAAAAAAGTATTCTGCCTGGCCCTGCTAGCCGGTGCCATGAGCTACATTACCAACCTTAACGCACAAGATATGGATTCATTAAGCTACAGCCTTGGGCTGATGCTTGCCAAAAACCTGCAGAGCCAGGGCTTTACTGAACTCGATGAGGCCTCTCTCAACGCTGCCATCCACGATATTTTGGCCGGCAACGAGCCCAAACTCTCCATGGAGGAAGCCAACGGCTTTATCCAGGCCTATATGTCCAAAAAGCAGGAAGCACAATTCGAAGAGGCGATCAAAGCAGGGGAAGCATTCCTGGCTGAAAACGCTAAGCGGGAAGAAGTCACGGTGCTGCCCAGCGGGCTGCAGTATGAGGTGCTCGCCGAAGGGGACGGCCCTAAGCCTACGGCCAGCAGCAAGGTGACTGTACACTACCATGGCACCCTGACCGATGGCACCGTATTCGACAGCTCTGTTGAGCGCGGGCAGCCTGCGACTTTCGGCGTCAACCAGGTTATCAAAGGCTGGACAGAAGCGCTTCAGCTGATGCCACAAGGCGCCAAATGGAAACTCTTCATCCCTTCCGACCTGGCTTACGGCTCGCGCGGAGCCGGCCCCAAAATTGGCCCCTACTCTACCCTGGTATTCGAAGTAGAGCTCCTCGAAGTGAAATAAACAGCAAGGCGGCAACGCTGAGCAAAACACCTGACAGCCCGGTTGCCTGCAACCGGGCTGTCCTTGTCTTGGGGCTGCCGCAACCACCGTACATGACGGCACCCGCCAAAATTATCTCCATATAGGGCAACATACTTGCACCTCAATGCGTACCTTTATTTGCAGCATAGGCAAAGCGGACAAAAAATTGTCCCTTAGCCTGCTGTCAAACTGGAAGCAACGCCAGAAAAGGCAAAGCTGCAAAGTGCAGCCCCAAATGTGGCCACTCAGCAAGGCCTCCAACTTAGAGAAGCGGTTTTTTGCGCTCCCCCTGCACATAGAAAAAGCCTGCCACCGCAGGCGCTGTCAACGTTTGTACCGGCGGGCAAGCACCCGCCCACAATCTGATTTTTATGCGTACGCTATTCCTTCTGCCGCTTTTGTTGTCCCTTCTTTTGCCAGCCTCACTGCTCAGCCAAGAAGGCCCACAGCAGCGCCTGAACCATAAACGGATTGAGCTCGGCTGGCAGCTGATCAAAGCCAGCCGTTTTGATGATGCGCTCCGCTTGGCACGCGAAATAGAAAACCGGGCCGGGCGCGATGCCGCACAATTGGCTGCTGCCAAAGTGCTCGAAGCACGAGCAAGGGCAGGCCAACATCCTGCCCGCCTTTCACGCCGCGACCGCAAGCAGGTAGAGAAAGCACTGCTCGATGCCCGCGACCTGCTCCGGGAAGCCCCTGTGGACAGCCTCTCCCGCCTGGCACGCCGCGTTGGGCTGCTCTTGGACGGGTACGACCCTTCCTCTACCGCACCCGGTGGCGTTGCCCAGCAGAAACCCACCTTAGATGCCCTGAAAGCTCAAAAAATAGAGCTCTTCTCCGCCATTGGCGATACCATACGCAACCTGCAGCAGCAGCGTGCCCAATTTGAAGCGCAAGTCAGCCAGCTCTCTCTAGAACAGGCCCGGCAAAAACTAGCCCTGGCCCAACAACAAAAAGCACTCGACTCCATAGCGCTCGCCCGCTTGCAAGATTCGCTGACCGTCTCCCAGCAAGAACAACAACTGCAGGTACAAGAAGCTGAGCTCCTCTTGCAGGAGACACAGCGCAACAGGAGCCTGATCCTTGCTGCAGCCATCATTCTCATTGCGGCTATCCTGACTGTGCTCTACTTCAACTCTCGCAGGAGCAACCGCGTGCTGGCCACAGAGCGCAAGCGCTCCGATGAGCTGCTGCGCAACATCCTCCCAGCCACTGTTGCCGAAGAGCTGAAAAGCAACGGCCAGGCCCAGGCCCGGCATTTTGAGGAAGTTACGGTACTGTTCACTGATTTTGAGAACTTCAGCCGCATTGCCAAAGACTTGCAGCCCGATGCCCTTGTCAAAGCGCTTGACGAATGCTTCCGGGCCTTTGATGCCATTACGGAAAAGCACGGGCTGGAAAAAATCAAAACCATTGGCGACGCCTATATGTGCGCCGCCGGGCTTACAGGCGATACAGCGCAACAGGCCTCCCGGGCCATTGCAGCGGCCTTGGATATTCAAGCTTGGCTCGACAAGGCGGCAGGCCTGCCTTTCAACAAAGCACGCATTGGCATTCATACAGGCCCGGTGACCGCAGGCGTGGTAGGCGCCCGAAAGTTTGCCTACGATATTTGGGGGGACACGGTAAACACCGCTGCGCGCTTGGAATCCAACGGGGAGCCCGGGCGGGTCAATGTTTCCCAAACCACAATGGAACAAGCTGAAGGGCCTTTCACCTTCTTATCCCGGGGAAAGATTGCTGCTAAGGGGGTAGGCGAAATAGATATGTATTTCGTAGAAGCGGCTGCAGGGCAGCCCAAGGCTATAAAGCCCGTAGGATAAGAGCTGCGCACCCAAAAATCCTTGGATTTGGGCCCGAATGCACTTACCTTGGCGGAAACCTATTTGCTGCAAGCCTATGAAGATCAATATTCCAGAATCGCCCCATCCACGCGTTGTCATTGTGGGCGGCGGATTTGCAGGGCTTACCCTCGCCCGGCGGCTCCGCAAACAGCAGTATCAGGTGGTACTGCTCGATAAGAACAATTACCATCAGTTCCAGCCCCTCTTTTACCAAGTCGCTATGGCCGGGCTCGAGCCAAGCTCTATTGTCTTCCCTTTGCGCAAAGCATTCCCAAGCAAATCCGACATCTACATCCGGGTCACCGAAGTAGAACGGGTCGACACAGCATCCAAGCAGCTCCATACTTCCCTCGGGATTTGTAATTACGATTACCTCGTGCTGGCGATTGGGGCCGACACCAACTTCTTTGGCAATGCGGAAATCGCGGCCAAAGCCATCCCCATGAAGTCGGTTTCAGAAGCGTTGTACCTGCGCAACCAAATATTGAGCGATTATGAAAAAGCACTTTCCACCACCGACTATGCAGCGCGCCAACAACTGATCGACATCGTCATTGTAGGTGGCGGGCCGACAGGAGTGGAAGTGGCAGGGGCCTTGGCAGAAATGAAGCGCTACATCCTGCCTAAAGACTACCCGGAGCTGAACTGCGATGAGATCGATATCTATCTGGTACAGGGCGGAGATCAGCTCTTGCCCGGCATGTCAACGGCTTCTGGCCAAAAAGCCAAGGAGTTCTTGGAAGACTTAGGGGTGAAAGTCCTGCTCAATGCAAGGGTCACCGGCTTCGACGGCAGGCAGGTCAGTATGAGCGATGGTGCCCGTATTGATGCGCAAAAGGTGATCTGGGCAGCAGGCATACGCGGCAACAGTATGCCCGGCCTGCCGGAAGCAGCAAAAGCCCCCGGCAACCGGTTAGCCGTCGATGAGTACAACCGGGTCAAGGGCGCTGCTGATGTTTTCGCGCTTGGCGATATTGCCTACATGACCGAGCCCGATTACCCTCATGGGCACCCACAGGTTGCACAGGCGGCTATGCAGCAGGCACAAAACCTCGCCCACAATTTCAAACAAATCAGCCAACAAGCGGGGCGCTTGCGGGCATTCCGGTATAAAGACCTCGGCGCTATGGCTACCGTAGGCCGCAACCGGGCAGTAGCCGACCTCCCCCGCTTCCGCTTTCAGGGGGCTTTTGCCTGGCTGATCTGGCTGCTCGTGCACCTTTTCCAAATCTTGGGCGTCAAAAACAAGCTCTTCGTTTTTCTGAACTGGGTGTGGAACTACGTGACCTACGATCAATCCCTGCGCCTGATCATCCGCCCTAAGCGCCCGCCCGGCAGCTGAAGCTGGCCCTTTGGAGCAGGGCTGCAAAAATGGGCTGGCAGCGGTACAAGGCCGCCTCTTTTTCCTTGTCATATTCGCGTTAAACCCGCAACCACAAAGCAGATTGCTTTGTTGGGACGATAAATAATTGTCGTACCTTTGCGGCGAAAATTCCTAACCAAACCTTGACAAGCGACTGCCATGCGTAATATCGAATCTTCCGACCAGTTTGTCAACCGCCATAACGGGGTATCCAACCGGGACCTGCCGGAGATGCTCAAAGCTATCGGGGTCAGCTCACTGGACCAGCTCATCAATGAAACGGTGCCGGACAGCATCCGTTTAAAAGCGGAAATGGACCTCCCTCCTGCCATGACGGAATACGACTTCCTGCAGGAACTCCAACAGACTGCCCGGATGAACCGGACCTTCAAGTCTTACATTGGGCTGGGCTATAATGGGACCATCACGCCTTCTGTGCTGCTGCGCAACCTCTTCCAAAACCCAGGCTGGTATACACAATATACGCCTTACCAGGCCGAAATTGCACAGGGGCGCCTGGAGGCCCTCCTCAATTTCCAGACCATGGTGAGCGACCTGGCTGGCCTGCCTATTGCCAATGCATCCTTGCTAGATGAAGGGACTGCAGCAGCGGAAGCTATGAGCATGTTCTTTGCCCAAAAGAACAAACGCAACAAAGGTGAGGCCAAAAATCAGTTCCTGGTGTCTGATGAGGTATTGCCGCAGACCATCGATGTGCTCATGACCCGGGCCCTGCCGCTGGGCATAGAGGTCGTAGTCGGTGACTGGACAACCTTTGAGCTTTCTGAGGCCACTTTTGGCGTATTGCTGCAATACCCTGGGAAGTCAGGCGAAGTACATGACTACCGGGCGTTTGCTGAAAAAACTAATGCCCAAGACATTTACCTGACCGTAGCTACGGACCTGCTCAGCCTTGCCCTGCTTACCCCTCCCGGGGAATGGGGGGCTGATGCCGTAGTCGGCAACTCGCAGCGGTTTGGGGTGCCCATGGGTTACGGCGGCCCGCACGCCGCTTTTTTCGCTACCAAAGAAGACTTCAAGCGCCAAATTCCGGGCCGCATCATTGGCGTTTCGGTAGACCGCCACGGCAACAAGGCTTTCCGTATGGCCCTGCAGACCCGCGAGCAGCATATCCGGCGCGAAAAAGCGACCTCTAACATTTGCACAGCACAAGCGCTACTCGCTGTCATGGCCAGTATGTACGCCGTATACCATGGGCCAAAGGGCATCAAGGCCATCGCCTCACGGGTGCATGAGCTCGCTAAAGCGTTGGAGGCACGCCTCACAGCCCTTGGCTTCGAACAGGTGAACAGCGCATATTTCGATACGCTGAGGATCAAAGCAGATGCGGCAGCCATGAAGGCGGTACAAGGGGCCGCACTCGAAGCAGAGACCAACTTCTACTATACCGACGGGCACATACAGATCAGCCTGGATGAGACCGTCAACTTGGATGAGGTAGACCGCCTGGCTCAAATTTTTGCGCAGGCCACGGGCCGCACGGCAAGTACAACTGACCTGCCCGATGTAGGAGCGCGCATCCCTGATGCCCTTGCCCGCGAGTCGGAATACCTGACGCACCCCAAATTCAACCTCTACCACACGGAGACCAACATGATGCGGTACCTGAAAGAACTGGAGAACAAAGACCTCTCCTTGGTACACTCCATGATACCGCTCGGCAGTTGTACCATGAAGCTCAATGCAGCTACGGAGCTCATCCCCGTAAGCTGGCCAGAATTCGCCAACCTCCACCCTTTTGTGCCTACAGACCAGGCCAAGGGGTATCAAAAAGTATTCAACGAGCTGGAAGCCTGGCTCAGCGAAATCACCGGTTTTGCAGCTTGTTCCCTACAGCCCAACTCAGGTGCTCAGGGGGAATATGCCGGGCTGCTCACCATCAGGGCTTACCACCATGCCAAGGGCGATACCCACCGCGATGTCGCACTCATCCCCGACTCAGCACACGGTACCAACCCGGCTAGTGCAGTCATGGCGGGCATGAAGGTAGTGGTCGTGAAATGTGATGAGCAGGGCAATATCGACCTTGCCGATCTTAAAGCGAAAGCCGAAAAATACCGGGACACCCTGTCGGCCCTTATGGTCACCTATCCTTCTACACACGGTGTGTTCGAGACTGAAATCCGGGAAATCTGCCAGATCATCCATGACAACGGTGGGAAGGTCTATATGGACGGTGCCAATATGAATGCGCAGGTAGGCCTTACCAGCCCAGGCATCATTGATGCCGACGTATGCCACCTCAACCTCCACAAGACCTTTGCCATACCGCATGGCGGGGGCGGGCCTGGCATGGGGCCGATCTGTGTTAATGAAAGCCTTAAGCCTTTCCTCCCCAAGCATGTACTGGTGGAAACGGGTGGTGAGAAGGGCATAGGCGCTGTCAGTGCAACCCCTTACGGGAGCGCGAGCATACTGCTCATCTCCTATGCCTATATCAAGATGCTCGGCAAACGGGGGCTCACCAATGCCTCTAAAGCGGCCATCCTCAACGCAAACTATATAAAAGCCAGGCTGCAAAGCCGGTACGATGTGCTGTTTACCGGTGCCAAAGGGCACAGTGCGCATGAACTGATCATCGACCTGCGCCCATTCAAATCTATGGTGAGCGCGGAAGATGTCGCCAAGCGCCTGATCGATTATGGGTTCCACGCGCCAACCCTTTCCTGGCCTGTGCCCAATACGGTGATGATAGAGCCTACCGAAAGCGAGAGCAAGGATGAGCTCGACCGCTTCTGCGATGCGATGCTGGCTATCCGGGAAGAGATTGATGAAATTGCAAGAGGCGATGCTGCCCCTGACAACAACGTCTTGGTCAATGCACCGCACACCCTGCAGCTGGCCACTGCCGACAACTGGGAGCTGCCCTACTCCCGCAGCAAGGCGGTATACCCGCTGCCTTACCTCCACCACGGGCATAAATTCTGGGCGAGCGTCGGCCGGGTTGACAACGCTTTTGGCGACCGGAACTTGGTATGTACCTGCCCACCGATGGAAGCATACGAAGAAGATGCGGTTTAGGCGCATGTTTGGAGCGCTAAGCCAGAACTGATGGTGCTTGGCTAAGCAAACGCCCCGGCCCTGCAAATGCGCAGGTGCCGGGGCGTTTGGCTTTTGGGCCTGCAGGGCGCTAGCGTACCGGCAAGAACACCTCGGCCATCATGCAGCGGGCGCTGCCGCCACCGTGCTGCTCTATGGTGTAAAGGGGCGCGTGCAGGATAGCAGTATGTGCCTCTATCCTGGCTACTTGCTCTGGGCTCAAAGAGCGGTAAGCTTGCTCAGACATGACCAGGTAGGGCTGCCCGCCTGCGCCTTCTACCTGCAGCATATTGCCCGCAAAAGACATCATTTGCTCCAGCGTGATGGTGATGACAGCCTTGCCGGTGCGCTCAAAATGAGACAGCAGGGCCGCCTGCTCATCGGCATCCGGTACAGCGGCTAAGCAAATGACCACAAAATCTTTGCCCAGTGCCATCATGACATTGGTGTGGTAGATTTGTTGCCCTCCGCCATCTACTGCGGTGAAGGGCACTGCGGTGTAGCCCATACGGGCACAATATTCATTGAGCAGGGCGCGCCCGGTACGAGGGCTTAGGCAGGCATAAGCCAAGCCGTTGGGCCGGTCTAGGATGAGGCTGCCGGTCCCTTCCAGGAAACGGTTTTCGGATTCTGCGCCCTCAAAGTGAAGGCGCTCCCCGACTTCAAAGGTATCAGCGAGCTGCGCCAGGATATCCTCTCTACGCTCGTTGCGGCGGGTCACAGCGTGCATAGGGTAGGTCGCTACCCGGCCGTCCTCGTGAAAAGTCACCCAGTTGTTCGGGAAAATAGCATCGGGCTTGACAGGGGCTTCGGTATCTTCTACTACGTGCACGACAACGCCGGCAGCACGCAGCTTATCGACGAAGCCGTCGAACTCCGCGCGGGCTTTTTCCTGCACTTCTGAAGCTGACAAATTGGGGTCTTGAGATTGGAATGCGTTGTTGACCGCTGTTTCTTCGTTGTAACCGAAATGGGCAGGGCGGACCATCAAGAGGTGGTTGGTGATTTGTTTGGTCTCCACGGGCTAATTCTTTTGGGCGAAGGTAAAAAACTGTTTGGTAACCCGTGCGTTTTTTGCCTTTGCGGAAAGCTGGCGCGCACACCGTTTGACCGGGCTTGGGCTTAGCACAGCTGTAGGCATGATCGGCACTAGGCTGGCATTGGCCTAGCGCTGCGAAGGGGGGGGACGCCCGACAGGGCCGAGCGGACAGCGAGCCCCGGAGCATAGCGGCACCTGCCAGCAGGCAGGGGCAGGCCCCCTCACATTGTGCAGGGGCAAGCCCAAAAAAATCGGCACTTTGGTACAGCCTAAAACAATGCCCCGGCGATAGCAGCGGTAAGGAAACAAGCTACCGTGCCGCCGATCAGCGCTTTGATACCGAACTCGGTAAGGGTTTTCCGCTGGGAGGGGGCGATGGCGCCAATGCCACCGATCTGAATGCCGATGGATGCGAAATTGGCGAAGCCGCACAGGGCGTAGGTAGCGATGAGCAACGATTTGTAGCTGATCTGATCTTTAATGCCCTCCAGGGCTGCATAAGCGAAAAACTCGTTCAGGGTAGTTTTGAGGCCGAGGAGCTGTCCGACCAGCAGGACATCTTCGGACGCCACGCCTAGCAGCCAGGCCAGTGGGGCAAACAGCATACCGAGGACGTACTCGATATTGAAGCCCTCAAAGCGGCCGTTGGTCTGGTTGACCACATATTCGTTGAGCCCGGTCGGGGCGCCAATCCAATTGATGAACAGGTAATTGAGCATAGCGATGAAGGCCGTAAAGACCAATAGCATGGCCCCTACATTGATGGCCAGCTTGAGCCCATCTGTAGTGCCGCGTGAAATGGCATCCAAGAGGTTATTGCCTACCTCCTGCCGAGGGATGTCCAGCTTTTGGTGGGCCAGGTCTATCTGCTCCGTTGCAGGAAAGAGCATCTTGGCGGCCACAATAGCAGCAGGGGCAGAAATGATGGATGCGGTAAGCAGGTGGGTGGCAAAGAGCTGTTTGGCCACGGGGTCGCTGCCGCCCAGAAAACCAACGTAGGCTGCAAACACACCGCCAGCTATGGTCGCCATGCCCCCAGTCATCAAGCAAAGGATTTCAGACTTGGACATCTGCTCAAGGTAAGGCTTGATCACGAGAGGGGCTTCGGTCTGCCCGATAAAGACATTCGCGGCAGCAGCGAGGCTTTCCGCTCCGGTCAGGCGCATCGTTTTGGTCATAACCCAGGCAAACCCTTTGATGATCACCTGTAGGATGCCCAGATAGTACAAAACAGAGGAGAGCGCAGAGAAGAAAATGATGGTGGGCAGTACCTTGAACGCAAAAATATAGCCTACGGTGAACACCTCCCCTTCCGCTGCGCCTGGCAACTGTACAAAGTCGGGCCAACTGCCGAGCACAAAATCAGCGCCCGCTTCGGTGAAATCGAGCACGACCACAAAAAAGCTTGCGACAAGGTCAAATGCTTTTTTGACCAGCGGCACCTTCAAAATAGCGACCGCGAGCAGCACTTGCATGCCCAGGCCTACGCCTACCAGCCGCCAATCAATGGCCCGGCGGTTGGCGCTTAACAAATAACAGATGGCGAGCAGCGAGGAAACGCCCAGCGCACCCCGGAGCAGACTAATTGTAAAATCCATGCAGCCCTATTTTGAGACGTCCAAAAGTAGGAAAAATAAACAGGCTGCAAAAATATGATTGCCCGGCTGTACAAAAGGGGGCAGCAAGTATTCCCAATCCCAGATGAAGATTGCAGCTTATTCTTTATACTTTTGCTGAAATCACTATTGCATTTATGTCGAAACCTCTAATCATTGGCATCACCGGGGGGAGTGGCTCCGGGAAAACGACCTTTATCCGCCGCTTAAAGGAGCGGTTCGCCCCCGGCCAGCTGTGCGTTATCTCACAAGACGATTACTACCGCCCCCGGGAGGAGCAATCGCAAGATGAAAAGGGGGTCCACAACTTCGACCTGCCACAGTCCATAGACGATACGGCCTTTGCGGCTGATGTACAGCGGCTCATTGATGGCAGAACGGTCTCAAGACAGGAATATACGTTCAATAATGCCGCTGCCCAGCCTAAAACCCTGACCTTTTCGCCCGCTCCCATCATTTTGGTGGAAGGGATTTTCATTTTCCACTTCCCTGCCATACGCCGGCTCTTTGATGTCAGAGTTTTCTTGCATGCCAAAGAAAACCTTAAGGTCATACGGCGTATCAAACGGGATCAGATCGAGCGCAACTATCCGCTTGAAGATGTCTTGTACCGCTATGAGCACCACGTGCTGCCTACTTTCGAGCGGTACATCAAACCGTATATGGATGAGGCGGATATCATTGTCAACAACAACCTGCAGTTTGACCGTGGGCTGGAGGTGCTTACCGGCTACCTTCAGCATTACCTCCAAGTTGGGCGGGAAAAATTTGACCATGACGATGCCTGACCTGATGCTTTGCTATCCGCACAAATGAAGAAAGCCCTTGGAGCACGCTCCAAGGGCTTTCTTCATTTGTGCAGCTGCCCAGCTTACACCTATTTGGCTTTGACAGCACGGACAGCACGGTAGGGCTGCCCATCTACGACCAACTGCACCTGATACAGCCCGGGGGCATAAGCTACTCCTATGGCTTGTGGCGCCACCCCTTGCTCTAAGGCGATGCGCTCCACCAGCTGCCCGAGCTGATTGAATACCAGCGCTTCGGCCCGACTTGCATCCTCAGGCCAGGACAGGTCAAGGTGGAAAGCAGAGGCAGTGGGGTTGGGGAAGACCGCCAGCCAAGTGTCTGCGGTGAAATCGTTAGTCCGGTTGGGCGTCCCTTCTTCGGTAATCAGCACTTGATCGATGCCCGCTTCTACAATATGCCCTTCGGCATCATCGCCAGTCGTGATGATGAGCCGCATATTGTCTGTGAGCGCAATCACCTCGTTCAGGGGGATGTCCTGCAGTGTGCGCCAGAGGCTTATCGATTGGGTGACGGTAAGGATCTCTGCTTCTTCCACCCCATTAGAGATGGCGATGCGCAGCTCATCATTGGGGGTAGAGCCCGGCTGCCCACCGGCGTTGTAGAACCAATAGCGGAGGCTGAGCACAGGCATATCGTAACCGGAGAGATCCATTACAGGGGAGGTCAAAATGACGTTGCCGCCATCGACATCATCGTTGCCAGCGCCTCCGCCCCCGTTGCCGGTGGAGTAACAAGCGTTGCCAAGGTCATCGGGCACATCAGCCCCGGGGTGAGAGGCCACCCCTTGGTATTCGGTGCCCACAGGTGCGCCAAGCACCCAATCGCCACTGCTTGCGTTGCCGGTAGATGCCCATCCAAGATCGAACACAAAGTCATCCTGATACCCATCTTCCAGCTCGATCGTCAGGGAGGCATTGCCATTCAGCTGCACCTCCTCGATAACGCCATGCAGGTAGCCCCAAGCACCAGCATAAACCGCGTACTCGCCTTCTGTCACATTGGAGAAATTGAACGTGCCGTTCGGGCCGGTGGTGGCCGTAAAAGTGAAAAGCTCATTCTGAGCTACGACAATCGCTCCGGGGACGGGGCTGCCGTCTGCACTGCGGATGGTCGTGCCTGAAATAGCATAAGACTGCAAGGGCGCAAGTTCCACATCGGCTTCTGTCAGCTCGCCATTGTTCAGCTCTACCGTTATGGTTTTCGAGCGGTAGCCAGGTTTGGCGTAAGTAACTTCAAAAGCGCCGCTCAGGACTTGGCCCGTAGCGTAGTTGCCGAACACATCAGTTTGCCCAAGGTTAGGCTGCTCGGAATCGATGACCACTTCCACCTCGTTCAAAGGCATGCCGGTGATCGAGTCTGTCACCATGCCTTCCAGCCAGCAGGCGCGCATAAAGTTGGGCTGCAGCACGTACAGCCCGCTGTTGATATCCGATACCAGCACCGTTTGTGAAGGCAGGAAGGGGTACAAGCCCCACGCACCGCTAAAGCCGCCATTGCCCCCAAGGAAGGTATCGTAATTGCCCACCTCGATCAAGTTGTCGGGACGGGAAGCATCCACTACCCTGCCGCCATCGGTATAGTAAGAGATCAGCAGGTAGTCGTCCCAAACGTGGACGTTGTGCGGGATGACATTTTCGCCCAGGGTCTCGATCGGGCGGTAGAGGTCCAGTTCTTCAATATTCCCAAAATCGGTAATATCGTAAGCAGCAACCGGTGCATTGCCTACCTCATCGGTGGTAAAAGCGACCGTCTCCGCGTCGTTCACCCAGATGTTGTGGGTGAAGTTGAAAGGCGTAGGCTGTGTGCCCAAGAGCTGTATGTTGTTTTTGTCGGCCACATCATAAATGGCCATGCGGCCCTGATAGATTTCAGAAGCGTACATGTGGTTGTTGACCGTATAAACATCGTGGGAGTAGACATTAGGGGCAGGGGCGACAAATTCGGGCTCCCCTGTTTCTGTATCTACATTCAGGATGAGCATGCCGCCGTTGTTGATGTTGCAGCCGGCCAGGTAGGCAAAGCCAAACTCATCGATGTAAATATTGTGGCAGGTCTGCAGCAGGCCCAGCCCTTCGAGCTCGGGGGTCCAATGATAATAAGGCGCAGCTTCGGGCAGCTGAGAGAGGTCGATGACCGTCACCCCTTCCGTAGTGCCGCCCTGATCTGTGGTGATGTAGGCGAAATGCCCCAAGGTCTTCATGTCCCGCCAAGTAGAGTTTTGCCCGGGGATGCGGGCAACCTCCTCAGCATTTTCGGGATCGGCCAAGGAAACGATAGACACGCCGTTGCGCAAGCCCACGATGGCATATTCTACGCCGGTTTCGGGATCGGCCCAGCCCCAGATGTCATTTAGGTCGGTATTGTACTGTACCTGCGAAAGGAGGTCCATGTTGAGCTGTGCGGAAATGGCGCTTGTCGCGAAAATGCCCAGCGCGAGCAGTAATACTTTTTTCATACTTGATGGTTGCTATTGCTCCACCGGCAAGGGTGGATGATAAATCACTAATCAGTTAATAAAGCGCTTGTTGCCTTCAAAGATATCCGCTTTGAGCGGAATCCCAGCTATCTTCTCCGTTTGACCACTGCAATTGTTAATCGGCTGACACATATCAAGCTGCCGGCCTCATCCCGGATATCGATTTGCCAAACGTGGAGGCTCCGGCCGATCCGCAAAGGCATGGCCCGGCCCGTCACCAGGCCGCCGGTAGCAGATTTCAGGTGGTTGGCGTTGATTTCCACCCCGACGGCCATGTGGGTTTGCATATCCTCCAGGCACAACTGTGAGGCCACGCTGCCCAGGGTCTCTGCCAGGGCTACTGAGGCGCCGCCATGCAGCAGGCGGGCAGGCTGGAAAGTGCGCTCGTCAACCGGCATAGTTGCCTCCAGGTAGTCGTCGCCATAAGCCGTAAAAGTGATGCCCAGGTGGCTGACCAGCGTATGCTGGCTGACCTGACCGAGCGCTTCAAGGGTAAATGCTTGCTTCCAAATCATAAAGTGGTTTTTGATGGTAATGCCATTTTGGAGCGGAAATCCGGGAAAAATTACCGAGTATTGCAGCAAAAAGCGTGCAGCGAGTCATCATCTTATCGCCGGCTCACCCGTTACGCGGGGGGATCGCCTCCTCAACAGAACGGCTGGCACAGGAGCTGCAGCAGCAGGGCAGCGAAGTTGTCATCTTGTCTTTTAGCCTGCAGTACCCCAAATTGCTTTTCCCTGGGAAAACCCAATACACAACAGACCCTGCGCCCAACGAGCTGGACATCCGCCCTGTGATCAACTCCATAAACCCTCTGAACTGGCTGAAAGTTGGCAGGCAGCTCGCACAACTACAGCCCGACCTGATCATTTCCCGGTTTTGGCTCCCTTTTATGGGGCCCGCGCTCGGCACCATCCTCCGTACGGCCAAAAAACGTACGCCGGCCATATCCATCGGCATAACAGACAATGTAACCCCCCACGAGCAGCGCCCGGGCGACAAAGCCCTTACCCGCTACTATCTTGGCGGCTGTGATGGCTTCATCGTGATGTCAAAATCAGTGGAAGAAGACATCCGGAAATTCACCAGCCTGCAGCCGGTCGCCTATACCCCTCACCCGATCTATGACAATTATGGCCCCATCAGCAGCCGCAAAGCGGCTCTGCAACAGCTCGGGCTGCCGGAAGGGCAGCGCTACCTGCTGTTCTTTGGCTTTATAAGAGAATACAAGGGGCTCGACCTGCTCTTGCAGGCCATGGCCCTGCCACAGGTGCGCTCGCTTAGGCTCCAACTGATCGTAGCCGGCGAGTTTTATGGCCCGGAGGCGCCCTATCGGCAGATGGTGGAAGACCTGGGCATAGCGGAGGCGGTGATCTTCCGCAGCAGCTATATCCCAAAGGAGGAGGTCGGGCTCTATTTTGCGGCAGCTGACCTGGTCGTGCAGCCCTACAAAACAGCGACGCAGAGCGGGATATCCCAGCTGGCTTTCCACTTCGAGAAGCCCATGGTGGTCACGGATGTAGGCGGGCTGCCCGAGATTGTGCGCCATGGCGAAGAAGGTTACGTAGTGCCGATAACGCCGCAGGCCATCGGCAACGCTATTAGCGATTTTTATGCACATGGGCGGGAAGCGGATATGACAAAAGCTGTGCGCACAGGCAAAGCCCGGTTCGATTGGAGCCACATGGCCAGTAAAATCAGGGAAATGTACCAACGGCTAAAAACCCCCAACTCATGATGGACCGTATCCAAGAAGCGATCAGGGATAGCCTGCAGGCCAAAACCCGGCTGTTATCTGCTCCGCATTTGCTGGAAAAGACCGCTCAGGCCGCCGTGCAGTGCGCTGCTGTTTTCCAGAACAAAGGCAAAGTCCTTTTTTGCGGCAATGGCGGCAGCGCTGCGGATGCGCAGCACCTTGCAGCGGAATTCTCTGGCAGGTTCTACTTCGACCGCCCCCCACTCTATGCAGAAGCCCTGCACGTCAACACCTCTTTTGTCACAGCTGTAGGCAATGATTATGGGTATGAGCACATTTATTCCCGTATGGTGGAGGCTGCCGGCCGGGAAGGCGATATCTTGTTCGCTATGTCCACCTCCGGGAATTCGCCCAACA
This sequence comes from Phaeodactylibacter luteus, assembly GCF_007993045.1. Classification (GTDB taxonomy): domain Bacteria; phylum Bacteroidota; class Bacteroidia; order Chitinophagales; family Saprospiraceae; genus Phaeodactylibacter; species Phaeodactylibacter luteus. The sequence continues at coordinate 196,152 of NZ_VOOR01000003.1, forward strand.
TCATCCGGGCAGCTGTTGCTGCCCGGGAGGCCAAGATGATGGTGATCGGCATGACCGGCGAGGAAGGGGGGCAGCTGAAAGCCCATTCAGACGTATTGCTCAATGTGCCGAGCTCGGATACGCCCCGCATACAGGAATGCCATATGCTGCTGGGCCACATCATCTGCGAGCTGGTTGAAAAAGAGCTGTTCGGCTGAACCGGCACAAAGCAGATTGTCGTTGTTTGGGCTTGCCCCCTCGGTAAGGATAGGGCCTGCCCAGCTTGCTTCGCGTGATGGGCCTGCCCCTGCCCACGGGCAGGTGCCGCTATGCTGCGGGGCTCGCTGTCCGCTCGGCCCTAGCGGGCGTCCCCCCCTTCGCAGCGCTAGGCCAATGCCAGCCTAGAGCCCGGAAAGCTTGAACGGCTGCGGCATTTTGGCTTATGCCTCGGCTGCTAAGCCCCACCGTACATTTTGAACTGCGGGCTGCGCTGTTTGCGCCCTGCCGCCGAACAAGCGTATACCATGGCCTGCGCGATCTCCTCTGGCTTCACCCAATCTTCAAAATTGGCATCCGGCATATTTTCCCGGTTGGCTGGGGTATCAATAACACTGGGCAGCACCGTCACCGCTTGAACATTCCTATCGCCCGCTTCTGCGTTGATCAGCTCCGCCAGGTGAAGGACCATGCCCTTGGACAAGCTGTAGGCCACGAGCGATTTCCCCGCCTCAGGCTGTAGGGCGGGGCGGGCGCCTATCAGCAGGATGCGCCCCCCGGGCGCCATTTTGGGCAGGGCGTGCCGGCTGCAGTGGTAGGCTGATTTAAAATTCAGGGACAGCATCTTGTCCAATGCCTCCTCATCGGTTTCTGCCAAAGTGCCCATAGCAAAGCCGCCAACCAGGAAAACCGCTGCATCCCAACTTGTGCTGCGCTCCTCAAAAAAACGGGCTACCTCCTGTTCATCCATCACATTGAGCGGGCTGTACGCCAAATGGCCTTTTTCCTCCAGCTGTTGCAAGCGCGCTACCTGCTCTGACTTCCCCGGCTCTGTCAGGGCATGCACGGCATAGCCGTTCTCAAGGAATGCTTCGGTCACGCTCAGGCCCAAACCTCCTGCAGCGCCGCTTATGATCACGTTTTTCATTGTTTTGTTTTTTATGCTTGCCAAACTTGATGCGCAGGGGGCTGTTGCAAGGCAAAATGGCGTGGTTGAAAACCGCTCATCTTCCTCGCTATACCAGCCCGAGGCAGCAAGCCTGCTGAAATCAGGTTGTCCTGCTTTACTAAAAAAGGAAAGGGCAGTATTTGTTTAGAGCGTGTTAGGCCTTTAGTAATCGGTCTGTCCCACTAGACAGCGGGACACTTTTTCGCTCTTACTTTGCCGGGCGGCAAAGGCTCATCCGATGATGTCGTACCTTTGGAAAAACTAAGCCAATGAGAAAGAAATATTCTGCCCTTTTCCTAGACCGGGACGGCGTGGTCAACCAAAGGCTCCCTGACGCCTATGTTGCTGATCCTGCTTCTTTTAAATGGATGCCCGGTAACCCCGAAGCCATTGTAAAATTAGGCCACCTTTTCCAGCGGCTGCTCATCGTCACCAACCAACAGGGCGTCGGCAAGGGGCGGATGTCTCAGCAACAGCTCGACGATGTACATGATTTTATGCTGCAAGGCTTGGCGGGCATGGGCGGGAAGGTAGACGGCATTTACAGCTGTACCGACTTGAAAACCCAGCCGGGGAACTGCCGTAAGCCTAGCCCTGAGATGGGGCTGAAAGCCAAAGCCGCGTTCCCTGATATCGACTTTGGCCGCTCCCTGATGGTGGGCGACTCCCTCTCAGATTTGCAGTTTGCCCAAAACCTGGGCATGCCGTGTGCTTGGCTGAAAGGGAAAAACGAAGAGGCGACGGCCATAAAAACTGCCGTACAGCGTGGACTGCCCGTGGCGTATGAGGTAGAAAGCCTGCAGGAGCTCTACAGCATACTGCTCGAGGCCTGAAACGGCCTTGCTCAGCGCCGGCCTCAATGCTATTGCCCCTTTGGGGCATCTTGGGCGAGGCGTTTAGCTTCCCGTCGGGAAGCCTGCTTTCATGGTAGCGCCATAATGCTCGAAGAACGTTTTGATCTCTGGCAGCTGCTGAGCACAAATGGCGGCAATGGCCAATAGCACAGCGTAAATGAGCAGGGTCTGCACATTAAATTCAACGTTGGGATGTACTGGTTTTCTCATGGCTAACCTCATTAAATACAAAACAAAATACCGAATAAAACCCAGAGTACAATCAAAATAACATTAAAAAACGCCAAATACAAACAAAAAACAATCCATGGCATCGCTCTAACCCCTGCCACGGCACCCGCGCAGCCGGGGCCTTTGCTCCAAGATGGCAGCGGCCTAGCGCTGCGGAGGGGTTTGAGAGCTGTTCGGATTTTACACTTCGGGCTGCTCTTGCCAAATTTTGGCCTGCTCTTCGTTGTTTTTCGGTCACGTAGCTAGGCTATCGGATTCAAGAATGGGCCCCTTTGTCCCATTCTTGAATATAAAACGCCCCTGCCTAACTGGCAAGCGCTAGCTTGGCAGGCCTGTGCCCAGTCCCAGAGGGACGATAATCCTCTCCGACAATCGTCAGATTGTTGAAAGGCCATAAGCTGGCATTAGTCCTGTAAGGACGGCAATTTGGCCTGCGCCCAGTCCCAGAGGGACCATAATCCTTTCCAACAATCGTCAGATTGTTGAAAGGCCATAAGCTGGCATCAGTCCTGTAAGGAACGACAATTTGGCCTGCGCCCAGTCCCAGAGGGACGATAATCCTCTCCAACAATCGTCAGATTGTTGAAAGGCCATAAGCTGGCATCAGTCCTGTAAGGAACGATAATTTGGCCTGCGCCAGTCCCAGAGGGACGATAACCCTCTCCGACAATCGTCAGATTGTTGAAAGGCCATAAGCTGGCATCAGTCCTGTAAGGAACGACAATTTGGCCTGTGCCCAGTCCCAGAGGGACGATAATCCTCTCCAACAATCGTCAGATTGTTGAAAGGCCATAAGCTGGCATCAGTCCTGTAAGGAACGACAATTTGGCCTGCACCAGTCCCAGAGGGACCATAATCCTTTCCGACAATCGTCAGATTGTTGAAAGGCAATAAGATGGCATCAGTCCTGTAAGGACGGCAATTGGGCCTGCGCCCAGTCTCAGAGGGACCATAATCCTTTCCGACAATCGTCAGATTGTTGAAAGGCCATAAGCTGGCATCAGTCCTGTAAGGAACGGCAATTTGGCCTGCACCAGTCCCAGAGGGACGATAACCCTCTCCGACAATCGTCAGATTGTTGAAAGGCCATAAGCTGACATCAGTCCTGTAAGGACGGCATCAGGGCAAGCCCCAAAAACGATAATTTGGCCTGCGCCAGTCCCAGAGGGACGATAATCCTCTCCAACAATCGTCAGATTGTTGAAAGGCAATAAGATGGCATCAGTCCTGTAAGGAACGGCAATTTGGCCTGCACCAGTCCCAGAGGGACGATAACCCTCTCCGACAATCGTCAGATTGTTGAAAGGCCATAAGCTGGCATTAGTCCTGTAAGGAACGACAATTTGGCCTGTGCCCAGTCCCAGAGGGACGATAACCCTCTCCGACAATCGTCAGATTGTTGAAAGGCCATAAGCTGGCATCAGTCCTGTAAGGACGACAATTTGGCCTGTGCCCAGTCCCAGAGGGACGATAACCCTCTCCGACAATCGTCAGATTGTTGAAAGGCCATAAGCTGGCATCAGTCCTGTAAGGACTGACAATTTGGCCTGTGCCCAGTCCCAGAGGGACCATAATCCTTTCCGACAATCGTCAGATTGTTGAAAGGCCATAAGCTGGCATCAGTCCTGTAAGGACGGCATCAGTCAAAATATTGAAAATAGCCCTACATCCCCCCAAGACAAACCAATAATAGGCCCCAAAACTTGCCCGATACCTTGATGATACCGGCCTAGCGCTGCGCAGGGGTGGCCGAAGGCCAGACCCGACGCCTGTAGGGCGAGGGGCCGAGCGGACAGCGAGCCCCGCAGCATAGCGGCACCTGCCCGCTGCCCCCACCCTTGCAGCAGGGGCAGGCCCCCTCTCGGCAATCAGGTTTGTGCACCGCCGCGCGAACATATCCCCCGCCAGGCTTTTCTATTTAGGCAGCTGAGGGCACACTTAGTGTAAAAAACACATGAAGCCTTTGGTTTTTCCTCCAATTTTCATTAACTATAGCCAAGCGGAGCGCTTCCGCCAGTCACAAAACCCTGCTATGTCCAGACTCGTCATCATTTCCAACCGGCTCCCCGTCACCATCAAGAAAGAAGCCGGGGACCTCATCTATCACCCAAGTGCCGGCGGCTTGGCTACCGGGCTGAACTCCCTTGACGAAAGCTTTGAAAAAATATGGATCGGCTGGCCAGGGCAGGAGATCAATGATGAATGGGAAAGGGCTACGGTACAGGAAGACCTGAAAAAAGATGGGCTTTACCCGGTATTCCTTTCTCAGCAAGACATAGCGCTGTACTATGAGGGGTTCTCCAATAAGACCATCTGGCCTCATTTCCACTATTTCACACAATACACCTCTTACAACGACGACAATTGGGAAGCTTATCAGGCCGTGAACCGGAAGTTTGCAGAAGCCGTCATACCGCTCATACAAGAGGGCGATATGGTGTGGGTACACGATTACCAGCTGATGCTGCTGCCGGCTATGATACGCGAAGCTTTCCCTGAGGTCTCCATCGGTTTTTTCCTGCACATCCCATTCCCCTCCTATGAAGTGTTCCGGGTGCTGCCTTGGCGCCGGCAACTGCTGGAAGGGGTTTTGGGAGCGGACCAAATCGGCTTCCACACCTTTGGCTACATGCGGCACTTCCTGAGCGCAGTATACCGGATCTGTGGCTTCGAGCACCACTTTGGGATGCTCACCGTAGGCAACCGCCTGGTCAATGTAGACGTCTTCCCAATGGGCATTGACTATGAGAAATATGCCCACCCCGAAGGCGAAAAACAGCTCAGCGAGGCTTCCCAGAAAATAGTCGCCCTTTCGCAACAGCAGAAGCTGATCATCTCCATAGACCGCCTCGACTATTCCAAGGGCATCCCGCAGCGGCTCCGGGCCTTTGCCAGCTTCCTTCAGGGCCACCCCGAATACCATGGCAAGGTATCCCTCGTCATGATCGTAGTGCCCTCCCGCGCCAATGTGCCGCAGTACAAAGCGCTCAAGCATAAAATCGACAACCTTGTTGGCCGCATCAACGGGGAGTTCAGCGGCTTCGACTGGGCACCAGTGCAATATTTCTACCGGAGCCTAAATTTTGGCGACCTCACCACCCTCTACAAGGCAGCTCACATTGCCCTCATCACCCCCTTGCGGGATGGGATGAACCTGGTGGCCAAGGAGTTCATCGCCAGCAAAGAGGACAGCAAGCAGGGCGTCATCATCCTCAGTGAAATGGCCGGGGCCTCCAACGAGCTGACAGAGGCCATCTCTGTCAATCCCCAAGACCGGCAGGACATCACCGACGCCCTCATACAAGCCTTGAATATGCCGCCCGAGGAGCAGCGCGCCCGCTTGGAGAGCATGCAGGAAAAACTTAGGAAATACGATGTCAAAAACTGGGCAGCCAACTTCATCAAGGAGCAGAAAAAACTGATGGAATCCCAGCGCGCAAAAATCGCCAAACGTATGAACAATAGCATTCGCAAAGACCTGGTCGGAAAGTACCGGGCAGCCAGCCACCGGCTGGTCATCCTGGACTACGACGGGACGCTCATGCCCTTCCACAAAGACCCACAAGCGGTAGTGCCGGACGAGGAGGTCATGGGGCTCCTCAAACTGCTGTCGGGCCACGAGGGGACCAAACTGATCGTCAACAGCGGGCGCGACCGCAACACCCTGGAATCTTGGCTCGGCGGGCTGGGGCTCGATATGGCAGCCGAACATGGGGTATGGATGAAACGGGATGGAACCTGGAAAAGCAACCCGGGCTTGTCTGTATCCTGGAAGCCCAAAATCCGGCAGGTACTGGAAAATATGGTGGAGCGCACCCCCGGGTCTTTCATAGAAGAAAAAGATTTTTCCATCGCCTGGCACTACCGGCAGATCGACCCCGAGCTGGGCGAAAAGCGGGTCCGTGAGTTCAGGGATGTCCTCCTCTACCTGACCGCCAACGATGACCTGCAGGTGCTGGAGGGCAATAAAGTGGTGGAGATCAAAAATGCGGGGGTCAATAAAGGCAAAGCTACCCTCAACTGGCTTGGGGAGCAGCCTTGGGATTTCATCATGGCCATAGGCGATGACCACACCGATGAGGATACCTTCAAAGCGCTGCCAGAAGATGCCAACACCGTCAAAGTGGGGCTCGACAAGTCTGTTGCCCGCTTCAATCTGCTTTCGGTGGAAGATGTGCGCAAGTTCCTGAAAGAATTTACGGTGGGCTGACCCCTCCGCTGGCCGCACGGCACCGCAAGGTGGTAGATAAAATGCACGCCCTTGCCGGAAATCTGTTTTATTGGCCCTGTTTTTACCAACCTATTCAATTACTGGTTATGATTCAGGGGTTTCTACTCGGTTTTACAGCCTACGCCAAAGCCGCCCGCATGGTAAGCCGGCACGGGCTCTGGGGGTATGTGCTGGTGCCCGGGCTCATCAGCCTGCTGCTGGGCTCGGCCATCCTCTCTGGCGCATGGGCCATCAGCGATGACATCAGCGGGTGGGCAATGGCGCTGTACCCGTTTGAGTGGGGCAAAGGGGCTATTGAGCGCATCATCCAAGTGTTTGGCGGCGCAATGGTCATCATTCTGGGCCTGCTGGCCTTCAAACACCTCGTCATGGCCATCACCTCCCCTGTCATGAGCCTGCTATCTGAAAAAGTGGAAAAGATCCTCCGCGGGGGGCAGCCCCAAAGCGCTGCCTTTTCCATCCGCAAAGCGCTCAGCGACTTAGCAAGGGGGCTTGCCCTGGCTTTGCGCAACCTCCTGCGCGAGCTGGGCTATACGGCCCTGCTCCTCCTGCTTGGGCTCCTCCTGCCTTTCCTCAGCCCAGCCATTACCCTCCTCATTTTCATGGTGCAAGCCTACTACGCGGGCTTCGGCAACCTTGATTTCACCATGGAGCGCTACTTTGACGTCAAAGGGAGCGTAACCTTCGCCAAATCCAACCGGGGGCTCTGCCTTGGCAATGGCACCGCCTTCCTGCTCTTGCTCTTCACGGGCCTTGGTTTTTTGTTCGCCCTACCGCTTGGCACCATCGCAGCCACCATAGAAGGGCTCAAAGCCCTGGACAAGCAAGGCTCGCCAAGCTGATTTCAGGCTTGATAAACCTTCTACCCACCAAGCTCAAATTGGGCATGGCAAAACGCCCACGCGCCCACCTGATTGCTTCTTTGTGGGGCCTGCCCCTGCCTAAGGGCAGGTGCCGCTACGCTCCGGGGCTCGCTGCCCGCTCGGCCCTACCGGGCTGGCACACCCCTTCGCATCGCTAGGCCGATGCCACCGCGAAAGCCCGCAAGCCAGGGCAATGGCATCCACAGGAGCCTGCCGGGAGGCTGGCACAGCCCCCTGGTTTTCCTCACAAACCCAATCTAAATAAGCGCTTAGCCAAACCTGCTGATGTCCACCTCGGGGTCTAGCGGGGCACCGTAGCACAAGTGCTGCGCCAGGTGGTGCGCCCAGAACGGGCCAAGGGAAGCCCCCTTGGTGCCCAGCCCGTTGAAGAGCGCAAAGCGGGAGATTTCCGGGTGCCGCCCAAGGAAAGGCCGGCGGTCCTTGACCGTAGGCCGCACCGCGGCTTTGTGCGAAAGCACCTCAAAGGGATGGCTGAGCACCTCCTCTAACCGCTGCCGTAGGAAAGCCCCGCCCGATGCCGTTGGCTTTTCATCTTCAAACTTCCAACCGTAAGTTGCCCCCACCCAATAGGTTTCAGGCACGGGCAAGGGCACAATGAATACGCGGTGCTTCAGGATTTTAGAGAACTGAACGCCCGGTATGCGCACGATGAGCACCTCCCCTTTCGCCCCGCCGTAGGGCAGGTAATTGAAGAAAGGGTTGCTCGCGCCCCGGTGCCCCTCCGCAAATACCACTTGCCCGGCACGCCAGCCTTCGTACGCCACCCCTGCTGTGCCCACCTCCAAGGCGTCATAGCGCACATCGCCCTCAATCAGCCGGCCTTCCGCCCTGAGCTTTTCACGGTAGGCGCCCGTCAGCCCGGGCAAGTCGGCCTGCCCGCCTTTCAACACCTCCCCGTAGCTGTAGGCCAGCACGGTGTGCAGTGCATACTCCCCTAGCCTCGCTTGCTCTTTCATATAAGGCGCATAGGCGGGGTCGCCGGTGCGGGACAGCCAATCGTTCTCCTCCCCCCGGTTGAACAAAGTGCGGATGATGGGCAACTCGTGAAAAAAAGGCTTCCCAAAAACCTCGGACAGCTCGGCGTAAGCCTGAACAGCAGAGGGGATCAGCTCGTCTACCCGCCAAGATTTCACATACCTGCGCCCGGTGATGGGGTTGATAATGCCTGCGGCCACTTGTGAGGCCGCATGAGGGCTGAATGCATCCGCTACCGCTACGGCCTTGCCCTCCTTCTCCAGAAACCAAGCGAGGAGGGTGCCTGCAATGCCTTGCCCAATGATCAAAAAATCGACTTCTTTCATGATAGGTTAAAACAGCCATGACTGGAGTTGGTTGCCTCCCGGTTTGGCATCGCCCCAGTGCGGCTAGACTCCGAATGATTGGCCAGTATGCCCATGCTTAAGCCTGCTCTGAGGCCGTGGGTTTTAATGGTCAATAAGTTACGGCCCGGTGCACTAGGGAAGCGGGCGCCCCAATTCTGCCTGCACTTTCTTGGGCAGTTTGCTGGCCACCAGCTCATAGGAATGATCGATCAGCTCCCGCAGCAGGCGCTCGGGCAGCCCATCCTCAAAAACGACGGTATTCCAATGTTTTTTGTTCATATGCCAGCCCGGCCGGATTTGAGGGTATTGCTCCCTGAGCTCCACTGCCCTATCGGGGTCGCATTTCAGGTTGGCCCTAAACTCGGCCTCATCTAATCCGGTGAGGGCGAACATTTTGCCCATGACTTTAAACACAAGGGTGTCTGGCCCAAAAGGCAGGTCTTCTGTCACACCGGGCTTCTCCAGGCAATAGGCGCGAAAAGATTCGATGTCCATTTTTGCTTTCAAGATAGGTGAATCTCCTGGGCTTATGCAGGTTTTTATCCACAAAAGCCCTTATATTTGCTCCGCTTTCCGCAGCCGGTGCCTACACCGGCACACATGACCCCGTAGTTCAAGGGATAGAATAGGAGTTTCCTAAACTCTAGATCCAGGTTCGAGTCCTGGCGGGGTCACTAACCACGACAGGACGAGAAGCTTGTCACGCTCTACTGCGGGATAGCCTGCCGGGGCCGCTCACCACGGGCAAAATCAAAATGCCACAGGATTTTAAGCTTTACAGACTTGATGATACCGGCCTAGCGCTGCGCAGGGGTGGCCGAAGGCCAGACCCGACGCCTGTAGGGCGAGGGGCCGAGCGGACAGCGAGCCCCGCAGCATAGCGGCACCTGCCAGTTGGGGCCCTCCTTGCGGCAGGGGCAGGCCCCTTGCGGAGGAGGCAGCCCTAAAAAACGACAATTTAGCCTGCGCCCAGTCCCAGAGGGACGATAATCCTCTCCGACAATCGTCAGATTGTTGAAAGGCCATAAGCTGGCATCAGTCCTGTAAGGACGGCATCAGGGGGCAAGCCCCAAAAAACGACAATTTGGTCTGCGCCCAGTCCCAGAGGGACGATAATTTTTTCCGACAATCGTCAGATTGTTGAAAGGCCATAAGCTGGCATCAGTCCTGTAAGGACGGCATCAGTCAAAATATTGAAAATAGCCCTACATTCCCCCAAGACAAACCAATAATAGGCCCCAAAACTTGCCCGATACCCAAGGCCATCGCGAATAGTTCCCTATTTTTCATCCGCCAAATTGAACCGCTTTTTGCTTTGCCCACACGATTTAGCGTAGAGCCTTTTACACACTATGAACTTGTTGTCCAAGGGCACACTTACGTGCAATGCGCTCTGTAAGGGCTTCAAAATCAGTGTAGGCTTTACGTACCGCCTGCACATGAGCCCCTATCGCTCCGTCCGAGGGCTTTAATAGAAACACTGGCTTATTAGCCTCCATCGACATGGGAGCAAGGCTGTGGTAATGCTTGAGCAGCCCCAGACAGTTAGTATCTTCTAAAACAGATATGTTTTGACCGGTTGACCTCAACATATATTCGGCGTAAACGCCTGGAATACGGTCGGCAAACCTCAGGTAGGCTTTCACTGGCCGGCGTTCTTTAGCGGTGTACTGCATCACTACATAACCACCGGGCTCAACCGTACCCTTTGGCACACTGGAATCGTCACGCTGCTCCGGATAGCTGCTCATGCGTTTTTCCCATCCTTGCTTCCAGCTCTGCAGAGTGTTGCCAAGATTCTTGATCCCCTGAAGGGAAAATATATCAGAAGCTACCGGTATAATGACGGTATCCGTACTTAGAATTGCAGTACGGTTGATGGCGCCCAGGTTCGGCCCTACGTCAATCAATACCACATCTGCTTTATGCATTTTTGCAGCTGCTTCAATCGCGGTTTTAAAGGCACTCATTACCTTGAAACTGTAAATATCACCATCGAGGCATTTCAGCCAGGCATCACTAAACTTGTCTTCAAATAGTGAAAGCGACAAACTCCCGATAAGCAATCCTATGTCTTCATTTACAGATTCTATGTGCACCCCGCCAAACCCTTCGCCTTCTGAGATGGGGGTAATCGCATCCAGAACCGTCAGCTTTTCATCCGCATCAAAGGTTTGGTATAGCCGCTCATCGTCCAAAAACAAAGCGCTAAGGTTGCTTTGAGGATCAAGGTCGACTGCCAGTACACGGTAGCCCAGTTCTGAAAACATGTAAGACAAATTGTAGACCATTGAGGTCTTGCCTACTCCGCCTTTGTTGTTGAAGAATACGATTTTATGCATGCCATTTCCGGTTTATTCTAATCGTTACCCTGAACTTGGTCTGCAAGTTGAGGTCAAATTCAGCCCTAGGGTTCCCGTTCTTTTCCAACTGCTTCTGTGCATTGAAGATACCAAAATTGAAGCGATTGACATAGTTGAGGTTTTTCATGGCCGTGGCTACAACCGGATTACGGTAATCGCTCGCTCCCGGGAAGTTTTCCGGGCGTACTTCTCCATAAAGCCCAAAAGCATAAACGACTGCGACATTTTAGTCAGCGTCCCCTCTAAAGTCTCTCCGGAATTATAGATATTTAGGGCGGAAGGAGCACAAGCGAATAACAGTGCTTAAACGCCATTTTCCAAAAAGTCTAACCCTCCTTTAGCAATAGCAGGAAAAAGCAGGCGTTTTTCGGAAAAATTCAGAGCCACAAAACACATCATGACAAGCATAAATCAAAGACAAGAACTACAAAACCAAATCTGGAAGATCGCTAACGAGGTGCGGGGCTCTGTAGATGGTTGGGATTTCAAGCAGTTTGTACTGGGCACGCTCTTCTACCGCTTTATCAGCGAAAACTTTACCAGCTATATCGAAGGAGGTGATGATAGTGTGAACTATCCGGAATTACCCGATAGTGTCATCACGCCGGAAATCAAGGAGGATGCCATTAAGACCAAAGGGTATTTCATCTATCCCAGCCAGCTCTTTGTGAATGTGGCCAAAAACGCGAATACCAATCCTGACCTCAATACGGACCTAAAAGCCATTTTTTCAGCCATCGAAAGCTCGGCTAGCGGGTATCCATCCGAACAGGATATCAAAGGGCTGTTTGCCGATTTTGATACGACGAGCAGCCGCCTGGGCAATACGGTGGAAAACAAAAACAGCCGACTGGCTGCTGTCCTTAAAGGTGTAGCAGGGTTGAAGTTTGGAAATTTTGAGGACAACGAGATTGACCTTTTTGGAGATGCCTACGAGTTTCTGATCTCCAACTACGCGGCTAATGCCGGGAAATCCGGTGGCGAGTTTTTCACGCCTCAGCATGTCTCCAAGCTCATCGCACAGCTGGCGATGCACAAACAGGAAAAGGTCAACAAAATATATGACCCTGCGGTAGGCTCCGGCTCTTTGCTCCTGCAAGCCAAAAAGCACTTCGACAATCACATCATCGAAGAGGGGTTCTTCGGGCAGGAGATCAACCATACGACCTACAACCTGGCGCGTATGAACATGTTTTTGCATAA
>NZ_VOOR01000030.1 GCF_007993045.1 Phaeodactylibacter luteus
GATTGATTTGCTCAAACATATTCATAAAATGAAAAACCGGGCCAATATGCCAACGTTTGTAGATAAAGGTCATTTGCCCATCGACATTTATCGCTGCAAACCCCTCTGCGTCTGACAGGCCGCTGCCAAGATCAATTGCAAATTTTTCTTGTGCCTGTATAGCTGAGGCTCCATATAGCAGCAGTATCCAAAAGAATAAGTGCTTAATCATGTTTCTTCATTTGAAAAGTGAGCCCACCGCCTGTATCGTGGGTAAAATCAGGAGCATTGGCTATAGACGTGCTCTATAATCGTATAAATTTAAACTGCCTTTGTGCAAAAATTTTGCACTCTGCCGTTTTTACATCATTTTTTTTGAATTTTTTAACAAAAGCCTACTAAATCACTCCTCTGACCCCGCTTCACCCGGATAAAGCAGCCCGTGCAGGTCTCCCGGCAATGGCGTTTCATAATAATAGGAGCGGCGTTGGTCACAGTAGCTGACCTTTGCCCCCAGTTCTCTCAGCGTTTTCAGGTAGTTGTAGATGGTACGGCGGCTGCAGCCAAAGCGGGCGGCGAGCTGATCGGAGCAGCCTGTGGCTTTGCGCTGGATCAGGCGATCAAGGCGGTCTAAGTGTTGAAGTTGAGCGATGAGTTTCATATTAGGGGTTTTAGGTAGTGCTGCGGAATGTACTTGGGGCTGTACTTTTGCAGCCACAAAAGCTAACTGCGGAGCTGCCGCAACGAACAGCGCCTGATGGAAGCCTGAACGGTTGATCCAAGGCTGCACAGGCCAACAGGACAGCAGCCGCCATCTTATTGAACATTGCTCAATTTAGGGCATTTTCACCTCCCAGACAAGGCCACGAGCCCTGCCCTGATTTGGCCAGTGGATGGATCTGTAAATTTTGACAGTTAAAGGCTACGAACCAGAGAAGGCTTAAGCGTGGAAATACGCTCTTAATCCGGTCTAGTCGCACTAGGGCTCCGGTGGGCACCAACCGTAATGCCGCAAACTTCAGTGCCATGATGATGCCGGCCTAGCGCTGCGGAGGGGTATAAGAGCTTCTTGGGGTTTTACCCTTTGGGCTGCTCTTGCCAAATTTTGTCCTGCTCTTCGTTGTTCTTCGGTCACGTAGCTAAGGCTATGTTCCCTCAGAACGCCTCGATCAGGGCAAAATTTGGCTACGTTCGCTCCAAAAGCAAAATCCCAAAAAGCTCTAAGCCCGTTAGGGCCGAGCGGGCAGCGAGCCCCGGAGCATAGCGGCACCTGCCGTTGGGCAGGGGCAGGCCCCATCTTGAGGCGAGGGCATCACTGCGCATATTTAGGGTATACCACAGCTCGAGGCGCATTTGTTCAGATTCGGGCTGCCTGCCTGCCTAAACCTCGGCAAAAAGGATTAATTTTGCGGTCTTTCCAGGAGAACCCTGGGCACAGGAACCAAATTTATTGCCCAATCGTAGGGAGCAATAGCAAAACCTTTCAACCATGATCAACATCACTTTCCCAGATGGGAACGTACGGCAGTACGAAGCAGGCGTGACCGCTATGGACATTGCTAAATCCATAAGCCACGGGCTGGCCAAAAAAGTCCTCTCCGCCAAAGTCAACGGCGATGTGTGGGACGCTACCCGCCCTATCTCCTCAGACGCTACGGTACAGCTGCTCACCTGGGACGACAAAGACGGGAAAGCTACTTTTTGGCACTCCTCTGCCCACCTTATGGCGGAAGCCCTCGAAGCCCTCTACCCCGGAGTGAAATTTGGCACAGGCCCTGCAACAGACGGCGGCTTCTACTATGATGTCGACCCCGGGCAGCATACCATCTCTAGTGACGACTTCCCCAAAATTGAGCAGAAGATGCTAGAGCTGGCCCGCCATAAAAATACTTTTGACCGCAAAGACATCTCTTTAGACGAGGCCGTCCGCTTTTTTGAGGAAAAAGGCGATGAATACAAACTCGAGCTCCTCGAAAAGCGCAGGGCAGAGCAGGCGGACATCACCCTCTATCAGCAGGGCGGCTTCATCGACCTGTGCCGTGGGCCCCACGTGCCTGATACCAGCTACATCAAGGCCATCAAAATCACTAAAGTGGCAGGGGCATACTGGCAGGGGGACGAAAACCGGCAGCAGATGACCCGGGTGTACGGCATCACTTTCCCCAAGCAGAAGGAACTGGCCGAGTACGAAAAAATGATGGAGGAAGCCCGGCAGCGCGACCACCGCAAGCTCGGTGCTGAGCTGGAGCTCTTCATGTTCTCTGACCGCGTGGGCCAGGGCTTGCCGATGTGGCTGCCCAAGGGCAACCAACTGCGCGACCGGCTGATGAACTTCCTGCGTGTGGAACAGGAAAAACGCGGCTATCAGCTCGTCACTACCCCACATATCGGCAAGAAGGACCTCTATATCACTTCTGGCCACTGGGCCAAATACGGGGAGGACAGTTTCCACCCCATCACTACGCCAAAGGAAGGGGAGGAGTTCTTGCTCAAGCCTATGAACTGCCCGCACCACTGTGAGATATATGGCCACCGGCCTCACTCTTACAAAGAGCTGCCTCTGCGCATTGCCGAGTTCGGTACCGTATATCGGTATGAACAGAGCGGGGAGCTGCATGGCCTGTCTAGGGTCCGGGGCTTTACTCAAGACGACGCCCACATCTTCTGCATGCCGGAACAGCTCAAGGAGGAGTTCCTCAGTGTGCTTGACCTCACCAAAACGGTCCTTGCGCGCATGGGGTTTGAAAACTTCACCGCTCAGATCTCTCTGCGCGACCCGGACAACCCGGACAAGTACATCGGCTCCGATGAAAATTGGCGCAATGCAGAACAGGCCATCATTGAGGCTACAAAAGAAGCAGGCCTGACTACAGTGACCGAGCTCGGGGAAGCAGCCTTCTACGGGCCCAAACTCGACTTTATGGTCAAAGATGCACTTGGCCGTTCTTGGCAGCTGGGCACTATTCAGGTAGACTACAACTTGCCCGAGCGCTTTGGGCTGGAGTATATCGGGGCCGACAATCAGCCGCACCGCCCTGTCATGATCCACCGTGCGCCTTTCGGCTCTATGGAGCGCTTCATCAGCATCCTCATTGAGCATACCGGAGGCAAGTTCCCGCTATGGCTGGCACCGGAGCAGTTCGCTATCCTTCCTATCTCTGACCGCTTCAACGATTATGCTAAAGGGGTTCAGCAGCAGCTCGCAGAGCTCGATATCCGAGGTTTTGTGGATGAGCGTGGAGAAAAAGTAGGCCGGAAAATCCGCGACGCTGAAGTCCGTAAAGTGCCGTTTATGCTGATCGTGGGCGAGCAGGAGATGGAGGGGCAGCAGGTCGCTGTGCGCAAACAAGGAGAGGGCGACCTCGGCGCTATGTCTGTACCTGAATTTGCCAGCTTCTTCAAAGCGCAACTGTAATAAGGGCTGCGGACAGAATAAAGCCGGGCACTGCCCCAATGGGTGCGCTGCCCGGCTTTTTGCAGCCGTTCCTACATTATCCAGGATATATCCGCCTGTGGCCGAACCCTTTAGGCGCCGTCTGAGTTCTTATAAATGGATGTGTTTGCCGCCATCTCTGCCAAAGTTTCAGCCCGGGTTTGGCACGCCTTTTGCTCTCAACACATAGTAAAAATTAACATACTACTTGTGTTTCCGGTAGATTCCCCTTGTTTTAAGGAGGACATTGAAAACCTGATTGCCCATTTATTCGTAAACCCCATACTAGCCAGCCAAACAGCCGGCACTACATTGCAGAATCCCAATATATGAAGCACATTATACTCCTGTTATCCCTTCTCATCTGCAGCCTCAGCGTGCTCCCGGCTCAAACGAGCTTCCGGGGCAGCCCGCCAGCCACTGCAGCAAAAGTAGACCTCAAAGTCTACCCCAACCCTGCAATAGATTACATCAGCGTAAGCGATAACGAAGCCGTCCGTCAGGTTGTTGTCTTCAGCCTTGTCGGCCAGCCCGTAAAATCCTTCAAGCCTTCTTTCAAGGAAGAGAAATTTTACGTGGGCGACTTGCCTAAGGGGATGTACCTCGTACAATTGAAAAACCAGAACGGCAAAGTCATTACCACACAACGCCTGCACAAACAGTGATCAACCTTCTAGCCGGCGGCTCAAAAAGGCGCAGCGGCTTTGCTGCTGCGCCTTTTTGAGCTACCGCTAAAGCTTATTCACCACCCGCGCCTCCTACTTCTCATAATAATTGGCATAAAACTCTGGCAAATGCCGCAACGCTGCCAGCTCACGGTAAGCCGTGCGGGCCTCCTTGGCCGGATAGCCAAAATAAACCTTCCCTCCTTCCAAGCTCTTAGACACGCCCGACTTGGCCAAGACCACCGCTTTCGCCCCTATCGTCAGGTTCTGTGCAATGCCCACCTGCCCATAAAGCACCACCTCATCTTCTACCACCGTGTTCCCGCCTATACCGACCTGAGCGGCAAACAGGCAGTTTTGGCCAATGGCCACATCGTGCCCGATGTGCACCTGACAATCGAGCTTAGTGCCCGCACCGATCACGGTATCTCCAGATACCCCCTTATTGATGGTACAGGCAGCTCCTACCCGCACCCGGTCTTCCAAGATCACCCGGCCGCCAGAACGCCAAGGCTGATAGCCCTCCGCTGTGCGCTTGAAGTAAAAAGCATCCGAGCCAATAACGCTCCCAGACTGCACTTCCACCCCTTCACCTATCAGCGTGTGCTCCGCTATCGTTACATTAGACTGTATGTAAGCCCCTGCGCCTATCTTTACATAATGCCCAATGATGACATTGGGCTCTAAAATAGCGGTAGGGTGCACCTCAGCAGTAGGGCTTATGGCCACTGACTGTGGTGCAAAAGGGCGGTGCTGCAGTACAATCTGATTGTAAGCCTCGAAAGGGTCTTCGCACAAGATCAGCGCTTTGCCCGGTGGGCAGGCCGCACGCTCATTGAGCAGTATGATGCTCGCTGCGGAGCCTAGCGCCTTGCCAAAGTACTTTTTGACATCCACAAAGGTGATGTCCCCAGGCTGTACTTGATGGATTTCATTGATGCCAGTGGCTTCCAGTCCTGTGCCCCCAAGCACAGTCCCGCCAATTTGCCGGGCAAGGTCTTCCACAGGGATTGGGCTTTCAAATTTCATAGCCGGTATTGTGATGGTGTATGCCGCAAAAATACCAATCTTAAGCAAGCGGCCAGGGGAAATAACACGATTTTTCCAACCCTCTTCCTCCCACCGCTGTTCTAACCCCTGAAAACAAGCCCTGCCCCAACACCACAATGGGGGAGCTGCAGTCCGTCTAAACCCAAAACCTGCCTCCTATGCCCAAGGGGATTGTACAGTTTTATATGCCCGAAAAGGGCTACGGCTACATCCGGGTGCCTGCTACCCGAGAGGAATTCTACGTGCACCGGCGCTACCTGCAACAGCCCATCGAAAAAGGGATGGCCGTCACCTTTGAGGTCCGCTCCGGCAAGCAAGGGCTGTACGCCGCCGAAGTCAAGGCCGCAGGGCCGCCCCGATACCACGAAAAAGCTTAGGGCCTAATGCCCAGCAAGATGGGGGCCTGCCCCTGCCGCAAGGACGGGGCTCGCCCAACGGCAGGTGCCGCTATGCTCCGGGGCTCGCTGCCCGCTCGGCCCTACCGGGCTTGCCACCCCTGCGCAGCGCTAGGCCG
Source organism: Phaeodactylibacter luteus (assembly GCF_007993045.1). GTDB lineage: Bacteria > Bacteroidota > Bacteroidia > Chitinophagales > Saprospiraceae > Phaeodactylibacter > Phaeodactylibacter luteus. Next base: position 5,642 of record NZ_VOOR01000030.1, read on the forward strand.
GCACCTCTTTTGCCCAATGGCAGCCGGCTCTCGCAGTACAGCCAACCTACTGTGCAAAATAAGCCTCCAGCTCTTGTAGTGCCCGCTCCGGCGCATCTTTGATGTCGCGCACCACCTGCCCCCTCTCCAAGAGCACAATTCGCTCACAGACCTCCGTAACGTGAGCGAGGTCGTGGCTTGAGATCAGTACGGTAAGGCCGGCTGGCAAGTTGCGGATCAACTGCTTCAGGCGGATCTGAGAGCTCGGGTCCAAGTTCGCAAAAGGCTCGTCCAAAATGAGCACCTCGGGCCGGCCCAACAAGGCTGCAGCTATGCCCACCTTTTTCTTATTGCCCTTAGACATATTGCGGATGTACTTCCCGCTGTCCAGGATTTCCCCGTTAAAGAACTCAGCGAATGGCGCCAGAAAAGCCGATACATCAGAAGCATTCATCCCATAAAGCTCCCCTACAAAATGGAAGTACTCCTCGGGCGTCAGGTGCCCGATCAGGAAGCTGTCGTCAATGAAAGCCCCAGTATATGCTTTCCAAGCGTCGTGCCCAGCCACAGCCTCGCCTTTGGAGCGGACCTCGCCCGTATCTGCCCGGATCAGATCGAGCAGCAGGCTGAACAAGGTCGTCTTCCCCGCCCCGTTGTTGCCTACCAGCCCAAATCGCTCCCCGGCCGGGATGTCCAAATGCTCCAGCTGTAAAACCACCTGCTGCCCATAACGCTTGCTCAGGTTCTCGATTTGTATCATCAGGTATCTTGTTTAAAATGATCTGCTAAAATATATTTCCGGCTCGCCAGCTGCTGCGCTATACGCGCCATTAAAGGCGGCTGCAGCAGTATGCCTGCCAGCCCCAGCGCCCCGAGCACTGCTAGGCCCCAGCCCCAGCCCAATACCCACTGCAGCAGCAAATGAAGGACAACCGGCAGGAAAAAGGCAGGCAGGACCAGCAGGAACTGCGAAGCCCCTACCCCTTCCCAATTCATAAACGCCCCTTTCTCCGGGTCTACTGCCCGGGTATTGTACGTGCTCAGGTAGAGGATGATATAAGCTGTTAGCCCTAAGTTGACTAAAAAAGCCACGAGCACCAGAGGCAGCATCCGCCAGTCTACCAGCCCATACAGCAGGCACAATGCAAAAGTGACCGTATTGAACAGGACAAACAGGTAGTACTTGCCCTGTAGGTAGGCTTGCCAGGAAACCTTGCGCGACATCAGCAGGCCGAAGAAACTGCTCTCCCAGGCAATCAGGAACTGCCCATAAGTAGCCATAGGGAAACAGGTGGCCATGAGGATGAACAAGAAGGCCATGCTCATGCTCCCCTTGTCCAAGTACTCTACCGCAAAAAATGGGTAGAACAAAATCGCGATAGACATGAGGAGCATCGTCCGTGGCCGCCGGTTGCGCAGGATGTTCATCAGCTCCATTTCCAGGAACTGCCCTGCCGGGCCGAGCCGGCGCAGGGCAGCAATGCCCGTACTGCTTTCCACCCGCTCCCGCCTGGCCTCTACCGTATCGAGGTAAGCATTCTTGCGTAATGCGGAGTACGTAAGCCCATAAGACAAAGCGAGAAGCCCTACTGTGCCCAACAGTGCTGCCGGCTGCTCTGCCAAGAGAGAGAAGTAGGCTTCAAAATAGCCCGAAACCGGCAGCACCTCTTTAAAATCCAGCCAGGCGAGGCTAGCCAGCAGCAGCAGCCCCACCAAAATGTACAACGGGCTGATGCTGAACTGCCGCTTCAGGTAGAAGGCCAGATAGTTGTTGGACAGTGCGAGCATCATCACCCCGGCTGACCATGCCAAAGCCGGCCCAGCACCGGGCAAAGTTTTGTACGCAAAGGGCAGCACAAAAACCAGGGGGAAGAGGTTGAACACATTGAGCGCAGACCGCCCCAGCAGGTAGTGGAACAGGCGGCTGCGGGGCAGCGGCAACAATAAATAAGGTTTAATGTCTAGCACGGGGAAGCTCTGCATCAGGAAGCGCATGAGCAGACCGCCCGCCCAAGAGTAGAACAAAAGGCGGTTGAGCAGCCGGAAGGGGTCTTCATCCGGCATAGCTTCCGCCAAAATCACATCTAGGAAATACCCTAGGGCGAGGAAGTTCAGCAGCAAATAGAGGGCAAACAGCCCTAGTATGATGTTGATCGCCAGCCCTCGCTCCCAAAACGGAGACCGCAGCTGTGCCTTCCACCCCTGTAACCATAAAGACCGTATCATAAGCAGTTCCATTAATTTTTGACCTGCTTAAGATACGGCCTTTGCCTATTCTAAGTGTATGCACTCGATACAGCGCCCTGGTTTTTCGACTGAGCCCCGGGCCTAATACAACACCCGGAACCAAATGGTAGGCTCGATCAGCTTGAGCTCCTCGAGCAGCTCATCGTCATACGCCCGGTCTACATCTGTGATGACATAACCAATCTGCTCGTTGGTCTTCAGGTACTGACTGACGATGTTGATGTTGTGCTTGGCCAAAATCTGATTGATGCCCGCCAGCACATTCGGCACATTGCTGTGGATGTGGAGCAGGCGGTGGGCGCTCTGCACCGGCGGCAGCTGTACGTTCGGGAAGTTGACACTGCCCGTGGTGCTTCCGGTGTTGATATACTGTATGATCTTCCGTGGCACAAACTCGCCGATGTTCTCCTGAGCCTCTGCTGTAGAACCGCCGATGTGAGGGGTCAGGATGGTGTTGGGCAGCCCCATTAGGGCAGACTCGAAGGGCTCGTTGTTGCTCTTGGGCTCTTTGGGGAATACGTCCACCGCACAACCTTTCAGCTTTCCGGAAAGGATGGCTTCGCGCAGGGCGTCCACATCTACGACTTTGCCCCGGGCGAGGTTGATGAATATCGCCCCGTCCTTCATCATCGCAAATTCACGTGCACCGAAGATGCCGTTGTTCTCCGGCCGGCCGTCCATGTGCATAGAGAGGATATCCACCGTGCCCAACAGCTCCTCCAAGGTCTCGCATTTGGTAGCATTGCCAAGGGCCAGCTTGTCCTCAAGGTCATAGTAGTACACATCCAGCCCTACGGCCTCGGCCAGCACAGAGAGCTGCGAGCCAATGTTGCCATAGCCCATGATGCCCAGCTTTTTGCCCCTCACTTCATGTGCGCCAGTGGCCGACTTTTCCCACTTGCCATTGTGCATAGCCCGGGCTTTATCCGGCAAGTTGCGCACCAGCATGATGATTTCAGCAATGGCCAGCTCTACCACCGAGCGCGTATTGCTGTAAGGCGCGTTGAAAACGGCTACTCCATGCCGGCTGCACGCTTCCAGGTCAATTTGGTTGGTGCCAATACAAAAGGCCCCGATATTGATCAGGCGCTTGGCGCTCTGAATGACTTTTTCGGTCACCTTTGTCTTCGAGCGGATGCCTAATATGTTGACGTCAACAATTTTTTCGCACAGCTCTTCTTCAGTCAAGGCAGTGGTCAGGTACTCAACCTGATAGCCTTCCTTCTCGAAGATGTCGACCGCCTGCGGGTGTACACCCTCCAGCAAAAGCACTTTGATGCGGTTTTTCGGATAAGATAGAGATCTGCTCATTTTCAATTCGTATAAGATTTCATCGAGATTGGGGGCGATATGGTCGGCTTCCGCCTTCACTTTTTCGCGCTCAACATTCTCTGTGAAAAGGTAAAACTTGTTAGCATAGCCCGCTTTGCGGATTTCAAGGTCATTGGCGCCATCGCCGATCACGTACACGTCGCCTTTCAGGTCCAGCTGCTTGATGACTTCCGATTTGCCCCCACTGCGGGAGAGGGGGTTGTCCCGGTTGAAGCCACAGACATAGCCCTCCTCATCGTACAGGAACTCATTGGCAATGACGCGCTCGGGGTCCAGCCCATAGTGGGCCACCACAGGGCGGATAAAATCTGTGAAGCCATTGGAAACGATGTAGGTCGCTGCGCTTAGGGATGCGAAATACTCCTGATTGCGCAGAAAGGAACGGGAGATCTGCCCCTTCAGCACCTCGCCAAGCTTTTGGATATCATCGCGGTGGGCGCGCAGCAGCTCCAGGCGCTGTTCTAGGGAAGCCCGGAAATCGAGCGTGCCATCCATGCCCAAATCGGTAATCTCCTGAATGCGCCTCAAGACCTGCTCCCGGCTGCTATCGCCTTCCAGCACAATCTCTGCCAGCACGTCCAAGGCTTCCACCCGGGTAAATGTGCTGTCAAAATCAATGATAAGATTCAGCGTATTGCTCATGCGCACAAAGCTAATACCTGTGAGGCAGGGTTTACGTTACCGGGCTCACCAAACCGGGTTAAATTTTTATTAAGTCTACGATTTGTAAGGCCCTGCTAACTTTTTTTGAAAAAATAGCCGCCAAAATGAAAGAATACCCGCCCGGCTGCGTAGCACAGAGCAAAAGTATCCAATTTCATGGCGGCGGCAACGCCCCGCCTCAACAGAAGCCCCGGCTTCCCAAAACAACAACCATGAAAGCGCGAATCTCACAATGGGCTTTTTTAGCAGCCCTCCTTATCCCCGCCAGTTTGTTATTTACACAGTGCAGCACAGACCCCTCTGGCAGCGATATGTCAGACATCAATATCACTGCTAGCGGCACATCTTGTAGCAACCTGAACAGCACCCCTGTTACAGTGCCCCTGACGGAAGACGAGGCTGATGCTCTGATCTTTATGCGGGAAGAAGAAAAACTGGCCCGCGACATTTACCTCGCCTTGTCCGACAAGTGGGGCGTGCCTATATTTGCCAACATCGCTGCTTCCGAACAGCGCCATATGGATGCTGTCGGCTGCATGATCAGCCGCTACCAATTGGTGGACCCCATTACAGATGACACCCCCGGCATCTTCAATAACGAAGTGCTTGCAGCCCTTTACCCTGCCCTGCTCAGCCAAGGGCTCGAAAGTTATGAACAGGCGCTTCAGGTAGGCGCTACTATTGAAGACCTTGACATCAACGACTTGAACAAAGAATTAGCATCCGCACAGCATACGGAAGTCATTGCTACCTTTGAAAACCTGGCCCGCGGCTCTCGCAACCACTTGCGGTCTTTTGTCGGCGAACTGGAAAAGCTCGGGGCCAATTATACGCCACAGTATATCAGCTCAGAAGAGTTTGAGGCCATTATCAGCAGCCCAATGGAAACAGGCACGGCTGGAGGCAAAGGGCAAGGACATGGCCATGGTTAAACCTGTTTGCGGTTCAATAGCGAGGCTGCTACTTTAGGTTCAGCCTCGCTATATCCCTTATCTTTACAAAAACAGCATGCGCCAAACAGCAGGGCTGCCCTACTTTGCATCCTGCAAGCGCTCAATATGCCTGGCCAATAGTATGGTGGTACCGGAAAAAATATGCGCTCCCCTTACCGATCAGCAGATCATCTGCAAGGCACGAGAAGAAGCCGACTTCTTCTCGTGCTTGTTTTCCCGTTATGAGGGAGCGCTGTTGCGGTACATTCACCGCCTGACAGCTGTGGAGCACGCTCAAGCAGAAGATATACTACAGGAAGCCTTCATACAAATCTGGCGCAACATCAACGCCTATGATGAAGAGATGAAGTTCAGCAGTTGGGCCTACCGCATTGTGCACAACAAGGCGATCTCCAGCTGGCGGAAAAGCCGCTCGTTTGGAAAGAATAAACAACTCCCCCTGGCAGCGCTCCAAGAAAGTACGGCCTTTTTGCAAGAAGAGCTACAGGTCTCCGCCCCAAACACTGAAACGGAACAAGCACTGCAGATGGCACTGGCCGAGCTATCGGAAAAATACCGATCCGTTATCACGCTGTACTACCTTGAAGAGAAAAACTACCAAGAAATATCTGATATCCTCCGCCTACCGGAAGGCACTGTCGCTACCCGGCTGAACCGGGCCCGGCAAAAGCTCCGCTTGGCACTGCAAGCCAGCCGGCACAACACATAGCATCATGAGCAAAAATGCCCAACAACTAATGCAAACCCTACAGGAACGCGCAATAACTCCAAGGCCGGCCTGGCAGTTCAGGCTGTTACGTACATTTAAGTGGGCCATCTTCTCTCTTATCGTGCTGGGCGGGGGGCTTTCCTTCGCCGTCATCCTGTTTGCCGTACAGCAAACGGGGTTTGAGCTTTTGGAACATGCTCAGCATAGCACATTGGAGCTCACCCTTGCCATACTGCCTTTCACTTGGCTCCTTTTCCTTGCCCTATCGCTCACCCTGGGCATGTACAACCTTAGGTACACAGATAGAGGGTATAAATTTGGCCTGCCGCAGCTAGCATTCTACAATTGTGCGCTGAGCTTAGTGCTCGGCACCTTCTTTTTCTTGTTTGGCGGGGGGAAGCGCTTGGAAAATGCGTTTGCTGTGCATGTTTCCCTTTATGAAAGCATAGAAGAGCAGAAAACGCAGTTGTGGAGTATGCCAGAAGCCGGCTACCTAGGTGGCACCATAGAGCAGGCCACACCAGATACCATTTGGCTGTCTGGCTTCGATGGCCAGCGCTGGGTAGTGCCCTGCCAAGGGGCGGATGTAGCCGAACGGGCACAAAAATCTCCTGGGGAGAAGATAAAAATCATAGGCCAACAGGCCGGGCAACAGCTGTTCCAAGCAACTGCTATACGCCCTTGGGGCCAAGCCGGCAGCCGCCCTAGCCCCAAGCTGAGGGAATAATGCCCCCTGGCTTCCACTTTTTTAATTACGATTCTTCAACACCCGATCCTTTTTTACTCGCCCTGCAGGTGTTATTTTTGCAAAATTCGACACACCACAACACCAAACTGTGCCTGCACCATCCTACCAAGAACGCCAAGAAGCCATATCAGATATCCCGCACGATGCCTATTGGGTCATAGGCACCTTAGCGGTCTATGGCTACCCGCTCTCCAGCTACACCGTAGAGAAGGTGCTCACGCAGCTCAATATCCGCTGTGAAAGCCCCACTGGCTTTACCTACATCCACATACGCGAGCAGCTCCTGTGGCTACAGCGCAATGCCTTCATCGCATTTTACAATACCGAGCCTGTCGTCCGCATAGAATGGCGGGAAGCCATTGCCCGCCACTTTGTCACTCAGCTCGGCCCCAACCACAAACGCTTCTTCCGGGCGCTGAACAAGCACCTGCCCAACTTCCTGCTCAAGCGCTCTTATCTCAGCTACTCCTCTAGCAGCCAAGAGCTAGAACGCCGCATCCAACAAATGCGGCTGGCTTTTTTTGAAGGGAAGTACGCTGCTTTTCAAGAGCAAAAAGATGACCTGATCAGCGCAGCCTATTACTCCAACGAATTGTCCATACAGGTAGAAGAAGCCCTGCTCAGTTTGTTCTTCCCCTTCGACGAGGCTTTCCTCGAGCGCTGCCCCTTGGAAATCCGCGCAGAAGCCATTGGGCATTACCTCCAGCAGCCTCACCTTTGGGGCCACAGCTTGGCCCGCCCCTTGGGCAGGTTTTACCGAAAAACTTACCTGCAGCTCCCTACGGGGCTCTCCCTCGACGACGAAGCGTACGCTCAGCTCCTCATTTGGCAGGGCACCCCTTCTGATGAGCTGTCCCAAAGCTTCAACCTCGAAGGGAAGCTTACTTGGCAAGGGCTGCATGCTATCCGTATGCTCCAATACGGTGAATGGGCCGCAGCAGTTGAGGCCTTCCTTGCCCTAAACCGTAGGACGACGAATGATGGCTTTTCCCACATCACCGGCATCTTTGCCTGGCTCTGCCTGCTCCATACTGGCGAAACAGATGCCCTGCCGGCCCCTGAACACATAGAGCGGCTGGCAGAAGGGGGCCGCTACAAGGGGGCCGCCTACGCTATGGCACAGCTGTGCCGTTTCTTAGTACAGGGCGAAACGCAGCCGGTGCCGGATGACCTGCCCTTGTCTTACTATGCAGATTCCTCACCCCTCGACCTGCTGTTCATCCTTTGGGCGGCTTATTGGACAGACGCCCCCAGCCCGCTTGAGCCCGGACAGCTGGAGCGCCTCAATAAACGCCTCGTGCACTGGGAGCAGACCGGCCTGCCTTGGATAGCAGGGGAAATGGCCAACTTGCTCTACCATGTTGCCCCTGAACACCCCAACCGGGAGGCATGGGCACTACAGGCTGAAACCTTGGCCAGCAAGTACGGTTTCCGCTACCTCCTTGGGCTATTCCAAAAACAGCCCCAATGGCGGAAAGTGCTGCAAACATTGGAAAGTATCGCCCAAGATAGCTTGCCGGGCGCCCCAAAACCCGTCGGCAGTACCCGCCTCGTCTGGTTCGTCAACTTTGAAGAGGAACACCTTCAGCCCAAAGAGCAGAAGCGCAGCAAAAGGGGAGGATGGTCTGCCGGCCGAAAGGTAGACTTGGCCGATATCGAACAAGAACGGGTGGACAGCCTTACCTCCGCCGATAAGAAAGTGCTTCAGGCTGTTGATGCGGAGTACTTCCGGTCTTACTACTATTCCTTCACGCCCAGCCTCCACTTTGCCCATGCCTTGTACCTCTTGGCCGGCCACCCTTATGTCTTCTTGGATATGAAGGGCGATATCCCTATCGAACTGGTACGCAGTACACCAGAGCTGCTGATCACCGAAGAGCCCGAAGGGCTGAAGGTCATCTTCCGGCCCTCCCACGCACAAGGGGAATATGTCTATGAAAAAGAAACGCCCACGCGCTACCGCGTTTACAACCTGAGCGATGCAGAGGTCAAAGCTGCCCGCTCAGTCGGCAAGGGCGCAATCCTCCCCCCCGACGCCCGTCCTCGCCTCGAGGCGATCACTCAAGTGCTCAAGCAGAGCCTGCACGTACAATCTCCAGCCGACCTGCTCAATGAGGAGCTGCCCCTTAGGCAGGGAGACCCTACGCCCTGCCTCCATCTCCTGCCTTTCGGAGAAGGGTACAAGCTGGAATTTTATGTCAAGCCTTTGGCTGGCGAGCCCCATTATTTCAAGCCCGGAGAAGGGGCCGGCACACGTACCTTGCTCACGCAGTCGGGCAAAGTGGCCTGCCAACGTGCCCTTGAAGAGGAGGCCGCTCAAGCCCAGGCCGTTATCATGGCTTGCCCTTCGCTGGCCGCCCACCCTGCCGAACACTACGAGTGGCAGATTGAAGATGTAGAGGCTTGCCTGCATATTCTGCTGGAGCTCCACCCCCTGAGGCAGGAAGGGCTCATTACCTTAGAGCACCCCAAAGGCGAAAAAGTACGGCTGGCCGGCATCTCAGGTATGAGCCAACTGACGATGCGCATTGAAAAAGAACGCGATTGGTTTGCTGTAGATGGCAGCCTGCAGGTACATGAATCTGAAGTCATGGCTTTCCAACAGCTGCTGCAGCACGTGCGGCAGAGCGACTCTCCGTTCGTAGCCCTGAAAAACGGTGACTTTGTAGCCCTGACCGAAGCCTTCCGGGACCGCTTGCGCGAAATGGACGCCATGCTCAATCAGCGTGGAAAAAAACTAGAGCTCAATCCTTTGGCTGGGCTAAGGCTGGACGAGATTGCCGGAGAAATGGCTGAGCTTGATGCTGACCGCAGCTGGGCAGAAGCCATGCAGCGCATCCAACAAGCACAACGGATACGGCCCAGAGTGCCTTCCCAATTTGATGCCAAGCTGCGCAGCTACCAAAAAGACGGTTTCCGCTGGATGATGAGGCTGGCGGAATGGGGCGTAGGCGGCTGCCTGGCCGATGACATGGGCCTGGGCAAAACCGTGCAGGCCCTGGCTATGCTGACGGCCCGCCGGGAAGAAGGCCCTGCCCTCGTCATCGCTCCAGCCTCTGTGACGCGCAACTGGGTGAGGGAAACCAACAAGTTTGCTCCTACCCTGACCCCCTACCTCCTCGGTAGCAGCAAAGAAGCACCTCTGATACAAAGCGTGGGGCCCGGAGACCTCCTCATGGTCAGCTACGGGCTGCTGCCTTTTGTGGAGGCAGAACTCCTGGATAAAACCTTCGGGACGATTGTACTGGACGAGGCACAGGCTATCAAAAATGCTTCCACCAAGCGGTCTCAGATCACCATGGAGCTGCAAGGCAAATTCCGGCTGGCCACGACCGGCACACCGATAGAGAACCACCTCGGCGAACTGTGGAACCTGTTCCGCTTCCTGAACCCGGGCCTGTTGGGTTCCCAAAAACAGTTCAACGAAAAATATGCCAACCCGATTGGGCGGGGGGATGAAGCAAGGCGGGAGCAATTGCGCCGCCTGATACAGCCTTTCATCCTGAGGCGCCGTAAAAAAGAAGTGCTTACCGAACTGCCTGCCAAAACAGAAGTTGTGCTCAACGTCAGCCTCTCAGAAGCAGAGATGGCCTTTTATGAAGCCCTGCGCCGCAATGCCCTCGATGCGATTGCCGCCGCAGACGATCAGTCGAAGCGCTTTGCTGTGCTCGCACAACTGACCAAGCTCCGGCAGGCAGCATGCCACCCCCGGCTGGCAGAAGCGGACAGCAGGCTGGGCAGCTCTAAACTAGAGCTCGTAGGCGACACCATACTCGAGCTCTTGGAAAACGGCCATAAGGCGCTTATTTTTAGCCAGTTTGTCAAACACCTCCGCATTGTGGAGCAGTGGGTGAAAAACCAGGGCATCTCCTATCAGTACCTCGATGGGCAAACACCTGGCAAAAAGCGGGAAGCGGCCGTACAGGCTTTCCAAAACGGAGAGGGCGATGTTTTCCTCATCAGCCTAAAAGCAGGCGGCACGGGGCTCAACCTCACCGAAGCAGACTATGTGCTCCACCTCGACCCCTGGTGGAACCCCGCCGTAGAAGATCAGGCCAGCGACCGCGCACACCGGATTGGGCAGCAGCGCCCTGTCACCGTCTACCGGTTTGTGAGCGAAGCGACCATAGAAGAAAAAATTGTACAACTGCACGCAGAAAAACGGGAGCTAGCCGATCAGCTGCTCTCTGGCACGGACGTGAGCGCCAAGCTATCTGTCAATGAAATGCTTGAGCTGCTCAAGGCCTGATGCATGGATTTATTCCAAACTGAGGGGAATGTTTCCTACCTCAGGCATTTTTTTGCAACTTGGCGTTAGACCTTACCACATGAACTATGAAATACGAAGCCATCAACCCCGAGCTTTTTCAATACAACCGGCAGCGCTTTATGCGCAAGATGCAACCGGAATCTATCGCCATCTTCCAGTCCAATGACCTTATGCCACGTAGCGGGGACACTTTTTTCCCTTTCCGGCAAAACAGCAGCCTTTTCTACCTCAGCGGGCTAGACCAAGAAGAAACTGTTGTCGTGCTTTTTCCGGATTGCATCAAGGAGGGGTTCCAGGAAGTGGCTTTCATCCGGCGTACAGACGAGGCGACTGCTATATGGGAGGGCGAGAAACTGACCCGGGAAAAAGCTAAGGAGATATCTGGGATAGACCGGGTTTATTGGCTAGATGAAATGGGCCCGATACTGCATGAGCTGATCCTCTTGTCCAAGCGCATTTACCTCAACCTCAATGAGCACGACCGCTTCCAAAGCGAGGTGCCCAGCCGCGACCTGCGCATGGCTCGTCAGCTGCAGGAGCGCTACCCCTTGCACAAGTACCACCGGGCACAGCCTATCTTGCGTAAGCTCGCCATGATAAAATCCCCAGCTGAGGTAGGGCTGATCCAACAATCTGTAGATATCACGGGCAAAGCTTTTGAACGGGTGCTCCGTTTTGTGAAGCCAGGGGTGATGGAGTATGAAGTGGAAGCCGAAATCATTTATGAGTTCACCCGCAATGGCGCCAACGGCCATGCCTATGAGCCTATCGTAGCCAGTGGGAAAAATACTTGTGTGCTCCACTATGTACAGAACAATCAGCCTTGCAAAGCCGGCGACCTGCTCTTGCTGGATTTCGGCGCGGAGTATGCCAACTATGCAGCCGACCTTAGCCGCACCATCCCCGTAAGCGGGCAGTTTTCTGAGCGGCAGCTAAAGGTTTACAATGCCGTTTTGCGGTGTATGCGCGGCGCTGTACAGCTCCTCCTGCCCGGCACCACGCTTGAAGAATACCACCGGGAAGTGGGCCGCATGGTTGAACAGGAGCTGCTGGGGCTGGGGCTCTTGGACAAAACAGACCTTAAAAACCAAAACAGCCGTTACCCGGCCTACAAGCGTTTCTTCATGCATGGCACTTCCCATCACCTGGGCATGGATGTGCACGACCTCTCCAACCGCTACGACCCCATTCAGGCGGGCATGGTGTTTACCTGCGAGCCTGGTATTTATATCCGGGAAGAAAACCTGGGCATCCGGCTGGAGAACAATATCCTTGTCACTGACAACGGGCCGGTAGACCTCACCGCAGGCATCCCCGTAGAAGCGGAGGCGATAGAAGAGCTCATGCAGCCCGGTGTCTTGAGCCGTACCTGACCTTAACCCGCCCTAATCATGAACTTAATACTGGAAGGGGTAAAGGTGGGGATGATACTGTGCTTCCTCATTGGGCCCATATTTTTTGCCATCGTGCAAGCCGGCGTGGAAGAAGGTTTCCGCGCAGGTGCTATGCTTGGGCTAGGCATTTGGGTTAGCGATTTCCTCTTTATCCTTTCTGTATACCTCGGCCTGGCTTATATCAGCCAAGTGGTCTCGGGCCCCAACTTCACCCTCTACCTCGGCATAGGCGGCAGCATAACGCTTGCCGCATTCGGTGCAGGCGCTCTGCTCACTGCGCCTAGGACAGGAGCGCTGCCGGAATGGTCCCGGCAGACCCTGCGGACCTCCTCCTACCACAGCTTGTGGCTCAAAGGCTTCCTCATCAATACCGTCAACCCTTTCACCTTCTTTTTCTGGATTGGCGTGGCCAGCTCTATGGTCGTGGAAGAAGGGCTGGCACCCCTAGATGCCCGCTTCTTCTTCGGCGGGGTACTGGGCACCATCATCGTTACCGATGTATTGAAAATCGTGCTCGCCAAGCGCATCCGCCAATGGCTGCGGCCAGTGCATTTGCTGTGGCTGCGCCGCATTTCAGGCGGCGCGCTCATCTTATTTGCCATCGTCTTGCTGGGGCGTACCTTATGGTCGCTTTGACCAAGCGCCAAAATGCAGCAGGCCTTAGCGCTATGATGGCAACGGCCTAGCGCTGCGAAGGGGTTTAAGCCCGATAGGGCCGAGCGGACAGCGAGCCCCGAAGCATAGCGGCACCTGCCGTTAGGCAGGGGCAGGCCCCATGCCAATGCACCAAACGTAGCTTCCGCTAGAATGGGCGTTACAAGCCTGTAAATGGGAAGGTTGGGCTGGCCCTCGCCTCAAGCCGGCTTTTGACAAAAATCAGCCGCTGCTACTGACGATAATCACCTCAAGGCCCTTCAGGCTGCTGCAACTTTGGAATACCAAAAAGGCTTAAAGATCAGAGCCTTGTCGCATTAATCACGCCAAAATTCTAAATTATGAACATCCTGGATCCGGTCAAAAGCATCATGACAACCAACCTCCTAACCGTTACCACAGGCGATAAGCTGACTGCGGTCAAGGAAATCTTTGACAACCACCGCGTGCACCACATCCCTGTGGTCCGCTACAAGGAGCTGGTCGGCATCATCAGCAAAACCGATTTCCTGCATTTCCTGCGCGGCTTCAACCGCAACGCAGAAGATGAATTTGTCAATGAAGCCCGCATGAGAGCCTATAAGGTAGAGGATATCATGACAAAAGGCATTGCCAAACTGGCACCGGAAGACCGGATCAATGTCGCGCTTGAGATTTTCCTGGAAAACCGCTTCCACGCCATCCCTGTCGTCAATGCCGCAGGAGAGCTGGAAGGCTTACTGACTACCTTCGACATCATCAAAACGCTGGCCCAGACGCCGGTTTCACCTGAGGATATCCTAGAGAGCCGTAAGCATTAAAGACCTTCTTCAATATGTGCTCCCGGGGCAGTGGGCCAGTGCCGGTTGAACTGCCCGGCCAATTGTGCCCTGCTGCCCCGGTATTCTTTTTAACCAGGCAACGGCACCCTTGCTTCCCGATGAGGCGGTGCCATTCCTGCAAGAAAGCCCCAATCATGAAAAAGATACTCGTCCCCACCGACTTCTCTGAGGTAGCTGCCAATGCCTACCGCTTTGCACAGGTCTTGAGCGAGCGCGTAGGGGCTCACACCGAACTCCTACACGCTTACCATCCTTCATTTGACTACGCCAACCCCTACTTGGATGTACCGGCCGTAGAGTTTGAACAAATCAAACAAGAACTCCTGCAGCAGTTTGCAGAAGCCTATACCGATGCACAAGGGGGAGTGGCTGTGCTGCCCAAGACCCGGCTCAACATTGGGTTTGCCGCAGAGGAGATTGTCCGGCTTTCAGAAGGCTATGACCTGATCGTCATGGGCACTACTGGCCAGGGCAACCTGCTAGAACGGGCCTTCGGCAGTGTCTCTACCCATGTAGCGCGTTTTGCCAAATGCCCGGTGCTCCTCGTGCCTCGGCAGTGCAAATGCCAGAGCATAGAACAGGTTGTTTTTGCCAGCAGCCACCCGGAAGCGGACGCTGCCCTGCTTGAGCCCGTGCTTGATATCGCAGGGGGCGATGTGAAAGATGTACACTTTGTGCATGTGGAAAAACAAGCCCACCTGCCTTACCACATCGGAGAGGCCATGCATGAAAAAGCCTCCTACGCGGGCCACCCGAACTTGGGCATACACGCTATCGAAATTGAGTGCCCCGATGTACAGGAGGGGGTCATCCAATACGCCGACGAGGCCGGCGCGGATATGATTGTCACGGGTACCGTGCAGCGCAGCTTTTTAGACCGCCTTTTCCACAAGAGCGTGACCCGCCAAATGGCGTTCCACACGGAAGTGCCCTTGTTGGTCATGAAGCTCGATGCTTGAGCCAATATCATACATCGTGCGCTAGCTCATGTATAAGGCCTAAAGGGGCGCCAGCCAGATTGCCGTTTTTTTTTGGAGGGGCCTGCCCCTGCCCGATGGCAGGTGCCGCTATGCTACGGGGCTCGCTGTCCGCTCGGCCCTAACGGGCTCTTAAACCCCTTCGCAGCGCTAGGCCGATGCCAGCCTAAAGCCCGGATAGCATAAATGCCTGCCTGAAGTGAAGGCTGGGCGGAGCTACTGCCAGAAACTGTAGCGGATCACTGCACCGCGATTGCGGGCTTTTCACAGGTATTTAGTGCACTTCAGGCTGATGAGGGCTACCGTTTCTCGAAGTCCCAGTAAGGGGCCATCTTCTGCTTCGTTTCTAGCGGCAGTGCCAATATTTTCTCCACATCCTCTCCCGACTGGAAAGGGCCGTGCTGACTGCGGTAAGCCACGATAGCATTGGCTTCCTTCCAGCCTAGGTAGGGGTGTCGCTGTAGAGCTGCTGCATCGGCTGTATTGATACTGACCTTCCGGTAAATGGCAGAATGCTTTAGCAAAGGGCGGATTTGTTCAAATGTGGAATCTGGCAGCCCGTAGGTTTCTTTTATTTGAGCTATGCTGGAAAAACCACCTAGTTTTTCCCGGAAACCGCAAATCCGGCGGGCGTAGGCAGGGCCTATCCCTGGCAGGGCTTGCCAAGCTTCCGGCCCGTCCTTGTTGATGTCTACGCCCATTGGGGCCGCATCGGGCTGTGCCTTAGCGCTTTTGGCAGCACCCCCTTCGCCCTCTGAAGGCCTTGGCGCAATACGCACCCAAGGCAATAGCCGCTCCTTGTCCTCAGCTTCTAGCCCGTACAATTTCCCCAAATCTTCTGGAGAACGGAATTGGCCGCCTTTGCTGCGGTAGTTGACCAGCGTTTTAACCGCCCTCGGTGGCAGGCCCAGCAGATTGAGGCTGTCTTCTGGCAGCGTATTGGGATCGAATGGGAAAAGGGCCGGCTCAGGGCTTGTGGCGGCAATCTGCTCCGGCACTTTGCCTCGGGCAGGCGGCGTATGAATTGAGATATAAGGCTGGAGGCGCAGATAATCCTCTTCCGATAAGGTATACAGCTTTTTCAGCTCCTCGGCATGGCCAAATGGGCCGACTTTTTCCCTGTAATTGATAAGGGTATAAGCAGTGCGCCTTGGCAAGCCCAAGAGCAATAGGCTATCCAAAGGCAGGGTATTGGGGTCGAAGTAAAATAATTTGGCAGAAGGGGGCCGGCCAACTTCCGCTTCAATTTGGGGCGGCGCCTCAGCGTCCTGCAGGTTTTGCCGGAAGGCGTTGACTTCATCCTGAAACTGCCTAAGGCTTTCCGCCGAGCTCCGGCTGCTATTCTGGAAGGCAGAGGGGGCCAATAGCACAACGATGACCACCCCGGCAAGCAGCCCGGCGCCTACCCGTTCGGTTTTTGAAAAGTAGAGGGATTCGGTTAGCCATTTTTTCATATCTCGGGGGTATTGAAGTGGGCTTCGACAAGCAGCTCAGGCTGCCAGGTTATGGTAGCAGCCCCGCTCTCGGAGGTGTACAAAAAAGGGACCTGGGCTTTTTTTGCAGCCGCTGCCCATTCCCGGGCAGCCCAAGGCGGGTTGCTGCCATCAGCTATGATATAGCGGGGCTTGCACTGATTGATCAATTCCCTTAGGTCTACTTTAGGGTTATGGCTGAGCAGGACCAGGTCTGTGGCAGGCATTGGCCCCGCCTGGCTGGAAGGAAGCGTTTCGGGGGAACAGAGCAGCAGGCGCAGCCCGTTGAAGAACCAGAAACCGTCTTGGCCCCAGACGAAAGGGGGAACGTCGGCCCCTTGGGCAGGCAGAAAGCTTCCCATAGGCTCAGCCGACCGGGCCAGCCGGTGCCCTTCCACAGCAAACCCCAGTTTAGATAGCTCGAGCTGGCTATCATAAATAGGCCAGGCTTCTGCCCCCCTGAAGTAATCCATGGCGCTATGCCTGTATATCTGATAGACCACTAGCGCTTCCTGCCCGGACGCCTCATACAACCGGTGCGCGCGTAGCGCGGAGGCCAGGAGCAGCGCCACGAGCGCAGCCATCGCCCAATGTGCTCGGCGCGAACGGGCGGCGGCAATACCCAACAGCAGGGCCAGGTAGAGCAGGGCAGCCCCGGCTGCACTCAAATGTATACCTCCCATAAGGCCGCCGGGCAGGCCCTGAACGAGGAAAACGCCTGAATTGGCCAGCCAGATCAGCCCGTAGAGCATTTTGCCAACCCCTGTGCCCAGCAAGGGGATGCTCTGCACCAGCAGCAACAGCAGGCCGCCCCCGAGGATAAAGCCAGCGGCTATGACGACGATGATGCCAGATAAGATAAAGTATACAGGAAACTGATGGAAGTAGTATAAACTCAGGGGGAGTGTGCCCAGCTGTGCCGCCAGGGCAACGGCCGTAAGCTGCCAAAGGTAGTCGCCAGCCCTATTTTTGATCAACCACAGCCGGTATATCCGGGGCTGGAAATACACGATGCCGAGCACTGCCAGATAAGAAAGTTGGAACCCTACCTGGCTGATGAGATTAGGGTTGGCGCAGAGCAGTACAAAAGCAGAGGCTGCCAGTGTGTTGTATACACTTGAAGACCTGCGGGAGGCCTGCCCAACGGCTAGGAAGCTGAACATAGTCGCTGCCCTTAGGACAGACGGAGACGCGCCTGTAATCAAGGCAAAAGCCCAAATGCCGGCTATCACCAGCCCAGTCCGGGTTATTTCCCACTTGCGCCCGCTGAGGGGTATGCGTTTGAGCAGAAAAAAGAGCAGTAACTGTACAAGCCCGACATGCAAGCCGGAAACCGCTAGTACATGCATGGCACCGGTATCAGCATATGCATTTTTGACTTCATCGGTCAGTGCGGCTTTATGCCCCAGGATGAGTGCAGCGCCTACCGCCATTTCGTTGGGGGTAGGCAAGTGGTGCCGAAGCGTGGAAAGGGCCATATCCTGCCATTGGGCAGTGAGGGTAAGCAAGGTTTTCTGGTGGCCGAGCCACAGCCATTGCCCCTCCCCGATGAAGGCCTGATGGTAAATGCCTTGCCCCTCAAGGTAAGCCCGGTAGTCAAACTGATCGGGGTTGGCAGGCGGATTGGGCCGCCGGAGCTCGGTTTGGAAAAGCAGGAGGTCGCCAGGCCGGAGGCCTCGCGAGGCCGCATCGATATCGAGGTAAGCAAGGATGCCGCCCTCAGCTTGGCGGAGCAAGGTATCGGTTTGGGGTTGCACCCCTTGACATTGAAGCTGTAGGCGGAGCTTGCGGCCGGTATCTTCAATCCGCTGAATGCGCCCGACGACCGTGGCAGATTGGGCAGCGGAGCCATAATGCAACAAGTGGCTGGGCTGGTACTTGGGCTGCTGGGCTATCGCCAGAAGGAAGCCCAAGGCAGAGAAGGAAGCTATGACAGCAACCCCTGGCCAGATACGCTGATGGAACGGGGTTTTGCGGGTATTCATCCAAGCGAGGGCCGCAAGGCTTAGCGCCCCGGCTCCGGCAACCGCATACACGTTGATATCCCAACGGCTAAGGCCGATGCCGGCTAGCAGTGCCAGTAATAGGCGGAGCATAGGTATTTCTCGCCAATTCATAGGGTTCGGGGTGTGTAATACTTGCGGGGCAGCCCCTAATGTTGACCTTAAATTAACCATTTTCAGGAAAACCTGGAAGCGTAATGTAACCGATTTGCGCTACAGGGCATTATTAAAGCGTTATTTTAGCTTCACAAATGATGTTTTCAATATGCCTGCTCGTATCCTTGCTGCCCCATTTATCATCGGCGCCCTGTTGTTTTTGTTCCTTACCTGGGAAGTAGATGGGAGGTACAGCTGGTGGATCATCCCTTGGGTAATTGCGCTGGCCGTGGTGTTCACCCTGAGCCCACAGATCAATTGGTGGTGGTATCAGCGTTACCCGCCAGATCTAAACACCGGCTTGCGGAAGATGCTGGAGCGCTTTTCGCCTTATTACCAGCGGTTGAGCAAGGAAGAGCAGCTGCGCTTCCGACAGCGCATGGCTTTGTACCAAGAGGCCAATGACTTTATGGGGAAGGGCATAGAGGACGTGCCTGCCGATCTGAAAGCGGTGGCTGCGGCTTGTGCGGTACAGCTTACATTCGGCAAGGAAGACTTCTTGTTGAGCCCTTTTGAGCACATCATCTTTTTCCCTCAGCCTTTCCCTTCTCCTCAATATCCAGAAAATTACCATGCTTCAGAGATTTATGAGGAAGACGGCGCAGTGCTTTTTTCTGCAGAACAATTGATGAAAGGTTTTCTGGAGCCCGGAGCCTACTACAATATTGGGCTGCACGAGTATGCCAAAGCGTTTGAGCGGGTTGATGCTCAGCAAGAATTCCCACCTTTGGGCGAAGGCCACTGGGAAGAACTGGAGCAAATCAGTGGGTTTTCCTACCCGGCCATACAGCAGTGGATCAATCTTGACCCTATACCGCTCCGCCCGGTGAGCATTACGCTTTTTTTTACTTTCCCCGACCGTTTCCGGGAGGTATGCCCAAAATTGTACGCTGCTTATGCCCGTATTTTCAACCAATCGCCTGCAGTAGGGGAGGTGCTCAACGCTTAACTCATCATTTTGTTGGTGACCAAGACACGCTGTGCCAGTACACGGGCGAGGTTGCGCCAGAGCAGCGCCCGGTCTGACTCCAGCTGCAGCTGATCGATAGCAGACTCCCGGAACAAAACCACTTCCGTATCTGGGCTGGCTGCTACAAGCTGTGCCGTGCGGCGGGTATTGAGCACAAAAGCGATCTCTCCCAAAATGTCACCTTCCCCGAGCATGACAATAGGCTGCCCGCCTATGAGCACCCGGACGAGCCCGTTGCGCACATAGCCAAAGGATTTGCCGCCATCGTTCTCTGCGAGCACCACTTCGCCTTCCCGGCAATTGATGATGAGGGCGTCTCGCAGCAAGGTTTCCCGGCCTTGGTCGCTCAGCCCGTCGGTAATCAGGTGGTGCTGTTTGAACTCTTGGTCGTTTTCAGGATAAAATGCGGCTCCGGTCTGCAGCTCTTTATTTTCCCGGACGAGGTTGTAGTACCATTCACAGATGGCCTGGTAGCGCTCAAAGCGGATGCCCCTCAGCATAGGCATAAGTGGAGAATTGATGATGGAGAGGTAGTCCATGTCGGGCAGGCAGATCATAGGGATGCGGAAGTCGCCATGAGCCCCTTTTTGCAACGGCCCGATCGGCCGCATGCCCAGCCGCTTGTGAATGGAATAATGGCCGGGGTCGGAAGACATCAGCAGTGCAAGCCCGCCCGCCTTGAGCACCTCTACAAAGCAGTGGCTCAGCAGCACAGGTATGGCTGGGGTGTTGAGGTAAGTGTTGTGGAATGAAAAATGAGAAAGCACGGCCAGCTGGGGAAGGTCGTGCCGCCGTACATGAGAGAAGGCTGTCTCCGGGCCAGCAAGGCTAGGGGCTGCGTTCCGCAGCAGCACGCAGGCGACCACTTCGCCAGAGCGGGTATCTTGGCAGGCCACAAGCTGCCCCTTTTCAAGGGTGTCGTGGAGCTGCCCGTGGCTAGGCAACAGCCGTATACAAGCTTCCCGGTCCTGCGTTTCGGTTACAAAAAACGCCCGGTATTTGCCTATCCAAAGGTCCCATTCTAATGCTATGCTGTCTATTAAGCCCATGCGCTGAAGATAGGGACTTCATACAGGATGAGGAAGCCCGGGCACCGAATAATTACAATGCCCGGGCCAGGTGTAGCGGGAGGTTTAAAATTTCAGCCCTACGCTAAGCTGCAGGAAGTGGGCATCGAGGTCGAGCGCGCCCAGGCTGTTCTCTTGGAAGCGGTAGCCCAAGGAAGCGGTATAGGCAAAATTGCTGTTGACGGATTTCTGTACGCCTCCGCCTAAGCCTAGCATCAGGCCGCCGTCTGCATTATCATCGAGGAAGCCCAGCCCATAGCCTGCGTTGCCAAAAAAGAAAGGGGCCCACTCGGTCAATGAAGGGTAAAGGCGCACATCGGCATAAAGAGGGACTAGTTCGTACCCATCGTGCCACTCGATGCCAAGGCCTGCTCCGAGGCTTACTTTACGGCTGATGTGGTAGCCATTGATGGTATGTATGGCAAAGTACCCGCCGTCGTTGTCCACACCCCCTTCGGCGCCCAACGTGCCAATGCCAAAGCCATAGCCGAGGGTAGTGATATTGGTGAAGCCAGTACCGTCGTGCACCATGATTTTATTGCTCAAATTCTCGTGGCGGAAAGACTCTCGGCCCACCCGGCGCACCTCATCTACAGAAAAGGTATAGACATCGCTCTCGGTTGTCATAATTTGTATGCCGTCGGCATCTAGCGGTTTGATGATCGAGCCCTTGATGACTCTTCCGTCTTTGAGGTAGACGACGTCCATTTTGTCTTGTGCGAAGCCGGCAAGGGCCATCAGGCACATTGTGAGTGTGAGCAGAATTTTTTTCATGGCTGTATAGGTTTGGTTGTAGGATGGGCAGACGGAGACAGTGCATGCAGGCCCGGTGTAGCCAGGCTGCTGACCTGCAGCCTTCCGTTACCGTTAAGGCGCAGGTTGGCCTCTTCCATCCGTTGGTTGTATTGATTAAAAAACGTTATGCTAATGTTGTTGAAGCCCTTTTTGAGGGGTATCCGCTGATAGTGGATTTGAGCGGGGAGCGACTGCCAGGAGCGGATATCTGCCCGTTCGGTTGCTGCGTTGACGATGCTCATGGCCCCACTCAGGACAATGCCGAGGGTTTCATCATATTCTTCCTCCTTTTCTTCGCTTTTTTTCTTTTCCGCCCCATCTTCTCCGTCCGCTTCTTCGCTGTCCTGTTTTTTGGTTTTGATGGTGCGCAGGCCTGCTTCAACAGCCTTTTTTGCCGCCAGGCGCAGCAGGGCACTGCCAAGCTCCCGCACGAATCGGTCGCGCAGAGACTGCTCGGCTATGACGTTGAAGTCTTCTACCGGCTCCATCTTGCTCAGCCCCCCGTGGTATTTGACCTGAGCCCACTGCAAGGGCGTGTTGCGGCGCTGAAAATAAGGCAAGGCTACGCTGATGTTGCTCAGCCCCGCAAAACCGTTGAACTCGTCGTAGACCTCCTGTCCATAGTCATATTCCAGCCCGCTCTTTTGATTGACAAAGCGCACTTGATGGGCATCGCCCTGCCGGAAAATATTAAAACCAATAATCTGCTCTTCTTTGATTGGCCCCTGCCCGTTTTCCCAAAACAGGACGAGGCTGCCGCCTTCCCCTTCCTGCTCTCGGCAGCGGGGCTTAAGGGCTTTGCGGTAGCGCTCTGCCTCCCCTTTAAAGCCATTGGCCTCCGCCATCCGGATGAGGTCGCACTTCAGTTGTTCGGGCATTGGAGTGCCCATATAAGGCCCAAGCTTCCCATCTTGCAGGAATAGGTTGGCAGCATTGCGGTAAGCAATAAAAGCATTGTTCCACTCTCCGTTCATTTCGTAGCTAAGGCCCATCATGAGGTGGCCCAGGACATCGTCCCGGTATTTGAGCGGTTTGTCTGGCACCGCATCGTTGAGCGCCTGCAACCGGATATTCATACGGCGGGCTTCCACGCGTGCCCCTTCCAGGTTGTTGAGCTGAAGGTAGTTGAGGCTCTTTTGGTAGTGTACAGCCACATTCTCAAAATACTCCGTCTGATAGGGCAGTACCCTAGGATTGCTGACTACTGCCAAGCCCTGCGCACCGACAGAAGCCCGGCGGTCTTCGATGAGAAGGTCAGCCTGATTGAGGTGCTCATTGCTCTGTTGCAAATCGCCCTGCAAGCGGGCAAGGGCCCCTAGCTCGAGGTAGTACAAGACCTGGTTGCGGTCCTTTTTATAAAACTTCTTTTTTTCAATCAGGCGGGAGGCGCCCTCAAGGTCAGCCTGCCCAAGCATGTCATGGTACAACCCTCTATACTTTTCAAAAGAGCTGCAAGAAGACAAGCTCAGGAGCAGCGCCAAGAGCCATAGGTAGGAGTGCTTCATCGGGGTGCGGGTTAGTCAGCGGAGGTGAGTGCGCACCGTACGCGGAGCGGCGTACGGTGCACTGAGCAAAAACAGTAGGCGGCAGCAGGAAGGCAGCCATCGCCAATGCTTTTAGAGCGTGTTGGGACTTTAGCAATCGGTCTATCCCGCTAGACAGCGGGACACTTTTTCGCTTATACTTCGCCCCGAAAATCCTTCCCGCTTTTGTGCATCAAAAGCGGGACTTGGCTAAACTCCGGTTTTCGGGTCTCGTCTAATCAAAAAATTACTAGTTTTCGACTAGAAGGCCAAAATCCCAACACGCTCTTAGTTTTTGACGAACTTTTTGATTTTCTTATCGCCAATCCAGACTACTTCATTGGTCTCCATGTGAGTGAGGGTCATATCGATCTGGTAGTAAATGACTTTCTCCCTTTTGTAGGCATCCATAATGGAATTGATGGAGCCCTGCAGCATGTAATCGGCTCCGACTTCGAGGCCCCATTTTTTCATGGTAGATTGAGAGGCATTGGTTTGTTGGTCGGCCCTTTCCCGGCGCACCTGTTCCCTCTTGGCACCGCCTTGCACCAGCCTTACCCTTCCACTTTTGACAAAAGCTTTTTCCAGCTCTTTGGTAAAGACCTCCGACTCGATATGTTCATGGGATTTGTTTTCGACCATGCCTACGATGACGACAGGCTCTTCGCCGTTGTTTTCACGGGTGTGCCTGCCGAGCCATGGCTGCCCCATAATTTCAGTGACGAGCTCTGCAGCGGTAAGGCGGGCGTCTGTATCGTTCCAGCGCCCGCTCAGGTCTACGGTAGTATCGGTATCGATGCGCTGAATTTTGCGGTTGCAGGAGGTGCCCAGCAGCAGGGCGAGGAACAATAATGGGAAAAGAGGCTTCATGTGAGTATTTTTATGGTTTTCCGGCCAGCTCCGGCTGGCAAAAGTGAGTAGTTGAAAAAGAGGGGTGCAGCCCCGTGGCCCAAGGTTTGAGGTATGCTGTCAACGTTTTTAAGCGCAGGGAGGCAGAAAAAGGGAAAGCCAGCAACTACAGGCCTTGGGCTGATGGGCCGCATAGCAGTATTTTACCAGCCCCAGTAGTAATAGCCATAGGGGCCCATCGGCTGTAAGAACCTACGGTTGCGTACCCGCTCCAGGCGCAGTTCCTGCCGGAATTCCCGGCGCTGCTGCCTGCGCATCTCTTTGATGAGCATAGGGTCATAAGCTTCGTAGGTCTGATCTGAGGTAGCGCCCATAGATTGTGCGTGGCCGCTCCCAGTTTGCCCGGCGTAGGCCTGATACGCTTCTTTGGCACGCGGGTTTTGGCCGGCCGCTTGTGCGTGTACGGCTGTAGCTAGTGCAAGTAGGGCAAGGATGGAAAACAGGTGCTTTTTCATAATCGAACGTTTTATAAGTTCAAATATAGGCGTAATCTCCATGTGATGCCGGCTTTTAACGGGGGGTTAACGCCATAAGCTGGGCTTTAATAATTGGTTAACGGTTCTTTTCGTACAATGAGCCTGGCGGCTGTAAAGTTTGTAATTTTCGGCTATGAATCTCATAAGACCACTCCCCTCTCCACCAGTCAAGCGGCTGGCCATACAAGTGAAGCCTGCGGCCGAGCGTGCCCTTAGGCAGGGCCACCCTTGGATATTTGAAGAAGCTATTACCCGCCAACAAGCCGAAGGGGAAGCCGGTAGCCTGGCCGTAGTTTTTGACCGCAAGAAAGACAAATTCCTGGCCGTGGGGCTGTACGACCCGTATTCCCCCATCCGGATAAAGGTGCTGCAGGCTGGGCGGCCTGCCCACATCGGCCAAAGCTTTTTCGCTGCTCGGATAGCGGAGGCGTACGCCCGGAGGAGGCCCCTGCTTGAAACCGACACCGACAGCTACCGCCTGATCTATGGGGAGAACGACGGGCTGCCTGGCCTGGTAGCCGATGTATATGGGCAAGTGCTGGTGCTCAAGCTTTACAGCCTGATATGGCTGCCCTACCTGCCGTCGGTCCTTCCCGCCCTCCTTCAATCGAGCGGCTCCGCCACAGCCGTCCTCCGCCTGAGCCGCAACCTCCAATCCCGCCCGGCCCTCCTACATGGCCTATCCGACGGACAAGTCCTCACAGGTGCCCTGCCCGAAGAAGAAATCATCTTCCGCGAGCATGGGCTGCGCTTCTCGGCCAATGTAGTCAAGGGGCATAAAACAGGCTATTTCCTCGACCACCGCCACAACCGCAAACGCATCGGGGAGCTGTCAAAGGGCAAGCGGGTGCTTGATGTCTTCGCTTATGCCGGGGGGTTCTCCGTACATGCCCTGGCCGGGGGCGCCTCCGAAGTGGTTAGCTTGGACATCAGTGCTCAAGCCCTCGGAATGGCCCGTAAAAATGCGGCCCTCAACGGGCTTTCTGGCCGGCATCATACCTTAGCCGGTGATGCCTTCCAGGCTATGCGGCAGCTTTGCCAAGACGGCGAGGTATTCGACATCGTTATTGTAGACCCCCCTTCTTTTGCCAAACAGGCTACTGAGCACAGCCGGGCGATTGAGGCCTATCAGCAGCTGGCTGAACTGGCGGCTGCGCTGGTAGCGGAAGGCGGGCTCCTGCTATTGGCTTCCTGTTCCAGCCGGGTGCCTGCCGAGGACTTCTTTGAGGCCATATCCGCTGCCCTGGGCCAGTTGCCCCGGCATTTCCGCGAAGTAGCCCGGACCTTTCACGATGTAGACCACCCCATCGGTTTCCCGCAGGGGGCCTACCTCAAAGCGGTATACCTTGAGGCGACATAACAACAAAGCGGCAGGTTCGGGGGTTACCCCGTTGCAGCAGCTGCGCTTACTGCCAAGTTTAATAAAACCACCAACTATGCGATACCTACCTTTTCTTTTTCTCCTTGCGATTGTAAGCTTGGGCAGCTGTGCGCAGCCTGAAGCGGAGGAGGCTCTATCCGGCAGCATAGCCGAGGAAAGCCTTTTAGAAATATCCATACCCGAGCTGGGGAAACAGTACCGGGATGGCAGCCTGACGGTGCTGCAGGCCGTGCAGTATTACCTAGCTCGTATTGAAGCAATAGACCAAAATGGGCCAGGGCTACGGGCTGTCCTGGCGGTCAACCCCGAGGCAGAAGACATCGCCCGGGCGCTCGATGCAGAGCTGAAATCCGGCAAAGACCGTGGCCCGCTACATGGCGTGCCAGTACTGCTAAAGGACAATATTGATACAGGCGACAAGCAGCCTACTACAGCAGGCAGCCGCGCCTTATTGGGCAATTTTGCAGCCGAAGATGCCCCCATCGTGGCGCGGTTGCGCGAGGCAGGGGCCATAATCCTCGGCAAAACCAACCTAAGCGAATGGGCTAATTTCCGCAGTACCCACTCTAGCAGCGGATGGAGCGGAGCTGGTGGGCAGACCCATAACCCCTACCATTTGTCATGCAACCCCTGTGGCTCGAGCTCCGGCTCTGGCGTAGCCGTTTCGGCCAACCTCTGCGCTTTTGCGATTGGGACAGAGACCAATGGCTCCATCGTCTGCCCGTCCTCTGCCAACGGTATCGTAGGCATAAAGCCGACAGTGGGGCTGCTGAGCCGAACAGGCATCATTCCAATTTCTTTCACCCAGGATACTCCTGGCCCTATGGCCCGGACAGTAACGGATGCAGCGATCGCACTGGGCGCTATGGTAGGCGAAGACCCTAAGGACCCCAAAACGGAGGGCAGTAGTGCGTTTGCAAAAAAAGATTACACCCCTTTCCTGGACAGCACCGCGCTGAAAGGCAAGCGCCTAGGCTATTATACGGCGGTAAAAGGCCAGCACTACAAGGTAGATGCCGTTATGGGGCAAGCCATAGCCCAGCTGAAGGAGCAAGGGGCAGAGGTAGTTGAAATAAACGCCCGCGTCCCTTCGAAGGCAGGCGGGCTAAGCTATCAGATCATGCTATACGAGTTTAAGGATGGGCTGAACGCTTACCTTGGCAAGCTTGGCGAAGATGCCCCGGTGCAGGACATCGATGCGCTCATCGCTTTCAATAAGGCAGATGGGGTAGAGCTTCAGCATTTCCATCAGGATATTCTGGAGCAGGCTGCTGCTATGGGCGGCTTGGAAAGCGAGGGCTATACTACTGCCCTAGAAGAGATGCTGCGCCTGTCGAGAGAAGAGGGTATAGATAAAATCATGGAGGAGCATCAGTTGGATGCCCTGATCGCGCCGACGGGCGGCCCGGCCTGGAAAACAGACCACGCCAATGGAGACCACTACACCTTAGGCAGTTCTTCGCCTGCTGCGCGGGCCGGCTACCCCAATATCACGGTGCCCATGGGTATGGTAGATGGGCTCCCAGTTGGCATTTCGTTTTTTGGGCGGGCCTGGAGCGAGCCGCTGTTGATTGGGCTGGCGTATGATTTTGAACAAGCTGCACAAGCAAGAGCCGTGCCCACGTTTGAGCCCTAAGGGCAGCATAAGGGCTAGCCCCCCCTGTGTGCCAGGCTGAAATGATTATTTTGCGAGCTTTGGCCCCTGTGGCTGGCTTTTAAGCTATCAGGGGCTGCTTTCACCCTATACACCCTGAAGATGAGATACTGTTTTACGCTTTTAGCACTGTTGGCTGCCGGCTACTTGTGTGCACAAGGGCAAAGCGCCCTCTCCCTCCCTTTTGAAGCCGACAGCAATACGACAGCGGCTTATCAGGAGGCGATACGTTTTTACGAGGATTTGGCCGTTGCTTACCCCGAGCTGCGCCTGCAGGCGCATGGCCAGACAGATGCCGGCTATCCGCTCCACTTGGCTGTGGTAGCCAAAGACGGAGCGTGGACGCCAGAACAAGCCCGGGCACAGGGCAAGATGGTCCTTTTTGTGAATAATGCCATCCACCCCGGTGAGCCTTGTGGGGTAGAGGCCACTATGCTGCTGTTGCGCAACCTGCTTCAGGGCCCCGATAAAAATGCTGTGCTCGAACGGCTCACCCTGGTTGCTATCCCCTTTTACAATATCGGGGGCGGCCTCAACCGGGGGGCGCACAGCCGTGCCAATCAAAACGGGCCTGCTGCTTATGGCTTTCGCGGCAACGCTAAAAACTTGGACCTAAACCGGGATTTTATTAAGTGTGACTCCCGCAATGCCCAGACCTTCAACCAATTATTTGCGTACTGGCAGCCCGATGTATTTGTAGACAACCATACTTCCAATGGGGCCGACTACCCCTATACCATGACCCTCATCCCCACTCAAAGCGACAAGCTGCACCCCAGCCTGGCGGGCTACCTTGATGAGCAGCTTGTGCCTCAGCTTTTTGCAGGCATGCAGGCTGACGGATGGGAGATGACGCCTTATGTATACGCCCGTACTACGCCGGACGAAGGGATCGCGGCCTTCCTTGACCTGCCGCGTTACTCCACAGGCTACGCCGCTCTGCACAATACGATTGGCTTTATGCCCGAAGCACATATGCTGAAGCCTTTCCGAGACCGGGTAGCGAGCACCTATGCTTTTATGGACAACCTCATCCGGATCATGTTGCAGGACCAGGCCGATATTCAGCATGCCCGGTCGGAGGCCATAGCTGATGTGGCCTCCCGTGA
Source organism: Phaeodactylibacter luteus (assembly GCF_007993045.1). GTDB lineage: Bacteria > Bacteroidota > Bacteroidia > Chitinophagales > Saprospiraceae > Phaeodactylibacter > Phaeodactylibacter luteus. The sequence goes on from NZ_VOOR01000030.1 coordinate 33,904, forward strand.
TAGTTTTGCCCTCAACTGGGCATTAGACCCCGCCCGCTCTATGCCATTGCTGTTTAAGGGGTACGAGGCCAAATACAAAACGAGCGAGGTATCAGGCTTGCCGCGGCTCTATTACGACCGCACAGCCCCTTACGAAAAGGAAATCCCCCACTTTCGGTTTTACAATACCGTGAGCAAAGTAAGCCGGCCGGCAGCTTATGTTATCCCGCAGGCATACCAAGATGTTATCGACCGGTTGCGCTGGAACGGCGTGGAGCTGTACCGGCTAACGGAAGATGTAGTGTTGGACTGTGAGCAATACCGCATTGCCGGCTACAAAACAGTGAACGCGCCATACGAGGGCCACTATCTGCACCGGGAGGTGGAAGTAGAACGGCTGCAACAGCCTTGGGCTTACCGAAAAGGCGACTATGTGGTGCTGGCCAATCAAGCAGCCAACCGCTACATTGTGGAAACCTTGGAGCCCCAAGGGGCAGACTCCTTCTTCGCGTGGAATTTTTTTGACGGCATTCTGATGCAGAAGGAGCATTTTTCTGCCTATGTGTTTGAAGATAAAGCTGCTGCCATGCTAGCAGAAGACCCGTTGCTCAGGCAGGCTTTAGAAGAAAAAAGGGCAACAGATACCACCTTCGCCCAATCTGAACGGGCACAGCTCAACTTTGTTTACGAGCGTTCCCCCCACTATGAACCCACCTTCCGGCTTTATCCTGTGGCAAGGTTGAATACTGCAGAGGGGCTTCCGCTGGAGAAAAGCAGCGCAGAGTAATGCTGCCCGGGTTTGTAGTGGCCTACCTTGGCGCCACCCTGCTCATTGGCTGGTGGGCATCCCGGCGGGTGAAGAGTACACGCGACTTTGTCGTTGCAGGGCGCAACCTGCCAATGGTTGTGGCAGCCTCCGCCCTTTTCGCTACTTGGTTTGGCTCGGAGACCATATTAGGGGCAAGCGCGGAGTTTGTCGAGCACGGGCTGATCGGTGTGATAGAGGACCCTTTTGGCGCAGCTCTGTGCCTTTTTTTAGTTGGTGCATTGTATGCCCGCCCTCTGTACCGCTTGCAGGTACTTACCTTTAACGACTTTTTCCGCATCCGGTTCAGCCGTAGGGCAGAGCTTATCTCTGCGGTGTTCATGATACCGTCCTATTTTGGCTGGGTTGCAGCACAGCTGGTCGCTATGGCCATTTTGCTCAACGCCATCGCTGGGCTCACCTTGCTGCAAGGCATTGGTTTGTGCACGCTGATCGTGGTCTGTTATACCTATATTGGAGGGATGTGGGCGGTGTCGGTGACAGATTTTGTGCAAGCTATAATGATTGTAGCAGGCTTGTTGCTGCTGGCGTATCAGCTAGGGGCAGCAGCTGGCGGCCCAGCCCGGGTATTGGCCAGTGTGCCGGATGGGTTTTACCGGTTTTGGCCGAAAGGCGGCTGGCACAGCACCTTGCACTATATTGCGGCCTGGATAACGATAGGGCTGGGCTCCATCCCCCAGCAAGATGTATTTCAGCGAGTGATGGCAGCCCGGTCTGCACCTACGGCAGTACGCGCATCCTATCTTTCTGCCGTCCTTTATCTGACGATAGGCTTGATCCCTTTATTTATCGGGCTTTGTGCACGGTTGTTGTACCCGGAGGCCAGTACCCTTGAAGACAAGCAGTTGGTTTTGCCCTCCGTAGTGCTAGCCCACAGCAGTTTGTGGCTACAGGTATTGTTTTTTGGGGCACTGTTGTCGGCCATTCTGAGTACGACTTCAGGTGGCATGTTAGCGCCTGCAACAGTGATAGGGGAAAACTTGATAAAACCCTACTACCCGGGCATGAGCGACCGCCGGCTCTTGTACGCGATGCGGCTTTCGGTTGTAGGGGTTGCCCTTTGCTCAGCTGCATTGGCTGCAACAAGCCAGAACATCTACGAGCTGGTGGGCCAATCTTCTGCCCTGAGCCTGGTCAGCTTATTTGTCCCTCTGACAGCAGGCCTGTATTGGAAGAGGGCATCAAATGTAGGGGCACTCAGCGCTATCGTATTCGGCATGCTCACTTGGCTGTTCTGCGAATGGCAAGCTACCGCAGTGCCCAGCCTTATATATGGCGGCCTGGCGAGCACGGCTGCTATGATGGCTGGCAGCTGGTTTTTCCCAGACCGCAGTTTCGTTGCTTACCAATTAGCTGTTGGCGAGGCCAACTCCGTGGCGGGGCGGGCGTTAAACAATCAAAAGACCTAGGTTATGAGAGGGCATGTCTACTTTTTCCTCGCCATGGTGCTGTTGAGCGCTGGCTGTGCCAAACGCTTCAGCAGCCCCTTTGTGCAGCGCATGGTGCCGCCTGCACCTGACTACAGCCAAAGCCAGAGCTGGGCTGCCCTGCCATGGACGGACGATGCTGCCGACAACTGCCCGGATGGGCTCGAAGACAGACAGTCAGAGGCGCCGGCCGATGTCTTCTACATCCATCCTACCACCTATACTGGGCGTACGGCCGATGGGCGCTGGAACGGAGATGTGCAGGATGTGCAGCTCCGGCAAAAGACTTCAGAGCGCCCTATCCGCTTTCAGGCCAGTATTTTCAATGCTGCAGGCCGGGTATTTGCGCCTTTTTACCGCCAAGCCCATTTGCAGGCCTATTTTACGGAAGATACAGTCAGTGCGCGCCGGGCCTTTGCGCTAGCGTATGAAGACGTAGCCCGGTCATTTGAGTACTACCTGGAGTATTACAACGAAGGGCGGCCCATCATTATCGCTGCCCATAGCCAAGGGGCCACGCATGGTGAGCGCCTATTGAAAAACTTCTTTGATGGCAAGCCCCTGCAACAGCAGCTGATTGCGGCTTACCTGGTGGGCATGCCCATCAGAAGGACAGCCTTCGAAGTGCTGCAGCCTTGTGTAGATGAGCAGCAGACGGGCTGCTATGTAAGCTGGCGCACCTTCCGGAAAGGGGCTGCCCCAAGGCAGCAGGACACTACGGTTGTGGTGGTCAACCCTTTGACCTGGACTATGGGGGACACCCTGGCTCCGGCCTCAGCCAACCGGGGAGCTGTGCTCCGGCCGTTTGAAAAGGTACGCCCCGGGAATGTCAGCGCACAAGTACATGGGCCAGTTCTGTGGAGCAGCAAGCCTTCCTTTCCCGGCAGTTTCCTGCTCCGCCGCAAGAACTACCACATTGGAGATTACAATCTTTTCTATCTGGATGTCCGGGAAAATGCGGTGGTACGGTCCCGCGCTTTTTTCCAGCGGCGTTGAAGAAATCGTAAAAATGCGTAACTTTGATTTTCAGGCCAGCCAAAGGCAGAACAGTGCCCTGTCCTGACTACTGCATGTAAAGAGCTGTTATCAAGCTCATTTTCATTCCCCTTTATCAGCTGAAAGCTTAAGTTCATCCTCCAATGCCCACACCTCTACAAAACGGAGGTATGTGGCAATTGAGGCTTATTGTTCGTTGCTCCTTGTTTTGATAAATACGATTGGTGTGGACAAAGGCTGCTCTGGTTTACGAGCAGGGCAGCCGGTATTTGAACAGGATTGAAATACCTATTCAGGCCAACGCTTTGCGGATGAGCGCCCAAGCCGGGCGTTTAGGGCAAGCTCCTGAGCAATGACCACTAGCGCCTTAAAAGCTTGAACCTGCCAACCGGCTGTATAGCCGTATCTACCGGGGTTCGTACACGTTAGTGTTTGCAGCTTAATAATTGCCTCCCGCCGAAGCGTGATAAACACAAACTATGACAACATTAAACACCATTCAAGTTGCCGTGATCGATGATCATGAGGCTTTATTGGAGCAAATGTGCCGCACGCTCAAAGCGGAAGGGATCAACTGTGTACTTACCGCTCCAAGTGTGCCCTCTTTTTTTGAAAAATATGTGATGCTACAGCCCCAGCTCGACGTAATACTGCTCGATCTCGACCTGGGCGGCGTAGTGGACATATCCCACATACAGCAGTTGAAGCAGATGACCAGCGCGCCCAAAATTGTTATCGTGACTGGCTACAATGATGCCAGCCTTCTGGCGGAAGCCATCCGCATGGGGGCAGATGGCTACTTCGTCAAGCGCCCATCTCCCCAGCCTACTTTGCCAGAAGTAATCCGCCTGACCCACAAAGGCGGTGCTTACCTCGAGCCAGGAATTGCCTCACAGGTGTTGCAACAGCTGCGCTCACAGACTTCGATCGTCTCTATAGACCTGGCATCAATAGCCAGGCAATTGGGGCTGACGTTCTCCAAACGAGAGATAGAAGTATTGCACGGGCTTCTAGAAGAGCTCACCTACCAAGAAATAGGCGATAGCAATCATATATCCATCAACACGGTAAGGCATTATGTAAAGTCGCTTTACCAAAAGCTAGGGGTCAACAGCAGGGAGGAGCTCACCCTAAAATTACAGGGGTTTTAGATAATACTGGGATTTCGCCCTTCGGGCTGTATTTGCCAACGCCCATCCTGCCGTCATTTATGGTGGGCAAGCTGTTCCGCACAAAGTTCAAATAGGTTCGCTCCAAAAGTAGATCCTTAACCCGGACATAACCCAGATTTTCGTTTTTGGGGCCTGCTCCTGCCAGCGGGCAGGAGCCGCTATGCTACGGGGCTCGCTATCCGCTCGGCCCTATCGGGCTTGCCACCCCTTCGCAGCGCTAGTCCGATCCCATCCTATAGCCGATACAGCCTGAACGCTTTCGGCATTTCACATTACGCCCCAACATAGCTTTAAAAAGGCGCTTCTCTTTTGGTGGTGGAGGGCAGCCACAGGGTGACACTTACGCCCTTTCCTTCAAAGCTATCGATATGGAGGGCGCCACCTTGCCTACTGATGAGCTCATGAGCAAAGGTGAGCCCAAGGCCAGTGCCCGGCTCTCCCAATGTACCTGGCTGGGAGAAGTTTTTGCCCGGCTGCCGTATGGCTGCCAGCTCCTGTTCAGAGAGCCCTTTTCCTGAGTTGAAAATACGGATGGCACTGCGGCTTTGCTCCACGAAGTAGCTTATTTCAATTTTGCCTTTCACCGGCGTGAATTTCAGGGCATTGACCAAGATGTTCTGAAGCGCAATGGCCAGGCTGGGAAGATCGGCCGTGATCACAAGAGGCTTGGCAGGAGGCGGTTCTATTTTCAGCACAATCTGCTTAGCCTTAGCTGCCCCCTTGAGGATGGGCAGCAGCTGTGCTGCAAACTCAGGCAGGTCAACTGTCGAAGCGGCTGGCACGCCTTGTTTGCCGTGGCTGAGGTAATCGGTTTTCAAATCTTCCAAAGTACTGAAGAGAAGAAGGGTGCTTTGCTGTATGTGCTGTGCGAGCTTAGCAGCTCCCTCCCACTGGCCCGATTCGAGCGTTTTCACCAAGTGCGCGGTGGCTTGGTCGATCAGGAAGAGGTTGCCCCTGACCTCATGCCCAAGAATAGACATCATGCGGTCTTTTTCTTGGTTGAGCACCTGCAGGGCTTGGTTTTGTGAGAGTATGGTCTGTTGTTTAAGCTGGATTTCCGCAGTGCGCCGGGCCACTTCTTGCAGCAACATCTGCCGTTGTTTGCTCATGTGCTTTATCCTCAGCCTGGAAAAGCCATAGCCGAGCCCGGTCAGGGCAAGCGGCACGGCTATCCAAAACCAGATCATGAGGTAGAATGGTTTCCTGACCCGTACCGGTATGGCTAGGTGGCTGCTCTCAAACCAGGTTTCATTGAGCCGCCCTCTGACTTGCAGCGTATAGCTGCCATAGGGCAAGCCGCTGAGCACCACCTTGGGCCCGGCAATCGGCTGCCAGTCTTCAGATAGCCCTTCAAGGCGGTAGTCGTACTGGTAGGAGGTTTTTGGCAAATAGCTGGCCATACTGAAAGTGACGTGAGCGGCAGTTGAGGTACCATTGGAAAGCTCAATTTCGCCTGAGGAAACAAAGTCGGCTGTCGCATCCGTTATTTCCCCCCGGGCGTCGGGCCTGCCCAAAAAAGCAACAGACAGCTTTACTTCGCTTGAGGTAGGGAGAAAAGGGTATTCCCCAGGCTGGAAACTGCATGCACCATTGACGCCCCCTAAGAAAAGCTGGCCGTCTTGGGCTTTATAGGAGGAGGCAAAGTTGAACTCGTCTGCAGGCAGCCCGCTGACTTTTGAAAAGCTGCCTTTGTCCATATTGGTTGTAGACAGCCAGCCTAAGCCCAAGTTGGTAGGGAGCCAAAGCCTGCCCTGTTGGTCTTCATAAACGGCGTAGATGGTATTGTCCGGCAAGCCTGTTTTCTCTCGGGTATAAGCCGTTGTTTTGCTTTGCTGAGGCAGCCAAAGCAACAGCCCTTCTTCCTTAGTAGAAACCCAACAGCTGTCGGGCGAGCTCCAAAAGCTATGATTGACAGTGGCATGGATAGCTGGCTGGCTGCCGGTCTTGGGCTGCCCATCGATTGTGGCAGCGTATAGCCCTTTGGTAGTCCCTATCCACAAGGCACCTTGGAATTCTGAGATATGGCGCACTTGTTCGTTGTGCAGTTGGAAGGCCTCGTTGATAGCCGTACAGGGGCGCAGTTCACCGCATTGGGGGTCATAATAGTGCAGCCCATTGTGCGCGCCTGCCCAAATGGTGCCATTGGAGCTCTTGAAAAGGGAAAGGCAGGCAATGGGGCCTTGGCTTGTCGCCGGCATGTCGTATTGGCGGAGCAGCCGGAGCTTTTGGTCGAAGACCAAGATTTTCTCATAATGCCCGCCCACCCATATTTCGCCATCCTTCCCCCTACAGGTGCTGAGGAAAGGGGCATCGAGGCTGTCGGGAAAAGGGCTTGGGCTGATGCCTTGGGTGGCCATATTGCCGGTGTAAGAGCTCGCAATCAGCTCCCCGTCCGGCAGTTCCAAAAAAGCCCGCATGCTTTTGCCCAAGGTCGTTTTGTAAATGGTGAACGGGCTGGGCTGCACCAACAGCACATTGACCCGCGAATGGAAGTTGGCGTAGGCGACGCCATAGCCATCAAAAAAGATCTCCCCCTTGTGGGCGGTAGGCAGTATGTCATGTTGTTGGCCAGGAAAAAACGTTTTCCAGGAAAAGGCCTGCTCGCCTTTTGCTGTATAAACGAGCCAGTCATCTGGAGTGATGAGGTGGAGGCCGCCATTGGGTGAAATACCAAGCTTTATACCTTGGTGCACAGGGATTACAGCCCCTGAACCCAGCTGCAATGCATGAGATAGGCCGCCGCCTGCTTTGGCGATCAGCTGATGTACGTTTTCGCCCATGTAGGTGATGCTGTATGGAAATTGCACTGCGAGCTGCCCGCCAGGCAGAGGCTGCAGGGCAATAGCAGGGCAAGGGACAGGGATAGAATCAAGCGTATGGCCGTCAGGGCCCAGCCTCAGCAGTGCTGTTTTAGATTGTACCCAGAAGGACCGGCCAGGGCCAGGCACTACAATAGAGCGATTGCTTTGCCCAAATTGCCCATTCAGAATTTGCCGGAAGCCCTCTTCGGAGCTATAAGCATGAACCTCACCATTGCTTAGCAGCAGGTAAATGATATGCTCGCGTGCATACAGGTGGCGGATCTCTGCCGCCGTATGCCCCAGTTTAGGTGCGAGAAGGCTGTCGAAATCAACAACCTGCCCAGTTTGGGGCGAGTAGAGAAAGATTTCAGTTTGGCTATAAGAGCGCTGTGCCCCTGCAATCGTTTTATAGACGAACCGGCCCGCCCAAATCCGCCCGGCACCGTCTTCTGCAAGTATACCGTTAATTTGTGCGGGGTCCTGTTTAGGCGGCAGGGAAATGGGCTGAAAGCGGTCACCGTTGTAGCGGTTCAGTGCTGCATCTGTATAAATCCAAAGGCTGCCATTTTGGGCAAGCAGGCTTTGCTGAGGGTAAGCCCCATACAACCCGTCTTTGTAGCTCAAGGAATGCTGTATGCTATAGTGTGTCTGTGCCGACAGTGCCAGATAGCCTAAAGCTGAGGTAAGGAGGGCTAGTAGCAGCCTAATGTAGCGGGAGCCTTTCATTTTTATAGCTTAAGCAGAAGCAAACCCGGCAAGAGCTGCTACTTTGGCCGATTGGGCCTATTGATGAGCAAGGCTATGCCCAGAAGGCTCAAAGCCAATATCCCAGCGGTCAGGGCTGGGTGCCCCCACGCCTGCTGCCAAAGCACAGCAAGCGTGTCTGAAAAAAAATAGCCCACATTGCCCACAACGATGACCCATAGGGAAGTACTGATGAAACTGAGTAGGGCAAAGCGCTGTAAAGGGATGCGCACTATGCCAAACAAGGTAGGCAAAACGACCCTAAACCCATACATGAACCGGTAGCCCAGAAGGAGAAGCGTGCCCCGTTCTTCTACCATACCGGCCATTTGTGCAAAACGTGGCGCCAGCTTGGGGCGGCGCTCAAGGGCGGCCCTGCCGCCCTTCCTTCCGCTGAGGTAGAGCGACCAATCAACGGCTTGGGCGCCCAAGAAAACAGCTGCAAGGACGTAGTAAAAGTTGAGGTGGCCGCTACGTGTGGCTTGTACTGCAGTGACAAAAGCGACTTCGCCTTCTACCACAGCCCCCAGAAAAGCGCCTAAATATCCGATGGATTCCATTCCTTCAGGCATAACCAATTGATTTGTAGTGCAAAGGTGGCCATATTTACAGCCCTTTGCCAGTTTTGGGCGTTAAGTTTTAGTTATGCGGGGGAAGGTCGTCGTTGAAGCCTAGAGAGGGGTGATATCAAAACCCGCATCTTCTACAGCCTCTACGATAGCTTCCGGCCGGAGCTGCGCCCCTTTTACGGTCAGGGTCTTGTCCGGGCTGCTGGTGTCGACTTCCCATTGCTCTACCTCCTCCACATCGTTGAGGAAGCCCGTCACGGCACGGACACAGTTGCCGCAGTTGATGTTGGTCTTGAAAGTCAGTTGATCCATAAATCCGGTTGTTTGTGTAAGTGCTTCAATACATGGAGAACACCCGCTCTGCAGGCTTGGTTTTGCTTTTTGCCAGCGTAAGTTTTGCTTTTATGCCCGAAAGTTTTGACCTTCAGGCTGCTTATTACCAAACTGTTTTCTAATGGATGCCCCTTCCCCCGAAGCCCGCTACTATTTTGACGAAGCCATCCGTTATGAGGAGGCCGGGGATTTTTATCATGCGGTCAAATTGTACAAACGCACTATACGGGAAGCACCGGGCTGGGCGGCGCCCTGCCTTCGGCTCGGGCATTTCTATAAGTACCGGCAGGAGTGGAAGCCGAGCCTCTACTACAGCAAAAAAGGGATTGCAGCAGATGCTGGCAACCAACAAGCCTGGTGGGATGTGGGCATAGCTGCCACAGCCCTTGGCAAAGGCAAACTGGCCCGCCGCGTGTGGGATAAGTTTGGCGGAAGCGCCCGGTTGCAAGGGCTTGTTTCTGCAAGGATCAAGCAAGGCCGCAGCTGGGAGATTGTCGGGGTACAGCGCAGGGGGCCTGCTTCCGGGGTGGTACGGAGCGTGCCCCATCCTAAGAGCCAACGACGCTATGGCGACCTCATCTTGCTGGACAATATTGTGCAGGGGCATCATATTTCAGGAGCGTACCGCCTGCCGGTATACGAAGAGCTGGGCTTGCTCAAACGCTCACATTTTGTGGCTTTTTCCTGTCAATTATTGCTGGCTTCCACAGAAGATGTTAATTTACTGCACCAACTGTGCGCAGATAAGCTGCTGGGCTTTGAAGTGTGGGGCAATGCTTCCCGTACGCTGAGCTGGGCCTCTCCGGAGGGACAGGCTACTTTTTATCATCAGCCGCTAACCGAGCAACCGCCTGCTTTGCTGGTTGCTATAGCGGCACGCAGGGAGTCACAAGCCCAACGTGTACTACAGGATTGGTCTGTGATCACACTTAAGTCCTTTGACGGTTTTCAAGCGCACCACTAAGAATACACTTGGATCTCGTTATTATTGTAAATCAATGTTTTATAAACCTGGCTTCCTCACTAGATTTCCATTTAGCCCGCTAAGCTCAAATTTAGTGACTCCGCCAGGGCCCTGCCGGCCACCCCGGCACTACAGGTGGGTATAAATCCTTCATTTTCGGATAAAAGCTACTCCCAACAAGCGCTAAAAATTAACCTTGCCGGGCCTTCTTGCCCGGCTTATTGGAAAACCTTATGATTAAAATGCTTTCTGTGCTTTTCGGCACCCTTATGATGACGCTTCTGGCGTTCTCCTGCTCTCCTTCATCGAGCCAGGCACAACAACAGGGGGCGCCCCCTGCTGCAGCCAAGCCTTCCCCTGCTGACCCCGATTTTCAGATGGTGGCAGGTGAAAGGGCTGGAGCAGTATTCCCGCGCAGTACGCTGGCCAGCTTGAGGGAAACCTATGGTGCGGAGAACGTGATCGAGCAAACGGTGTACGTAGGCGAGGGCGAGGAGCGGGAAGGGCTGGCCTTATTCCCCGGGACCCCCAATGAACTGGAGATCGGGCTGCTCAATGGCCACCCGGAGTTCGTAAGGGCTTCGAAAACAGAAGGGCAGTGGTCGGCTGCAGGTATTAAGCCGGGCATGCCCCTTGCTGCGCTTGAGGCGCTCAATGGAGGCCCCTTCATGCTGTTTGGTTTTGAGTGGGACTACGGCGGCACTGTGATCAGCTGGGAAGGGGGCAATATACCAGCTGGTGTAATGGCCCGATTGGAGCACAGCAGTACGGGCGCCCTGCCTTCCGAGCTGTCTGGCAACAAGGAAATCCTTTCTCACCACCCCATGCTCAAAGAAATAGCGCCCACGGTACAGTCTGTGACGGTCCTTTTCAACCTGAGCCCGCTGCAATAGGGGCGGGGCTGCAGTTGCAATTTCTCACCACAATTGATAAAACCCTAATTTTCCATTATGATGACAGACCAACAACAACGACGCTTACAGGAGGTCATAGACCAAGGCTATTCTTTTGAAATCGGGCACCACATAGGCCGGGGCTTTGACTTTTTCAAGCGCAACATGGGCAGTTTTATCGGTTACATCGTAGTAGCCGGCCTGATTACTATAGTAGCCAGCCTGATCCCTTTTTTAGGGCAGCTGCTTGTCAGCCTGATCTTAACCCCTGCACTATTGTTAGGCGGCTATCTGGCAGCCCACCGCTCAGCGGAGGGCGAGCGCCTGGCTTTCGGCGATTTTTTCAAGGGCTTTGATTTTATCAGCCCGCTTATTCTGGCCACCTTGGCCAGCAACCTAATTATGGTGGCCAGCTTGATCCCATTCTTTCTTGTTGTCGGATCGGGAATTTTTGAATTTTACAGCATGGCTAGTGACCCGATTGGCATGGAGGCGGAGCTGCCGGACTTCCCTTGGTGGTCTTTTATCTTGGCACTGCCAGCCGTCTATTTCAGCGTGGCTTATAGTTGGGCTACCATGTTTATTGGCTTTTATGGGATGAGCTTTTGGGACGCCTTGGAGATGAGCCGGAAAATCATCACCAAGCGGTGGTTCCTTTACTTTGTATTTACGGTCATCCTAGGCTTTATGGTAGCCTTTAGCTTTTTGCTGTTGCTGGTAGGCGCCCTATTCGCCCTGCCCGTTCTGATTTGTGCACAGTACAGTGTGTTTGCAGAAGTGACGCAGCTCAATGCTAGCCAGGAGCAAGACATAACCGATCACTTGGTGGGCTAGGTTTTCCCAAAAAGGGATAAAGAGAAATATGGGGGCGCTGGCAAAGCTGGGGCCCCTATTGTTTTTCAAGGCTTGATAGGTGTAAAACAAAATGCCGCAGGCTTTCAAGCTTTTCGGGCTATAGCCCCAGGCATTGGCCTAGCGCTGCGCAGGGGTGGCCGAAGGCCAGACCCGACGCCTGTAGGGCGAGGGGCCGAGCGGACAGCGAGCCCCGTAGCATAGCGGCACCTGCCCTTCTGGCAGGGGCAGGCCCCTCTTCAGAGTAGGGGGCAGGCCTAAAGACGGCAATCTGATTTTCAACCCGCAAGGTGGATGCCCTTCTGTGCTGCCCATTCTGGTATCGGCTGCCCGCTCAGTGCTGCGGCCATGAGAGGAGGGAACTGCTCTGGCGTGCAGGCGAAACTGGGGATGCCCAAGGCAGCGAACTTTTCAGCCATGCCTTTGCTGAACGCGGGAGCGCCCTGATCATTGAGGGCAAGAAGCGCCACAAGGGTGGCGCCGTCCGATTTGAGCTGTGCTGCCCTGCGCAGGAGGTCTGCTTCCCGCCCGCCTTCGTACAAGTCTGAGATCAGTACGATGACGGTGTCCCGGGGCTGCCGTATGAGCTGTTGGGCATAGGCTATGGCCCGTGCGATATCGGTGCCGCCGCCCAACTGTGTGGCAAAGAGCAGGTCTACGGGGTCTTGGAGGTAGCTGCTCAGGTCTGCCACGCTAGTGTCGAAAGCGACGAAGTGAGTACGTATACTGCCGATGCTGGCCATGATGCAGCTTAGGATGCCGGCGTACACCACAGAGCTGGCCATAGACCCGCTTTGGTCAGAAAGGATGATGACCTCTTTGAGCTGATGGCGTTTGCGGCCGTAGCCCTGCAGCTGTTCCGGTATGATGGTTTTGTACTCGGGCTGGTAGTGCTTCAGGTTCGACAGGATGGTCCGGTTCCAATTGATTTCCTGCAGGCGTGGGCGCGGGTTGCGCGTAGCGCGGTTGAGGCTGCCCCTGATAGCCTGCTTGAGCGGGAACTCCAAGCGCTTTTCGAGCTGCTCGGCCACTTTCCTGACCACCATTCGCGCTGTGGATTTTGTTTTATCAGGGATGGCTTTGCTAAGGCTGAGCAGTGTGATGGCCAGCTCCACATCGGGCTCGAGGGTTTCGAGGAGCTCCGGCTCCATGAGCATACGCTCAAGGCCAAGACGGTGGAGGGCGTCCCGCTGCATGAGCTGTACCACAGGGGTAGGGAAATAAGTACGGATATCGCCAAGCCAGCGGTTGATATTGGGAGACGAGCTGCCAAGCCCACCGCTGCGGTCGCTATCGTAAAGCGCTTCCAAGACTTTGTCCATGCCACGGGCATCCCCTTTGAGCGGCACCCCGTTTTCGGGGTCTGCCTGCTTGCCGAGTATAAGGCGCCACCTTTCTATCCGTTCCTTATCCATGCGCTGAGGTTGAGAGGCCCCAATCATCAGCTGATGAGGCATTGTGTATCCGCAGAGTGTTAATTTTGGGGTATATCACCGAAAAACGGTAGCCCGGCTTGGGGGCTAACAAAGCCTTGTGCATTTTTGGCCTGCCAGGTGATATGCCGGGTTAAACATAACGATAGCCACCTATATATGCAAACTGTTGACCTGCTCATCCCAATTGTACTGGCACTGACCATGTTTGGCGTAGGCACTTCCTTGGATGTGGCCGACTTCAAGGCCATTTTTGCGCAGCCCCGCACGATAGCGCTCGGGCTAGTGCTGCAGATGGCTTTCCTCCCTGCTGTTGCTTTGGGGGCAGCGCTGTCCTTGCCCATTAGCCCAGCTTGGAAAATGGGGCTTTTTATCCTTGCCCTCTGCCCAGGCGGGGCTACTTCCAACTTTATTTCTTACCTGTTGGACCTGAAAACAGCCCTTTCGATAGCACTGACCTCCATCAACAGCCTGCTCATCCTTATCACCATCCCTCTCGGGGTGGAGCTTGGCAGCCGTTTGTTCCTGGAGGGGGGCACTGCCGTTAGCTTGTCCGTTGGGGATACCCTGGCCAATGTTTTGATGATGGTCTTGCTGCCGGTAGGGGCTGGCCTTTCCGTCAACCATTTTTTCAAGCGCATGACCACTCAGCTCAGGCAGCCCATCAAGGTGATCAGTACACTCCTGCTGGCAGCGGTGTTTGGCATTAAGTTTTTTGGAGGGCAGCAGAGCGGTGGCAGCGGGATACAGTGGGCAGACATTCAGGTCTTGGGGCCCGTCATGCTGGCTTTCCATGGGCTCACTATGGGCGGGAGCTATTGGCTGGCCGGCCGCCTGCGGACAGCGCCCCTCAATGGCGTCACTATTGCGATTGAAGTAGGGCTGCAGAATACCACCCTGGCACTGTTGGTCACTACTGTGATGCTGGGCAGCAATGAAATGGGAGAGCCGACACTGGTATATGCCATTTTCTCATTTTTCACCACCCTGCTTTTCGGCTACCTGGCTAAACGTTCGGCCGTGCGATCTTCCCAAAAACCACGGTAGTTCCCAAAATGGGAATAAAGATGTATAAAAATATTCATAATAATCAGGTAATCAGTTTTTTATGTTTTTGGCACAGGTTGTGCAATGGGATAGATGTTGGCAAACGTGCCACACGCCAAAGCTGTAAGATGACAACAAGCCCGCAAAACGCGGCTCACGAGATATATTGGTTTTTACAGCCTATTCAAGAAACAGGATAATGGGTTTTTAGGTGTTAGTCGGGAGAGTCCGGTCAATGGAATGATTCTTTACTGTTCAACTACACAAAGCTTAGCCACTTAGGTGAAGCCTTAATGAGAACGTTAACTTCCTTAAGGAAGACATCAGTAAGAAGATTTTCTTGGCATAGGCTCTCCCTTTTTTATTGCAGAATGCCAGATTGCTGTATAGCGCCTATGGTCTCTTTTGTCCGCTCCTCTAAGGCTCTGGCCAGCGCTCGGATTTTACCGACCGCCCGCTCCTCTGGCTTTTTCGCTTCTTCCTCTGTTTGCAGTGCCAATTGGAGTGCTGCTTCTGCTTTCAGTAGCTTCAGGCTTGACTTGAGCTTGTGTGCGGCTTGGTACATTGCGGCGTAATCTTCCTGTTCAATAGCTGCATTCAGGTAGCGCAAGGTCTGCGGCGTTTCTTGCAAGAACAAAGCCAAGATCTCTCTGATCATATCGGTGTCGCCGCCTACTAGTTCAGCCAAATCTTCGAGGTTGAACAACACATTTTTCTTGTGTTCAAAATCAGACATTTTAGGTTTATTTGCGCCCTTTTTAGGGGGCCAGGTTATATTGCCGTTGCAGTTTGCGGGCAGAGGTTTCAGCCGCTTTGCCGCTGGCATAGCTAAGTTATTAGTCAATAGGGCTGTTTCCGTACTGTCCCGAAAACCACCGCATACTTCAAGCTGAAATCCGCTACGGAGTACACGGAGTTTCACCCGAGAACCACAGTATTCTCCAAGGCACAAACCTCATTGTCGTTTTTCCACTGCCCCCTCCGTAAGGATAGGGGCCTGCCCCTGCCAGCGGGCAGGTGCCGCTATGCTCCGGGGCTCGCTATCCGCTCGGCCCCTCGCCCTACAGGCGTCGGGTCTGGCCTTCGGCCACCCCTGCGCAGCGCTAGGCCAATGCCAGGCTAACGCCCGGAAAGCATAACCACCTGCGACATTTTGGTTCACGCCCATTCTCCAAGCTTAAGCAGATTGTGCCCGACAGCTTTAAATCTGCTCCTTCTCTTCCTTCAACATCCGGTAGATGGTCGATTTCCCAATGTCGAGCTTGTCAGCCACCAATAAAACATCCTGATCGTACTTGTTCAGGAAATGCTGTATGATGCGCTTTTTGTATTCCTCTAGGGTAAGCTCTTTGGTCAGGAAGGCCTCCTCTTTTCTGATGCTCCGGAACTGAATATCCTCAGCGTTGATTTCATCCTCGCTCGCCATGACTGCAGCGAGCTCCATGATGGCCTTCAGCTCCCTGACGTTGCCTGGGAAATTGTAGCCCAATAATTTATTTTTAGCCTCTTTGGCCAGCTTCAGCGGGGGCAGGTGGTTTTGCTCCAGGAAGCTTTTCAAAAAGAAATGAGCCAAGAGTATGATATCGTGCCCGCGCTCCCTCAGAGGGGGCAGCTCTATGGTCAGCCCTAAAAGGCGGTAGTACAAGTCTTCCCTGAACCTCCCCTCTTTGACCTCCTGCGCGAGGTCACGGTGAGTTGCAATGATGATGCGCGCATCAAAAGGGATAGGCTCCTCCCCGCCTACTCGCGTGACCTCGCGCTCCTGAATAGCCCTGAGCAGTTTGGCCTGTAAGTTGAGGTCTACTTCCGCTATTTCGTCCAGGAAAAGCGTGCCGCCGTCCGAAAGCTCAAACTGCCCTTTCTTCCGGGCTATGGCTCCGGTGAAGGCGCCTTTCTCGTACCCAAAAAGCTCGCTTTCGAGGAGGTCTTTGGGGATCGCCCCCATATTCACCGCTACGAAAGGGGCATTCCTGCGTGGCGAATTGTAATGAATGCTTTTGGCGATCACTTCTTTGCCCGTGCCCGTTTCTCCATAAACAGAGACGGTGATGTTGGTCCGTACTGCTTTTTCCAGCAACCGGAAAACCCTTTGCATAGCTGGGCTGCCCCCGATCACGGAGCGGGTGAAATCGTACTTTGCCACCACCTCCTGCCGGAGCTGGTCCACTTCCTCTTCGAGGTCCAGCTTATTTTTGATATTCTGTATATGGCTTTCCAGCCGGGCGCGGAAATCTTTTTCCTTGGTAATGTAATCATAGGCCCCTTTGCGTGCCACCAAGTCTACAGCGATGTCAATATCCCGTTGGCCGGAAAGGATGACCACGTTGATGTGCTCGTCAAAAGCCTTGATGCGCATGAGCACCTCCTCCCCGGTCATATCTGGCAGGGAGTAATCCAAGGAAACGAAGTGGGGGCGGAGGTTGAGGTTATCGAGGCATTCCTGCCCTGTCGCAAAAGTATGGACTTCGTGGTCGGGGTTGAGCTCTAGGAAGTACCGGACCATCCGCTGATAGGTCGGGTCGTCTTCCACGATAAAAATTCTGAATGCAGTATTCATGGGTTGTGCACGACATTGTCCGCACTGTAGTAGATGTTAGACAAAGGTTATCCACGTACAGTTGGTGAGATGTAGTCAGGGGCAGCCCCCCGGGGTTTAGTTGAGATAGTACATCAGGTGCAATAAATACCTAGCCCTGATCAGCTTCAAATATACAGCTTCCCACCTTGAAATCATAGCGATAGCGCGTTTGGCCGCATGCAAGGCCAGCCCTTGGCCGAGTTTGGCACAGTTGTTGGAGTATACCTTTTGAAAATGTCCCTGCCGCTCTATAGCGGCAATACAGCCGGGGTGCCCCCCACAAGTCCCCGGGCCGGAATCATAAACCATCACTCCCAACCGATGAGGTGCAAAGGTGCAGGTACGCCCTGCCTTTGCCCCTACACCGTATTGCAAAAAAAATTAATTAACCATGCACACGCAATCCGACATCAGAACAACAACAGGCAGGTGGGGCCTCCTGCTCAGCACCATTTGGGCACTGCTGGCTTTAGGCCATGCCGAGCTGTTCGGGCAATGTGCCCAGCCTACCCTCTATCCGGCTACTTACAATTGTGACGGCTCGGTTACTGTGCGATGGTCGCCTTCTGCCGACGCAATATCCTACACGCTCGACCTCGAAGACATGAGCAATCCAGCCGTGGACGCGGTCAACATTACCGACACCATGGTCACAATTGCGCCAGGCTCCTTGCTGCCGGGTACAGACTACCCCTTCGCCCTTACCGCTAACTGCGGCAACAGCCTGGTCTCTTCTGTGCGGGATACCGTAATGGGCAGCCTAATACAAGACCTGCCGCCGGTACTGACGGTCTCCAACATTATGGGCACAAGCTGCCCCGATAGCTTTGATGGGCAATTTGACGTTACCGTAACGGATGCCGGTTGTGGGGCTTCCTATATTGTAGCTGTGGATGGCCAGGCGCAGACGGTGGCAGGCGGTGCCACAGCTACATTCTCCAGCTTGGGCGTAGGGGCATACAATATATCTTTAGCATTATCAACGGCCGGTGCTTGCCAGTACCGATCCGATTGTGTGGAAGCGGTTGCGGCTTCCGCCGAAATAGTATCCACCGATGCCACCCCTCCCACTATCGATGTGTTTACCAACCTGGCGGTAGCCCCGCCGGCTATGCAGTCCATCACACCGCCGGAAGGCGAATGTGGGTATCAGTTTGTTTGGCTGGTATTTACCGATGACAACTGCGCACCCCCCGCACTAGAGGTGAACGTAGCTACTTTTAGCGAAAATGCATCGGTATTTCCGGGAGGGAACGCCAACCTGACCTTTACAGGGAGCAATTACGTGCTCGAAGGGCATGCCGCGGTAGGGACCAATGTCATAGACTTGATCGCGACAGATGCCGATGGCAACCGTACGGATATCACTTATACCATAGAAGTGGTGGACAACCGGCCGCCTGTCATTCAAGGCCCGGTGGACATGCTGGTAGAAACCCCATCTTGCGACAATGATGTGCCCGTCAATTGGACGGTCTTCGCTATTGACAACTGTGATGCAGATCCACAACTGACACAGACGCAGGGCCCGGCATCCGGCTCTTACCTCACACCAGGCACCTATACCGTAGCCTATGAGGCTGCCGACGACTACGGCAATACAGCTACTTATGAGTTCGACCTCACCGTGGCACAGGGCGATAGCCCCGCGCCCGTAGTCGACATCAGTGGCAATACCAGTTTTAACATCCCATCTTGTGATTCTGAGGCTTTTGCCCTCTTTGCCGGTACGATCATCGATTGCAATATTTCGCCTACAGCCAACGTAGCCCAGGATATCAGCATTTCCGGTGCGCCCCTGTCTGTAGGGTATGTCAATGTACAAAGCGGCTTCGCTTACTTTGAGTGCTCAGGCGTGCTCACGCCCGGAGTTTACGGGCTGACCATCGATTACAAAGGGGTTACTGTTCAGAATGCCCTGATTGAAGTAACCCAAGAAGCGGATCAAGCCCCGGTGGTACAACTGCCCGGCAACCTTACCTATACGCTACCCGTTTGCCAGAGCGAGCTCCATGTCAATGCCAATATTTTAGTCTCCGATGATTGTGATCAGCCCGTAGACCCCGACCGCCTCACGGTGGCCTTCAATGGGCAGGAGATCCAACCCAACGGTACAGGCTCCGGAGCGGGCTTCTTTAGCTACACCCTCCTGCTCACCCCAGCTCTTGTAGGCAACGCCGAGCTATCTGCGACCTACACGGATGCTGCTGGGCAGGCTACTACGGTATCTGCAGATTTGGCTATCAATGCGGTCCGTGACGAGGAAGCTCCTGCCATCAGTTTCCCCAACCTCGATATTGTCCGCCACCTCAATGCTTGCGCAGACCCGGTACAGGAAATTTGTTTCCAGGCTTATGCCCAAGACAATTGCGATGGCAGCGTGCCGGTCTTGCTCCAAGTACAGCACGAAAACGGCAGCCTTTACCCTGTGACCAATACAGTAGGGAACACCTATTGTACGACCTTGCCCGTTGGTTCATTTGATGTGCTGGCCCGTGCCTCTGACAATCAAGGCAACCTCTCGGTTGGCGAGTTTGGCATTCAGATCACCCAAGATACCATGACGACGGTCAATCTGGCCTGCAACGATCAGATCAATGTCGTATTGGATGGCAATTGCAACCGGGCTATTACGCCCGATATGCTGCTGGAAGGCACTTTTGGCTGCCTGACGGCCGCAGACTTCCTCATCACCATCAACGATGAGCTGCCGGAAAATGGCCGCTTGGTCGATGGGCACGGCTTGTTCGAATACCATATCGCTCTGGTGCCTGGCACCAATGCCGGCCCGGGCTTCCTGCCCTGCTGGGGCAACATCCGCGCAACGGACAACCGTGCACCGGAAGTAGAAGCTCCTGCCAATACCAGCACTGGCCTTGTTGGCGGCTCAGGCGCTGTGATGACTGGGCTGTTCGGAGCAGAGAGCGCTGCATTTAACCCCTCTTTGCACGCCTGCCTCTCCGCAGATTTCCCCGGCAATGCTGTACGCCCGTATGAAGTTTACCCTTTTGAAGTGACTGCCGATGGCTATTATACCTTCCTGCTAGAGCCGGGTTTGGCTACAGGCGGGGTTGGTATGGCCCTCGTTCAGGGCGAAACCCTCAATATGAACCTACTTTGTGCCAGTGTCATGGCCCAGGCAGGCCCTGCCGATACCACAGTGCTGGCTTCTGGAGCCCGGGCCACTCAGCTTACCCTCCCGCTGGAAAGCGGCAAGGCATACCATCTGCTGGTCATTGGAGAACAGGCAGGGGCATCTGGACATTTCAGCTCCCATGTCTTAAGCCACGGGGGCGGCCAAATATCCACTACAGGCAACGGGGCAGAGGCACAAGCCTGGGCGCCAGAGGCAGTGGCTTTCGAAGTCCCCCTCTTTTGTACCGATCTGGATGCCCTCATAGATAACCCTGAAAGCCTTGACCTCACCGGAGCTCCACTGATTATTGACAATTGTGAGGAAGTAAGTATAGCCTTTGAAGATCAGGTAGCAGAGGGCAACGATTGTTCCAACACCACAATCACCCGCACCTTTGAAATTACGGATATGGCAGGCAATCAGGCTACTGCTGTACAAGCCATTACGCTTAGCCCATCGGATGATCTTGGGCTGGTGAATAGGCCCCCGAATAATATAGAAATCTCTTGTGACGAAGTTGTGGAAACCCTGCCAAATGGCTACCCTACACCTTTGGTGACCGGCTACCCTTTCATCAATACGGTATCAGGGATAGTGACGCTGCAGCAGGCGCAATGCAACTTGGCTGCCACTTATCAGGATGGCCCGCGCATCGACGTCTGCTCCGGCACGTACAAGTTCACACGCACCTGGCAAGTATTTGACTGGTGCACGCCTGGAGCGCAGGTTGCCTTTCAACAGTGGGTCAAGGTCGGCGACTTTTCGCCGCCCGCTATCAGTGCCCCTGAGATAGATTACAACAACGATGGGCAAGCTGATACGCCAGTCTTTTCTGCCAGCCCTTTCAGCTGTGCAGCCACCTTCAGCGCCCCCCTCCCGGTAGTAGGGGAAACCTGCTCTGATTTCACCGTTTTCACGGAAGTGATGGTAGCACAGTCAGACAGCCTTTTCGACCTGAACGGGCAGTTCACAGGCATTAATACAGACACGGTCGTTGTCAAAACCATTCCTGCCAATGCGAGCAGCCGTATTGTTTCCTCCCTGCCCCTAGGCCATTATTTCTTCCGCTACCGGGTAGATGACGACTGCGGCAATTCGGCGACTGCGCTCTTCCCTTTTGAGGTGGTAGACGATGTTGCTCCCGTTGCGGTATGCGACCAAGGCTTAGTGGTGAGCATAGGCGGCAATAATTTCGGCCGGCTATTTGCTGCAGATGTAGACAATGGATCTTCTGATAACTGCGGGATTGAAAATATCGCGATCCGCAGGGATAACTTCAACAGCGAGACAGGAGAATGCGGCAGCCAATGGTCCAATTTTGGCCCCTATGTAGACTTTCACTGTTGTGACGTAGGCGAGCCCGTCATGGTAGAGATACGCGTAGTGGATGAAGCAGGCCATGCGAACACCTGCATGGTGCAAATTGTAGCAGAAGAAAAAATCAAACCGACCTGCGTGGCGCCCGAAAACAAAGCCATTGATTGTACCAGCCTGCCATTTGGGTTCGACCCCGAAAACCAAGCTCAACTGCAAGCCTTGTTCGGTTTGCCCTCTGCTCAGGACAACTGTGGCGCTAAGGCTTCGGAGCTGCAGCCAACGGCCAATATCGCCTGTGACACTGGATTTATCATCCGGCGGTTCGAAGCGGTGGACAATTATGGCAACATCAGTGAGAATACCTGCCAGCAGACAGTGACCATCAATGCAGTGCACAATTACGAAATCCGCTTCCCAGCAGACAGCGAAGCCGTTTGTGGCGTTGCGCAGGCAGACACCGTCACAACCAACAACATCGGCTGCGATGTGCTGGCGGTGAGCTTTGAAGACGAAATATTTGAGCCGGCCAATGGAGAATGTTACCGCATCTACCGTACTTGGCGCGTCATCAACTGGTGCCAGTACGATGGCATCAGCGAGCCCTTCTTGGTCAGCCGGGATACCGATTGCGACACCCAAATGGGCGAAGAGCCTGTCTATGTCTTGCACCGCCCTGACGGGTTCACCTACATCGACCGGGATACGGACGAGACAGAGGGCAATAACAACCCGCTGGCCAGCGAAAACCTCTGCCAAGGTTTTGATGACTATTGGCAAAGGGCTGATTACAACGGTGGTTTTTACCAGTACACTCAGGTCATTGCTGTAAACGATGAAGGGGCGCCAACCATTTCCGCCCAGCCAGCCAGCCCATTCTGTAGCCTAGACAACGAGTCTTGCGAAGGGCAGGTCAATGTGGCGTTCTCTGTATCAGACGACTGCATTGCAGCAGGCAGCAGCGTAGTGGAAGTGCGGGTTTTTTACGATGCTTTCAATGACGGCTTGATCGACACAGAGCTGACTATGACCGGTGCCATAGCTGGCACTTACCCTGATTTCACCATCACGGGAGCTTTCCCGGTGGGGGCGCACCGGTTTGAGGTGAGGGCAAGCGATGGCTGCGGAAATACTGCAGTGGAGAATATCCCCTTTGAAGTAGAAGACTGCGTCGTCCCCTCCGTGCCCTGCCTCAATGGGCTGGTGGTAGAGCTCAGCCCATTTGACAGCAATGGCGATGGCGTGCCAGACGCTGGCATGGGGCAGATCTTTGCTCAAACGTTTGTGGTAGGGATGGTCGATGATTGTTCTGGGCCAGTATCCTTTTCCATCAACCGCCTGGGCGAACAGCCTTCTCCAAACCATGCTTCCCTCCTGTTCAACTGCCAAGATACAGGGCTGGTGGAAGTAGAAATCCATGCTTATGACCTGGCCGGCAACAGCAACAACTGTGAGACCTTCCTGTTTGTGCAGGACAACCTTGGGCTATGTGACGATGGCTTTGGTGCCCCCACAGCAGCGGCGGCAGGGGCCATCACCACAGAAGCCGGGGCGCACGTTGAGGAGGTGGAAGTCAATCTGAGCGGTCAGAATGGCGGGTGGCTCGTAACTGGCGCAGATGGCAGCTTTGCTTTCGAAGGGCTGGTGCCAGGGCAGGATTATACCCTCACGCCACAGCGCGATGGGGATGACCTCAACGGCGTATCCACCTTTGACCTTCTGCTCATCCACAAGCACATCTTGGGCGTACAGCCGTTCAGCACCCCTTATCAGCGCATTGCAGCGGATGTCAATAACTCGGGCGGCATTACTACGCTTGACCTGATCACCTTGCGCAAGCTCATCCTTGGCAACGACCTAGAACTGTCGAACAACAGCAGTTGGCGTTTTGTAGAAGCAGATTATGTATTCCCCAACCCCGCTGACCCTTGGCAGGAGGTGTTCCCCGAAGTATACAACATCAATGACATTCCGGCATCCGGTATTGGCGGTGCCAACTTTGTAGCTATCAAAATAGGGGATGTCTCAGGGGATGTACAGGCCAACAACCTCTTGGGGCTGGAACAGCGCAGTACCGCCGGGCTTTTTGCCCTCGAAGTGCAAGATCAGCTGTTGGAGCGCGGGGCCGTTTATACCCTGCCCGTTTATGCCACAGATTTGGCAACGGTAAGTGGCTTCCAGGGCACGCTCTCCTTTGTGCGGGCTAAGGCCGAGCTGCTCGATATTCAGCCAGGGCGCCTAAGCCTTGACCACCTGGGCACTGCTTTCCTCGGCCAGGGCATGCTCACGATGAGCTGGAATGAGGAAAACACAAGCTGGGCCGCTTCCTCAGAGGAGGGCGTACTGTTTGAGCTCACCTTCCGCGCCCGGGAAGATATATGGACAAGCGAACTGCTGAGGGTCAGCTCGAGGGTGACACTGGCTGAGGCTTATGCAAAAGCCGGCGGGCTGCTCGATCTTGACCTCCGCTTCTCTGGCCAGACAGCCCCTCAATCCGCAGGGCGCTTTGAGCTGCACCAAAACCAGCCCAACCCATTCCGGGACGAGACGCAGATCAACTTCGAGCTGCCTGAGCCTGGGCCTGTACAGCTCATTATCAGCGACGTAGCCGGCAGGGTAGTCAAAGTGCTCGAACAAGATGGGCAGCAGGGTATGAATACGCTGACCCTCAGCTACATGGGGCTTCCTGCAGGCGTACTCCAATACAGCCTGCGCTCCGGCAGCCACTTTGCCACTCGCCGAATGATGATTTTGGCAGACTAGACCGTCTGTTTACGATATAAAGTGTTTCATGATGATGCCCCGGAAGGTTTTTCGCCTCCGGGGCTTTTTATTGCCCAGCAACCGCTCTCCGCCTTTTGGCAGCCTAAGCTAAAGGGGGCGTAAACCCAAATGGCGCAGGGCTTTATGCTCTTGGGCTTTACAGCATGGCATCGGCCTAGCGCTGCGAAGGGGGGTAAGCCCGATAGGGCCGAGCGGATAGCGAGCCCCGCAGCATAGCGGCACCTGCCCGCAAGCCCCGTCCTTGCGGCAGGGGCAGGCCCCTATCCTTATGGAGGGGGCAAGCAAAAAAACGACAATTTGGTTTGCGCCCAGCTAGAGATGCGGAAACGCCCCTGCAGCACAAGTCCGGCAGAGGCGTTTTGTCTTTACGTTTAGGGCAGGAATAGCTCAGCACTCCTCAATGACTGCAGAAAGCCCCCTGTCGATCAGCGCATCCTTTTTAGGCTTGAGCACATTTTTAGGAGCTGTCTTAACGATGGCTTTCCCCTTGAAATGGATCATGAGGGCAAGCTGCTCAGATTGCTCGCTGCTGTACCCCAGCACTTCCATGAAACACTGAATGACCCAGTCGAAGGTGTTATGGTCATCATTGTAGACCACCAGCTGGGCCTTATGGCCTGTATCGGTTTCATCTTCAACGAGTACCTCTTCGAGTTCTTCCCAAGCAGGGTTCGTATTGAGCAATTCTTGGATCATAATATTTATCGGATTCATGTATTTGGCCGGCTATAGCCCAACAACTCAGGATTCCGCTCCGCGTCTACTGCGTGGTGTGAAATTATAGCGAAGCCACTCTTTTAGCTCGCAAGGCGAAAAACGCAGGCGATGCCGACACGAAACGTGGGGAAAAGAGGCCCTACGATGAAGTCGGCGAGGCTTTTCAACCTGCCTGCGGGGCGCATGCAGGCGCACCGCAGGTGGAGAAAGAGCAAGTCAGAAACCACAAATTTTGGGCTGGCTGACTATAATTAGCGGCCAGGCAGGGTGCTTTAAGCAGCTACAACTGCTTTTTCAACTAAGCCAGACCGCTCAAAGTTTCCTTGACTGCCTCAAAATTAGGAAGATTTCCGGCATTATCCAGCACTTCAGCGTATCGTACAACCCCTTCTTTGTCAATGACGAAAGCAGCACGCTTGGAAACGCCTTTCATGCCGAACACGAAGTCCTCGTACAGCGCACCGTAGGCCTGAGATGCAGACTTGTTGAAGTCTGAAAGCAGTGGGAAATTGAGTTGCTGGTCTGCTTTGAATTTTTCCAGTGTGAAAGGGGAGTCGACCGAAACCGCCAGGATTTCGGCATTCAGCCCTGAGTAGGTTGCGATATTGTCCCGCATGTGGCAAAGCTCGTCTGTGCAGACACTGGTAAAAGCAAGCGGGAAAAACAGCAGCACAACGTTTTTGCCTTTGTAATCAGATAGGGAGACCTCTTCTTTTTCACTGTTGTGCAGCGTGAACGCAGGAGCGGGAGAACCGACTTGGATGGACATAGTTTGTTTTTTATTTAGGTACAAAGAATGCGTACCGGCATCCATTAGCCGGTATTGTCGCAGGTAATAACACGGAAAGGGCAATTGCGTTTAGGCGTGCATGCGCAAAAAACAAGCCTGTAAGCCATACCAAGGGCTGCTCTTAAAATTTTGTTAAAAAAAGAGGCGCAGTATATGCGATTGCCTTTCAGGATTGCGTTAAGGGGGCATTGAAACCAACTAACTCTACTAACAACTAACTTATGGACCAGAAGAAAGGATTGATCGCCGCTGTTGTTGTGCTTGCACTTTTACTCCTTGGGGTAGGCATATGGGGCTTTCAGCAAAATAATGCCCGCAAAGACCTAGAAGGTGTACGCGACAAACTTGAGGGTACCGTAGAGGAGCTAGAAGTACTGCGCGAGGATCTCATCGGTGAAGTGGATAGTTTGCAGGGAGAGTACAATATGCTGGCAGAGCAGAACGGCGAGCTGCAGGGCAACCTGGCCCAGGCTCAGGAGGCTATCGCCAAGAAGGAGGCGGCTATCCGCAACATCAAAGCCAGTACATCTTCCGAAATCAATAGCCTGAGGGCAGAAATACAAGAGCTCATCGCGCTGAAGGACGAGCTGCAGGGCAACATACAAGCGCTTGTCGCCGAAAATGAATCCCTCAAGGAAGCCATGGGCATCCTGGAAGCAGACCTTACTGCTTCTAAAGAGGAAGTGGAGCAGCTCAACAACATCCGCCGTACCATAGAAGAGGAAAACGAACGGCTGACCTTGGCCAACTTCAAGGCTACGGCATTCCAGGTGGAGCTGGAGCGCGGCAATGAGAAAGTCACTTCCAAAGCCCGCCGGGTGCGCACCATCCGCGTGAGCTTCGACCTGACCAATGTGCCGGATAACTTGCAGGGGCTGCGGACACTCTACCTGACCATCAACGACGACAAGGGGACGCCCATCGCTGCGGCCAACCCGGTCAAAGCCCAGACTGTGGTAAACAACCAGAAAATGGACATCATTGCTGTAAAAGCCAAAGATGTCGACATTTCGGCCAATCAGCGGCTTTCCTTTGTGTATGATCTTGAGGACAAACTGGACCCGGGCTATTACCGCGTTTCCATCTTTACAGAAATTGGAATGCTGGGCTCTTCCAGCCTGCGCTTGCGCTAAAGGTTAACGGGCGAAATCCAGATTATCGTTTTGGGGCCTGCCCCTGCCAGCGGGCAGGTGCCGCTATGCTCCGGGGCTCGCTGTCCGCTCGGCCCTATCGGGCTTACACCCCTTCGCAGCGCTAGGCCAATGCCAGGCTGTAAAGCCCGAAAAGCATAACCGCCTGCGATATTTTGGTTTGCGCCCAGGTTAACCGCGCTTTTTGCTTTTGGCTTTGCCAAAAGTATTCAGGAGGAAGCAGCCGAAAACGGCTGCTTCCTCCTATTTTTTTGAAGGGCACCTTTATTTGGCAGTGGACTCTTTTATCTTTGCAAAATGACCAGCTGTACCGTTATGTCCCGTCTTGCCCTCTTTATTTTCTTGGCCTTATCGCTGAGTGCCTGTGTGAGCAAAAAGAAATACTTGGCAGGGCAGGCGGCCGCTGCTTTTATAGCCGATAGCTTAAGCACGAGGCTGAAGGCTGCAGAAGCCCTCGTCTATCAATTGCGGTTGGACACTGCCGAGCGCAGGGGAGAAAATACGGCCTTGCTGCAGTCGCAAGCCAATTATCAGGAGCGGATCATCCGTTTGGATGATGAAGTGGAGCGTTTGCAGCAGGAGCTCCGGAAAGAAGTCAAGGGCCTAGATGCCAACATACAGGCACGCGATGCAATAATTGAAGCCCAGAAAGCACGCCTGTCTAAAATAGAAGCTTTGCTCAACCTACAGGACAGTGTGCTGGGAGAAATGGCCAGGCAGCTGCAAGATACGCTGCCCAAGCTGGATTCCACCGCCTTCACTATAGAGGTCAGCAATCATCAGCTAGTCCTAGGGGTATTCGCCGATTACCTCTTTGCCCCCGGCAGTACGAGCAAGCTACAGCCCGAAGCCGACTCTTTTCTGCAGGTCATTTGCCCCATACTACAGCTGCAGCCCGGGCTCGATATAGAAGTCTTAGGGCATACCAACAATGAGCCCCTACGCCGCAGCAGCATTGACAGCAAGTGGGAGTACAGCGCTATGCGCGCCGCTACCCTGGCCAACCGTATGGCCCGGGACTATGAGGTGAGCAGCAGCCGGATAAAAGCTGCCGGAAAGGGGGATTTTGCCCCTAAGGCTTCCAATGCAACCCCTGAAGGCCGCCGGCTCAACCACCGCATCGAATGGGTGGTAGGACAAGGGCACGCCCGCTTTCTGAGAGACCTCCGCCGGCTGCTGGAGTAGCAGGCCTTGCGTCTGAGAAGTGTAAAAAGCCAGAAAAATGTTGGCAGCAGGTATGAAATCTGGCTTATCTTTCCGTTAATACCTATAGCGAATCATAAAACCCGGAGCGCTGAACGGCGGCTTCCCGTAAGATGTCTTCATGCGGCGCTCCTGCTACTACGTTTATGTTTGGAGCAAAATCAAAGGGATACAGCCAAACTACACCTCCAATCATACGCCTGGGTATTAACGATGGCAGCCTTTAGCCCTTAGCGGCTGTGCTGCCGGATAAACTATGAACAATGCAAAAAACAGTTTGCCTGGTTACCGGCGCAGGGTCGGGGCTGGGGTATGCAGTAGCCCGGGGCGCCGCCCGGGAAGGCGCAGCGGTGATTATGATGTGCTCCAACGAGCGCAGAGCCAAGAAAGCCCGTGTGAAACTAATCGCAGAAAGCCAGAACCCAGACATCGACCTGGTCCTCGTCGACTGGTCATCACAACAGGACATCCGGCGGGCTGCAGAAACCATCCAAGACCGGTATCCTTGTATCGACCTCCTCTTCAATTTAGCGGAAGCTTACTTCCCTTTGCGCAAACTTACCGAAGACGGCATAGAGCGCAACTTCGCTTACAACGTCCTTGCCCCTTTTCTGCTGGTCAATGAGCTCAGTGACACACTGATAGCAGCTGACGGGGCCCGCAT
Source organism: Phaeodactylibacter luteus (assembly GCF_007993045.1). Classification (GTDB taxonomy): domain Bacteria; phylum Bacteroidota; class Bacteroidia; order Chitinophagales; family Saprospiraceae; genus Phaeodactylibacter; species Phaeodactylibacter luteus. Next base: position 62,277 of record NZ_VOOR01000030.1, read on the forward strand.
CTTCAACCTCACTCATGAATCGCACCGCATTGGTTCGGTCAATTTCCGCAGCCCGGGGCTAAAGCATAGTTTCAACCTCAGAGATGCGCAGCGGCAGGTTGCACTGGCCCGCGTAAGCTGGACCTACGAGCTCGACTACCGGCTGGCGGGCACAGGCGTGGTAACTCATGCTTTTGCCACAGGCGCGGTGCATCCGGCTGCCCTACAGCAAGTGCCGCGTTTTATGCGCTGGTCTGTACGCCTTGCTACCCGTTTGTGGGAACGGCAGGAACCTGGCACAACAGATACGCTTATGCGCATGGCATTCTCAGCAGATTATGCAGAAGTGACCGGAAAGTACCTTTACCAAGGCCAAATGGTCAAGTCTTCCCCCATAACTTATAATGACTCCTACAACAACCGTTTGTGGGAGCTGTGCGAAAAGCACACCTACAGCACCCTCACTACAGCTATGGACCTACAGGAAATGCTGGCCACTATCGACCTCGAATAAGCCGCTTTTTTCTAGGCATCACCAGCCAGCCTATAGCGATAAGCAGGGCTATAGCGAGCAGAATCCAACGGATCAGGGGCTGCCCGTCTACTGGCTCAGGAGCGGTTGCCCCTGGAGCACCGATTAAGGAAAAGCTATGCCCATCCACTATTTGCAATGCAGTGGCAAGAGGGGTGCCAGACTGTACTTCGGACAAGAGTGCGAGATCGGCCTGAGAGCTGGGGCACTGCGCTGTGCTGTAAGCGATTTGAGAGTAGCCCTCATCCCATGCCTGTAGCAATTCCGCTGGCGCTGTAAAAGGCATGAGCAGGCTGGCCTTTTTGGTCTGGCCGCCCAGCCGCTGCAGTAGGGAGTCTGTGGCAGCGGGGCTGGTTATGATGGTCTGAGCGGTTTGGCCGGCAGTGGTCAAGGGCTGAGCTGCTGCTGCACCTGACGCCATCCATTCCGGGCAGGCTGTGTACATCCGGGCGGAGGAAGTTGGCAGTGCCCTTGGGGCCTGGGCATCAGGCAGGAAATAATAAAAACATGGCATGCTCTTATCCTTTGCTGGCTTTGGCCTGCGAACGGCAGCGATAAAATCCTCGGCAGAAAAGTGGGTGTATATCCCGATCTGTGTGGCCGCTCCGTTCTGCCCATCTGCCAACAACTGCTTAAATGGGAAGTGCCATAGCCCTTGATCAGGCAGCAGCCAAATGTTTTGCTGAAGAGCAGAAGTGTCCCAGCCGGGCAGCAGCAGAGCAGCCTGTCCGGCTGATAGCTCTTTCTCCCCCCGGCTCAGCTTATGGACAAACAATGATGGCTGTTCGGAAAAATGGACAACGCTCAGCGCTTTCCCATCGGACCAGTAGCCATACCCCCAGGCATGGTTGGCGGAAAGGCTTTCCAAGAAAGTTTTGAGAGCTGGCAATGGCTGGCCAAGGTGCTCTTGCTGCCATTGCCCCCATTTTTCTGTGATTTCTCTACTCGCCCGAAAGCCAGGATACTGAAGCTGGCCCGCCAGCCATTGGTAAGCAACAGGAGGCAGCGCCCGTTCCTGCCTCATTAAGGTAGCCATTATCCACTTTCCCCTTATCATCCATTCTGCGGCGATCTCCTCGCTCTCTGTGCGCTGCGTTTGTTGCCGTTGAAGGGCCATTGCCGCAAAAGCGGCCTGCAGCAGGCCCGGCAATTCGCGTTTGAGCCAGTGCCTTTGGTCTGGCTGAACGGGATACTGAAGCCATTGCAGTGCGGTGGCGATGCCCTTTGAAAAATGGTGCTCAGCAGTGGACAGGTTGCGGAGCATGTTCCGGTCCTGGAGCGAAAGGCTGGCGAAGTATTTCCCCGCGAGCAGGTGTGCGCTTAGGGCTTCAAAAGACCCTGCAGGGGCACGGGCCGCCTCATGGGCATAGTAGGCTGCCTGCTCTGCCAAACCTCGGGGCTCCGGAGCTGCAGGCTGGTCAATGCCTGCGAACATCAGCGGCTTACCTGTTGCGGCGGCCGCTTTGTTGAGCAGCTGCCGGGAAAGCGAATCGCTGGTATGATTCAGCCAGGGGTACAGCTGGCAGGCTTGCTCAAAATCGCCAAGCAGGAAATTGGCCTGAAGCTGCAGGCGCGCTGCGGCTTCAGGTATATTGCCCTTGTTATAAGCTGCCTTGGCAGCCCACTGCCGGGCTTTTCCTGGCTCCCCTGAATTGAGGCAATGCTCGGCAAGCAGAAGGAAAACGGCTTGTGCATCAGGCAGGGAGGTAGCATTTAGCGTAGCAAAAAGCTCGCCGGCTTCTTCTACAAGGGCCAGGTCCGGGCTTGCTGAGAGCTGTGCCTTTTGGTACAAGGCTTTTGCAAGGGGCAAAGCGCCAGCTTCACCAGCTTTTCTGAATGTGGCAATGGCTTTTTCAAAGAGGGGCAACGCAGCCTCATCTCCCTGTTCATGCCAGGCGAGGCCCAGTGCAAGGTAGGCTTGCCCCGTCTCGAGATGAGTAGGGCTATAGTAACTGCTGAAGATGCGGATGGCTTCTTCAGCGTATTGTGCCGCCTGCTTGTGCCGGCCTTGCAGGCGAGAGGTTCGGCTCAAGTGGAGCAGGGATTGAGCAGAGGCAGGGTGAGCTCTGGTATGGAGGTCCTCCCTGATGTCCAATGCCATCTGATGGCAACGCCCTGCATCGGCATAGCGTTCGGCGGCTTCATAAACCTGCCCTAGTTTATGGGAAGCTTTAGCAGCCTCGTCGTTATTGCGCCCAAGGGTTTGGATACTTTGCCACAGCGCTTCTTTGGCAGTGGACTTGGCCCGCTCTAAGCTGCCCGTGTTGATATAGGCTTGAGTGATTTCATTGAGGCAGGCGAAATAGTATTGCCACTGGGCATTTTGCTTGTGGAGCTGTGCTGCTTTTTGCAGCTCAATAATGGCGCGCTCATATTCTTGATTGAGCAGCAGGGATGCCGCCCGGTTCTGATAGGCCATGGCATCGGCAGGCTGCGCAGCGGATTCAAAGTGGCCGGCCAGCCCCAACGCAAAACAACAAGACAATAAGATCAGGTTTCTCATAGCAAGTGTTAGTCATCATCGAAGTTTATATCCTTTTGCAGGGCTAAAGCAGAGGCTGCACAAAAGGTTTCCCGGGCTGTTAGGTTAGGCAGCCCAAGTTTGTGTGTAGTTTGGAAAAAGAGGGGCAGGCAGTGGACGAGCTTTGCCCTTGGGGAAGTTACAGCTTTTTGCAGGAAGCTCCTACACTTGTGAAAAATGCCTATGTGGCACACAATAGAAACGGGAGCACAGCACAGCTGTACTCCCGTAGCGTTTGTTTATGCTTATGCAGAAAGCGCTGAGGCTTTTTGGGGGATAAAAACACCAAACCAGCTCGTACCTTACGTGTATTTGGTGCACCGCCCCGTCAGCAGTTTTTTTGCCTAAAGCCTATGAGCCCTGCTTTCCTGGGCACGTAAGATGAAGTGCCCAGGGATCAGCCTAATACCGGTCGTTGCCGCCGCCGCGGTAATCGTCGTTGTCACGGCTGCTCCTGCGGTTGCCGCCGTCCCGGTAGCCGCCGCTATCCCGGTCTCCGCCGCGCCCACGGCCACCGCCGTATCCGCCACGGTCGCGCCCACCGCCGCCATATCCGCCGCCATATCCGCCGCGGTCGCCACCACGGTCGCCATATCCGCCACGGTCACGCCCACCGCCGTATCCACCTCGGCCGCCGCCGCCATATCCGCCACGATCGCCGCCGCCACGGTTGAAGCCGCCGCCGCCACCGCGTTTTTCGCGGGGCTCTGCTTGTTTCACTACAATTGTGTTGCCATCCAGGTCAGATTCATTCAATGCTTCAATAGCAGCGTACGCTTCGTTGTCGTCCGACATTTCCACAAAGCCAAAGCCCCGGGATTTCCCCGTGAAGTGGTCGTTGATCACTTTGGCCGATTCCACAGTGCCGAAAGCTTCAAATGCGTTACGCAGACCATCACTGTCTGTATCAAAGTTGAGCCTAGCAACAAAAATATTCATCACAAAAAGGTTAAAGAGTGAAAAATAAAATTGAAGCATACCCACAGGGCTGCGCTACAGATACATGGCCATTGGGCTCAGCCTTGCCGAAGGAAGCTTATACTCGGGGCTGTCATAGGGAAAGCACAAAATAGAAGCGGGGAAAGGGAGCAAAGGCGCAGGCATCTTTCGGTGGAGCCAGGTGGTATATGCTTTAGATAATCATTAACAAAAATTGAAGAAACCCACCTAAAGGAGAATGCCCGGTCCCGGATCTCAACCTTTCAGGAAAGCAAAACGAACTACCCATGTGCTAAAGGCAAATGGGCTTCAGGTTTTACAGCAACTTGCTTACTGCTTCCTAAGAAGTTAGAAGTCTTACCGTCGCTCCACCCGTGTACTCGCAAGTCCCTTACGAGGTTTTAATGTCTTATACTGACAGTTCAAATATACAACATTTGTCGTTTACACCCCACAGGCTAAAGACCTGCGGGTTTTACGATCTTTTTATAAATTCCTATCTAGCCGGAGGTTAGCCAAGGCCATTACCTCGGTGAACAACTCTCCAAATATAGACAAAAAAAGCACTAAGAGTCAAGGGGCTAGAAGCTGTAAGCTTAAAAATAGGCCAGATTATACGCCCCGTACCCGGGTAGTCGCAAAGAGGCGTTTTACGCTGTAGCGGCCCACACCATTGGCCCACACCATCAGCAGGCCGCCCACTATGGCGATGTTTTTCATAAACAAAATAGACTGCAACCGCCGCGCAGGCTCGGGGTCGTTCCAAAAGGAATGCACAATAAAGGTTACGGGGATCCAATAGCAGAGCAGGAGGAACATCGCGAGCCCCGTACGGTAGCCGATCAGCAGCAGGGTGCCGCCCAGGAGCATGAGGATGATGGCACCCACCAATAGCAGGTCCTGCCGCCATTCGAGCCCGTAGAGGGACATCTTCTCTTGGGTCTGCTCAAAATAGAAAATGGAATCATAGGCTTCGTAAAGGAAAATAAAAGAGAGCATGCCCCGGCCCAATAAATCTAAAATATCTTTCATTACACTATGCTTCTTTAAAATTGCGCGCAATTTAGCAGTAATTGTGGATACCGGTAGATAAATGGCAGCTCCGTTTCTTCGTTTTGCTGCCGTTGCAATAGCTCCGCGCGCGTGCGCCAATCAAATTGCCGTTAGGATGGGGCCTGCCCCTGCCTAACGGCAGGTGCCGCTATGCTCCGGGGCTCGCTATCCGCTCGGCCCTATCGGGCTTAGAGCTTTTTGGGATTTTGCTTTTGGAGCGAACGTAGCCAAATTTTGCCCTGATCGAGGCGTGATATATTCAAGAATGGGACAAAGGGCCCCATTCTTGAATCCAATAGCCTTAGCTACGTGACCGAAGAACAACGAAGAGCAGGACAAAATTTGGCAAGAGCAGCCCAAAGGGTAAAACCCCAAGAAGCTCTTATACCCCTTCGCAGCGCTAGTCCAATCCCAGCCTAAAGCCCGAAAAGTATAAACGCCTACGACATTTTGGTTTACGCCTGTACCGCTCCACTTCTGCAAAAAGGCACTAGTGGTCTGTCAAGGCTAAAACTAGGGGTTACCTGCGGCGACTTTTGAGGCTACTCTTCGTTGGACAACCCCTTACGTAGCGCTGCTATGCGCGGGAACATCCGCCTTGATTAGCCTCAAAATTCGCTCCCACTCAACCCAAAAATTAACACTTGACAGACCACTAGGGCGCTCTGCCTGTTCGCACGCACAGGTTGGCCTAAGGGTTTGTTTGGAGCATTTCCGTTCTGAAAATCCGGCAAGGGAGTTAGGCTCATCAAGCGTTGATTGGCAATAGTAACGAGCCCGGAACAGGCTCTAATGCTTATCTTTTAGGTAAGCGGCTACAGCCCGGGCCACATTTTGCCCGTCCATGGCTGCAGAAATGATCCCACCGGCATAACCGGCCCCCTCTCCGGCAGGGAATAGCCCCTCTACCTGATCGTGCATGTAGGTCTCCGGGTTTCTGGGGATGCGGACCGGCGAGCTCGTGCGGCTTTCCACACCTACCACATTGGCCTCTTCGGTATAGTAGCCTTTCATTTTTTTGCCAAACTCCTTCACCCCCTCCTGCAGCCGTTGGGCAATGCCCTTGGGCAGTATTTCGTGCACTGGAGCAGCATAAATGCCCGGGATATAGGAAGTCCCATTCAGCGCGCCCGAAACCTTGCCCTGTACGAAATCGGTCAGCTTTTGGGCCGGAGCCTGCTGCCCTCCGTCGCCATAGTTGAACATGTCCTGTTCTGCAGCTTGCTGGAAGGCCAGGCCAGCAAAAATGCCATGTTGCCCGAAAGGCTTCAGGTCTTCCAGCTCTACGGCGACTACTGTGCCGGAATTCGCATAAGGGGAATCGCGGCGCGACATTGACATGCCGTTCACGACCAGTTCTCCTGGTGCAGTGGCAGCCGGCACAATCAGCCCGCCGGGGCACATACAAAAGGAGAAAACCCCACGGCCTGCTATCTGGCAAGCCAGGCGATAGCTAGATGCGGGGAGGGCTTCCTCCCTTGGGCGTTGGTTGTACTGTATCTGGTCAATCAGTGGTTGGGGGTGCTCTATGCGCACGCCGAGCGCAAAAGGCTTGGCTTCGAGGTGCACGCCCCTTTGGTGTAGGAGGCGGTAAATGTCTCGGGCCGAATGCCCGGTGGCGAGCACTACTTCTCCCGCCCGTATTTCCTTTTCCCCATTGACCACTACCCCTCTAATCTTATTTTCTTCAATAAGGAAATCAGTGACTGCGCTGTCAAAGTGGACTTCGCCCCCATAGTGGAGGATCGTTTGCCGGATGTTGGCGACAATCTGAGGGAGCTTGTTGGAGCCTATGTGGGGGTGGGCGTCGATGAGGATGTCAGGGTTGGCGCCATGTTCAACAAACAGGCGCATCGCTTTTTCGATATTCCCCCGCTTGTGAGAGCGGGTGTAGAGCTTGCCATCTGAGTAAGTGCCGGCCCCGCCTTCCCCAAAGCAATAATTGGAGTGCGGGTTGACCTCGCTGAACTGTTGTATGGCGCGGAGGTCCCGCCGCCTTGCCCGTACATCTTTGCCCCGGTCTAGCACTACAGGCTTCAGCCCCAGCTCTATGAGTTCGAGTGCGGCAAAATAGCCTGTAGGGCCTGCACCTATGATCAGCACTTTATGTGCATCGGCCACTTCTTTGAACCCGCTCAGTATGGCAGGCTCCGGCTCGTAGGGCTCGTTGGCATGTACAGCAACGCGCAGCCGTACGACCGGCCGGCGCCCGCGCGCATCCACTGACCTGCGCAGCAAGCGCACGGCAGTAACCGCATTGGGCTCAATTTTGCTTTTTTGGATAGCCGCTGCCCGGATACGGTCCTCGTGGAGTGCATCCGGCGGGCTTAATTTTATCTCGAGTTCCTGAATCATAACTATTGATCCTGTACTGGGGGTTTCCTTTGGGATGTATCGGGCAGAACGGGCGAAGGCCGCTCTACTTCTGCCCGTTCTCGGTCGAGCTTAGGCTCTGGCCCTTCCGTTTCCGGGCGCGCCCACAGCGCGCCCCCTTGCTTTTGAAAAGTATCCGGCACAAAGATACGGCTCACAACCTGCTCCTCGGACTGGATATCCTCAATTTTGATGGCATGCCGTAGGAGGTCTTTACTGCTCAGGATCAGGCTGTCGCTTTGCTCAAGAGCTACAAAGTCATAGCGCCCCTCTTTCAAGAAAAAGTCGAAAACCCCTTTGGAGGCGTTGTACATCTCTACCTGCGTTTCTGTCAATATGGTATTGCCCGCCCAAGGGATGATTTCGTACTCATCAGCCTCGTAAATATTGAAGACAAGCTGCTGTGTGGCGGCCGGCACCTCAAAAACTTTGTGGAGGGTCTTTTTCAGCTGAGCTTGTGCAGAAGTGGCAGCGTACAGGAAGAATATGCTGCAGAGGGTCGCGGTTTTCATGGTAGATGTTGCATTTGCCCCGTTTCGGCGGGTTAACCTGGAAAATTAGCGTTCTTCTATGCTCAAAATACAATAAGCTAAAAAAACGCACAGCTGCATTCCGTACAGAACGTTAGGCACGCAGTGAGCTGTCATGGGCGTGAACCAAATTGTCGTAGGCGTTTATGCTTTCCGGGCTTTAGGCTGGCATTGGCCTAGCGCTGCGCAGGGGTATTAGCCCGATAGGGCCGAGCGGACAGCGAGCCCCGTAGCATAGCGGCACCTGCCTGCTGGCAGGGGCAGGCCCCATCAAAAAAAACGACAATCTGGTTTGCGCCCGCTGTCATCCATCATAACAGCTGCCTGAGTGTACGCTCAAGTACTGAATAAACGCAAGCTGTACGTTTTTTAACGCAGGGCAAAAGTTAAAGTTTCCTGCTGGGCCGCCCGGCAGGGCTTGGAACTTATACTCCCCTCGGGCACAATAAGTGATTTTTGACTTTTCTTTTTGCATCCTGCGGCGTTAAAAATGCTCGCCGACCTCACGGTGGGGCCCCTTTTCCCCACGCTTCGTGTAGGCTATGCCTGTGCTTTTTTGCCTTGCAGGCCACAAAAACAAAGTCGTCAAAATTTCACCTCTCGTGCCCGAGGGGAGTAGGTTTAGAGCGGGTTTGTTTTGAAAACTATAAAGCATTGATTTTCAAAAGGAGTAAACGCTTAACGCCTTGCCCACCCTCTTTCACATAGAATCCTCTGCAGACAAAGCCCCTTCCTCCTTTGCCGGTGCCTCGAACTGCACACCGCGGGGGAGGAATACGCTCACTGAAATGCTTTCTTCCAAGACTTTCCCACCGATTTTCACTTCCCGCCCGATATTGGGGGCAGTGATGGTGTAGACCTGGCCCAGCTCTTCCCCTTGTAGGTTGTAGCGGCCTGCCCTTACCAATGACTTGATCAGGGCTTCACTGCCTGAGTCCAGGGCTATGGACAGCTGTATCCGGACGGTATTGTTGTCCCAATGCGCTACCTCAGTTGGGGCATCTAGTTGGAGTGCGACTGCAGAAAGCCCCTGCAGGTTGAATGATTTTACGAGTGTTTTGCTAGCCCCTTGCCCGTGCAGTACGCTGAACGAGCAAAAAAGGAAGGCAAACAGAGTGGTAATGAGTGGATAGTTGAAGTTTCTCATAGGCTGCCTCCTGGTTTTTGTGATCTAATGTATGTTTGGCCACAGCTATGCTCTGGCAGGATGAACGTGGTTTGAGGTGCTCGACTGCGCGTGGCAGTACTCCATGATTTTTACGGAAGGCCATCTTGGGTGGGGGTAATAAAAAGACCCCGTCCGGTTGTAAAACGCTGCCTGCTGTGGGAAAATTCCCGCCTGGCCTTAGAATTAGCGGATAGCTTCTCGTATCCTGGCCAGTTTCTCAAGCAGCGGGCGGAGCTGATCCATAGGCAACATATTGGCCCCATCCGATTTGGCCTCACTTGGGCGGGGGTGTGTCTCTATGAAAAGGCCGTCGGTACCTGCTGCAATACCTGCCCTGGCAATAGTGCTGATCAAAGCCGGGCGCCCGCCAGTCACACCTGAGGATTGGTTGGGCTGCTGTAGGGAGTGGGTGCAGTCTAGCACAACAGGGCTGCCCAGGCTTTGCATGACAGGTATGCCCCGGAAGTCGACGACGAGGTCTTGGTAGCCAAAAGTCACCCCTCTCTCGGTCAGTAATACCTGCTCATTGCCAGCATCAATGACTTTGTCGCGGGCAAACTTCATGGCCTCCGGGCTTAAGAACTGCCCCTTTTTGATGTTGACGGCCTTGCCGGTTTCAGCAGCAGCCACCAACAGGGTAGTTTGCCGGCAGAGGAAAGCGGGGATTTGCAGCACATCCACATACTGTGCAGCCATAGCTGCTTCGGCCTCCGTGTGGATGTCGGTAGTGACAGGCACTTGAAATTCTTCGCCTATCTTTTGCAAGATACCAAGGGCTTTCTCATCCCCAATGCCGGTGAAAGAGTCAATGCGCGACCGGTTGGCCTTGCGGTAGGAGCCTTTGAAAATGAACGGGATGTGCAGGTCATCGCATACCTCGCTGATGTGGCGTGCTATCTCGAAGGCCATGTCTTCCCCTTCGATGGCACAGGGGCCGGCGATCAGGAAAAAGTTTCCGGAAGAAAGGTGGCGCAGGCGGGGCAGGCTGGAAAGTTGCATAGGGTGGAAATGTTAATGCTTTAGCAAGATGTATGAGCTTACAAAGCTAAGCTTTTTAGCGGCTTGGCACAGGGCGCGTTGCACAAGAAAGCCGGCCCCTGCCCTGAGGGCAAAGCACCGGCTTTCTTGCTCAGCGGCCTTTCTGCCTTTACAGCCTGATGGTCAGGCCGGCATTGAGTATGGAGATGCCATAGCCGACTTCGCCAAAGAAGCCGATGCCGTGTCCGGTATAGTAAGATGCGCCTACAAATGCACTGTATAAGAACTTACTAGAAGCAGGCTGTACAAAGGAGGGCTGATCATCATTGGCGCTTTTGGGCAGGCCATTGATGCGCTCATCAACGTTGGGCATGTCATAGGCCAAGAGCGCGCCCCCGTAGATGTTCACCTTGTCGTTGAGGCTGCCGTGTGCGGCTGCCCTCAGGCCGAGCATCAGCGACTCGTTGCGGATGTCCTGAAGTGTGCCATCAGGGAGCAGGCGGTTGTTGACTTCAGATTTAGAGTAAGCAGCGTAAGCTCCTAGCGTGAAGCGCTCAGCCAGGCGCACATCGGCCCGCAGGCTCACCGGAGGGACGATGCTCTGCGCACCGTCTTTGGCGTAAGTAGAGAAGATGCCCACGCCAGCTGCCAGCTCAACCTGCCCAGGTTTGAATGATGCCTGTGCTTGAAGAGCGATAAAGCTTGCACACATCAGCGCGAAAATAAGGGTCACATTTTTCATTGGAGTCTCGTTTTTTTAACAGCAGAGCTGTTGGGGTTTGGAATATGCTGCATCCCTATTGGTGCCGCAAAATTAGGGGGTGCTGATGTAGGAATCAAGACAACAGGCAAATTTTATTTTGAATTAACAAGCAATTGTGGGCTTTGTGAATTTTTTATTTTGATTAGTGGTAAAAAGCAGTTGTTGTACGAATACTTTTTGAGGCAAACGACATTTTATCAGGAACGTGGTGCGAAGCCAGAATCAAATTTTTTTGTGTGCCGAGCGCTTCTTTCTAACGGCGGCAAAATGCGCCGTATTTTATAGGACGCCCCTTTCTTTCTCCCATTGGCCCGAAAACCGGGATCATTAATCGAAATGGGGCAACAAAACCTGTTTTTATCTCATTCTCAGGTTATCGCTCTGCACCCGGGCACACTTTCCCGGGCACTTCCACTAACAGTCACAACAAGAGTACCATGCGGTTATTGATTTTCATAGCCTTGCTGCTAGCCTTTGATGTATATGCATTTCAGGCGTTCCGGAGTATGGCACAGGGCTGGCCTCCTGTATTGCGCAATATGCTTTACATCGTTTACTGGATGATCCCGGCTGCCCTGGCCGGCTGGATGGCGGCCAACGCTTCTGGGTTGGCCGAGGGCCTTCCCAAAAGCGTAGTCATGGTAGGCCGGGCATTTTTCTTCATTGCCTACTTGTCCAAAGCACTGATCACTGGGGTGCTCCTCATCGATGACCTGCGCAGGGGCGCTGCCTGGGGCTATCAGCAACTGGCAGGCACGGAAGCGGTCAACCCCGGCCGTTCGCGCTTTATGGTGCAGCTGGGGCTTGGGCTTGCAGCCATCCCCTTTTTCTCCTTGATCTACGGCATGGTGCGCAACCCCTACCGCTACCGGCTTTTCAGAGAGCAGGTGCCGGTGCCTGGGCTGCCCAAAGCACTAGACGGGCTGAAAATCATTCAGATTTCAGATATACATACGGGCAGCTTTCTGCATAAAGAGCCGGTACGCAATGCTGTGGACCTCATCAACGCACAACAGCCGGACCTGGTCTTTTTTACTGGCGACTTGGTCAACAATACAGCTGACGAGGCCACGCCATATATCGATGTCTTCGACAAGATACAAGCTCGGTATGGCGTATACTCGGTTTTGGGCAACCACGACTACGGAGATTATGTACGCTGGCCAGACGAGGCGGCTAAGCGCGGCAATATGGAACAGCTGTTGGGCACTCATCGTCAGATGGGCTGGGAGGTGCTGCTGAACGAAAACCGCCTGCTGGACATCAGAGGCGAACAGGTTGCTATCATTGGTGTAGAGAACTACTCTGCCCATCCCCGTTTCCCGAAATATGGCGATTTGGAGCAGGCTTACGCAGGGGCTGAGGGGGCTGGGCTGAAGCTGCTGCTGTCGCATGACCCTTCCCATTGGGAGGATCAGGTGGTCAAAACGTTCAAGGACATCGCGCTGACTTTTTCAGGGCACACCCACGGCATGCAGTTTGGGGTGGAAATCCCAGGCTGGCTGAAATGGAGCCCTATCAAATATGTTTACAAGCAATGGGCAGGGCTGTATCAATCGGGGGGGCAGTACCTTTATGTCAACCGTGGGCTAGGCTACCTAGGCTATCCGGGCAGGGTTGGGATCTTGCCAGAAGTGACTTGTATCGAGCTGCAGGCGGCAGATGCCTGAGGGTAGATATGGGTTGGCTGTAGCGCTGTTCAGAGCGCTTCGCACTCTTGCCGCTCTATATGAACGAGCGGGATTAGGCGATAGCCCAATCGAATGCCCAGTGGCTATCTGGCAGGATGAGCCCCGAAGGCGGAGCGCCAAGTCCTGCGTATGTCCTATGTAATATCTGTCGGCCGAGGGGGAATAAAGGGTGTAG